>NZ_JBFRFO010000010.1:0-164799 GCF_052114865.1 Hyphomicrobium sp. 2TAF46 | reverse complement strand
GCGTTAGTCACACTGGCCTCCGGGCGAACTCACCTGAGCCGAGTTCATCGCCGCCGCGAAGATCGGTGACTTTCGACTCTGCCTCCCAAATCAAGGAATGTCCATGATGAGGTCGAAGGCAGACATTCAAACTGAGACACTACCGAATGATCGCCGATATCGCCGGAACAATGCGCTGCCGGAACGCGAACAAGTCAACTGCCCCAAACCGCCTTTTTGGCTGTATCGCTCAAAACGTCCACAATGATCTCTCGGACGCCGGAGACGATCGAGTTCCCGACCTTTCCCATCACTTTCTTGAATCGCACGGATGCCACCAGTGTCTTTGGGCTGTCCTTCGTCAATTCGGTTAGGTCAGCCTTGAACTGTTGGATCTCTTCGCCGGACAAGGTTCCTGCCGCTTCAATCAGCTCGACCGCGCTAGAGATTTTCCGCTCAGTCCACGGGAAAGCATTTCCGCAGTTATGACAAAATGCCGGTGGTCTGTAATGGTCGCCGATCGAAAAGACGCCCTCGACGTCGTAGTCGCCTCGAATAGGTGTATTGCACTTGATGCAGTTCATCGTTGTCGCGTCGCCGCAATGCGAGCAGAACGTTTCTCGCAATTCCGGATGTCGGTCGGCGCTGCTAGTGGGCACGTGCCCGTTAAGACACACCTGAGCAACTCTATAAGTTCCCATAGTGCTCCAATATCTGCCGGATAGGTCGGCTCGAGCGTCAGTCCGCTGTACGGCGGTATTTAGAGCCGATTCGCGGGGCAGGCTGTCAAATCTGGATATGTGGAAGAACTATTTGAAGTCGCGCACGACTGCCACTCGAAGGCGACGCGCGCTGGTAAGTGACGGGCAGTATTACCTCTACCGAGCCGGACAGCCTCAATCCGTTTATGATCCTCGGACCTTCGATGCGGCGCGCCTGACACTTTGAAAGATGTGCAATTATTTTGCGAAACGATTCTCTTTCAGCAGCGCCGAATGACAAATTCCACTCACGACTTTGAATTGGAACTCGTGCCGCCTTCAGACACGCCCTACGTTAAGCGGCGGTCTCGAGCTTATGCAGTTGAAGCAATAAAGCGGTGGTTCTTCCATAATTTCGAAGATCCCGTCCATGAAACCCCATGGGATGAGGGAGAATATGTCTATATCTGGGGCGGTCCATACAATGCACGAGATGTAATTGAGGAATATTTCGACGGCGAGGTTTCTGATGCCACTATGCAACTCGCTATCGCCGCGATTGAGGAGGAAGGTATTCTCTATTGGGCGCCTCATGGCCGGAGAATTCAACCGAAGACGATTCGTGCTCCTGCCAGAAAGCGATCCTCGCCCAAAAGGGATCGCTCGCACGAAATTGAGAAAGCGCACAAAAAAATGCTCGCAGCGCTTTCCGACGTCGATAAAGAATTCGGGGGATTTCGGCCCGTCCCAGCGGGTATCGGCCACAATCGGCCACCAGAACCGATCGCGGCACCGGTTTTGGACGGCGAGGATTTGTCTGAGCTACGCGAAGCGGTTGGGCTTCTTCGGCGACAACCGCGCGATGTAATCGTAGACCTCGACCGCGTAAAGAAGGCAGCTCAAACGCTGGGAAATGCGGCGTCGAAGGTGCTCGCTTATTGCGCAAAGCAAGCAGACAATTTTGTCACGGAAGCTGTAAAAGAAGGTGGCAAGTGGCTCGTAAAAGGCAGCGTACTCGGCGTTGCTGCAAAGGCAGCAGCCGAATGGTTGCGAGCACAGGGTTATCTATAAATTTCCGGCCGACGCGCACCTCATCCCCAAAAGACGTCAACCTCGAGCTTCGCGTCTCATGGCGCGGACGATGAATGGACATGGTGTGATCACGCTCGCCACGATGCTTTGGGAATGAAAGAAGCGTTTGGGCGAAAAATCAGTGGCTGAAACGGTGTGTCAGCCACGTGTCAGCGCTTTGCTTTTGATCTCAGCAAGTTCTCTGCAAGTTCTAAACACGTTCTCGCGCGACTTTTCCGCTGAATCTCCTCATTTTCCTGGGGTTTTGCTGCTTGAAGCCCCGCTTCCGTGTCTCTTGACATGGTAGGGGCCACCGGCGAGCGTTGGGATGTAGCCAAGTGGTAAGGCAGCATGCGACAAGCTATCTGTGATCTACTCTGTGATCTACAAAGCGGTGGGGCCGGCTCGTATCAGAGCTTTCACTGAAGCCCGTTCTTTAATCGCGTCGGCCGCTCCCCCAAAACCTGGATATATTTTGCTTGCGTCGTATCCCATCCCGTGAAGCGCGTCGAAGATATGTGCGCTTTCGGAAACTGGGCACGTTATTTTTATGAGCATTCGCGTCTTGGCGTCGCGCTTCCATAATTTCTCCGAGGTAGTCCCCGCTAGCATCTTCTCAATATAGCCAATTACTGTGTCCAGTGGCGCATCGGGCTTTAGCTGAGGATGATCACGCCCAATCCAGTTCAGTGTGAACCGCCCGGCTTGCGCTGCGAGATTGGGATTTCCCGCGTACGGCACATCTACCACATGAATTCGACATTGCGGGTCGGGGTTGTTGGGAACGCGCGGCGGACTCAAGAGCGAAGAGGTTCTATCCAGCGTGCCAGAATTCGTAATCCAAACAGCCAACCGCTTTGTGGCGTTCGGGATCTTGGTCAATGCTTGCACGCCATTCCAAGCCGCGAAATATGCAGCCACAAACGGGTCGCGTGTCCAATCGAGTAGTCGCGTGATAATGCCATAGTGTTGAGCCAATCCTAGAAGCGGCCAGAGTTCTCGGACAGGCCACTTGTCCATAAAGAGCTCAGCATAATTTCCCGATATCGCCGCAACGTCCGATGGTCGAACTAGAAGGTTATGCATTTCAGTTGACAGGGGTGGCAGTAAAAGTCCCTGCGCGTTTGAATTTCGGTAAAATTGCGCAATGCTTGCCCACTCAAGAAAAGGTCTGTTCTCGTCGCGACATTGCGCATCCGTCCAGGCACCATCTGGTGTGGTGTCGAGATTTCGCGACTCTAACAAAGTCCGCCAAGCCGCCGGCCGCATCGCTGACGCCACGAGATAGTGATCGGCATCGCCCACTCCGCGCCAAATAAGTTCGCCGGCAACGTTCGCGCCGGGCTGTTGGATGATCGTGTTTAATACGTCCATGAACTCGCGCATTGTATTCGCGCGAATTTCGAGATGGCTTTCCCTTTGCACGCTTTCCAATGACGTGGCCGCATCAGTGTGTGATTTTGAGGCTAAGAGTTCGGCGAAAGCTGCTTCGCCTTCAATGATGCGAATTTAGATATGCCCAAGTTTTTTATGGGGTATTGGCGAGAAGCGCGTGGGACCCGAGCCTATCGTTTCCGCCGGGGGCCTCGGCATTGCGGTAAGGGCGAAGGCATCACCACGGGAATGAAGAAAATCGGAATCTGGTACTTTTTGCCGGCCTCGTCGATCATCGCGATGTAGGATTTTGACGGACGACCCCGGCGTTCGGTTAGCTGTCGGAGATACATCCCGACCATATTCCAGGGACGGCAGGGAATTCCGATATCCCCGCACATTTCTTCGTAAGCCTTCCTCGCGCTGTCGGAAAAAATGCGACGTCCGCCACACTCCTGGACAAGCTTTTCTAGAAGGTGGCTGGCATGTCGCTCGGCCACCTGTAAAGGCGTGCCCGCGTAGAATGAGCTGCTCTGAGTTCGGGAAAATGTCGGCTTACTGATCGACTCAAATGTCGACCCAGAAGCGGGCTCGACGATCGACTTGCAAGTCGGCTCGTGAGCAGGTCCCATAGTCTCGGATGTGGCCTGTGCGTGCTCCAAGTCAGCCGGTTGTTGGCCAGCTACCGAAGTCCGTTTTTGTCCGAACCATCCCATGCGATCGGTGCTATATCCCCATTTGGCGCGACGAGAGGAACGCGGCATATTGCTCAATTTTCATCTAGAATGTCGTAACCTACCCGGCCGACCGTGAACTGGTTCATCGTTGGATCAAGGTGAAGTTCACACAGGGTTGGTTTTCCCATGGATTCATGATCCTTCAATTTGTCGATGTGGAGCAACGTCGGCCCTTCGTAGTTTCTCCAAACACACCACCCGATATCGGCCTTGTTGCCATAGTGCGCAGTATCCGCGCCGTCGTTGAGCGTCAGAAGTCCATTTTTCGAAAGGCGCTTTTCAACACCGTCTTTCGGCGGGTGCGCAGCGACGATCATCAGGAGCGAGTAATCGTCAGCAATCTGCTTCAGCCGCATGATGAACCGGCCCATATAGTCCGATTTCGTCTCGCCTCTTGGGACCATGTGATCGATTTCGTTCACTGGATCGATTATGACAACGTCCACCCCATAGACCCGAACCGCGTATTCGATGCGGTCTATAAGTCGGTCCATGTCCAAAACAGTATTGCGTTTTCGACGGAGAAACCGAAACGCTAGGCGAATCTCAGCATCAGCGTACGCCACTTGCTCGTCGGTCCATGGCGCCGGATGCCCAATAATGTGGCGCCGCAGATCGCGGTGAAACCGCGGCTTCACCTTCTCCTCAAACGAGGTGATCAATGTTCGCCAGCGGTATTGTCGCCAGAGGTTGACGGCGAGCTGGCGTAAGAGCACGCTTTTGCCCGACCCATACGGGCCGATCACCGGCATGAACGCTGGTCGCACCAAGCGGAATCCGTGAGCATCGAGACCGTAGAGCCCGGTTGCGTATAGTTTTTCGGCACCCGGTTCTGGGATGTCATCAATCGTGCAGACCTCATCCGTCCACATCGGACGCGCCATTTGGATGAGATTGAGCAGGTCAATACTGCTGACGTCGGTTGCCGAAGATGCGCCGTGTGGCCATCGCACCCAGCGGCATCGCGTATCGCCGAGGCGCACGGCAACGTCATCTCGAAGATTTTCTTCGCCCATGGGAAACGCGAGGACAAAATTGATCCAATCGTAGTTGAGCGATTCGTCAATCGCACGCTCGTCACTGTTCTCCCCTCTCACCCTGTAGAGATCATCAACGTGGCGGACGACCCGCGTGGATCGATGCCCTGCGTCTAAGAACGCAGCGCAGTCACGCTCGCTGGCGCACAGGACAATTTGTAGGGGCGGCGCTGTTTGGAGCATATCGGTCACCAACGGCTTGCCCTGCGTCTGCGATTGGATAGCAGTGTCGATTGCCTGGCGTTTATCAATTTGTCGATCTGGCTCCGAAGGACGCTACGCACGAACCCCTGTAGCCGCGTGGGGCGCTGCCTCTTGGCCTCTGCCAGCGTCGCCAATGCTGCTGAGTGGAGGATACTCGGTTCACCCCGACATAGGGGCCACGCAGCGTTGAGTTCGTCGCTGAGCAGATTGACGATCGGGGACGTCTCTTCGCTTCCGAGCAGCTTTTGCCAGTCAGCAATCTGAATTGGGGTAAAGACAGAACCCACGGCAGGCAGGCCTGCAGAGAGTGTATGGATAGAGTTATTGTTGTCGGGCATCAGATGCCCGATGTTTTCAGTCAAAACACCCGACGTTTTTAGATCAAACGCCCGACGTTTTTCAGAAATGGTCGGGCCCATAGTACCCGAGGTTTTTTCGATAATGGTTGGGCATACGGTGCCCGATGTTTTTCGCGGGCGCCCCGCGAGGCGAGGCGGGGCGAGAGCGTTCAGAATCGCAAAATCTGAATGCAACACCGCTTCGGCAATATAGGGTAACCAAACTGGAATCGATTTGCCGGTTCGCCGCCGATCGCCATTGTCGGATGACCGTTCAGCGCGGAGGGCGCCGCAAACAACGAGCGCATCTCGGAGGTCGCGGACAACATCCTCTCCGCAGCCCGCATATTCCGAGATACGTCTTGCTCCGTCGGTGCATCGACCAAACTCGTTATCCGAATGGGCGCTGATGTAGAACAGAATTGGCCCGATAAACGTCGAGTTGCGCTTGCATCGCCGAGCCGCCTTGGCCAACGCGAGAGCCAAAGCCGAGTTTATGATCAATCGTCGCCGAAAGCCTTTTTCCAGACCAATTTGGTCGGGGGTGTATTCATGGCCGGACTGGACATCATCGAGATAGTGTTGAATGGCGTCGATTATAGATGTTGGCGCTGGGCGGGCGATGACTGGTTCGACGAGTGATGTGTCGACGAACTCTGCATAGTGATCGTCGATATCCGAATAGTCGGATATCAGTGGGTTATCGGCCTCGCGAGCGTCCACAGCGATTCCCCTCGCTTCGCATGTGGCCGTTGAGTTCAAATGCGAATACTGATATTGAATTTCAGCGGCCGTTGTTTCCCAGAACTCGGTACGACGTGAGATGAATTCCGAATTTCAGGCCGCCGTGGGTGCCAGCCCATCGGCGGCCAAATTTTTTGTTTAACGGCGTATTAGCCATTGGCCCGATCGACCTGCGGGCGGTTTTGGATCCAAGCGTTTACGTTGCTTTCCAACCAGCCCACAGCTTGTTCGCTAATGCGAACAGGGGCTGGAAATTCTCCAGACCGAACGAGCGCATAAAAAGTGCTCCGTCCGACGCCCAATCTTTCATATACGGCGCGGGCTCGAAGTAGGCGCTCCGGATGGTGGATTGTTGTTTCACTTCGCATTGCTCTGACCGCTGATCAATCTCGTTGGGTCCGAAATGGACGCTCACCCCTCAACGCCCATGAGGAAGTTCGAGCGATCTGTCGAGAGAAAAGACGATTTGTTTGGATCGCCGATACCATTTTTTTGAACTCCGCTTACCCGGCAAACGAAATCGCTTGTTTCACGGTGGAACATTGGGAAAATTGCGTGAAATCCGATTGGGGACGCCAGTGCGCGATTCCTAACGGAGTGAGTTGCGGCGGGGCGCCACTTGCCAAGTCAGGTACACGTGCTCGTCTCAATCATGGCTCAATAGTGGACACGAGAGCTTGCTAATGAAGTGGCAAAGCCGACGACGGCAAAATCCTAGCGATAAATGTCAAATCGCATCGTCGCGGCGTCGCGTTAGACTGATCGGGATGAAGTGAGGGACGAATTGAGGGATGAGCAACCGCTCCAGCCAAGCAAGCCGCTCTAATTCATTCGCTTTCAGAATTGAATTGGCGGACTCCGTCTCCGCCAGAAAACCACCTCCAGCCCTCGAAAATCTTAGGTTTTGCCGCATTCTTGGGCTCGGGCTTGACCAAAGGGCCCGTCGTCCGCACCGAAATCCTCAACGAAATCCAGGCGCCGTCCTCATGCGCGGCGCGCACGGCTCGAGGTCCCGTCTCTAAAATCACCTGAAATCAGGTTCTCCAGGCGCAGAGCGGATCTACATCGCCGCTCGGTTCTTCCCGTTTATTGCCTCGTTGCGCGCATTTCGCCGTAACACCTGTGGGGGTTGTCCAAAGGCACGCAAGAAAGCGCGACGCATTTGGTCCCGATCACTGAACCCAGTTTGACGGGCCACGACCTCGATCGGGTGATTGCTTTGCTCCATGAGGGAACGCGCAGCTTCCACACGGAGGTTCTCGATCGCCTTTGCCGGGGACTGCCCGGTTTCGGCTCGAAATGCGCGGCTGAACTGCCTTGGGCTCAGGTGGGCCGCCTCAGCAAGTCGAGGCACGGTAAGCGGCGTGTGGAGATTTGCGCGGGCGAAAGCGAGGGCCGTCTGAATTCGATCGGACTTCGGCGAAAGTTCAAGGAGTGTCGAGAACTGCGATTGCCCGCCGCCGCGCCGATGATAGAGGACGAGTTTGCGAGCGACTGACTTCGCAAATTCGGGGCCCAAGTCCTCCTCGACCAGCGCTAGTGCCAAATCGATGCCGGCGCTCATACCCGCTGAGGTCCAGATCGGGCCGTCGTTGATAAAGATCCTGTCCTCGTCGATCTTCGCCTTCGGAAATCGCTTCTGCAGTTCGCGCGCATAGAGCCAGTGCGTCGTCGCTCGGCGCCCGTCGAGAAGACCAGCTTCCGCCAATACAAATGCCCCCGCGCAGATCGCAGCGACGCGCCTATGCGTGCGGACAGCTCTGCGCACGAACTCAATCAGGGCCGGACTATGCGGCTTCCGTGAAGTCGTGCCGCCGCCGATCATGAGAGTGTTGCCGGCTTCGTCGGTGAACCGTTCCGTCTCAACCCGCATGCCTAACGAGGTCTCGACCGCGCCGCCTGTCTCCGAAACAAACCGGAAGTCATAAGGAGCGTGCTCCTCCAACATGTTCGCTGTTTCGAAGACGGAGAGCGCAGCAAGCGCGATGACCGAGTAGCCAGGATAAACGACGAAAGTGATGCGCCGCATGGGGGAAGGCCTCATGTCCTAAATATACGTGTATATGACATTTCGGTCATATCTCCGCAAGCGTATACGCTTTTTCAGCAATCCGCGGAAAGGAGTCATTCAATGACCAGCCACACAAGCAAAGGTACAGCTCTTGTGACGGGTGCATCTTCCGGCATCGGGGCGGTTTACGCCGACCGCCTCGCAAGGCGCGGCTATGATTTGATTCTCGTGGCGCGCAACGAGGAGCGTCTGAAAACGGTTGCCCGCCGCATCGAAAGCGAAACGGGCAGCAAGGTTCAAATCTTTCCTGCAGACCTGACTGACAAGTCGAGCCTCGCCAAAGTCGAGGCTCTGCTAAGGGACGACAAGTCCATCAGCCTTCTCGTCAACAATGCCGGTATCGGCTCGGTTGCTTCGATCCTGCAAGCAGACGTGGACAAGATCACCGACATGATCACGCTAAACATCACGGCGTTGACACGGCTGACTTACGCTGTCGCGCCTGCATTCGTTAGCCGGGGCGGCGGTACGATAGTCAACATAGCATCGGTCGTCGGGATTGCTGCCGAGATGTTGAATGGCGTGTACAGTGCATCGAAATCCTACGTCATCAGCTTTGGCCATTCGCTTCAGAAGGATCTTGCGGACAAGGGTGTGCGCATTCAAACCGTTCTTCCCGGCGCCACGGCAACGGAGTTCTGGGATGTGGCCGGCTACGCTGCGCAGAAAACATCGGCCATCACGATGTCGGCCGACGACGCCGTCGATGCAACGTTGATTGGGCTGGACAACGGTGAACTCGTCACGATCCCTGGCTTGCACGATGGTGATGCCTGGGATCGCTGGGAGACGGATCGTCGCGAGCTGTCAAAAAAGTTCAGCAACTCAAAGCCGGCGCTGCGGTATGGTGTGAAGGCGACTGCCGCGGCTTGAAGTACTGTCCGCGCTGACCTTGGCATCTGAATAAATAGCATTACCTCTCACGGCACGCCGCTACTTCCAGATGAGGCCCCCATGATCAAATTCAAAGTGAACGGCAAAGAGGTATCGGCCGACGTACCCGATGACATGCCCGTCCTCTGGGTCCTTCGCGACGTTCTCGGGATGACCGGTACCAAGTTTGGGTGCGGCATCGGCCAATGTGGCGCTTGCACAATCCATGTGGACGGAGAACCCCAAAGGGGGTGCCAAACGCAGGTCTCGGATGTAGCTGGGCATGAGGTGACGACGATCGAGGGAATTGGCGCAACACCGGCTGGCAAAGCCGTGCAAGCGGCTTGGCTAAATCTCGAAGTTGTCCAATGCGGCTACTGCCAATCAGGGCAGATCATGTCGGCATCGGCTCTGCTCAAGACGACCCCCGCGCCAAGCGATAGCGATATCGACGCTGCTATGACCGGAAACATTTGCCGTTGCGGCACTTATTTGCGCATCCGGGACGCAATCAAGGAAGCAGCCAAATCCGTTGCAGCGAAGTGAGGCCACACATGCTAGCTCGCCAAATCACTCCCGAACTGTCGCGACGGAATTTTCTCGTAGCCGGTGTTGCCGCTGGCGGGGGAATGATGATCGGCTGGGTTCCAACTGCGAATGCGGGCGGTGATAAAAGCTCACCCGTCGTGCCCGATGCGTACATCCGCATCGATGGGCAAGGAAAGGTAACCATCGTCTCGCCAATGATCGAGATGGGCCAAGGCACCTATACGTCGCTTCCGATGCTCGTTGCGGAAGAGCTCGATGTCGACATGGCAAACGTGTCTGTGGCGATCTCGCCCCCAAGTGACAAACTCTACGGAAATCCGGCTCTCGGCAATATACAGGTCACCGGTGGTTCAACGTCCATCCGCGGCTTTTATTTGCCCCTTCGCAAAACAGGTGCTGCGGCAAGGGAGATGTTGATTGCCGCGGCGGCAGAAACCTGGGGTGTTGATCCAGCTACCCTGCGGACGGAGCCGGGATTCGTCGTCGACGATGCCAACAAGCGTCGCCTCTCATACGGTGAGCTGGCCGACCGGGCCGCGAAGATTCCTGTTCCGAGCGAAGTCAAACTGAAAGACGCCAGTCAGTTTCGAATTATCGGTACACCGGCAAAGCGTCTTGACGTGAGCGGAAAGGTCAACGGCTCTGCTCAATACGGCATTGATACCAAAGTGCCGAATATGAAAGTCGCGACAGTCTCTGCATCGCCGGTATTTGGTGGGAAGCTCGTATCCTTTGACGAGGCGGCGGCGAAGAAGATTCCAGGTGTTGTGCAAGTCGTGAAGCTCGACAATGCTCTCGCCGTCGTCGGCGATCATTATTGGGCTGCCAAGAAGGGGCTCGAAGCGGCATCTCCGGTTTTTGATGATGGTCCGCACGGCAATGTTTCGAATGCTGACGTCGTAGCCGCATTGGCAAACGCAGCCGAAAGACCGGGTGCAGTCGCCAAGAACGAAGGGAACTTCGCGACCGCGTTTTCGTCGGCCAACGAGAAGGTCGAAGCCACTTACGAAGCGCCTTTCCTCGCGCACGCCACGATGGAACCGATGAATTGCACGGTCGCTGTCACGGGCGATGGCTGCGACATCTGGGTGGGCACGCAAATTCCGGTTTGGGCGCAGCAAGCCGTCGCTGCGGCCCTCAAGTTGAAAACCGAACAGGTGCGGCTTCATAACCACCTGCTCGGCGGCGGCTTTGGCAGGCGGCTGGAATCGGACGGAATTGTTCAGGCGGCGCTCATAGCCAAGCAGCTCGATTTTCCGGTCAAAGTCGTGTGGAGCCGCGAGGAAGATATCCAGCACGACATGTACCGGCCCTACTACTATGACCGTATCTCGGCCGGGCTCGATGCGCAGGGCATGCCCGTCGCCTGGTCGCATCGCATTGTCGGATCTTCCATCATGGCTCGGTGGGCGCCTCCGCTTTACAAAAACGGCATTGATCCGGATGCCATCGATGGCGCGGCCGACATGCCTTACGCAATCGAGAATTTCCATGTCGAGTATGTCCGCGAGGAGCCTCCGGGAATTCCCACAGCGTTTTGGCGCGGCGTCGGCCCGACGCACAACGTGTATGTGATTGAGAGCTTCATCGATGAACTTGCCGCCGCGGCCAAGAAAGATCCCGTCGAATATCGCCGCGCGCTGCTGCAGAAAAACCCGCGTGCCCTGCACGTTCTCAATCGCGCTGCAGAGCTTTCGAACTGGGGCAAGCCACTAGGTCCGCGGCAAGGCCGCGGCGTATCCGTGCAGCAGGCTTTCGGCACGTATATGTGCCAGGTCGCTGAGGTCACCGTTGGCAAGGACGGCGAGGTGAAAGTCGACCGCGTTTACGTCGTCCTCGATCCGGGCGTCGTCGTAAATCCGAATACGGTCGTCGCGCAGATGCAGAGCGGCGTCATATTTGGAATTACGGCAGTGCTTTGGGGAGAGATCACGCTCGACAAAGGCCGCGTGCAGCAAACCAACTTCGATGACTATCGTATCCTACGTATTGACGAAGCGCCCAAGATCGACGTCGAAATTGTAAAAAGCAGTGCAGATCCGGGCGGAATAGGAGAGCCGGGAACGTCTGGTTTGGCGCCGGCTGTCCTCAACGCGGTCTATGCGGCGACGGGCGTTCGTCTACGGAAGACGCCGATCGACAGCAAACGCCTAAAAGCGGTGTGAACCGGCCAGATCACGGCGGCCGAGCACATCCGCTTCGTGCTCAGCCGGCTGGACGCTCCGGTTTTCTGATGGACTAGGTGCTTACTGCGGAGACCCATATGACCCTCATCTTTCAGCGCTTCGACGCGGATACGGGTCTGCTCGCCGATGAGGACGTGCTTCCTCACCTCGCGCAATGGCAAAGCGAGGGACTGCGTACCGCGCTCGTAACCTTGGTCGGTGTGGAGGGCGGTGCTCCACGCCAGCCGGGCGCGCAAATGGCGGTGGCCGAGGACGGTCGTTTCGCCGGCTATCTTTCTGGCGGCTGCCTCGAGGCCGCAGTGGTGCTCGAAGCACAGGCGGCGATCCGCGCCGGCGGGAACCGGCTCGTTCGCTACGGCAAGGACTCGCCTTACTTCGACGTCAAGCTCCCGTGCGGCAGCGGTCTCGATCTTTATTTCGATCAGAGCATCGGCGCGGCGCAGGTGCGAGAGCTCCTAAGTTGCCGTGCAGCACGCCAGGCGTGTTCGCTCAGAACCTCACTTGTTGACGGCACAAGCATCGTCATCCCAGCTGCTTCACTGGGGCCGATGCCGCGAAGCACAAGCGAGAAAGACCATTTCGATCGGTATTTTTCGCCGCCGCTGCGCCTCTTGCTGCTCGGGAGCGGACCGCTGCTCAATGCCATCGCAGTCGTCGCTCAGGTGAGTGGACTTGAGATCGCCGTCTGGTCGCCCGACGACGCGACACGCGATCAGGCGGGGCGACGCGGAATATCGGCTTTCAACGGCACCGCGGCGCTTCAATCTTCGATCGAGGCGCTCGACTACGCTTCGGCGGCGGTGCTCGTCTTTCATGATCACGAGGCGGAGCCTGATATCCTGGCGCGTGTCCTCGACATGGAGTGTTTTTACATCGGTGTTCTCGGGAACCATGCTGTGCACAGACAGCGCCTTGAGGCTCTGCAGATTAAGGGCTTCACAACCACTGCCCGCGCGCGGCTGCATGCTCCAGTCGGATCGATCCCTGGCGCGAAAAGTAAAGCCACTCTGGCGGCGGGTGTGCTTGCGGAGATCTTGGCCGAGGCCAAGGTCGCCAACCTCGTGTCGTGACCGCGGTGACCCGAGTCGCCGCCGTTCTCCTGGCCGCCGGAAGCTCGGAGCGCTTCGGTTGCGAGAACAAACTTCTGGCAGAAATCGGTGGCGAGCCTTTGCTCCGCCGTGTCACGCGCGTGGCCATTGCGGCCCGGCTTTCTGAGATCGTAGTCGTCACCGGTCATGAGGCCGAGCGCTGCCGCACCGTTCTTGATGGGCTTGCCGTCCGGTTCGTCCATAACGCTGCTTGGATGCAGGGCATGGGCTCATCGATCGCGGCCGGTGTCGGAGCGCTCGGAGATGAGTTCGACGGCGCGTTCATCGTGCCGTCGGACATGCCGTATCTGACGTCGGCCCTCTTCACTCGCCTGCAGGCCGAGTTCGATTTGTCCGGCGGACGCGCGATCGTCTTCCCCGTGACCGCGGCCGGAGAACAGCGCAATCCCGTTTTGTGGCCGCGGGCACATTTCTCCGAGTTCAGAGCCTTGGTTGGTGCGACAGGCGCCAAAGCGCTTCTGCGAGAGTACGCGGCGCAAAGTCATGGCGTTCCTCTCGCGTCCGACGAGGAAGCAACCGACATCGATACTCCGGCCGATCTGGCCTTTTGCCTGTCACGATCTGATATTATAAGCTATTGATATATAAATAATATCTACGTCCGCTTTCTCTGCCTCTGCTGTATTGTCAATGCAATTCTGGTCTCCCGTACGGTGTGGACAATGTTGCGCATAGCGGTTGAGAGAGACGCTCAGCGTGGTGCTAGCAGCGACCAGGTTGGATCTGAGACGCTTTGTCAGCAGATGCGAAGGGGCGCAGACCCGGTCCGTCGCATGTCTGTTTCAAACATGGTATCACTTGCCAACTTCACTTGCCGAGCGTCCGATAACGTCTGGACCGATGATGACACAACAGCAATCGATCCGCTGCGATACTTGCGCAGTGCGCCACCGTGCGGTCTGTGGGGCGCTGAGCCGGACTGAAATAGAGCGGCTCAATGCGATCGCCCACCATCGGACAGTGCCGCAAGGGCAAGCGATCGTGGCCGATCAGGACACGGTTTCCTCATTCGCCAACATCATCTCCGGCGTCGTCAAACTTACCAAGGCCATGAGCGATGGGCGGCAGCAGATCGTCGGACTTCAATTCGCGTCCGATTTTATCGGCAGGCCGTATCGCGATCGCAGTGCGTATGAAGTGACAGCCGTGAATGAGGTTCACCTCTGTACCTATGACCGCGGGCAATTCGAGCGTCTGGTCCGGGAGTTTCCCGGGTTCGAACGCCGCCTGTTTGAAAACACGCTGGACGAGCTCGATGCCGCGCGCGAATGGATGCTGCTGCTCGGACGAAAAAGTGCCGAGGAAAAGGTGGCAAGCTTCATTCTCATGGTTTCCAAGCGGATCGATGTGGTCGGTTGTCAAAGCGGACAGGCGCAGGGACCAGCGAAATTCGAGCTGCCCATCTCGCGCGCTGAGATCGCCGATTTCCTCGGCCTGACAATCGAAACGGTCAGCCGGCAATTTTCTCGCCTCAAGGCCAAGAAAATTATCGGACTCGATGGTGCGAGAACCGTCGTTGTCTTGGACCCCGCTCATCTGGAGCGAATGAGCAGCGTCTAGACGGCCGGCGCGCAGCGCATATCAGATCCAAGATAGGTATCGAAGCACGCCGCAATACTTCTCACAAATGGCTGGCCGCGCGGTGTGACTACGAAACCGTCCTCGACCTTCTCCAGAAGACCGGCCATATCTGCCTCGATCATCTCCCGGCCTTCCAGAATGACGCGTGACGCCGTAGCTCCAAAGCGCTCGCGAACGTTGGATTCGGAATAGCTGAAGTCGCACATCAATCTCGCGATGACGTAGCGCCGAACGCGATCTTCGTCCGTCAGCTTGACGCCTCTGGTTGTGGCGAGGCCTGTCGCGGCAATACGCTCTTCGTATTCGGCGGGAGACGACGCGTTCTGAAAATATGCGCTGCCGATGCAGGAGATGGCCGACGGCCCGACGCCGACCAGGGTTTCCGACGTATCGGTCGTATATCCTTGAAAGTTGCGGCGAACGGGTCCGACGGCCAAGGGATCGTCCTTCAGGGCGAAATGGTCGAGCCCGATCCGGACGTAACCCGCGGCGGTGAGCATGCGCGCGGCTCTTTGGGACTGAGCAAAGCGTTCAACGCTGTCGGGAAGCGTCGTGGCGTCGATAATCGATTGGTGCGCGAAGCGCGCGGGCAGATGTGCATACCCAAATAGCGTGACACGATTTGGTTGCAGCAAAAGGACCTGCTCGACTGTCCGTTCGATTCCAGATCGGGTCTGCAGCGGCAATCCATAAACGAGATCGATGTTGATGTTGTCGATCCCGGCATCCCTTAAACTATCTACGCAGGCCGACGTGACTTCGAACGACTGCAGACGATTGATGGCAGTCTGAACGGCGCTGTCGAAATCTTGGACCCCAATCGACACCCGATTGACGCCTGCGCGCTTCAGCGCCTGCGCAAGCGACGCGCTCGCTTCGCGCGGGTCGATCTCGACGGCGAATTCGGCGGTGGTGTCGATCTCGAAAGAGTCGCGAATGCGCGCAGTCAACGCCAAAATCTGCTCGCCCGTCAGAATGTTGGGAGAGCCGCCGCCCCAGTGCATATATGAAATCTTGTGCTTAGAGAGTCCAAGCGCGGCGATGGCGCGCAATTCCGCTTCGAGAGCTTCCAAATAGCGGATGACCGGCTCTTTGGTGCGTGCAACTTTCATATTGCAGCCGCAGTACCAGCAAAGCTTTTTGCAGAACGGCACATGCACGTAGAGCGAAAACGAAGCGTCGTCTTCCAATTCGACCAGAGCTTCTGCGAAGTCCTTCTCGCCGACCGTGTCCCGAAACTGGGCGGCGGTCGGATAGCTCGTATATCGCGGAACGGGGGCGCTCATGCGGCGCACGAAATCTGGAGACATCCCGTTATTTCTCCTGCCCAAGCGATGATGGGCATTTTTCGCAGATCGACGATGATGATCTCCGGGCCCTGAGCTTTAGCAGCGGTATCCTGATGCAACGGGGATGGTCGCTCGTCATGATCCATTCCTGAAGGCGCGCGAGGTCTTCGACGGTCAGTGCTTGGCGCGCCGCGGGCAAAACAACGCTGTCCTCCCAGGCGATATGGCGGCGCTGGCTTTCGAAATAGCCGCGAAGAATGTAACCGAGCGTTTCCGGGTTCTGCGGTGCTCTGCTTTGCAACGCGTCTTTGAGCGCTTCGGCGAGTTCGTCAGCGCTATCTTCGTCGCGCTCGTGTTCCTGGCTGAGGCACGCCAGTGCCTGAACGACAGTGTCGTTCGGTGACAATCGTTCTCTGAGCAGTGGGAAAAGCGCATCTTCCTCGAATTTTGTGTGAGCCTTTACGCTTCCCTTCAGAATGGAGATTGCGATCACGGCCAACGCAGGGTCGAGCTTGGTCGGCAGGTTGTCCGCCATACTTTCCAGGAGATCGCACAACTCCAATTGGAGGGCGTGCTCCTCCTCGATAATTTCCAGGGGATGAGGCGTCGCGCAATGTCCAGCATCATCCAGTCGTCTTGCCGGGCTGGCATCCGTCATTAGTGAAATCCTCAAAAGACGTGAGGCCGCGTTCTGGCGATGTGACATTTCTAATGCCGCTCTTCTTGGCGAACCTTGACTTAGATCAAGGCTGCTGGCGGCTGACTATTCGACTGTGAGTTCCGTATTGGGATCGGGAGGCAGCTTTGCAGGACGTATTGGACGAGCGCTCGGGGCTCAGCGATTCGCTGGCGCTCATAAGCGCAGTCATCATCGGCGCGATAGGTCTATTGTTCGCGCTTGCTGGAGAGGAGGAGATCCTTCGGCTTCAGGGACTCATCGTGTTGGCGGCGGCGGTGGCTGCCGGCTTCTACGTTGTGACGCATCCGACGAACCTCAGACAGGAGAAGCGTTCCGGTTACTTCGATGGTCCCATTCGCGTTGCGACGATTGCGTGCGTTTTCTGGGGTATCGCAGGATTTCTCGTTGGCGATATTCTCGCGTGGCAACTTTCGTTTCCGGCGCTGAACTTCGATTTGCCGTGGACCAACTTCGGGCGCTTGCGGCCGGTGCACACCTCGGCCGTCATTTTCGCGTTCGGCGGCAATGCTCTCATCGCGACTTCACTTTATGTCGTTCAGCGGACAAGCCAAGCTCGGATGCCAGGCAAATGGGCGCCTTGGTTCGTCGTCTGGGGATATCAGCTTTTCATCGTTATCGCGGCGTCCGGCTACCTGATGGGCGTGACGCAAGGCAAGGAATACGCGGAGCCCGAATGGTACGCCGACATCTTGCTTACGGTCGTGTGGGTCGCCTATCTGCTCGTATTTCTCGGGACGCTGAAGGATCGCCAAGAGCCGCACATTTACGTCGCGAACTGGTTCTTCCTAGGCTTCATCGTCACCGTCGCTATTCTGCATATCGTCAATAACCTTGCGCTGCCCGTGTCATTTCTCGGAACGCTGAGCTATCCGCTCTTTCCGGGCGTTCAGGGTGCCATGACACAATGGTGGTATGGGCACAATGCGGTTGGCTTCTTTCTGACGGCCGGGTTTCTCGGCATCATGTATTACTTCATTCCGAAACGCGCCGAACGGCCGGTCTATTCCTACCGCTTGTCGATCGTGCACTTCTGGTCGCTCATCTTCCTCTACATCTGGGCGGGACCGCACCACCTCCACTACACCGCGCTTCCCGAATGGGCGCAGACGCTCGGCATGACGTTCTCGATCATGCTCTGGATGCCGTCGTGGGGCGGTATGATCAACGGGCTCATGACGTTGTCCGGTGCGTGGGACAAGCTCAGGACTGATCCAGTCATTCGGCTGCTGGTCGTCAGCGTGGCGTTCTACGGAATGTCGACGTTCGAAGGGCCGCTGATGTCGATCAAGGAAGTCAACTCGCTATCGCACTACACAGACTGGACGATCGGACACGTCCATTCCGGCGCGCTCGGCTGGGTCGGCATGATCACGTTCGGCGCCGTATACTGCCTCGTGCCGTGGCTGTGGAAGCGGCAAGGTCTTTACTCGATGAAGCTTGTCGAGTGGCACTTCTGGCTCGCGATGATCGGCATCGTTCTCTACATCTCGTCGATGTGGGTTGCGGGCATTACGCAAGGTTTGATGTGGCGCGCTTACGACCGCCTCGGCTTCCTCAAATACTCCTTCATCGAAACCGTCGAGGCGATGCACTGGCCGTATGTCATTCGCGCGGCCGGCGGTGCGCTGTTCCTGCTCGGCGGGCTGATCATGGCCTACAACGTCTGGCGCACGATCCGCGGTGATCAGCCGGTCGACGTCCGTGATCAGCCGGCGGTAGCAGCAGCGCCTGAGCTGCGTCCCGGCGTCGTCGCAATGCCAGCCGAATAAGAGGAGCGATAATCGTGAACCACGCTATTTTCGAGCGAAACTCGATTATTCTGCTGATCGGCGCGCTGATTGTCGTTTCGATCGGCGGCATCGTCGAGATCGCACCGCTGTTTTACGTTCAGTCGACGATCGAGAAAGTGCAAGGCATGCGGCCCTATTCGCCGCTCGAGCTTGCCGGCCGTGACATCTACGTGCGCGAGGGCTGCTACAACTGTCACAGCCAAATGATCCGCTCGCTGCGCGACGAGGTCGAACGCTACGGCCATTACTCTCTGGCTGCGGAGAGCATGTACGACTATCCGTTCCAGTGGGGCTCGAAGCGCACGGGGCCCGACCTTGCGCGCGTCGGCGGCAAGTATTCGGACGCTTGGCACGCAGAGCATATGCGCGACCCGCGCTCGGTCGTGCCGGCATCGATCATGCCGGGGTATCCGTTCCTCGACCGCACGCTTCTCGACTACTCGAACATCTCGAAGCGCATGAAGGCATTGAAGGAGCTTGGCGTTCCTTACAGCGACGAGATGATTACGAGCGCGGGTAAGGATGTCGTCGCGCAGATTTCGCCCGACACCAAAGAGGCAAAGGCGCTCGTCGCGCGCTACCCGAAGGCACAAGTGCGCAAGTTCGACGGTCAACCGGCGGGAGAGAACGTCGAGCCCACGGAGCTCGATGCCGTCATCGCCTATCTACAAATGCTCGGCACGCTCGTCGACTTCACGAAGTTCGATGCGAGTGGTCCAAACCTTCGATAAGGGGAGTTCGGCCTTGGCCTACGAAGACATTCAAATGGTCACGCAGATTGCGTCGCTGGCAATTTTTGGCGGTATCACGATCGCCGCATACATCTACGCCTTGCGCAGAAGTAACAAAGCCAAGTTCGTGTCGGCTTCGGAAATCCCGTTTCGGGACGATGCGCTCCCGGTCAACGAGGACAAACCATGAGCCATCGCAAAAAAATAGACGAAGTGACGGGTGTCGAGACGACCGGACATGTCTGGGATGGCGATATCTGCGAGCTTAATAAACCGCTTCCCAGGTGGTGGCTCTATACCTTCTATGTCTCGATCTTGTGGTCTATCGGTTATTGGGTCGTGTATCCGGCGTGGCCGACGATCAACGGCTATACAAAGGGTGTGCTGAACTACAGTCAGCGCGATCAGGTGCAGCAAGATATCGAGGCGTGGAAGTCGGGCCACGCAAAATATCGCTCGCAGATCGCGGAGATGTCGCTCGCCGACATTCGCAAGAACGATGAGCTGTTCCAGTTCTCGATTGCGGGCGGTGCGGCGCTGTTTGGCGAGAATTGCGCGGGTTGCCATGGGCGCGGGGCGCAGGGTGGCATCGGCTATCCCAATCTCAACGATGACGACTGGCTTTGGGGCGGTAATCTCGAGAAAATTCATCAGACCATCGCGTTTGGCATAAGAAGTGGCAATCCGAAGGCACACGACACTGCGATGCCGCGCTTTGGAATCGACAAGATTCTCGATGAGGCGCAGATCCGCGACGCCGCCAATTTCGTCCGCTCGTTCTCGCATCTCGACGTCGACCAAGAAGCGGCAAAGAGGGGCGCGCAGATTTTTGCTGACAACTGTGCCGCGTGCCATGGCGATCAGGGTAAAGGTAATCAGGATATGGGTGCGCCCAACCTGACGGACGCCATCTGGCTTTACGGGAGCTCGCAGGACGCCGTGATGCAGAGCATCCGAACCGGGCGTGGTGGCGCGATGCCGGCGTGGTCCGAGCGGCTCGATCCGGTCGCGGTAAAAATGCTAACGCTCTATGTTTATTCCCTTGGCGGGGCGCAAGCTGAAGCTGCCAGCGCCTCCGCTCCCGCGGCAGGCGCGGACAAACCGAAATGAACACGATGGATCGACCGAACAAGTTTCTGATCGGAGGTGATGAAAGTCGCGCCACGCCGCCGTCTGCTCCGCGGCAGTCGGACTACGTGTCGAGAACGAAAATCTATCCGAAGCGTGCGCGGGGAATCTTCCGCAGCATCAAGTGGTTCGTGATGGGTTTCGCGCTCGCGATCTACTACGTTGTGCCGTGGTTGCGATGGAATCGCGGCGAGGGCTTACCCGATCAGGCCATCCTGTTCGACTTCGCCAATCAGCGCCTGTTGTTCGGCCCTATCGAAATCTGGGCGCAGGAATTTTACTACGTCACCGGGCTCCTTGTTATCGGCGCGCTGGCTCTCTTTCTCGTCACCTCGATCGCCGGCCGCATGTGGTGTGGATACGCGTGTCCGCAAACTGTCTGGACGGACCTGATGATTTCCGTCGAGCGTTTCTGGCAAGGAGATCGCAACGCGCAGTTGCGTCTCGATGCGCAACCGTGGTCGTTCGAAAAGATCTGGAAGAAGTCGGCAACGCATCTGTCGTGGCTGGCGATTTCGCTCGCAACGGGCGGAGCGCTGGTCTTCTATTTCCGTGATGCGCCGACCCTTGCCGTTGAACTGGTGCATGGGACGGCATCGACCGTTGCCTATGTCTTTCTCGGTTTGTTTGCACTGACGACGTATTTGCTTGGGGGACTCGCCCGCGAGCAGGTCTGCATTTACATGTGTCCTTGGCCACGCATTCAGGGTGCGATGGTCGATCGCGATTCGCTTCTCATTTCCTATCGCGAGCTTCGCGGCGAGCCGCGGGGTGCTCACAAGAAGGGCACGACTTGGGATGATCGCGGGGATTGCATCGACTGCAAGGCCTGTGTCTCGGTCTGTCCGACAGGTATCGACATCCGTGACGGATCGCAGCTCGCATGTATCCAGTGTGCGCTCTGCATCGATGCGTGCAACGAGATCATGGATCGGGTTGGCCGGCCTCGTGAACTCATCGCCTATACGACTATCGGAAACCTTGGCAACGCCACGAGCGCGCCGCGCGCGGGCTGGCGGATCATTCGCCCACGCACGATGCTTTATACGGCCATGATCACGTTCGTGGCGTCTCTCATGGGATGGTCGCTGCTCAATCGGGCTGACTTCGAGTTGAGCGTCATCCAGGATCGCAATCCGCTTTTCGTTGTGTTGAGCGACGGCGGACTGCGCAACGGCTACATGATCAAGATCGCGAACAAGGTCGAAGGAGTGCGGCACTTCAAGTTGCACTTCAGAGGCCCGGCTGAGCTTCAGCCGAAGTTCGTGGAGTTCGACGGCAACGACCCGACGATAGAAGTCAATCCATCAGAAGTCAGAGCCGTCAAAGTCTTCCTCATGCTCTCGGGCGCTCAAAGAAAAGAATTGAAGTCGGATGCCGAGCCCGTGACGATCGAATTGCAGGATGTGGAGAGCGGCAAGACGGCATCACGCGCCACGACATTCAGGAGTCCGCCATGAGCGTTGCAGCATCAAAAGTTTCGCTTCGCGGGTGGCATGTCTTAGCCATCTTGGTTGGGTTCTTTCTGACCGTGACGGCTGTGGATGGGATTTTGATCACCAAGGCCGTATCTACGTTCAGCGGCGACACAGCCGACGCGTACCGCAAAGGCCTAGCCTACAACCAAACACTCCAGGATGAAGCGGATCAGAACCGGCTTGGCTGGCATGAAAGCCGGGCGTTCGATTCCAAGACCGGGCGCCTTGCGATTGCATTGACGGATGCGAACCGGCAACCCATCGAGGGTTTGCTCGTGAAGGCTGAAATCGGGCGCGCGACCACAGACATTTTCGATCGGCGTTTTGACTTGGTGCCCAAGGGTAATGGGACTTACACTGTCGACATTTCAGGACTTTCGGAAGGCACGTGGACGCTTTCCGTCACCGCTGCGGAGAACGACAAGGTCGTTTACAGATCGAAGGAGCGGATATGGAAGCAGCCCTAGACGCCGGGCTTGCCGCGCAGGCGCGGCAGACGATCGTACTTTCGGTCCCGAGCATCGTTTGTGGCAACTGCATCCGGTCGGTTGAAAATACGCTGCGCGCTCTCCGTGGCGTCGAGGCAGCCCGTGCGAACCTGACGACCAAGCGCGTTTCCGTCGTCGTCGATCCGTCTTTCAGCTCTGCGATTGACCTGACGGCGGCTCTCGAGCATGCCGGATTTCCGGCGGCGCCGTTGATCGAGAACGCCGAGACGGAGCAGGCCGCGCGTGTGAGCGAGCTTCTTCCTCGTCTCGGTGTTGCCGGTTTTGCAGCCGGAAACATCATGATGCTTTCCGTGGCGGTCTGGTCCGGAGAGGCCAGCGACATGGACAGTTCCCTCATGGATCTGTTCCATTGGCTATCGGCGCTCATCGCGCTGCCAGCCGTCGCTTACGCCGGTCAACCCTTCTTCAAGTCGGCACTCGCAGCGTTGCGGTCGCGGCGCCTCAACATGGATGTGCCCATTTCGCTTGGCGTGCTGCTGGTAACGGGCATGAGCCTGTTCCAGACGATGCGCAGTTCGGAGCAGATTTATTTCGATGCCTCGACGTCACTCCTGTTCTTCTTGCTGATCGGGAGAGTGCTTGACGAACGAATGCGAACTAAGGCGCGCGGAGCAGCCGAGAACCTGCTCGGGCTTAGGGCGACGAACGCGACACTCGTCGCGCCGGATCAAACAACCAAGCTCGTGCTTGCGAGCACGCTCGAGCCGGGCATGGTTATTGCCGTCGCCGCGGGCGAGCGCATTGCTGGTGACGGGCAGGTGATCTCCGGCCAGAGCGATATCGATGAGAGTCTGATCAGCGGCGAAACGCGGCCGCGCGCCGTTTCGATCGGCGACTCGGTCTATGCGGGCACGATCAATTGCGGCGGCACCCTGCGCGTGTGTATTACTGCTGCGGAAGAAAACACGCTTCTCGGCGAAATAGGCCGCATGATGCTCAACGCTGAGCAGAGCCGCGGCCGCTATGTCCGGCTTGCCGATCGCGCCTCGCAAATTTATGCGCCCGCGGTCCATGTTCTCGGATTGCTCACGTTCATTGCATGGATGGCGGCCGGCGCGCCGTGGGATCAATCGCTTACGCACGCAATCGCCGTTCTCATCATTACGTGCCCGTGCGCCTTGGCCCTCGCCGTGCCTGCCGTGCAGGTCGCTGCGATGAGCCGTCTGTTCAGCAAAGGGGTTATCGTCAAGGCTCCTGATGGGCTCGAACGTCTCGCCGAAGTCGATTGCGTCGTCTTCGACAAGACGGGAACGCTGACGACCGGAGAGTTGCGGCTCGAGATGAGCGATGGTGTCGATAAGGCGGCTCTGAGCCGGGCAGGTTCGATTGCCGGAGTGAGCAAGCATCCTTTTGCGCAAGCGTTGGTCAAGGCTGCACGTGCGGAGGGTATGCCAACGCGTGCCGTCGAGAGCGTCGAAGAAGTGCCAGGGTCGGGTCTCCTCACGACGTCGATGGGCTTCGAGGAGAAAGTCGGGTCGGCCGCGTGGGCTGGCGTCAAGGACCAGAACGCGTCGATCTGGTACGCGGCCGAAGGCAAGCCTGCTGTCGGCTTCAACTTCGTGGACGAATTACGTAAGGACGCTGCCGCGTGCGTTTCGGAACTTCGTCACGCGGGATATCGCGTCAGCCTGTTATCCGGAGACCGGAGTGCGGCGGTTGCGCAAACAGCCGCGGCCTGCGGCATCGAGGATTGGACTGCGGAGGTTCGTCCAGACCAGAAACTGCAGGCAATCGAAGCCTTGAAGGCGCGGGGATGTAAGACGCTGATGGTCGGTGACGGGCTCAACGATGCGCCAGCCCTTGCAGCCGGACATGCCTCGCTTTCACCGGCGTCCGCTATCGATATCGCCCAAACCACGGCCGACGCTGTTTTTCAAGGCGACGTCCTTCAGCCGGTCATTGAGGCGCTGTCGGTCGCTAAAGCCGCACGCCGTTTGGCTTTGCAGAATTTCGCTATCGCTATTCTCTACAATTCGATTTTCGTGCCGCTCGCGATGGCAGGTTACGTGACGCCTTTGATTGCGGCGCTCGCCATGTCGGGATCATCGATCATGGTCACAGTAAACGCGCTTCGTCTTCGCTCGAAGGCTTTGCGCCTTCCAAACGTCGGAGCATCGGCATGACCTCGCTTGCTTGGCTTGTTCCTGCTGCTCTGACGCTCGGGATGATGGGGCTCGCCGCCTTCCTCTGGGCGCTTCGCAGCGGACAATACGACGATCTCGAAGGTGCCAAGTGGCGCGCGATCAGCGATGACAATGATCGCATGGCGACGAAGCCGGATCGGAGCCAAGCCGACGATGCTTAGCGAGAGCTTCTTCAGCGGTGCTGCCGTCGGGCTCGCCAGTGCGTTCCATTGCGGCGCGATGTGCGGCGGCATTGCCTGCGGAGCGAACCTGCTGCTTGGAGCGAAAACGTCAGGAGATAGAAATCTCAATCTCGTTCTGATGCAGGCCGGCCGCATCTTGACTTACACCGCGATCGGCGGTGTGGCCGGAGCTTTCGGCGGTGATATCCTGTCTCGCACGCCGATGCAGAGCCCGATTGTGCTGCAATGGGCGGCAGCTGCGTCGCTCTTATGGATGGGGCTGGTGCTCGCCGGGCTTATGCCCAGGCTGTCCCTCGTCGATCATGGCATGGAGGTGCTTGCGTCCGGTGTGAACTCCCTGCTGCGTCCTGCCGGGCAGGGCCGTTACCTCGCCCCGGTCGCGCTCGGCGTTGTCTGGGGGCTCAATGCCTGCCCGATGGTTTATGGCGCGGCGTTCCTGGCATCTCTAACGCGTACGAGCGCGCAAGGCGCGAACTTCATGCTCGGTTTCGGCGTCGGCACCGTTCCGGCCGTGATTGCATCAGCTTATGGAATTTCGTGGCTTAACCGGCGCGCAGTTGGCACGAGGCTCAATCTTCTGGCTGGCCTTGTTCTCATGATGGGCGGTGTCGCCATCGCCTACTTTCCGCAGCATTTCGCCAGCGTGTTCTGTGTGATCAAATAATAAAAAGGCAGCAAAGGCAGCCCGCGCGTTACGGGGCTGCCTTGTTTGTGGCGCGACCTGCCGGTTGCGCCCAGTTCGCTATCTTTCGACGAACTCAGAGCCGAGGAATTGAGGTCTCCGCCTGGATATCCTTGAGCGCGCCGACCAGCACGTCGATTTCTTCGCATGTATTATAGAACGCGAAGGATGGTCGCACCGTCGTCTCCTGGCCGAAGCGACGCAGGATAGGCTGGGCGCAGTGATGGCCTGAACGCACCGCGATGCCGTACTTATTGAGGCGCGCGCCGATTTCTTCACTCGGGACACCTTTGAGGACCAGCGAGATGACACTCGCCTTTTCCGGAGCCGTTCCGATGATGCGAAGGCCCGGGATCTGGAGCAATCTCTCCGTCGCGTAAACGAGCAGCTTGTGTTCGTATTCCGCGATGTTGTGAAGGCCGATGCGCTCGACATAGTCGATTGCTGCACCGAGGCCGACAGCATCGGCGATATTGCCCGTTCCCGCCTCGAACCGTTGCGGCGATTTGTGGAACTCGGTCCGCTCGAAGGTCACGTCGCGGATCATGTTGCCGCCAGTCTGGTAGGGAGGCAACGTGTCCATCAAATCCTTCTTGCCGTACACGACGCCAATGCCTGTCGGGGCAAAAAGCTTGTGTCCTGAAAACACGAAGAAGTCGGCATCGAGGTCCTGCACGTCGACCTTCATGTGGGACACGGACTGCGCGCCATCTACAAGAACGCGCGCCCCGACGCGATGCGCCATCTCGACCATGGCCTTCGCGGGCGTGATCGTGCCGAGTGCGTTCGACACTTGCGTGAACGCGACAAGCTTGGTCCGCGCGTTCAACAGCTTGCCGAACTCATCGAGCAGGAGAGCGCCGCAGTCATCGACTGGCGCGACGCGGAGCTTCGCGCCCTTTTCGAGGCAGAGTTGCTGCCACGGGACGATGTTGGCGTGATGCTCGAGATTAGTTATGACGATCTCGTCGCCCGGACCGACGTGCTGGCGTCCGAACGTCGCCGCGACGAGGTTGACGGCTTCTGTCGCGCCGCGCGTGAAGATGATCTCTTCGGACGATCCGGCATTCAGGAAGCGCGCGACTTTGTTGCGCGCCCCTTCGTAGGCGTCCGTCGCGCGTGCCGCCAGTTCGTGAGCGGCGCGATGGATGTTCGAGTTTTCATGCTCATAGAAATATTTGAGCCGCTCGATGACCGATCTTGGCTTTTGTGTCGTCGCTGCATTGTCGAACCAGATCAGCGGGCGGCCGTTGACTGTTTCGTTGAGGATCGGGAAGTCGCGCCGGACGGCATCGACATCGAAGCCGCGGCCGTTGCCGAGAGAGGTTGTCGCCGTGGCGAGGCTTTCGGGATTCGCAGACTTGCCTGCGGGAACTGCAGCGGACGGAAGGAAATAGAGGTTCGATCCCGTCTCGCCGAGCAAGGAGCTGACGGGGTCGGCCGCCAACGGCGCGAGCAACGATTTCAATTCTGCTTCGTAGGGAATGCCGAGGACATCGAAGTCGAGCGCTGATCCGGCGGAGCGTGGCGTTTCAATGCCGGTATGGTCATTGAGAATTTGCGGCGGTGGCGTAGCGGCGGGTGCGGTCGGAGGTGAGGTCCGGTCGATCCCGGGAAGAGCCTCCACGGAACGCGGGCTTTCAGGGCGCCCAGGGATTCCCTTCGAGGCCCCATATCCCGATTGGGATGGGCTTGCATCGATACTCGAGGGGAGGGAACCGGGTGGCGTACCGATCAATGCATCAATGCTTTTCAGATCGAGCGCAGAGACATCTGCGGGCAGCGGATCAGCAGGTGCCGCCGGCACTCCGATGCCCGGCGTTTGTTGGTTCACCGGAATTGATGCCGGAGAAACGTATCCAGCATCGACATAAGGCGAGGCTCCGATGCCCGGAAGCGAAATCCCGGTCACGCCGTTGAGGGGTAGCGAGGTCGCGCCGTTGCCGATCAGCGCTACCGGCGCGCCCTGACCATTTCCGTAGGCATCCTGCGTCGAAAGCGGAGAAGCCCCCGCGATCGACGTTGCTCCAGGAACGGGAACGGGCGACGTCGCTGCTGCGGCAGCATGCGGAGCCGTACTGCCGGCAACGTCCGTTGGGGACGCGCCGAGCCCGCTCAGCGATGGGCCAGCCGGAAGCGGCACGGATTGACCGGGAAGCGCCGCGAACAGTTCGTTCGCGAGCTTCGTCAATGTTCCGACATCGGGCAAGCCGGCCGGGGGGCGAACGCCCGCATCCGGGCTGAGCGCCGCAGCAGCGAGCGCGTCAAGGCCCGTGCTTCGTCCGAGATCAGCTGTAGGCATGATACTTGGTCACATCCACGTTCTCGAGAATACCCACGGCGTCATCTGTCAGGATGGCGAGAGAGCAATAGAGCGACACAAGATAGGACGCGATGGCTTGATCGTTGATACCCATGAAGCGGACCGAGAGGCCCTTCGAAAGTTCGCCGGGAAGCCCGGGCTGGAAGAGGCCAACGATGCCCTGCTTTGCCTCACCCGTCCGGATCAGGAGGATGTTGGTCTTGCCGCCCTTCACTTCGATCTTGTCGGACGGGACGAGCGGGATACCGCGCCATGTGATGAACGGCGATCCGAACAGCGTAACAGTCGGCGGCGGAACACCGCGGCGCGTGCACTCGCGACCGAAGGCAGCAATCGCCTGCGGGTGAGCGAGGAAGAATGCGGGCTCTTTCCAAACTTTTGTGATCAGCTCATCGAGATCGTCCGGCGTCGGTGCGCCTGTCCGCGTGCGGATCTTCTGAGCAGCCGTGGCATTCGGAATGATGCCGTATTCCTTGTTGTTGATCAGCTCGCTTTCCTGGCGCTCCTTCACCGTCTCGATCGTCAGGCGAAGCTGCTCTTTGATCTGGTTGTGCGGAATGCTGTAGAGATCCGAGACGCGGGTATGAATGTCGAGAACAGTCTGAACGGCGCTCAACAGATATTCGCGCGGGTTGTCGACGTAATCGACGAACGTCTGCGGCAGGATGCGTTCGTCGCGCAGCGAGCAGGCAACCTCGACCCGATCCGCATCCTTGACCTTGTTCACGCGATAGATGCCCGCCTCGACGGGGACCCAGCTCAAGAAATGTACGAGCCACTTCGGAGTGATGCTCGACATTTGCGGCACGGTCTTGGTCGCATTGGCCAATTGCCGGGCGGCAATGTCACCTAAAGCCGTTTGGACGTCGTCTGCCATATCATACCCATTTTCTGTTAAATTGTAGATTTTAAATTCTATGATATGCTTATTCAGCGAACGAATAAGCGTGTCAACGTTGTTATATTGGAATTAGATCCCTGCGCCTTGCTCGAAGGTCTCGCTTCGCGCTTGAGCTTGGACGATGGTGCTTTGGGGAGCGACGCTGTGTGTCAGCCAGACGTTGCCGCCGATCGATGAGCCTCGTCCGATCGTGATCCGGCCAAGGATGGTTGCGCCCGCGTAGATAACGACATCATCTTCGACGATGGGATGACGCGGCTCGCCTTTGACGAGGGCGCCGTGTTCGTCGACGGAGAACCGCTTCGCTCCGAGTGTCACAGCCTGATAGATACGGACACGTTCCCCGATGATCACCGTTTCACCGATGACGACGCCCGTGCCGTGATCGATGAAGAAGTTGCCGCCGATTTTTGCGCCGGGGTGGATGTCGATCCCCGTTTGCGAATGCGCTAACTCCGCAATGATGCGCGCAACCACGGGCGCGCCCAAGGCGTGCAACGCGTGCGCGATCCGGTGGTAAATGATTGCTTTCACCCCGGGGAAGCTGAGGAGCACTTCCTCGGTACTGCGCGCGGATGGATCGCCGTCGTATGCGGCGCGAATATCGCTTTCCAAGAGTTCGTAAATGCCGGGGAGTTTTTGTGTGAACTCGGCGACGATGACTTCAGCCGGTCGCGTGTTCAGGCTTGGCCCCAACCGCGCAGGGTCGATAAAACCCTGCTCGCGCCTCACCTGCTCGGACAGAAGATGCAGAGCTTCGTTGAGCGTGCTGCCAACGAAAAAGGCTAGACCCTCCTCACTGTGGTCGACGGCTCCAGCGTGACGCGGAAATAGAGACGCATAGAGCCTGGTTACGACCTGCTGAAGCAGCTCAGGAGACGGGATCGGCGCACGGCGATTTCCTGCCGAAATCACCCGCGGGCTTCGGCGGCGTGCATCGCGCAGGGCGCCGACGATCGCATCGATGTCCCACGGCTGAACGCCACGCTCTTCCTGGTCAATTTCACTTTCGATTGTGGGGAGAAAATCGTTAGGCACGTTTGAATCCACTGCGTTGTTTCCGGTCGTCCCGTGCGGTGCCTTGGGGAAATTGCGTTCCCCGGTCGTCGTCGATCGCACGCTATTTTGCGAGGAAATATAAATCGTTAGGTCGATTGGATTAGGCCAACGCGAGCTTCCGGCGAGGTGCAGCGCGTCGGTTGATTATCAACGCTCTTCCTGTTTTGAAATTTCTTCGGGTTTCGTTTTTTCAAAGCCGATGCGCCAAGCAAACGAAAAAATATTCATAAGCTCAGTCGTATTTCTCCAATGGAAGTCTGCGAGCCTGTTCGCCGAGAAATCTCTTGATAAGGATTTTTTTTCTTTGAGGAGAGGTGGAGGCAGGTAGCTTATGGCGCACCGAACCGCGGGGCCCATTCCAGGCCTCACTTGAAGCAATCAAGGGTCTTGCCACGTCATGAATTTTCAGCAGCTGAGGATTATTCGCGAAACCGTAAGGCACCGCTTTAATCTTACCGAGGCAGCCAACGTCTTGCTGACCTCGCAATCGGGCCTCAGCAAGCATATCCGGGACCTGGAGGCTGAGCTTGGAGTGGAAATTTTCGTCCGCCACGGAAAGCGCTTGCTGGGGCTGACCGAACCCGGAAAAGAAGTGGCGAAGATCGTGGAGCGCATGCTCGTCGACGCCGAGAATCTCTCGCGCGTGGTGGCGGATTTCTCGAGCGGCAACGAAGGCCTGTTGAAGGTTGCGACAACTCACACGCAAGCGCGATACACGTTGCCCCCAGTCATCGCCGAATTCAAAAAGGCATTTCCGCAAGTGCGGCTGCAAATGCAGCAAGCCAGTCCGAAGGATCTGCCGGCAATTTTGCTGGCTGGTTATGCGGACATCGCGATTGCGACTGACACGCTCGACGGCCACCCGGGCATCCTCGCATTTCCCTACCAGACATGGGATCACGCCGTGGTCGTTCCCCACGGCCATCCGCTGACGACGGAGCAGCCGTTGATGCTGCCGGCGATCGCCGAATGGCCAATCATCACGTACGACGAAGGATTGACCGGACGACAACGGATCGATCATGCATTTGAATTGGCGGGCCTCAATCCGGACATCTCAATCACGGCGCTCGATGCCGACGTCATCAAGGCCTACGCAGAATTGGGATTGGGCGTCGGCATTATCGCGTCAGTTGCCTACGATCCGGACCAGGATCGAAAGCTCGTAAGGCTGGATGCGCGCGATCTCTTTCAGCCGAGCACGTCAAGCATTGCGATCTGCCGGGGGCGTCTACTCCGGCGGTATGCGTATCGGTTTGTCGAGCATTGCAATCCGAAGATCACGGAGAGTGTCATCAGGGCCGCTGACCGCGATCGAAACATCGACTAAGGGTGCAATGCACACTCCTGTCGCGGGCGTGGCGCTGAGCAGGAGCGCGCTCGACGTTCATTACTCTGTGCAGGACGCGCCCGGCCGCCTTTGGAGCCACGCCGGTATCGGCAGGTTTCTCTCGCGAAGGAATTCGGGGTTGAACATCTTCGATTGGTAGCGGGTGCCGAGATCGCACAAGATCGTCACGATGACATGATTGGGGCCAAGGGCCTTAGCCAACCGGATGGCGCCCGCAACATTCACGCCGCTCGAACTGCCGACGCAAAGGCCTTCCTCCGACAGGAGGTCGAACGCAATCGCGAGGGACTCAGAGTCCGGGATTTGGAATGAGAAATCGGGGGTGAAGCCCTCAAGATTTTTTGTGATGCGACCCTGTCCGATTCCTTCCGTTATGGACGTTCCTTCGGCGTGCAGCTTGCCGCTCGTATAGAAGCTATAGAGTGCCGCGCCTGGAGGGTCGGCGAGAGCGATCTTGATCGAGCTGTTCCGTTCCCTCAGCCCTTGCGCGACGCCGGCCAACGTGCCTCCCGTGCCGACGGCCGATACGAACGCGTCTACTTTTCCTTCAGTCTGATGCCAGATCTCGGCGGCCGTTGTTTCAACGTGTGCCTGACGATTGGAGATATTGTCGAACTGATCCGCCCAGATCGCTCCGTTTGGTTCGCTTGCAGCGCGAGACTGGGCGACCCGCTCAGAGTACTTCACGTAATTATTGGGGTTGCTGTAAGGGACGGACGGAACCTCGATGACCTCCGCACCGAGCAGCCGCAGCGTGTCCTTCTTTTCGATCGACTGTGTCTCTGGAACGACGATGACGGTGCGGAAGCCCATTGAGTTCCCGATAATCGTCAGCCCGATGCCCGTGTTCCCAGCCGTGCCTTCCACGATAACGCCGCCAGGCTGCAATCGCTTTTTTGCGATAGCATCCTGAATAATATAAAGCGCCGCGCGATCCTTGACGGATTGGCCGGGGTTCATGAACTCCGCTTTGGCGAGAATTGTGCATCCCGTTTCTTCGGACGCGCGCCGGAGCTTGATGAGTGGTGTGTTGCCGACGGCCTCGGCTACAGTTGAAGCGAATGTCACGGTCTTCTCGATGATTGATGTCTGATTTGGCGCTACGCTCAGCTGACCGAGCGATTGAAGGGAGCAGCCAGGGGTAGGGGCGGTTGAATTGGATAGAAGTCAACGTGGAAAGCGAGAGCGTTCCTAAGTCGACGTGGAAATCGTGCGGGTCGTGGCTCTAAATCAACGGGTTGGCATTGTGCCGCCGCGCTTTACGATCGAAGCGGAAATTCTGCGCACAGACAGCTATCTGTTTTAGCGGATGCGGCATCTCGCCGACAATTTTTCTGCGGCCGCCGAGACACTTCCGTTCGGGGCTTCGATCTCGTCGTCCAGGACGCCGGTCGCTACGATCTGCTCGGGCCTAGTGGCGTCTCGGAAGAAGATATTTCTATGAGATTGCCGTCAGGATCCCGGCAGTAAACGGAGCGGATGTTGCCCATCGCCCCACGTTTGCTTACGGGCCCGAGAACGATCTCGACACCAGACGCCGCCAGATGATGCGAGACCTCTTCGGGTGAGTAATTGGTCAGAAAGCAAAGATCGCCGCTGCCGGCAGCTGGATGTTCGGCAGTGAACCATTCGACCGGGCTGGTATTGATCGGACGAAGATTGATCTTCTCAGTGCCGAACTTCACGCTCGTTCTGGGTGTTTTGCCCGAAAGCCGATCCTCCTCGCGGGTCATGCCGAGCACCCGCTCATACCAGCCGGCGGAGGTTTCAACATCGCGCACGTTCAAGACAAAATGATCGACGGAAATGACATTCAACATTGCGGTGGTCTCCTGCAATTCGCTGCATTTTTCGTTCGTCAGAAATCCAGAGAGATCTTGCCGAAGTGCCGCCCTTCTTCTTGCAGCCGGAACGCATGTGCGATGTCGGCAAGGCTGAAGCTGCGGTCGATCACCGGTCGCAATCCGATTGCGTTGATGCCGCGAACGAACTCGTTCTGCTCGCGCCGGCTGCCAACGATGAGGCCTTGCAGGCGTGCCTGCCTTGCCATCAGCAGAGCGGTGGGAACATTGCCGCCGAGACCGGTGAGCACGCCTATCAGTGCGATGTGTCCACCGATTGCGACCGAAGCAATGGATTGCGGGAGGGTTCCCGGTCCGCCGACTTCGACGACGTAATCGACACCTCGTCCGCCGGTGAGTTCGCGAACGCGGGTGCTCCACGCCGGGATGCTTTTGTAATTGATAAGATGATCGGCGCCGAGCGTACGCGCGCGTTCAAGCTTTTCGTCGGATGATGACGTCACGATCACTTCCGCGCCCATGGCTTTGGCGATTTGCAGGGCGAAGATCGATACGCCGCCAGTCCCCTGCACGAGCACGGTGTCGCCGGCTTTCAGCCGTCCGTCGACCACAAGGGCGCGCCATGCGGTGAGGCCAGCCGTAGTCAGCGTTGCCGCTTCGGCGTGGCTGAAGCCTTTCGGCACGTGGGTGAACCAGGTCGCCGGACGGACGACGGTTTCGGCCGCATAGCCGTCGATGCCGTCGCCCGGCGTGAAGGCGAAATTATCGACCTCGGGTGGACCATCCTGCCAGAGCGGGAAGAAGCACGAGACGACGTGGTCGCCAGCTTTGAATTCGGTAACGCTTTCGCCGACATCTTCGACGACGCCTGCGCCGTCTGACATCGGAATTCGTCCATCGTCTGCTTTCATTTTGCCGGAGACGACGAGATAGTCGTGAAAATTTAGCGAATTCGCATGAATGCGGACGCGGATTTGACCTGGACCGGCCTTGCCTGGATCTGGCAGGTCGACGAGGGCAAGGTTGTCCAGTCCGCCAGGAGCGGAGATTTTGATCGCTTTCATGTCATGTATCCCGTCTTCAAAGCGGCATCCTCCCAAGCATTCCGGCGCGCCGATCCGTTTCGCGCCATGCCGCAGAGTGTGCCGACATTGCGATGTTCTGATCAATGCGCTCTTTTGCGCCGCTGAGCGGAAACAATCGAATTAAAATTCGAAGTTCTGCAGGACTGATCGGCTCAGCGCTTGGCTTTCAAATCGGATGTCGTGAGATCAGGAGCATTGCAAAATGAATGGGAATGAAAGAGGGCCGCTGGCTCGCCCGCGGCCCTTATCAAATCAAGCGCCGATACCAAGCGCTATCGAGCCCGAGCGAGTCTCGACGCTATAAATTCCGAGAAAGGTCTCGCCTTTGTGGACGCCCGTCGTTAGCAGGCCGTTTATCTCGAAAGTAAAACCTTCCGCCATTTCTTCTATGCGCGCGATCGATGCGTCTGTCGCATCACCCTCAAGAACGAAGTGAACCTGCTCGCGTTCAGGATAAGCCAGCGCAGACCGCAGAGCCGGTTTGTCGGGACCGTCGACGATCTTCAGGATTTTTCTGGTCATGACTGACACTCCGAAAAAATTCCCCCTCCAGTTTCAACTGAATTCAGCAGCCGGGGTTCCTCGCAAAGGCGCGCGGTTCGGTCTTCAGCCAGCTTCTGCCGTTCGCGACCTCTCGAGTTCAGAAGATGTGGCTGGCGGCGGTCCGAAAACATTCTTCGCGCGTCGAACCTTGCCTGACTCCTCAGGGAGAATTCGATCGACAAGTTCGATATCGATGTGGATCACATTGGCGAGACCTTCGGCCGTCACGGACTGCTGAATATATCGATTGAGTTTTTCAGCCGATAACGTTTCCCCCGGCAGCGGCGCGGCCCGGAAAACGAAGCGGTTAACCCCGGTCTGTAGGAATTGATGCTCGGCAAGCTTCGTCTCGTTGTGGAGGGCAAGAAGAAAGACGTAGTACGGGAGATCACGTATTTCGCCGTTGACGTTAACCCAGAACTGATCCTTCGAACGGCCTTGGACGGCTTGGATGAGAGGCAGTAGGCTGCCGCATTCGCATGGTGTTGCGCTAATGGTGACGATGTCGTCGACCTCGTAGCGAATGATCGGCTGGGCGAGATTATAGAGGTTGGTCAAAAGGACCTTTGCCCCAGGGCTCCCGTTCGGCACGGGTTTGCCGTTGGCGTCGACGACTTCGAGGAAAGCGAGTTCGTCGTTGAGGTGGCTGCCATGCGTCGTCTGGCATCCGCAGGTCAGCGCCATGCACTCGGCCATGCTGTAGACATTGGTAATGTGAACGCCGAAGGCCTTCTCCACACGTTGCGCGATGGGCTCGGGAAGCGGCTCGCTGATGTTGGTCATCTGTTCGAGATCACCTCGTAGCTTGAGCCGCCCGGCATGAAGTTCGCGGGTGATCGTTTCGAGCGAGCTCGTGTAGCCGGTGATGAAGTTCGGCTGAAACTCATTGATCTTCTGTACGAGCACATCGGGCGGATCGAACACGGAGAGGCGTTGCAACTTGAGGAAGCGGCGCGCCCGTTCGGGGAAGTAGTTGAAGAACGTGCTGCTCGGGTAGAAGCCCGGCTTCTGCGTGATGATGGAAAAGCGCGCCGGATTGAACAGCCGCTGAAGATGCGGGAGGAACCTGCGGCTGACCTTCTTGCCGCGAGCGAACTGTGCCGCAAAGGTCGTCAGGATCGCGGGCTTGTCTTGAACGATGATGGCCGGCTGACCTTGGCTTCCCGAGGTGTGGCAGACGGCGAATTTGTCCTTGTAGTAGGAGCCAATGTTTGCCGCGTCGGACATGAAGTTTTCAATGTCGGCACGGCGAAGTTCGCGGTCAGTGAAGATATCGTCGAGGTTCGCCATCATGGCGACCTTCGTGAGGGTCGGAAGATCGGTGATTGCGCATGTCCTCAGGTCGATGCCCTGGAACTGTTTCCGATAGTACGGGGAATTGTCGTAGGCATATTGAAGGAGCTTACGAAAGCGCGCCTCCTTGGCTTTTGCCCTGCGTTCGAGGTCTTGGGGACGAGGGGGCAGCAGTGAGCGGATGGCGCGGGCCAGCTTCACTTGATCGTAAGCGGCTGTAAGAAATCCTCTCATCTGAGATATGCCTTTGCGATGGTTTCAGTGTTCATAGATACGTCGTTCCCATGAGCGGCGGGACGCAAGCAATCTTCGCCGGGCATGACGGGCAAGCGAATGATCACAGAAATCACTGACGCGTCCTGCTTTTTCAAGGCATGCACGCCGATCCTTTTTGTCGTCGGGGCCGGTTGAATCGGTTCAGCCCGCTTGCGGTGGGCCTCCCGGATGGAGGCCGGGCAGCGGCCCAGGTAGCGAAGCTTCCGCCTCGGCCTGAAGTTCTGCTTCATGACGCTTTAAGTAAACAAAGATCAGGACCGCAATGGCTGCGGCAATTATCCCACCGATAACGCCGGCCGGTCCCTGCAGCTGGTGAATGCCACGGCCCAAGGTGTAGGCGGAGATTCCAACGATGCTTGCCCAAATAAGTCCGCCGAGCGCATTGGCGATGAGAAAGCGAGGCCAGGCCAAGCGATTGATGCCAGCCAGTAACGCCGCGAGGAACCTCAGAACGGCGAAAAAACGGCCGAAGAAGACGATTTTTCCGCCGTACTTCTGGAAGAGATATTGACCGAGTTTGATGCGACCTTCGGTCAAGCCGACGTAGGAACCAAACTTGACGACCAGTGGATATCCGAATTCCCGGCCGATGAGATAGCCGATGTTATCGCCGACTATGGCACCGATGGTTGCTGCGGCGATAACCATGGCGATGTTGCCATCATGGGTTGCCGCGTAGACCGATGCCAGGATCAGCACTGCTTCGCCCGGCAACGGAATGCCTAAGCTTTCGAGCCCGACGATGAGGGCAACGGTCCAAACGCCGTATGTCTGAAATAAGTGATGCAGCTCATCTGGCGAGATCAAAAGCCATTCCTTTTTCGCAAACAGAGCAAAAGTCACTGGTCGTCCCGTCGGCTCCGCTATGCGGGATCATCGCGCCAATAATCAAGACGGACAGGTGCGAACGAGCACTGCGTCCGTGGAATAGTGAAGTAACTGCGGAGGGGAAAGGGTTAGCGAAAGGTCAAAGTTCCTACGGTCGGATTGGGCCTGTTCAATCAATGTGGCGGTGCAATAGACCATCAACCATTGCGGCAAATAGAGCCAGTTGTTCCGCTTGCGGATTTGAAAGTCCGATTTCAAAAATGGGATATGTTCTGGTTGCCTAAAGACATATGGGCGGGTCAATCGCTATCGGGGCTTTCCACGGGCGCCGGTGGGGACGCAGCATTTCGACTCTTTTGTATGCCGGAATTGTCTTTTTACCGGGCGCCCAATCATCAGCAACTGACCGCGCGGGCTCGCTTCCATTTGCGTCGCGCAAACTGGCAGCGGATTACAACGCCGGTCGCCGATATTCAAACTTATATTTTCGATCCGGACTGCAGGGAGCCGTTGGGTACCGTGCTCGTCGTCCATGGCTGGACAGGCGAGGCTTCATTCATGACGGCCATTGCCGAACCCATACGGCGGGCCGGATATCGCGTCGTTCTGTTCGATTTGCCGGCACACGGTTTGAGCGGCGAGCACTCGACCAATCTCATCGAATGTGCGCGCGCAACGGCAATCATCGGCCGTCACTTCGGGCCGCTTAGTGCCATTGTCGCGCATTCGTTTGGCGGCATGATTTCGCTTGTTGCCGTCGAGGGGCACGCGCCAATGCCGCATGCGCTCGCGGTGCCTCGCATCGTGCTCGTTGCGTGTCCCAATCGGCTTTCAAAGGTCACGGGCGAGTTCGGCGAGCATTGGGGATTGGACAGTGCAGGGCGCCGTGCGTTCGAGGCACGCCTCGAACGTGTTTCGGGCCGGCCGCTTTCGTGCTTCACGGTCGTCAAACTTTTGCGAGCGACTGGCTGCGCGGCCCTCGTCGTTCACGATCGCGAAGACCGCGAAGTTTCGTTTGATTGCGCCGAAGAAATTGCATCAAAAACCGAAAACTCGGAATTGCTGACGTACTCAGGGTTTGGTCATCGCAATATTCTCTTTGCGCCTCCCGTGGCGAGAATGATTGTCTCGTATCTATTGCGAGCCGAGGATATCGCTGAGCAACGCGTCTATACCGTTAGCGCCGCCTGACCATATTGGCCCGCGAAAGCTCCCGGAAATCTGAGCTTCGCGTCGCGTTAATCGTTAGAATTATATATATAATAGAAATGCGGAATATCGAACTGCTGCCGTTGGGGGGCGCGCCCGTCGGCGATGTCTCCGGTATTCAAAGAGCCTCGGAGTAACCAGCTTCTGAGGTCGTTCGCTTGGAAAGCCTTGTTCGTTCGGCGCGTGGCGGATAGGAACACGCAACTTTACAGCGTCGCATCGCCGGCGAATACGGGCTCGTGGAACCAATGCCGGACGAAAAATCGAGCACCGCCAATTCAAAAGGCCACCGCATCTCGGCGTTGGCGGTTTTGCCCGTATTCTTCAAGCTTGACGGCAAGAGGGTCGTTCTGGCGGGGGGCGGCGAGCCATCGCTCTGGAAGGCGGAGCTTCTGTCGGCTGCAGGGGCTCACGTGGAGGTTTTTTCTGAGAGCTTTGCCGACGGCTTTCGAGGGCTGGCGTCTTCGCCGCCAAACGGCCGGGTCGACCTGAAGGTCCGGCATTGGACACCCGAGGATCTCACCGCGGCTGCAATGGCCGTTGGCGCTTTCAGCAATGACGAAGAGGCGGCTCAATTCGCATCCGCTGTGCGGGCGGCCGGTGTTCCCGTCAACGTCATCGATCGCCCGGCGTTCTGCGATTTTCAGTTCGGCGCAATCGTCAATCGTTCGCCGCTCGTCGTTGGGGTTTCGACGGATGGCGCGGCGCCCGTGTTCGGGCAAGCGATCCGCTCACTCATCGAAGGCTTGCTGCCTGAGAGTTTCAAGCTTTGGGCCGAGGCTGCCCGCAGCTTGCGCGGCGAGGGCGACCGTCTCGGCGACACGATGGAGAAGAAGAGGCGCTTCTGGCAGATGTTCACGGATCTCGCGCTCCGTAACTCCGGTCGCGGACCGGCTTCGGCTGAACTTGCGGAATTGATGAGCGAAGCGCCAGACAAAGCCGCCCGGCATCCGGTCGTGATTATCGAGATCGGACCTCACGGCGCGGAGGCTTTGACTCTTGGCGCTATTCGGGTGCTTCGCGGAGCCGACGACATCTTTTTCGATGAGGACGTGCCGGCGTCCGTGACGGAGTTCGCCCGTCGCGAAGCGCGAAGGCACCCAGTTTCGGCCGGACAAGCGGTCGCCGATGAGATGATGTCGGCGGCCGCAAGGGGGGGCCGGCTGGTTCGGATCAGAATGAGCGTCTGGTTAGGGGCCAACGAGGGGCCCGATGAGGCCGCCCTACTCCGGGCGGCGGGGGTTCCGGTCGTCGTAGTGGCGCCGGGTCATATTCCTTGACGCGTCCCTTGTTCTCCAGGGACTTGGCATTCCATTACCAGTTTCCTGAGCTTGCCCCTGCCGCCATGCCGTTGCCGTGATGGGGGTGCAAGGAAAATGTCGTTAGCGGTAGTTCAGCCACAGGCTGTGATCGCTTCCGCAGGGTACCAAAGATTTCTTTTTCCCTCAGATGGTTAGCGGTGCATGCGAAGGCTCGGCGCGGCTTGGAATGGCGTTGCCTCTTGTCTATACTTGCAGCGAGGGGATCCGTCCGGATCAGAGTTTGCCATGTTGGCGGGTTAGCGGATTGCTTCCCACCAATGGGTTCTGCTCGTTCCACTCTAACTAGGCGTCGGTTGGTATTCGGAGTCGCGTGCGCATGCGCTGCAATCCATCATATTGGCTTTTGGGACTTGTCCCGATCGCGATGATGACCTGGGTTGCCGTGCAACTCGAGCGTGACGGCATCGAATACGATCTCGCCCACCGCTCCGCCGAGGCGTTGAAGCGGGCGGGCTTCGATTGGGCGAGCATTCGCTTCGTTGGCCGCGATGTCGTTTTGACCGGTAAGGCTCCCGAAGAGCACGACCCGACCAAGGCGCTTGCGTCGTTGGAAAACGTATGGGGTGTTCGCGTCGCAGCCGATCGTGCGGGGCTCATCGACAGCGTCGCCGACTACCGTTGGACCGTGAGTTCGCCGGATGGCCGTCGTGTGCGCCTGGCCGGCTACGTTCCCTCGGAAGAGGCGAGACGGACTCTCATCGACACCGCCCACAGTACTTTTCCTGGTAGCGACGTTGCCGACGAGATGCGGCTCGCGCGTGGGTCGATCGATCGCGAAGCGTGGCTCGCCGGCGCTGTCTTCAGTTTGCGAAGCCTTTCCGGTTTGAAGCGCGGCGAGGCCGACCTCGCCGACCTCAATATGTCGATCAAAGGTGAGGCAAAGTCGTCGGAGGCCTATCGCGAGATCCATTCGGCGCTGGCCAAGCGGCGCCCGGCCGGAATCGCTCTGGCGCACGCGGACATCGCGTTGCCTCTCGCCCGGCCTTTCGTATGGTCGATAAAGAAGAGCGGCTCGGGGATAGCGTTGTCGGGCTTCGCGCCTTCCGACGACGAGCGTGAGAAACTCGATTCGCGTGTCAAATCGCTATTCGGCAACATGTCGATTGCCGATCGCACGGATATTGCTGCTGGCGCTCCCGAGGGCTGGGGGAAGGCGGTATCCGTCGCCATCGAACAGTTGGCACAGCTTCGGCTGGGCGAAGCTTCGATTGCGGACCGCGACATGATGGTTTCGGGCGAGGCCTCCAACGAACAGATCGCTGCCGCCGTCAAAAAGACCTTGAAGCTCGAAGTCCCGCAGAATTTCCGGATCACCGATCAGATTCGCTTTTCCAAGCCCGATGTCGTCGTTCCGGGCGGCGGATACGTGATGGGCATCATCAACGAAGGCGCGGTGCTCAATCTGGTCGGCATGATGCCGAGCGAAGCGGCGCGTGCGGCTCTCATCGATGCGGTGAAAGCACGTTTTCCGGGCCGCCAGCTAAACGACAAATCGCAGGTGGCTCCCGGTGCGCCCGACGGGTGGCAGCAGTGCGTGGTCGCTGGGCTTGCGTCCTTGCCGCGCCTGAAGAAGGGCAAATCCATTCTGACCGATCGTCGCCTCGAGGTTTCGGGCGAGACCGACGACTACGCGGCCTCGCAATCCGTGCCGGGCGATGTGAGGGCGGCGGCAGGTCAGACCTGCGAAACGGCGACGAACATCATTTTCACGGGGCAGTTGAAGACAGACCTCACGTGGAAGGCCAGCCGCGAAGTCAACGGCATGGTGACGATCGAGGGTGAGGCGCCAGATGATGCCTCGCGGCTGCATCTCGTCGAGCTGGCGCAGCAGATCTATGCCGGGTCGAATGTCACCGACAATATGAAGATCGTGGGCGCCGCGTCGGAGCCCTGGTCGTCGGCCGCGCATCTCGGACTGGAAGAGATGGCGCGGTTGCGGAACGGCGCGGTTACGATTTCAGGCAAGGAGCTGGTGATCAAGGGTGCGGCCGAGAGCGAGCAGGTCGCCAACGATATCCGCAGCGTGCTTTCGACCGATCTGCCTCCCGGCTTCAAAAGTCGCGACGAGATCACGATCATGTCGGTGGATGAGAAGGCTGCCGACAGCTGCCAGACTCTCATGCGACAGACGACCGCGAAGGGCACGATCAACTTCGAGCGGGCGAAGGCGGACCTCACGTCCGACAGCACGCAGACGCTGAAGGATCTGGCTCAGATTGCCAACGCGTGCCCAAGCTTCAGCATTCAAATCGAGGGGCATACGGACGCGGAGGGGACGGATGAGCGCAACGCGCGGCTTGCGGATCGCCGCGCGCGCGCTGTGGCGGATTTTCTTTCTCAGAACGGCGTCGATGGACGCCGCCTGACAACGATCGGCTACGGGGCGACGCGGCCGATTGGCGACAATAATACTGAAGAGGGCCGCGCTAAAAATCGCCGTATCGAATTCACCGTTCGGGTCAACTGAGAGAAGGCCTGGGGAGCGAACAATGGATTATCTGTTCCTGAAATTGATCTGGTGGATGGCGGGAGCCTTTGCGTTGGGTCTTGTCGCCGGTTGGGTGTCGTGCGGCGCAAAGAAGAACTGAGTTGAGGCGTTCGAAAATCCGGGGCGACCGATTGTGCATCCGATTAGGTAGGAAATGACGTACCTCCTGTTACAGACATTCCTGCTGTTGCTCGCCTCGTATTTTTCGGGGGCCTTTGTCGCTTGCCTTGTGAAGCGAACCTTCGCCGGCGCGTCTGCGGAAGTTCCCGAAGGCGTTTTGGAGCCCATCCACCTCGAAGTTCCCGATCGTCCGCCGGTCATCGCGCCGCCGCCGGTGCGCGCACGCAGCGGGCCGCGGATGCACCAGCCGATCGCGCCGAGAGCGATTGATCCCGTTCAGCCGAAAATCGAGGTTTTGCGCCGCCCGGAACCGCGGCCTGCGCCGAAGGTGCTCGATCCTTCGCGATTCGAGCGCGCGCTCGTTGGGCCCGATCCCAACGAAGGGCTTCCGCGTCGCGCCGTCGTCGAAATACGTCCCTCGGTATTGAAGCCGGTAACGGGAATGTACGTACCCCGGCCTCCTGAACCGGAGCCGCTGCCCGAACCCGAAATGCCGCCGGAACTCGAGCCGCCGGTTTTCGAAGAAACCGTGCCCCCGGTATTTCCCGACGCTGAGCCTGAACCTGAAGCAGTCAAAAAGCCGGATCGTCCCGGCGGTCTGGCTGCGAGATTGCGCGATGCGACGACGGCCGCTGCGGCTGGCGCGGTCGCTGCCGCGAAGGCCGCTGCTGCTGCGTCCGTCATGATGCCGAGCGCGTTTGGCCGAAGAAGCGCAGAAGAGAAAGCAGCAACATCCGAAGACGTCATTCGCGAACCGGCTTCGGAAGATGTGCCGCTCCAATCAGCCGAGCAAGATGAGGCGATCGTTCCGGCGGCGGAGACACTTGCGCCCGAGCCCGAGCCGGAGTTTCAGCCGCAGCCCGAACCGGAACCGGAGCCAGCTCCCAAGCCTGCGCCCGAAATCAGAGCGCCGTTGCCGCCTGCGAAGCCGATCGAGGGTGGTGACGACTTCCAGCGCATTCGAGCCATCGACGTCGATATCGAACAGAAGCTGAAGACGCTCGGCGTCAATTATTTCGAAGACATTGCGGCGTGGACGGCGTCTGACGTCAAGCGGGTCGGGCAAGATTTACAAATTCCGGGCCGCATCGACCGCGAGCAATGGGTCGAACAGGCACAAATTCTCGCGAAGGGCGGAGAGACCTATTATTCGCGCAATCGTCTCGCGGCTCTCAAAGCGAGTGCTGCCGCCTCGGCTGCAAAACCCGCGGCCAAGGATCATCAGCCGCAACAGACCGGCGCGAGTGGAGCGGGTTCGGCGGCGCAGCCGGACAGCGAAGAGCCGGCGGATTTGGGAGGCGTTGCCGCCGCGAGCCACGGGCGTTCCGTCGCCGAGATGGCTGCGGCCGCTGCCGCTGCAATCGCGGCTGCGTCTGCCAGCGTGACGCGTGGGCTGAAGCCCATCGAGCCAATTTCACCTCTTTCCAAGGTCGATCCGAAGATCTCGATACCTGCCAGGATCACCGACGCGATCCGCGAAAGGAATGGGGCTGCGGCCCAGGTTCCCGCCGCCGAGGCGGAGGAGCCCGCCCCGTCTCAGAGCAGCGATGCCCAAGGTCCGCACGACGATCTCAAGCGCATTCGTGGGATCGGCGTTCTGATCGAGAAGCGGCTCAACGCTTTGGGTATCGGCCGCTACGATCAGATCGCGAATTGGACGAGCGGTGACATCGATCGCATCAGCCGGAGCCTCGAATTCAAAGGCCGGATCGAACGCGAGAATTGGGTGGAACAGGCACGTATTCTCGCGAGCGGCGGTCACACCGAGTTTTCGCGGCGGGTCGACCGCGGTGAGGTCGACACCAGCCGCGAGACGTGACCAAAGTCGCTGCGCGACAATGTTCCGTAACGCGCGCCGTCACGCGGCTCGTCGGTCTCGGCGAAGAATGAGGCGACGGCCGATATCGTAGGCGCATCTCGCAGCAGCGGCGCGTGGCCTTCGTCGGGAACGGTGAGGGATTTGAGTCGGGGATGACGCTGGGTCATTTCCTCGACGGTTTTCTCCGAGAGAAGATCCGAATTAGCTCCTCGCAGAACGAGAACCGGCACGCGTTTCATCGCTTCGAACTGCGGCCATAGCTGCGGCACGGGTCCGTCGAGAACGGAAAGGCACTTCGAAAGCTTCGGGTCGTAGCCTCGCGCGGGCTTTCCCTTCCGCTCATTGAAAAGCTGGCGGGCGACGGCTTCAAAATCCTGGTCGGTCATTTTCGGAAAGTCGCGATGGAAGAGATCGCGCACGATGCGAGCCGCATCGCTCCAGTTCTTCGCCAGCGGAACGCGGCCGACGTAGCCCGCGATGCGCGCCAAGCCCTCCGCCTCGATGACCGGGCCGATGTCGTTCAATACGACCGCACCGATCAGTGATGGTTGAGCTGCGGCCAAGACCATGGTGATGAGGCCGCCCCGGGAGGTGCCGATGATGCCGGCGTTATGCAAGCCGAGCATCGTCAGGAAATCGATGACATCCTGCATCTCGATCGGCACGGCGTAATTCTTCCAATCGCTATCGTGATCGGAAAGCCCGCGCCCGCGCGTATCGATCGTGAAGACGTCGCGAGGCACAGAGCCCCGGCTCAATGCCAAGGCAACGTCGTGAAAATCGCGGCTATTGCGGGTCAGTCCCGCGAGGCAAACGACGGGACGGGTTTGCGAGGGCGTGTGCGACCGGTAGTGGCGGCCGTAGAGGCGTAATCCGTCGCGGCAGGTGAAATAGATATCTTCGAACTCTTGTTCGGTCGTCATCGATGTCCGTCGCCCCGTCGTTGAACGTTTCAGCCGTCGTTGTTCTCGGCGACACCTTGCGGTGTTTTCGTGTCACCGCGGTCGCGCAGGAGATCCTGCTTCAGCCGGAGCGGGTTTTTCATTCCGAGCCGGGCGCGATAGATTTGAATGTTCGCCAAAACTTTGGTGACGTATTCGCGCGTCTCCATAATCGGAATGCGCTCGATCCAGTCGATGGGGTCGACGTTCGGATCGCGCGGGTCGCCGTTTTCCCTGATCCACTGGCGCGCGCGTCCGGGCCCGGCGTTATAGCCGGCGATGCCGAGCACATATGAACCGCCGAAGTCATCCATGCGATCGGCGATGTAGGCCGAGCCGATCATCACGTTGTACGGAGGGTCCGAGAGCAGGCGGGGAACAGAACATTTGATCTTGTAGTCTTTGCAGACGTGATGGGCCGTGCCGGTCATGACCTGCAAGAGGCCCTTGGCGCCGGCGCCGGAAACGATTTGAGTATCGAATTCTGTTTCCTGGCGCGCGATGCCGAGCAGCAGAGGCAGCTCAGGTGGTGCCCGCAGCGGCGTATATCCGGGGAAGGGTTTCAGCGGATATCCGTATGTCAGCAAGTTCTGCCCATTGCCAATGGCGACCTTTGAAATGCGAAGGGACATCTGCGGATCGCCGAGATTGTCAGCAAGATAGGCCACCATTCCGACTTCGGCTTCGGTGCTTGCGGCGTTGCGGAGACCGGCGAGTAATGTCCGGGTGATTTCGCGGGAAAGATTAGCCTTACGCGCAATCACCAGGGCCTTGGCGGTGTCCGAGGAGACGAGCTTTTGGATTTGAGCGGCCGTCGGATAGGCGGGTGGCGAAATCTCGAAGCTCGTACGGCCGGGATCGAGCATTTGCATTGCGAGCAGGCCGTGGAAGGTATCGGAATTCTTCGCCGCGTTCCGGTACTGCTTGATGGCTTCAGCCTTATCACCCCGCGCGTCGGCGAGGCGGCCGAGCCAATATGCGGCCTTGGCGGTGCTCAACGGGCCGTCAGCCGCCGCCGCCATATCCTTGAAGTGCCGCTCAGCGGTATCAAGCTTTTTAAGCTGGCGAAACGCGATCCATCCTGCCAGGAACGTCTGCTCCTTTCGCGGATTGACCGATATGGGACCTGCATCCTTTACGAGGTCATAGGCGAGCTTGGCGTTGCCGAGCTTCAGAGCGCCATATGCGAGTTCGCGTCGTTCCCCCCACCATTCATCGAGCGCGGCGATCTTATTGGGGTTCGGCGGAATGGCGAGAATGATCGCTGCAGCTTCCTCGATCTTCCCGGCTTTGCGCAGAAGTTGCGCTTTATGAAAGGCGAGGCCGGCGTCGTCGCGACTGCCCGGCGGAAGTGCATTCATCAGCGCCTGGGCATTCGACGCCTTATTGAAGACCGCAAGGCGAGCGGTCGCTCGCTTTTGTTCACTTGCCGGCAGAAGTGGAATGAGACGGCGCGCCAGGGCGACGCGATCGGCGCGGTTTTCTGCAAAACGAATGTCGTTCGTCACCAAGCGGTCGAAGCGCCATTTATGATCGGCGGGCGAGAGCAGGTTGCCGAAGCGGTCGAGAAAGCCATTTTCAAGCTGGGGCGGAATGCTCATCTCGCGCCAGGCCTGCGCGGCGAATTTTCGGGCTTCCTCGGTATTGCCGTCCGCCAGATTGGCAGAGGCCAGGGCCGCGTAACCGGCTCCCGTCTCGGGCATGGAATTTTTGAAGAAGCTTTTTATGTTTTTTGCGCTTCCACCGTGCGTGAAAAGCGCTTCTTCAAAGCGTTGGGTCAGCGTCGGCCGGTCGGGCCACGCCGGATTATCCCTCAGGAAGCTCTGAAATTCCGGCGGCTCACCAAGGCCCGAGCGCAACCTGATCCAATCCGCGAGCTTCCGAGCTACGGGATTGTTAATTTTTTCTTTCGCTTCCTTGAACCCTTCGATGTCATTTGAGCGAACGGCGGCGACGGCTTGGCGGAGGGCATCAACGTCGCCCGGATCAGTAGTAATCGACAAAAGCGGCGCGAGCGCCGTTTCGAGCTTGCGAAGCTGATCTTTCTCAGCAGTCAGGAGGCCCGGGGGCGGCACAGGTTTGAATGCCGATTCGGCGAAAGCCGTTGTGCTCGCGAGGACGAACCCGAGGATGGCGCCCGCCGCAGCCAATTGCGGTAAGGCGCGCAAGAGAAAGCGAATTCGTCTTGTATGATTGGGGCTTAGATGCATCGCGTCCTATTGGATGAAACGCCCAACCAGCCCGACTTGCGGCGGGCTTTCCGAGCGCCTAATGTCGCGGCGCTTGCGTCGTCGGCAACGTTAAACCGTATTAAGCGGAGACATGGCTACTGAAGCAAGCAGTTCAAGCCGAACGAGGTGGCACGCGCGTGCGGCAAGACAGTGGCCCATAGCCGTACTGGCATGGGTCTTTCCACGTCGATTTTCCCGATCAAGACAGGGGCGCTGCATCGAGCGGTGTTTGCCACTGTCTTTCTAGTTAAGGCGAAGACATGTTCAAAGGTTCTATCACGGCACTCATCACGCCTTTTCGTAATGGGAAGGTAGACGAAGCTGCGTTCACGCGGTTCATCGATTGGCAGATCAGGGAAGGCACGCACGGTCTCGTGCCTGTCGGAACGACGGGCGAAAGCCCGACGCTCGATCACGATGAACATAAGCGCGTCATAGAACTCGCCGTCGAGGCTGCGAAGAAGCGCGTCCCCGTTATCGCGGGCACGGGCTCGAACTCAACGGATGAGGCTGTCGAGCTTTCGCAATATGCGGAGAAAGTCGGCGCGGACGCCGTGCTCATCGTCACGCCGTATTACAACAAGCCGAGCCAGGAAGGCCTCTATCAGCACTTCAAGGCGATTAATGACGCCATAAATATTCCCATCATTATCTACAACATTCCGAGCCGTTCGGTTGTCGATATGTCGGTCGCGACGATGGCGCGGTGCTATGAACTGAAGAACATTGTCGGCGTCAAAGATGCGACCGCGAATTTGGCCCGGCCATCGCAAACACGCGCGGCGCTCGGGCCAGAGTTCTGCCAGCTCTCGGGTGAAGACGCGACGGCGCTCGCTTTCATGGCGCATGGCGGTGCGGGCTGCATTTCCGTCGCGTCGAACGTGGCGCCACGGCTTTGTGCCGAGTTCCAGAATGCGTGCATGGCGGGCGATTTCAAGAAGGCGCTGGCACTTCAGGATCGGCTGATGCCGTTGCACGAGGTTCTCTTTATCGAGACCAATCCCGCGCCGGTTAAGTACGCCGTGTCGCGGCTGGGCTTTGGGACCGCGGACATGCGTCTTCCCATGGTTTCCGTGTCGGAGGCGAGCCGCCGGGCGATTGACGCCGTACTACTCGGTCTGGATCTGATCGACGCAAAGGCCGCCGAGTGACGGCTGCCCGAAAGCATTAAGTTATGGCTTCGAAACGCGACGACGGCACGACGCTGGTCGCCGAGAACCGCAAGGCGCGGCACGAGTATTTCATCACCGATAGCTGGGAAGCGGGTATCGAGCTTCTCGGATCGGAAGTGAAGTCGTTGCGCCGTGGCCAGTCGAATATCGCGGAGAGCTACGCGTCGGTTGAGGATGGCGGGGTCTGGCTGATCAATAGCTACATTGCGGAATATCCGGGTGCGGCACTCTTTCCGCATGAGCCGCGCCGCAAGCGCCGTCTTCTCATGCACGCGAGCGAGATTCACAAGATTGGCATCGCCGTGGAACGGAAAGGGATGACGCTCGTTCCGCTCGAACTTTATTTCAATGAGAAGGGTAGGGCGAAGGTCAAGATCGGCCTTGCCGAAGGCAAGAACCACGCCGACAAACGTCAGGACGCGGCCAAGCGCGATTGGAACCGTCAGAAAGCGCGTTTGATGCGAGAGAAGGGCTGAAGCCGTGGCGGGTGCCAACTTCATGGATGTCGATTGGGCGAGTCTTCCGCGCCCCGTCGACGATGGCGCTGCTCGCCATCTGACCGGCCTTGCTTTGCCCGACATCGGTCTCACCGCAACTGACGGTTCTACGGTCCATCTTGCGCGGCTCTCCGGGCGAACGGTCATGTTCGTTTATCCAATGACCGGCCGGCCTGGTGTGGCGCTTCCCGACGGCTGGGACCAAATTCCCGGCGCGCGCGGCTGCACGCCTCAGACCTGCGCGTTTCGCGATCTCTATGCGGATTTGCGAGCAGCCGGAGCCGATCAGGTCTACGGTTTTTCCACGCAGGATAGTGCTTATCAGCGAGAGGCAGCCGAGCGTTTGCATCTGCCGTTTCCGCTGTTGTCCGATGCAGATCTCGCATTTTCGCGTGCCACGCGGCTTCCGGTCATGGTGGTCGAAGGTTCCACATTGGCCAAGCGTCTTGCGCTCATTATCGACGCGGGCATTGTCGTGCACGCTTTCTACCCAGTCTTTCCTCCGGACCGGAATGCCGGCGACGTGCTCGCATGGCTCAAGTCGAATAAGAGCACGTAATGGAAACGAACTGGCCCTGGCCGTCGCCTGTCGATGATGGCACCGCGAAGCACTTGATCGCCGGTACGCGCCTCCCGGACGTGGCGCTTCCCGCGACGCGGGGTGCAAGCGTCAATCTCGCGCGCTATCAGGAGCGGGCCGTCGTTTTCGTTTATCCGATGACGGGAACTCCCGGCGTTGTGAACCCGCCGGATTGGGACGTCATTCCCGGGGCGCATGGATCCACGCCGGAAGCCGAAGGATTTCGCGACGCTTACGCGGAATTCGAGCTGTTGGGTTACGAGATCTTTGGGCTCAGCGGTCAATCGCCGGAAAGTCAGCAGGCGTTCGCGACGCGTGCCGGAATTCCGTACCTATTGCTGAGTGACCAGACGTTCGCGTTTGCCGACGCATTGAACCTGCCGCGGTTTGAGACGGGCGGCGCGACGTATCTCAAACGTCTAACGATGATCATTCGGAACGGCGTGATCTATCGTGTCGTCTATCCGGTGCAAGCGCCATCATCACATGCGCGGGAATTGCTTGCCGAGCTTAGGCCAGCTCGCGCCTAATATCTTCGAAAACACTGCGGAACATCTCGGGCGTCAGCCGGCGCGTGCTGGTATTGTAGCGCGAGCAATGGAAGCTGTCGTAGAGGGCGCAATCGGCGCTCAGCGCATGGCGCGCGCCGTGGGCAAAGGGATGGAGCGATTTCCTTTTCGCGAGCGCGGCAAGTGTCTGATCGTGGGCTATGCGGCCGAGCGCGAGGATCACCTTCAGTTTTGGCAGGCTTGCCAACCGCGCCTCGAAGAAGGGCCGGCAATTCGATATTTCTCCGGGTTCCGGCTTGTTTTCGGGCGGCGCGCAGCGCACGGCGTTCGTTATCATGCAGTCGACAAGCTTCAGGCCGTCGTCGGGGCGCGCATGATATTCGCCCTTGGCAAATCCGTATTCGATGAGGGTTTCATAGAGTAGATTGCCGGCGTAATCGCCGGTAAACGGCCGGCCTGTACGGTTGGCGCCGGTTCGTCCGGGGGCCAAGCCGACGATCAGAAGACGCGCTTGAGACGTGCCGAATGAGGGCACCGCGCCGTTGAACCACTCAGGCTGCTCAGCCTGGTTTTCTTTACGGTAGGCGACGAGCCGTGGACAGCGAGGGCAGTCCTTGGGAGCCTCTGGACCAAAGACCGTATTGCCCATCGTCCCGGCCGCCATGTGTCGATGCACGTTCTGAAGAAGCCGTAAAAGTGCTTAGACTTCTTCTTCCGCGAGATCATCGTCGCCGAGGTAGTTCGAGTCGCGTACGGGCGAAAGCGGTGCGCGGGCCGTATAGCCGCGTCCATCACGCGGAGCGCGAGCGCCGCCGCCCTGGCCACCGTTCTGGCCACCGCTCTGGGAGCGGCCGACCTGCTCTTCGAGATCCGCGAGGTCAACGAATTGATCGGCTTGACGGCGCAACTCGTCCGCAACCATCGGCGGCTGAGTCTGCAGGGTCGAAACGACGCTTACGCGTTTCCCCTTTTGCTGAAGCGCGGCGACGAGGCTGCGGAAATCGCCGTCGCCTGAGAAAATCACGATGTGGTCGAGGCTATCGGACAGACGCATGGCATCGACTGCCAGCTCAATATCCATGTTGCCTTTGATCTTCCGGCGCCCGGTGGCGTCGGTGAATTCTTTCGTCGGCTTCGTCACCATCGAGAAGCCGTTGTAATCCAGCCAGTCGATCAGCGGGCGGATCGACGAATACTCCTGCTCTTCTGCGAGAGCCGTGTAATAGAGCGCGCGAACGAGCTGGCCCTTTTGCCGGAACAGTCCCAGCAGGCGCTTGTAGTCAATATCGAAGCCTAATGACTTCGCGGTCGCATAGAGGTTCGCGCCGTCGATGAATAGAGCAACTCGTTCGGTGGGATAAAAATGCATTTTTCGTTTCCTAAAGAGGAATGGCGCCAACTAAACATCGTCCAGAAACTTCTGGAAGGGGGCAAAAGCCCATTTTCTCTAATCGGTTAGGCAATTTCAGAAGCGTCCCCGTCTACGGTGTAGACGCTCCTTTCTCATGGGTTACCAGATGTGAATGCCAGTCAACAATTGTGACAATTAGTCTGTTTAGCCGCGATTGAAGTGGAATGCTATGGGGCGAGCAATTTCGGTTTTGCTTCTCCTCTGTACTACTTGATTAATACATCCAAACGTGGCAAAGAGGCATCAGCGTGGCGCTGGAAGGCGGTCCGATCGGCTGTTTGCGCCCCTTTAATGCCTTACAACGTGCCAGTTTTACCAAGGGAAGGTCCTGCCCATGGCTCGCGTCACCGTCGAAGATTGCGTCGACAAGATTCCAAACAGATTTGAATTGGTTCTCCTCGCAGCGCATCGCGCGCGGTCCATCGCCAACGGCAGCTCCATCACCATCGCGCCCGATGACGACAAGAATCCGGTCATCGCATTGCGTGAGATCGCTGAACGCACGCTGTCGCCCGATGACATGCGCGAAACACTGATCTCATCGATCCAGAAGAACACCGAAGTTGACGAGCCGGAGGCCGTTGCGGCGCCGTTGTTGCCGCCCGAGCGCCGCGCACCGATGCTCGGCCGCGATGATCTTTCGTCGGACACTCAGGTCGATGTCATGACGGAAGAGCAGCTTCTGCGCGGGTTGGAGAGCATGACGCCGCTGGAGCCTTCGGCCAACATCGGCTCGGGTTCGGGTTCCGGCCGCGAACGGGACCGCGATCCGCGCGATCGTTCTCGCTAATATTTCATTAGCCCGTCTCGCGACATCAAGCTCGTACCGATCTACTTTAATGTGTGCTGCGTCTTCGGTTACGCTTGCACCGTGAAGGAGTGCGGCGGGTCATGATGCGGCAATACGAACTCGTCGAGCGAGTTCTCAAATACGATCCAAAGGCGGACGAGGCGCTGCTCAATCGCGCCTACGTCTATGCAATGAAGGCGCACGGCCATCAGAAGCGTGCGTCGGGGGCGCCTTATTTTTCGCACCCGCTCGAAGTGGCGGCCATTCTCACGGATCTGAAGCTCGACGACGCGACCATCGCGACGGCGCTCCTGCATGATGTGATCGAGGATACGGACGCGACGCGGACGGAAATCGATCAGATGTTCGGGCCCGAAATCGGCAGCCTCGTCGACGGCCTGACGAAGATCAAACGCCTCGACCTCGTTTCCAAAAAGGCCGAGCAGGCGGAAAGCTTCCGCAAGCTTCTCATCGCGATCTCCAGCGATATCCGCGTGCTCCTCGTCAAGCTTGCGGACCGTTTGCACAACATGCGGACGCTCGAGCACATGAAGCCCGAGAGTCGCCGCCGCAATTCGGAAGAGACGCTCGATATCTATGCACCGCTCGCCGGCATGATGGGCATGCAGGCGTTGCGCGAGGAGCTTGAGGATCACGCTTTCCGCTGGCTGCATCCCGAGGCCTATGACGCACTTACCGAAAAGCTCGGGGAAATGCGGGAGCGCAATCGCGGGCTCGTCGAGGAAATCCGTCAGGCGATCGCGCGCAAATGCGCCGATGCCGGCATCAAGTCGGAGACGTTCGGGAGAGAGAAAAAGCCTTATGCCGTCTGGAGCAAGATGGAGCATAAGCAGATCAGCCTCGAACAGCTGTCGGATATCTACGGGTTCCGGGTGGTCGTGGATTCGATCGAAGACTGCTATCGTGTGCTCGGCATCGTCCACACCACTTGGAGTACGGTTCCTGGCCGCTTCAAGGATTACATATCGGCGCCGAAGCGGAACAATTATCAGTCAATTCACACGACTGTTTACGGTCCACGCCATCAGCGCGTGGAGCTACAGATCCGTACCTATGACATGCAGCATATCGCCGAGTTCGGCATTGCCGCGCATGCGCTCTACAAGGATCAACAGCGCGGGCTCGTGAACGGCCACGGTTTCGAGTTGGAATTGGACGGAGACGACAGCCCGTACGGGCGCCTCCGCGCAATGATCTCGTCACTGCTGGAGGCTGCGAACCCCGAGGAATTTCTCGAGCACACCAAGCTCGAACTGTTTCACGATCAGGTTTTTTGCTTCACCCCGAAGGGGCGGCTTATCGCGCTGCCGCGTGGGGCGACACCGCTCGATTTCGCCTATGCCGTACACACCGATATCGGCAATGAAGCCATCGCGGCCTACATCAACGGACGTCACGTTCCGATAGATACGCATCTGCGTAACGGCGACGAGGTCGTCATCGAGACATCGAAAGGTCATGTTCGCCCGGCGGCGTGGGAAGCTTTCGCCGTGACCGGGCGCGCACGAGCGGCGATCCGGAGAGCTGCCCGCGAGGCCGATCGCCGGCGGTTTATCGAGCTCGGGCGGCAACTCGTCAATTCGACGCTTTCAGGGCTCGAGGTCGACTATTCGGAAGAGAAGGTCAAAGCCGCCGCTCCGAAGATCGGCTTCAAGGCGGCCGACGACCTGCTGGCAGCCGTCGGGCGGAACGATGTTCCCTTGCAGGATGTGCTCGGCGCGATCCTGCCACATGGGCAAGCCCCTGGGGACGAGGGGTACAAGCCGACCCGGCGTTTCGGCCGAGCCCGCGAGCAGGAGGGCTGGTTCAATATCGAAAAGGTCAATAGCCTCAAATTCCGCACGGCCGAGATCGACAGCACGACCGCCGTGTCGATCGGCGGTCCGAGCCAGGAATTGCCGGTCGCGTTCGAACCGGGCGGCGCGGTTCCGGGCGACCGGATCGTCGGTGTCATGGCGCCCGGGGAGGGTATCCGGGTGTTCCAGATCCACTCACCACGCCTCAAGGAATACGAGGAAGAACATTGGATTGACGTGACTTGGGACGTCGATCCCGAGCGGCCTCAGCGGTTTCCGGCGCGGATCAGCGTTACCGCGGTTAACGCGCCTGGCTCACTTGCCGAGATCGCCAAGGTGATCGGCGAGACAGGTGGCAATATCGACAATATCAAGATGGCCCGCCGTGCGGCAGACTTCACGGTCATGCATATCGAACTCGAGGTATTCGATTTGGTGCATTTGAACCACATCGTCGCCGGACTCAGGGCGAAATCCTCGGTTGCTAAGGTGGAACGGCTGTTCGAGTGAGCTATTCTATGCGTTCCCTGGCTTGAGGCTTTTCGAAGAGTCGATAGGAAAGAGTGCCGTTGAACGAGAAGCCTACAGTATCCGGAGTGCGGGACGGCCTGTGGCTGTTCAATACGGCCGCGCTGCGCAACAGGGTCCGCTACTTCTGGCGGCGATTGCTTCTGCTTCGGGCGACGCCGCACGAGGTGGCGCTGGGGTTCGCGCTCGGAGTCTTTAGCGCCTGCACGCCGTTTCTCGGGTTCCAAACCATCCTCGCGCTCACGCTTGCCTTTGTCCTGCGTGTCAGCATGCCGGCCGCACTGCTCGGGACCTTCATCGGCAACCCCTTGAGCTGGCCGGCAATCTGGAGCGGTTCGTACGTCGCGGGCGCTCTGCTTCTCGGACAAGATCCCGCCTATGCCGCCGACCATTTTACCGATACGGCCAATGCGCTTGGCGCGACGCTGAGCGCTCCCTCGCCGGAGAATCTCAATACGGCCGTTGATTATTTATCGCCCATCGTCGAGCCGATGATCGTCGGTGGCCTTCTCGTCGGCTTGATAGCAGCGATATTTAGCTACTATCCTACGCGCCGTGCAGTGCGCGTTTTCCAACGGCACCGCAGGCCCCGCTAAGATATCGGCGGCGGCAAGGCAATTTTCCCCTCATCGTTGGTGGCAGAAACACGTGGCGGCAAACCGCAAAGTTCCGGAAACCGGTCAGGCGCCTACCGCAGTTCGCGCACTGCGACTAGGCGTAAACATCGATCACGTCGCAACGCTCAGGAATGCGCGTGGCGGCTTGCATCCTGATCCGCTGCGTGCGGCCCATCTCGCAATTGAAGGCGGCGCCGATGGCATCACCGCGCATCTCAGGGAAGATCGCCGGCACATTTCGGATGCGGACATCACGCGGCTGAAAAACGAGCTGACGCGTCCTCTCAATCTCGAAATGGCGGCCACGGACGAAATGCTTCAGATCGCGTTACGGCATGTGCCGAACGCGTGTTGCCTCGTGCCGGAGAGGCGCGAGGAACGGACGACGGAAGGCGGCCTCGATGTGCAGGGGGCGGCGAAGACGCTGAAGCCGTTGATCGCGAAGCTCAAGGATGCCGGCATCCGGGTCTCGTTGTTTATCGAGCCCGACATCAAGACGATCGAGGCGGCGTCGAACGTCGGGGCCGACATCGTCGAACTTCATACAGGGAAGTATTGCCATCTCGCGCTCGAGCACGATGCCGCCGGCGTCGCTTCGGAGCTCGAGCGGCATAGGAAAGCGGCCGGCGCCGCCGCGTCGGCCGGACTTGAAGTTCATGCTGGGCACGGGCTTACCTACAACACGGTGCGGCCCATCGCGCGCATTCCCGAAATCGTCGAGCTCAACATTGGTCACTTCCTGATCGGAGAGGCGATTTTCGGGGGGCTTTCCATGGCCGTCCGCCGCATGCGCGTTCTGATGGACGAAGCTCGCGAGGCGCTCTCGGTGCAGAGAGGGCGATGATCATCGGCATCGGCAATGATCTCTGCGATATCCGGCGGATAGAGCGGACGATTGAGCGCTTTGGCGATCGCTTTCTCCAGCGTGTGTTCACGGCGGAAGAACGCCGGAAGGCATTCTCGAGGGCCCACGCGGCTCGAACCTTCGCAAAGCGCTTTGCCGCCAAGGAAGCGGCTTCGAAGGCGCTCGGGACCGGTTTTCGCCGCGGCGTCTATTTGAAGGACATCGGGGTCGTCAACGCCATGTCGGGACGCCCGACGTTATCCTTTACCGGCGGCGCCGGCGCGCGTCTTGCCGAGTTGATACCGAAGGGTTTCAAGGCGCGCATCGACGTCACCCTGACGGATGAATATCCCCTTGCCCAAGCCATCGTGATCATCTCGGCGGTCCCGGACGAGGAAAATCGAGGCGACTGACTATTTCGCCGCGGCTAAAGTCGTCGCCGAGTATCCCCTTGCCGCAAGGCCGCCGCGGCGCTGAAGTACTGTTATTCCTTACGGTTTTGTCAGGTTTGTGCCCGTCGTTGCGGCACAGGAGCAAACTCGCTATAGCGGACCCCCTAACATGAAGCGAGCCCCGGCCAATGCCGCCTGGCGGCGCAGAGGAGCCTCTGGATGAGCGTTGGTATCAAGGCGTCGAGATCGAGTTGGTCTGAAACTCTCATCATCGTCGTCGAAGCACTCGCCATTGCGATGTTTGTCCGCGTCTTCTTCTATCAGCCGTTCAATATTCCGTCTGGCTCGATGAAGGAGACACTGCTGATCGGCGATTACCTGTTCGTCTCGAAGCTGTCCTACGGCTACAGCAAGTTCTCCTTCCCCTTCAGTCCAAACCTTTTCGAAGGGCGGATTTTCGGCGCGGAGCCGAAGCGGGGAGACGTCGCCGTCTTCAAGCTGCCGCGGGACAACTCGACCGACTACATCAAGCGGGTCATCGGTCTCCCGGGCGACGAAGTCCAGATGAAGAACGGTCAGCTCTTCATCAATGGGCAGGCGATACCGAAGGTGGCTGCTGGTGAATTCACGACTTTTGAGGATGGCCGCGAGCGGACTATACCGGTATTCGAGGAAACGCTGCCCAACGGCGTGAAGTATAAGGTTCTCGATAGCGACCCGAATGGACCCTACGACAATACGGGGGTCTATAAGGTTCCCGAGGGTCACTACTTCATGATGGGCGACAATCGCGATAACTCAACCGACAGCCGGGTTCGAAGCGCGGTCGGGTTTGTACCTTACGAGAACCTCATTGGCCGTGCCGAGATCATCTTCTTCTCTGCCAAAGTCGACGAGCCGGATGCCTTCCGCTGGTATGCGCCGTGGACTTGGCCGTTTGACATCCGCTGGGACAGGTTCTTCACTCTCGTGCGGTGACCGCAAAGCGGCATTTGCGCCATGCTGAGACCTCGCAAGTTTAAAGAACTCGAGACGAAACTCGGATACAAGTTTAAGGATCCCGCGCTCCTGGAGCGCGCGCTGACGCATGCGAGTGTTCGCGGCGGAAAGGTTGCGCGGTTCGACAACGAGCGGCTCGAATTCATCGGCGACCGGGTTCTTGGGCTCGCGATCGCCGAGGCGCTCAACGGGCAATATCCCGAGGCCAGCGAAGGGGAGCTTGCGCGGCGCTACAATCGCCTCGTTCGGGGGGAGGCCTGCGCCAAAGTCGCTCGCACTATCGGACTTGGGGCCCATCTTATTCTTTCGGAAAGCGAAGCCGATAGCGGCGGCCGCAACAAGACAACCATTCTGGCCGATGCCGCCGAGGCTCTTCTCGGCGCGGTGTTCATCGATGGCGGCTTTGAAAAAGCGCGCGGCGTCGTTCACAGGCTCTGGCAGGAACAAAGCGAACTCGTTCCTGAAGTCGCCGTCGACGCCAAATCGGCTTTGCAGGAGTGGGCGCAAGGGCAGGGCTTGCCACTGCCGCGATATACGGTCGTTGCGCGCAATGGGCCGGATCACGCGCCTCGCTTCACGGCCGAGGTCTTGATTACTGGAAAGGCGCCCGCGCAGGGCGAGGGGGCTTCGAAGCGCATTGCCGAGCAGGCGGCAGCATCGGCGCTTCTAACTCGAGAAGGCGTAGGAGCCCGGATAGGCGATGGTTGACGACAAAGGAATTTCCTCACCACCCGACGCTGCCGATCAGCGTTGCGGTTTCGTTGCGGTCATCGGGCCGACGAACGCCGGCAAGTCGACGCTCGTCAATGCGCTCGTCGGTGCCAAGGTCGCGATCGTCTCGCACAAGGTTCAAACGACGCGGGCGCCCATTCGCGGTATCGCGATCGAGGGCAACAGCCAGATCGTCTTCATCGATACGGCCGGCATCTTCAATCCGAAGCGCCGGTTGGATCGGGCGATGGTGGATGCGGCGTGGGGCGGGCTTGAAGACGCGGACGCGGTGCTGCTCGTCATCGACGCGGCGGCAGGTATCGACGACGATGTGCATGGCATCATCGAGCGGCTCAAATCGGCCCGGATGCCGAAGATCGCGATTTTGAATAAAATCGACCGCGTGGATGACAAGCCGCGGCTGCTGTCATTGGCAAAAATGGTCGATGAGATGCTTGTGCCCGATCGCATTTTCATGATCTCGGCGACCGAAGGGCAGGGCATCAAAGATTTGCGGACGTATCTCGCAAAGCTCGTGCCTAAGGGCCCATGGCACTATTCGGAAGACGACGTGACGGACGTGCCGATGCGGACGCAGGCGGCCGAGATGACGCGGGAAAGCGTCTATCGCTTCCTGCATCAGGAGCTGCCGTACACGACGACGGTCGAGACCACCGACTGGAAGACGCTGAAGGACGGCTCGGCGCGCGTCGAACAGACGATTTACGTCGAACGCGACAGCCAGAAAAAGATCGTGCTCGGCAAGGGCGGCGAAACGATCAAGAAAATATCGAGTACGGCCCGGCACGCGATCGAAGAGATGGCTGGCCACAGGGTGCATCTCTTCCTATTTGTCAAAGTGCGTGAGAACTGGGAAAGCGACCCCGAGCGTTACCGGGAAATGGGTCTACCCTTCCCTAAATCGTAAGGCGCCGGCTATTCAGCCATATGCAATGGTCCGATGAAGGCATCATTCTTTCGGTAAAGCCCCACGGCGAGACTGCGGCGATCGTCGATCTATGGACGAGAGCGCATGGCCGGCACATGGGGCTTGTGCATGGTGGGCGTTCGCGGCGCCTCAGGCCCATTCTGCAGCTCGGCAATCATGTCGATGCGGAATGGAAGGCGCGTCTCGCGGACCAGCTCGGTACCATGAGCCTCGAAATGCGGCGTGCATTCGCCGCCGAGACGCTCGACGATGCGCAGGCGCTCATGGCGCTTTCTTCGATCACGGCACTTACGCGGCTGCTGCCTGAACGCGATCCCCATCCCAATCTTTATGAAATTACGCTTTTCGTTCTCGGCTTTCTCAATGATTTGACGGTTTGGCCGGCGCTTCTCGTCCGGTGGGAGATGGCCCTGCTCGACGAGTTGGGATTCGGTCTCGACCTCAGCCAATGCGCCGCAACCGGCAGCAACGACCAGCTCATCTACGTTTCGCCGAAGTCGGGCCGAGCCGTCTCCGCCTCAGCCGGCGAGCCCTATCGCGATAAACTGTTGGCGCTGCCTCAGTTCCTGACGAAGCAGCGGTCGGGACCGGTGACGGTGCAGGACGTCAATCTCGGGTTCGTGCTGACGGGACATTTCATCGAGAAGCATCTTTTGCTTCCGCGCGGCCAATCACTTCCGCAATCTCGCGCCCGGCTGCTGGCGCAGCTCGCGGCCTGACGTTCAGTTCACCTGCTTTCTCGCATTTGCGCAGCGCGTTCGCGACGGAATTGGAGGCAGCGTCCGTTCCTTTAACATCTGCCTGTCGTGATTGCGGGATCACGCTTCGGCGATAACCGATTGTACTCCGGCCATGGAAGCTTTTCCCGCCGGTACTTTTCATTCGGCCGCGTGCGTCCGATATCGCACTCAGCCGATCTGCCCGTTCGGAAATTCCCCCTTCCGGACGGGCTTTATTGTGTCCGCTCCACATCCACGTTCGCCGTGTTGCGCTGGGAAGATTGAAGGCATTAGCGCGGACCGGACAGGCTTTCAGCAACCGTTCATTCTGAGGTGTAGATAACTCCATTGAAACTTACCCGTCGCGCACGCGGGAGCACGGCGGGGGGTTACGGGGGTCGCAGCGGGGAGCTGCGGCCCCCCGACGTTTCTCAGGTCTGTGACGGCGCAGCCACAATTCGCCTCGCGGCCTTTTGCGTGTTCAATTTTCGCGCGCCTCTTAAGGTCCAATTAAACATCGCGGCTTTACCTTTCGGGCATTGCTAGCCTGGGTGTGAGGCATTCGATGAGTGGGCTTCGGTCGCTGCCGATAGACGATATTTTGAAGCGCAGAACGATCGATCTGATCGATATTGTGCATTTTCGCCGTGTCTACTACGAGGACGGGATTCTCTCCTCCGATGAAGCCAATCTGCTCTTCACGTTGAATGACGCTTGCGTGGTGTATAATCCCGAGTGGCCTGAGTTCCTCGTCGAGGCCATCACCGACTATATCGTCTTTCAGGAAGCGCCCCGGGGCTACATCACGGCCGACAACTCGAATTGGCTGATTGATCGCGTTTCGAAAGACGGAAAGATCGATCGGAAGACCGAACTCGAGCTCATCGTCAATGTTCTCGATAAGGCGCGCTGGGCTCCCGTCAGCCTCGTCAAATTCGCGCTTGAGCAGGTGAAGCACGCGGTGATCGAAGGCGCCGGACCGCTGCGCAAGGGCAAAGCCCTACCGGCCGGTAGCATCAGCGAAGCAGAGGTCGATCTTATTCGGCGCATGCTCTATGCCTTCGCAGGCGACGGGGCCGTTGCCGTGACGCGGGCCGAGGCCGACGTTCTCTTCGATATCGACGAAGCGATTTCGGGCGGTGCGCCCAATCCGGCGTGGACCGATCTTTTCGTAAAGGCCATCGCCAACGTCATGATGGCGGCGTCGGGCTATGCGGTTCCCTCGCGCGAACAGGCATTGCGGCAGGAAGCGACGCTCGACAATCCGGGAGAGGAGACGTCGATGCTCGCTGCTCTTCTTTCGATGGTGCAAGCGAACTTGGCATCGGTACAGGACGCTTACCTCGATCAAACGGCCGAGGAGCGCGCGTTGGCCCGGCTCGAGCATCAGCGCATCGAGATCATCACGCACGAGGAAATTACCGAAGCTGACGCGACTTGGCTCGTCAGCCGCCTTGGCCGCAACGGCCGTATGAGCCCGAGCGAGAAGGCACTCGTCTCGTATTTGAATCGGGAAAGCCCCCGGATTCACCCTGTTCTTACCGAGGCGGTCTGCCGGCTTGGCGACGCTGCCTGACGCGTTAAGGGATTTCGGCCCGATTGACCCTCGATCGGGCCGGTAAAGACGGCCTCCGGCGATCTTCAGCTGTGCGGCAGCGGATCGCACAGTTCGCGGCGCCGGCCCATCTCGAGGCGTGTTTACGACGCCTTCCACAGGCTCTAGAACGGCGTCTTGCCTTGCGACAAGCTGAGGCACTTGAAAGTGCTTACGGGAAGGACCGGGACCGGCCGATGTTCAAGAAAATTCTGATTGCAAACCGCGGTGAGATTGCCTGCCGCGTAATAAAGTCGGCGCGCAAAATGGGCATCAAGACGGTTGCGGTCTATTCGGACGCTGACCGGGACGCCCTCCATGTTGAAATGGCGGATGAAGCCATTCACATCGGTCCTGCACCTGCGGCGCAGTCCTACCTCCTGATGGATAAGATTATCGAGGCCTGCAAGGCGACGGGCGCCGAGGCGGTTCATCCGGGCTATGGGTTTCTGTCGGAGCGCGAGGCGTTTCCGATTGCGCTGCAGAAGGCCGGCATCGTCTTCATCGGCCCCAACTCCAAAGCCATCGCCGCGATGGGCGACAAGATCGAAAGCAAGAAGGCGGCGGCTGCCGCCAAGGTTTCGACCGTTCCCGGCTACATGGGCGAGATCAAGGACGCGAAGCATGCGGTCCAGATCGCCAACGAGATCGGCTATCCGGTGATGATCAAGGCCTCCGCAGGTGGCGGCGGCAAGGGCATGCGCATCGCCTATGACGCGAAAGAGGCTGCGGAAGGTTTCGAGCTTGCCCGTTCGGAAGCCAAATCGTCCTTCGGGGACGATCGCTGCTTCGTCGAAAAGTTCATCGAGAATCCCCGCCACATCGAAATTCAGGTGCTCGGCGATAAGCACGGCAATGTGGTCTATCTCGGCGAGCGCGAATGCTCCATTCAGCGCCGGAACCAGAAGGTTCTCGAGGAAGCTCCGTCGCCGTTGCTCGACGAGAAGACCCGCAAGGCGATGGGCGAGCAGGCCGTCGCCCTGTCGAAGGCCGTCGGTTACGATAGCGCAGGCACCGTCGAGTTCGTCGCCGGCCAGGACCGCTCCTTCTATTTTCTTGAAATGAACACACGTCTCCAGGTCGAGCATCCGGTGACGGAACTTGTGACGGGCGTTGACCTCGTCGAGCAGATGATCCGCGTCGCGGCGGGCGAGAAACTGCCGTTCAAGCAGTCCGACATCAAGCTCAACGGGTGGGCAGTCGAGAGCCGGGTCTACGCTGAAGATCCGTTCCGGAACTTCCTGCCTTCGATCGGCCGCCTGGTCAAATACCGGCCGCCTGCAGAGGCGACCAAGGGAGGCGTCACGGTCCGGAACGACACCGGCGTCTTCGAAGGTGGCGAGATCTCGATGTACTACGATCCGATGATCGCCAAGCTCGTCACGCATGCACCCACGCGGGAAGCGGCGATCGACGCCCAATCGGATGCGCTCGACGCCTTTTACATCGACGGCATCCAGCATAACGTGCCCTTCGTCTCAGCGATGATGCAGCACCCGCGCTGGCGTTCCGGCAAGATTTCGACGGGTTTCATCAAAGAAGAGTATCCCGAAGGGTTCGCGCCTCGGGCTCCCGAGGGCAAGGATCTGATCACGCTCGCCGCAGTGGCGGGCACCATCGATCACCTCGGCAATTCGCGCCGCCGCGATATCACGGACCAGATGTCGGGGCATTCGATCCGCTTCGCCAAGCGCCGCGTTGTAAAAATCGGCTCGGCGACGGTTGAGCTCGAAGTCCTCGGCGCCATTCCCGGGCCTTATTATGTATCAATCCTCGGCGGCGATGGTCAGCCGACGAAGACCATGGAGATCACATCCGAGTGGTGGCCGGGCGAGCCGGTTTGGTTCGGTGAGGTCGATGGGACCGAGGTTGCGGTTCAGGTCCGCCCGATTTCCAACGGGATGACCCTTTCCTATCGCGGCATCCAGGCGCCGACCTACGTCTATACGCAGCGCGAGGCCGAACTTGCCGCGCTGATGCCGGTCAAGGTTGCGGCCGACATGTCGAAGTTCCTGCTGTGCCCGATGCCGGGATTGGTCAAGGCGGTGAACGTCGTCGAGGGCCAGGAAGTCAAGGCCGGGGACAATCTGGCAATCGTCGAGGCCATGAAGATGGAGAACATCTTGAAGGCCGAGCGCGACGGCAAGGTGAAGAAGGTTGCCGCGCAACCCGGCGACAGCCTCGCTGTCGATGCGGTGATTCTCGAGTTCGTTTGAGCGCGTTCACCTGAGCCAGGTCCGGCGTCAGGAATAGAAACAATCTGTGAAGTAGGGCGGCCGGACCATTAGCCGAGCTTGGCGGCCGCCCGCCTCAAACCTCGCAGAATAGGCTCATAGGCCTCTTCGTTCCGGGTTTCCGGATAGACCATATATACCGGATAAGTGAATTTTCGCGCCCGTTTGGGCTCTCTGACCCGGCCGCGCGCGATCAATTTGCGCACCATTCGCGCCGGAAAATATCCCGAGCATTCGTTTGCCAGCAGATAGTCCAGGCCCATCGGTCCGAGGTCGAGACTGATCGCGGGATTTGCGTGCTCGGGAAATGCCGCGGCGTGATCCTGCAAGAAATCCGTTCCCCAATCGACGAGCAGATAGTCGTTAACGCCTCGCCGCGCCGCCGCTCTCGACGACGAGACCAATACGAACTCCTCGTCGAACAAATGTTCGATCGTCAGGCCCGGAGGGGGCGACGGGCGGTACATGATTGCGAGATCGAGCGTTCCTTCAATGAGGCGTTGGCTCAACATGGCTGAGGCACCCGCGGTCGCGGAAACCGCGATGCCGGGGATCTGGACTCGCAATCCTGCGGCCCATTTCAACAGGAATCCGCCCCAAAGGCTCAATGGAGCGCCGACGGAAATGTGCTCAGGATGCTGATCGGCAAGCGAGACCTGTAGCTGCGCTTGTTGCCAAACGCGGACCATCGCGAGCGCATGCTTCTGAAAGAGTTCGCCGGCGCCCGTGAGCTCGGCGCCAGACTTGGAGCGCGTGAAGAGTGGCCGTCCGAGCAGATCTTCCAGGCCTTTGATGCGTGCGGAGACGGTTGATTGGGTAATGTTCAGCTTGCGTGCGGTATCGACGAAGCTTCCGGTCTCGGCGACGACGAGGAAGGTACGAGCGAGATTGACGTCCATCGCGTGGGATCCTCATCGGATGCGTGGAAAACTCATCTATCGAAATTTCCGATATCACCAAACGCCAAATTTCGTTTGTGCATTGTCTTGAATCTAATCAATGTCAATGCGACCTGACTCGAGTCGGGTCGACAGACGTGCGTCTGTCAACGATCCAAACGGAAGGACGATTTAAAATGGCTAAAGCTGCAAAGAAAGCCGCCAAGAAGGCTCCTGCCAAGAAGGCAGCTAAGAAGAAGAAGTAATGGATTTCTGCCGCGATCGCAGGAGCGGCCGTTTTGACCTTCTGGCTCTTACGGTTCGCATGATCGCAGTTCTTCTTATGACCTCGGCTGCTTCCGCAGCCACGATTGCCAACCGAGGTGATAATGAGGTCAAGCTCACCATCACCCAGGGCTCGTCCCATCAAGACGCGGTTCTGCCAGTAGATAAGGTGATTGGCGGGGTCTGTCAGAAGAGCTGCATCGTCCGCCTCAACGACAATGTGAACGACGAGTACGAACTCGATGGTTCGGAAAGCGTCTCGGTCGAAGGGGGATTTCTCTACTACGATTCTTCCGAAAAGGGGCTCGCGCCGCCCGCTGGCAGCGCCTCGAAAGAGGGAGAGGGGAAAATAAGGTAGAGAAAAGGTTGCGGCATCGCCTGTTTGGCGCTTGTGTCCCCCTCGGACGCAGGCGCCTTTTTCTTTTTGCGGCCTGAACGTTGACGTGCCGATCGTCCGTTTTCGGCCTAAATATCGAGGCCATCGCTCTCGATGAGCCTCGTCGGCCCGAAAATCTGTTGAAAACTTCTGCGCAGCGCCACGTCTACGTCGTAGAGCGTCACCGGCAAGCCGAGGCCGGCCAAGCTTGTCACGCCATGATCGCGGATGCCGCACGGGACGATTCCGTCGAACTGAGAAAGATCGGGGTCGACGTTCAGGGCTATGCCGTGGCTGGTCACCCATCGGCTGACGCGAAGACCGATCGCGGCGATCTTGTCCTCGACCGCTTCACCCTTTGACGGCCGTCTGATCCAGATGCCGACGCGGTCGTGCCGCGTTTCGCCAACGACATTGAATTCGGCGAGGGTTTCGATCAGCCACTTCTCGAGGAGGGTGATGAGGCCACGGATATCGCGGCCGCGGGTTTCGAGGTCGAGCATGATGTACACCACGCGCTGACCCGGACCGTGATAGGTGAACTGGCCGCCGCGGTTGGTGTGATAAACGGGGAGTGAGCGGGGGTTCAGAAGATCCTGCTCCTTCGCACCAGTGCCGGCCGTGTATAGCGGCGGATGCTCCAGCAGCCAGACCAGTTCCTTCGCCCGGCCTTCGCGAATTGCCATTGTCCGGCGCGCCATAACGGCGAGGGCGCGGTCGTATTCGACATAGCCATTGCTGACGATCCAATCGACGGCGGCAGAAGAGTTTGCAATCGATAATTTGGATGGCATCGGCGTTAATCTGACTGGTTCTCGAAGGGCGTCGAACCTCAAAATCGGCTGATTCAAGCGGGATTCCGGCGATCCGGAGCCCGGTAATAGCGATCACCTCAATATATAGAGTGAGTCCGGGCCAAAAGGTTCGATGGGCCCCTGGCAAACTGCCGCTTGCGTTTGTGAGAACGCTCTGTTACGTCGGCGTCTTCGCGGATTTGGGCAGCGCCAAACGCCCTTTCGCGATTTCCAGATCCTACGGGTCGGAACTGCGGTTGTGGCGGAATTGGTAGACGCACTACCTTGAGGTGGTAGCGCTGGAAACGGCGTGAAGGTTCGAGTCCTTTCAACCGCACCATTGTATTTTCAAGTGCTTACGTACTTGAGCAAGGCTCAGATTTTCGGAGCCGTCCGTCAGCTATTGACGGGCGGCTCCTTTTTTTCGCGATAATCTAGACGCCGCCGCTTTTAAGCAGTCGGGATCGCGACGTAGCGATCGCCGTTGGCGGTCTTCAGCTGCATCAGGACCGCGCGTTTACTCTGCTTCTTGGCCTCTCGCAGCGCCTTGGTTATGTCCTGCGGGCCCGAGACGGATTTGCCTCCGACCGACAGAATGATGTCGCCCTGCTGAATGCCCTTCTCGGCGGCGGTGCCATCGGGATCGACATTTACGACCACGGCGCCCTTAGACCCTGCACCCTGCACGCTATCGGCAGGTGCCAGCGTCATACCGAGCTTCGTATCGGTATCGGCAGGCTGCTCATGTTGGGCGGCCTTGTCGTCAGGATAGGTGCCGACCTTCAGATCGAAGGTTCGAGAGTGCCCGTCGCGAATGACTGCGACGCTGATCGCTTTGCCCGGCGACATGCCGGCGATCGTCCGGGCGAGATCGCGTCCGTCCTTGATCGGCTTCCCATCTACGGAAACGATTACGTCCTGCGCCTTCAGCCCTGCTGCAAGTGCGGGGCCGCCGACTTGCGGCTCGTCGACCAATGCGCCTTTGGCTTCCTTCAAGCCGAGGCTGTCAGCAATATCGGCAGTCACCGGCTGGATCGATACGCCGATCCAGCCGCGAACGACCTGACCTGACGCTTTGAGTTCGTCGGCGACGTATTTGGCGGTTTCGGCAGGAATGTCGAATGCAATACCGACCGAGCCGCCCGACGGAGAGAAGATCGCGGTGTTCACGCCAACGACTTCACCCAATTGATTGAACGTCGGACCGCCCGAATTGCCCTTGTTGATCGGAGCGTCGATCTGAATGAAATCATCGTAAGGTCCGGCTCCGATATCGCGTCCGTTGGCCGATACGATGCCGGCTGTGACGGTGCCACCGAGGCCGAACGGGTTGCCCATGGCCACGACCCAGTCGCCAATGCGCGGCTTCGACGACGCGAACCGCACGAACGGGAAGTCGGAAGATCCTTCGACCTTCAGGAGGGCGATGTCAGTTTTCGGATCGGTGCCTGCCACTTTGGCGGGATAGCGTTTTCCATCCTCCATTGCGACCTCAACGCTCTTGGCGTGGTCGACGACGTGATTGTTCGTAATCAAATAGCCGTCCGCGGAAATGAAAAAGCCCGAGCCCTGCGCCTGCATGAGGTGGTGGCGAGGCTTGGCGTTGCCATTGCCATTGTCCGATTGCGGACCGAATTGACGGAAGTTGAAAGGCTGGCCCTGGAACGGGTTGTCTCCGTCTTGTCCGTCCGATTGCCCATCCGACATGCTGGCGACATCTTCGATCTGGTCCGCTTTCACGAACACCGAGACGACGGCCGGTTTCACGCGATCAACGAGGTTGGCGAAGCCAGGCTCGCTCTGACTGTCCTGATGAGTCGCGCTCAGATCGGCGACCGGCGTTACCATCGGCTTGCCGGGGAGGTTGTTCGTGTTGGCAAAGACGGCGGTCGCGCCGAGCGTCGCTATGATGGCGGCGCAGGCTGCCAGGGTGCGTTTATGCGAAGCGATTGTGCCCACCGATTTGGGGCGGCTTGCCGTGGTGTCATCCATCATCATCGTTCCTGATCCATGAGGGTCGTGCGCGTGCTGCGCATCGCGGGGGTGCAGCGAATTTGCCTGCGCCAATCTTTCCGGAAGCCGTCCAACGCCTTAAAAATCAGAAAGCAATGCTGTGGCCGGCTCGTGCCGGCGGCGCTCAAATAGATCGGATCGCGGGGCCGATGCGATGATTAACGCGGGAACCGCCCGGCCGACATTCTCCAATTTGATCTATTTCCTTGGCGATGAAGTTGGATCGTTCGGCGCAAGATCGTCCCCGCTGTCAACGCTGGAGATACCGCCATGTCCGATCTCGTCGTCATCGTCTATCCGAACGAGGCGAAAGCCGAGGAAATGCGTACGAAGCTGCTCCAACTTCAAAACGAGTATCTGGTCGAGATCGGCGACGCCGTGATCGCGGTCAGACGGGAAGACGGCAGGGTGAAGCTCAATCAGCTGATGAATACGACCGCCGCGGGCGCCATATCCGGTGGCTTCTGGGGAACGCTCGTTGGCTTGATCTTTCTGATGCCGCTGCTTGGCGCGGCAGTCGGGCTCGCCTCCGGTGCCCTGGGCGGCGCGCTTTCCGACTATGGCATTAACGACGACTTCATGAAGAAACTCGCGTCCAAGCTGACGCCCGGAAGCGCCGCTCTCTTCGTCGAAATCAGGAAGATGACGGAAGACAAGCTCTTGGAGGCGATCAGGGGGACAGGCGGCGAGCTTTTACAAACTTCGCTCGATCATTCGAAGGAGCAAGCGCTGCGCGAGGCGATCTCGGCTCACGTGCCACCTATTGGAGAGAATTCGATAATACCTCCGCCACCAGCGGGAAGCGCTCCACCGGCCGGGGCCAATCCCAGTCGAGCGGCTTAAGCGTCAGGCTTGTCGCGGATCAATTGAAGAAGGACGGTGGCCAGACCAATTCTGGTTCCTTCGGCTTGCTGCCCTTTTTATTTTTTGCAGCCGCCGGAGCTTCGGAACTTTCGCCAGATAGGCCTTCAGTGATCGAGGGCTTGGTCGAAATCTTCTTGTAGCGGTTCGGCTTGTGTTTGGTTCCGGGCACCGTCACGGTGGCGACGTCCGTCTCCGCCGACGGCGACGGAGCCGGTGACATCGGCCAGACAATCGAGCGCGTTGCGATCGGATTTGCGGCTTTCTTCGCTGCTTTCGCGGCAAGAGCCTTCTGGGCGGCCTCGTCGTAGGAGGCGATCGTCTCGATATGGCCCTCAGGAACGAAGTGGACGATCTTGAAGCCGCGGTCGTGAAGTTCCTTCAGGAGATCGGGCAGCATCGCGGCAGTCCAGGCGTGGATGTCGTGCATCAGGATGATGCCCTTCTTCGCCGTTGCGAGCTGCGCGAGGATGCGTTGCTGAACGACTTTCGGACTGCGCGTCAGATAGTCCTTTGAATCGACGTCGATCCAGATGGCCGCGATATTCCGCCCCTTGAGATAATTCTCGGTCTGCTTCGTCGAGTTCAGATACGGGAAGCGGAAAAGCGGGGCGACCGGCGTGCCCTTGGCTTGCGACACAGTCGAGATCGCCGCTTCGATCTCCTGCTGAGATTTGGCCAGCGAGACGGCGCGGAGGTTTTTGTGCGACCACGTGTGCGTGCCGACCGTGTGACCGGCGGCCGCGACTTCACGCACCATCGCGACGTCGGCCAGTGCCATTTGGCCGACCATGAAGAAAGTGGCTTTGGTGCATTGGTCGGCGAGCGCCTTGAGAATGGGCTTCGTCACCGACCGCAACGGGCCATCGTCGAACGTCAGGACGACTTCGCCATCGTTCAGCAGCTGCTCGGCGCCGCGCATGTCGCCGCCGACATTGGGTCCGCCATCCGATTTTATTTCGACGACGCGCGACACGCCAAGGTGCGTGGTATCGCCAGCGCAGGCATCCACGTTAACGGATCCGCCGGCTTCGATCTCAGCGGAAAGCGGATTGTATGCCGCCAACGCCAACAATGACGCCAATGCCGCGATGTAAATGGAAGGCTGCCGCATCTCTTCGCTTCGTCCTTAGAGCCGAGCCGGACTTGTACGGGTGAGCATATGATTGTTCAAGGAACGGGCATTAGGGAGCGGCGATCGGCATTGCGCCTGTTACTGAATAGCCGCTATTGCGGGCGTGATTCCTCGTCGGCAGGCTGAAGGTGCGGCCAAGCGTGGCTGACATGACGCGCGCGGTGCCTCATAGAGACACTTGGAATTAGATGGGAAGGTGCAGCGGATGACGGTCAACGTCAGGCCAATTGTGGCAAGCGACGAGCAAGCTTGGTTGCGGCTTTTTCGGGATTACATCGCCTTCTACAAGGCGAGCGTGCCCGAAGATGTCATTGCTGAGACGTGGCGTCGCCTCCTCGGCCAAGAGGACAACATGATGGCGCTGATCGCTCGCGACGACGAGGGGCAAGCGCTTGGGATTGCGGCTCTCGTCTTCCATCGGTCGACGTGGTCGCTCACTTGGTACTGCTATCTTGAGGATCTCTTCGTTACCACCGAGGCGCGTGGGCAGGGCGTGGGCCGCGCGCTCATCGAAGCGACCTACGCCGAAGCCGACCGGCGCGGCGTGAACCGAACGTATTGGGCGACCCAAGATGACAACGCGACCGCGCGCAAGCTTTACGATCGCGTCGGTCAACTGACGGAGTTCGTTCAGTACCGGCGATGAGAGGCGTCAGACGAGGCCGTTGATGTGATCGAAAAGTTCGACGGCTTGCGGGTAGGCACCGAGAATCTGGGACATTTCGCCCGATAATTCCCGCAGCCGGACTTTCTGCGCCGAGGTCGGCGTTCCGGCCCGCATCAGCAACTCGAGTTCGGACAGTCGCTGTTCCAAGTGCTGCGTACCCGTCTGGCGCGCGTAGAAGCGGTGCATTTCGACGATTGCCGGAAGGACGCCCGTGTAATCGACGAAGGAATCCGACGCTGCGACGGGGGGGGCCGCTCCATTCATTGCGGATATAAGCGCCGGCTGAGTTCGTTGGGGCTGCGGCTGCTGGTGTGCCTGAGGCTGTGATTGACGAGGCGCGGGGCCGGAATGCTCCGGCTGCGCTGGCGCCGGACGCGGTCTTTGGGCGGCGGCCGGGGGCATTCGATCCTGCGCACCGCCGCTACTTCCAGGTTGCGCCGAGTGTCCGCCTGTCGTGGCGTGCGGTTGGCTCGGCGCATGGTGGCCGCCGCCGTGCGAGGGGCCAAGATTTTCAATCTGACCGCGCTCGAAGTTGACGTTGAACGTCATCGACTCGTCGTTGCGGTTGATTTTCTCGGTGAGAATGCTGCGGACCTCTTCGAGAATGGACCGGTCGGGCGCGGTAAATCGCGAGATGATCCCGTCGTTCGATGAGATCAGCAGATAGTGCGTTTTGTCATCGGGGCGAACTGCCAGTCCGGCGAACGCGAGCCCGATGAATCCGAGGAATACGGTTGCGCCTGTCGGCACCAGCGGCCCCCATGAGAAGTCCGACCGCATCGAGCCCAACGCCATAACAAGGAACAACGCGGCAATCAGCCAGAAGAGCCCCTTCGGCCTTGCCACGACGTGCGTTCCGACGCTGACCGTTGAAATGTTGGAGATCGCAATGGTGCGCGCCGGTGTCGACAGTACACGCCTGTCGATACGCAGCTGCGCGAACGTTCTCGTCGCCGCAGCGCTCTCTCTGATTTTCCCCGAAAATACCATCGCATGCCTGATCATGGGACTATGTAATAGTCCGAGCCGAACATAATCGATGCGGCACTTAAACTGAAGCCTCGGCGGCCGGTTACACAGGGTTTTCAGCTTGCCGGTACGTCGAGCTTGCGCGTCAAATGCTCGAATTCCCTGCGCAACTCATCGCTTTTGAAGATTTGATCGAAACTCGGGGCTTCGAGTTTTTGAATCGCTTCGAACGATGTCGAGCTCTCGCGAATCAAATTTCGCAGCTGAACGCTGGCTTCGACCGTCTCGTAGGTGTTGTCGGCAATCTTCAGATCGTGGGTCGCCTTCATCCGTGCGCCGGCGATTTGCTCGCGCTGTTGCTGCAGATAACGCCGGTAGGCTTTTGCCGCCTCGTCGGCCACCTGCTGGCTCGCGCGATTGGATTCAAGAGCGCGCTGCTGGTCGGGGCGGTTTTCGGCTTTCATCAAATCCCCCGTTCGCGTCCGCGCCGCGGCTATGTCGGCGATAATGGCGTCGAGCTTCGGAAGGTACTGCGTGTCGATTTTGGTGATCGTCGCGTCCTGCGCTTGAACCAGCATCGCGAACAGCGCGGCATGCATGGCGAAATAGCGCCGGGCCGCTTCCATGTTATCGCCGGTCGTCCCGATCAGTTTTGCCAACTGACCGTCGATCATTTTCGCGGCGTTGAAAACGGCGACGAGCCGAATGAGATCGCCGGAGAGAACGCTGTCGAGCAACAGATCGACTTGCTCCGGGGCGAGGTCGAGGCCGGAATTTTTCAACGCCGAAGCGATCTCGGCTTTCTGATTTTTGATTTCGGCGCGGTTGGCTTCGATCCTCTTCTTGTTCTCTGTGATCTGGTCCTCGATCGAGGCGACGGTGTCATTCAGGATACCGGGCAGAGTCGCGTCTTTCGGCGCAACGAGCTGCTTCTCCTTCAGCTTGACGTTGGCGTCCTCAAGCTCGCGGATGTTATGGCGAAGCACCTCGATCTGCTTTTGCACTTCAACGACGGGTGCATTGGTGACGATCGCAAGCGCGGAGTCCAAAAGATCGCGGACCTTGGCGTTGCGGTCTTCGCGCGTCTCTTTCCAGAAGGGGGGAATGACGTAATCGTCGCGACTTGGAAGCTTGTTTGCGCCAGCTCGCGTCGATGCCGCGTCCCTCAGAACAGCATCGATAGCGGTCATCAGCGCCTTGGCACGCTCGTACTGCGGATCGCCATCGCGCGGATCGGCAATATCGGCCGGGGGCTGGTCGTCGGGCTTTGATGGCTTTTTTGTCGGATCGAGCGCCGTTGCAGCGGGGTCGGCGGCCGTCTTGCCTTCGACCTTCTTCAGCCAATCGCCGATCGCGTCGCGTTTGGCAGTCTGAGCATTTGCGCCGCCCGCCAACGCCATAACGAGAATAATCGCGAGATATCGCGCCCTTGTAGGTCCCTGCTTTGCCGACATCGACGCCTCCACGCCCGCAATGGCGCGAAAATTCCGGCAAATCAATGGTGCCGACCGGTCAAGGTAGATGCAATCTAAACGAATACTGAAGATCCTAGCGCGCCGCCGCGGCGCGGATCAGGCGTTGGAAATCCTCATCTAGCTCGCGGACGTCGTCCAGCAGCAGCATCTCGCGGAAGGGCGGGGCGGTCTTGTTTGCAGGTTCGGCAGGTTTGCTGCGCTTGGCTCCCGCCGGTCCGAAGTTTGCGTAGAGACGAAGTTTTTTGGGCCCTGCATGTAAGGCCGCGAAGGGGTTCGGCGCGGACATCATGACGAAGATCGCGGTGGCTGCGAATTCAGTTCCAGGAACGGCGCGGCCGATTTCACGGAGCACATGCTCGGCGAGCGGCCGCAAGCCCTTGGCTTCGCTCAGGAGATGTTGAATTGGGTCGCCGCTGATGGCCGCAGCCGGCGCCGTTGCTGGAGCAGGGGAGGGAGGCGGCTGTGGTCTCCATTCGCGGAAAGGCCGCGCCCGTGCCGGTGGCTCGTCGCTCGGCTCTCTCGGGGATGGCCGGCGGTTCGGTGCGGTCGCGCGGTCGGCGTCGTTCGCATAGATGAGCCGGCCGTCGTTGTGATGAATGCGCTCAAGCCACGAGGCCCATGCAAACTGGAAGCCTTGGTGTCGCAGCCAGTCGATGATGTCGTTGCGTTGGCTGAGGCCGGTTTCGGCAATCGCGGCCATCCAGCCCGCGAGGTCGCGGCCGGTGTCCTCGGCAAGCCCGGCTATAAACTCACGTTCCTTTTCGGCGAGGTCGCTGCTCATGGCGGTGAAATATCAAATCCAGCGCCGGGTGCGGGACTTATAGTCTGCATACGCGTCGCCGAAAATCGCTTCCAGGTGGCGTTCCTCTGGGATGATCTGCAATGCCGTCACCAGGACGGCGAATATTGCCGCCGCCGCGACGAACCAGATCGATTTGGTAATTTCGGCTCCATAAAGGAGTAGCAGAACTTCGCCAAGGTAAATCGGGTTGCGAAACCTCACATAAGGTCCTGTCGTGACGAGCACGCTCGGGGTTTTGTTCGGCAGGACTGTCGTTCGACGTGCGAGCAGGCTTTTGAAGCCGAAGACGATCAGCAGAAGCCCGAGTACGCCGAAGCTCAGGCCCAGCCAGTGCGCGGCAGCGTCGTCTAACCCGGGCCACGGCAGCGGCGCCAACACTGTCAGCATCCATGCAAGCGCGATGGCGCCGGCAAACAGCAACGGCGGCCAAGGCACAACAGTTGCGGGGTCGATGGACGGTGGGATGGCGTTGGGATCGGTCATTCGGCCAGCTTATCGCCAAATGTCGTCCCGGTCAGCAACCGGCGGGGGTCGTCTCGTCCCTCAGGGCACGGGTTTAGTCGTCGCGGGAGCTGGAGGAGAAGCTGCTGCAGGCGTCTTCTTCTTTTTCGGCGCCGGAACGGTTGGCGCCGGAGTTTCATGCGGGTCTGTTTCGTTGAGTTCCTTTTGGAGGTCGTAGCTTTTGCAGCCCATTGCGACGAGCCGTTGGTTGGAGGCTTGCAGCGCCTGGATATCCGCGTCGTGCTGACCTTGCGGGTTGACGCCGTGCGACTGATTGCCAAACGTTGCCGCCATGCCTGACTGTATGCTGCGGGAAAAGTTCGATACCTGCTTCTGGTTGTCAAAGCCGCGGAGTTGCAGAATGCGCACTTGCATCCGTCCGGAAATCTGCTTGCAATTGAGCTTGTCGTCCGGTGTTTCCGGTTTCGGCTTCTTTGCGTAAGCGGCAGACGGCAGAGCGGTCGCCAGACAGAGCAGGATGAATAGAACGGTTGATCGCATGGCCACTCGCCCTGTCTCTTTTTTTGGTCGCATTTTCTTCACGTGAACCGGTATCCACTTCGCTTGAAAATGCTCTAATGGGTTAGCTTCGCAGCCCATAACATATCCGCGGCAGTCTGAAGGCAAACCGCGGGTACGGACCGATTGGCCGCGCTGGCGTGGACGGCAGTGTCGCGTCATGCTGGTACGATTTGCGGCGGATCTGAACGACGGTCGGAGAAACTTCTTTGCGAGATGGGAATTTGCAAATGCCGAACTGCCGGATTTGGACTCTGATCGCGACTCTTTCGGGGGTGCTTTCGCTGAGCGCTCCGGCCTTTGCTCAGGAGAGCATGCCAACGCATGTCGTCTGCGATTTCGACAAAGGTTACGCTTGGACCTACGAAGCGGGCAAGTACCAGGCCTCTCCGCCCTCGGACCTGGCGTTTGAGATTGGCAGCATCGATCTCGACCATCAGTCGGCGTCACTTATCCTCGGCGGGCGAACAGCCGCCACTCTCAAAATCGTGCGGGCGATCAACGCCAATCATTTCCTCGAGGTCGTCAATGAGGGTTTTCTCAATCTGACGACCATCTACGACCGCGACCCGGCCACTGGAAGGTTTCCGGCGGTGCATTCGCGGCACTTCGGCCTTTTTGGCCAGCCGGTTTTCGCCCAATATGCTGGAAGCTGTGTCGCCAAACCCTGATTGAACGTGAACAGTTGCCGTTCCGCCGGTGCTGATGCAAAACGCTGCCCATGACATTGCACCTCGTCAAGCTCTGCGTCGGCGTCAACACGGTCGAGGAACTCGCGGCCTGGCAGACCAAGCATCGTCCGTATAAGACCCATGATGGCAAACGCGGCCTTTATCATCGGACATTTCAGTCGCCGAAACGACAGACCGAACTGCTCGATGGCGGCTCACTCTATTGGGTCATCAAGGGCTTCATTCTCGTACGTCAACAGCTCATCGGCTTTGAAGATGGCACCAAGGACGATGGCACGCCGTGCTGTCTTATCCTTTTCGCGCCGCCGCTCATCGCCGTGCGTCCGACACCTAGGCGGCCTTTCCAAGGCTGGCGATATCTCAATGCAGACGACGCGCCGCCCGATCTCGGAAAGGGCAAAAGCGATCAACTTGCGTCCATGCCGGCGGATATGCGTAAGAAGCTCGCCGACTTGGGCCTTATCTGAATATTGAACCCTCAATCCAGAGCAATCCATGTCTCGTCCTCCCTTCACGCCGACGGTTGCAGCCCTACCGAAGCTCGTGCCTTTCGTGGGGCCGGAAGCCTTGGAGCGTGCACGGGGCCGGCCCTTTCGTGCGCGGCTTGGAGCTAACGAAAGCGTCTTCGGAGCTTCGCCGCTTGCCGTCGCAGTCATGCGCGATGCTGCGGCCGAGAATTGGAAATACGCCGATCCGGAAAGTTATGAGCTGCGTTCGGCGATTGCCGCCTACCATGGCGTGCCGATCGAGTGCGTCGTCGTCGGGGAGGGGATCGACGGGCTTCTTGGTCTCACCTGCTCGTTGTTTCTGACGCCGGGAACGCACGTCGTCACGACGGACGGCGCGTATCCGACTTTCAATTTCCACGTTATGGCACACGGCGGGAAGGTGCATGCCGTCCCCATGCGTGCGTTCCGCGAAGACGTTCCGCGCCTCATAGACACGGCGAAAACCATCGGTGCGTCGGTGGTCTACGTATCCAATCCCAACAGCCCGATGGGAACGTGGTGGGGGGCCAGCGATATCGCGGCGCTGATCGCGGCACTTCCGCCCGAGACGCTGCTCATTCTCGATGAAGCGTATTGCGATACGGCGCCGGAAGCGACGTCGCCGACGATCGACGTTTCGAATGCGCAAGTGATCCGCTACCGGACATTCTCGAAAGCCTACGGACTGGCGGGTGCTCGGATTGGATACGCCATCGGCGAGCGAAGCACGATCGAAGCCTTCGACAAGGTTCGCAATCATTATGGCATCAATCGCGTCGGGCAGCTGGGCGCGCGTCAGGCGCTTCACGATCAGGATTACTTGAAGCAAGCCGTCGCGCAGATTTCGGCATCGCGAAGCCGAATTGCCAAAATTGCCGAGAAGAACGGCCTTTCATCGCTGCCGTCGGCTGCGAGCTTCGTCGCCATCGACTGCGGCGCCGATGGCCCGTTCGCGGCGCGCGTGTTGGCTGGCCTTTTGGAGAGGGACGTCTTCGTCAGAAAGCCGGTGGCGAAGGGGTTGGAGCATTTCATCCGCGTTTCGTGCGGGCGCGACGAGGATCTCGATATTTTCGCCTCTGCGCTGTCGGATGTGCTCGCCTCAGTAAATGCCTGAGGTTATCGCCTGAACATCAGTGGCTTTTCGTCCGCCGCACTCGCGGTTTCTGCTTCCGCGAGCTCTGTTTGGCGACCTGGGATTCGATGCCCGATATAAGGATATCAATTGCGGCGTCGAAAACTTCGTCCTCGCTGAGGCGCGTAAATGCCGGCAGCAGCTTTTTCGTGAGCGGCAGATCGCTCTGGCCTTCAACTTCGCTTAACGCTTCGGCGCTGGGTTTGTTGAGCAGGCCGCCAATCTCTCCTGCGCATACGCCAAGTATGGCTGCATAAGTCGCGAATCCGACAGCAGGGATATCGGTCTCGCGCAGGCCTGCGTCAAAATGGGCTCGATACCATTCTTCGCATATTTGCATTTCGCCCGGACCGGTACTCCAGAAACGGAGCAACAATGGGAAGGCGTTGGGGTATCGTTTCGCGATTTGCCGATATGACCTCGCCATTGCGGTCAGGCGCGTTTGCCATGTCGAATGCGGCTTCGGGGCGGCCACCTCACTTTGTAACCGGTCCGCGATTGCGCGTTTCAAGCCCTCCTTGGAGCCGAAGTGATAGCTCAATGTCGCAACGTCGCAGCCAATTGCCCGCGCGGCGCAGCGAAGACCGAATCCCTCTAAGCCGCCGCGTTCCACCTCCAATAACGAGGCGTGAACGAGTTCGGCTTCGACAAGTCCTCTTTGGCCACGGGTGTGTTTCGCTTTCATCAGTGTTGGAATTTGCTCTTGCGGGCGGCCAAGTCAAGCTTTATTCCAACGGTGTTGAAATGAGGGAGCGTCCAAGTAATGTCGTCGACGATCGATCAGCTCGGGTCTCGCCAAAGGCTGTTGAGCCTTGCCGCCGTGTGCTCGACGTCGTTTGGCACCGGTATTTCTTTTGGCTTGGGCTTTCCGCTTGTCTCAGTGACTTTCGAGAACTGGGGCCAACCGAGCTGGATGATTGGCCTGGCGGGCGCGGCCCCGCCATTCGCCATTCTCCTTGCGCTTCCGATTGCGCCTCTCATCATTGCAAGACTGGGATCGGTTGCGGCGATCGTGCTTGGATCTCTGATCGGCGGGCTGGGATTTCTGGCACTCGGTGTTTTCCAGTCGCCCTGGGCCTGGATTGCGATCCGGGTTCTGATGAGTGCTGGCTTCGCTTTTCCGTGGCTTGCAGGGGAAACTTGGATCAATGCCATCGCGCGTGAGGAGACGCGCGGAAGGATCATTGCACTCTATGCCATGGTCTTCTTCACCGGTTACGCGGTGGGGCCGATCTTGCTCCAGATGCTCGGACTCATTTGGCCTTGGCCGTTCATCGTCGCCGCTGCTGTGACAGTGCTCTCCGCATTACCGATTTTGCTCGGACGGCGGCTCGCCCCGCCGTTGGCCCACGACGATCGTTCGAGTAACGTCGCGTCGGCCATGCGCAGGTCTCCGGTGGCTATGGTTGCCGCTTTTATTGGCGGCTTTTCCGAGATCACCATTCTTTCGTTGATCCCCAACGTGGCGCTCTCCGCGGGGTGGTCTGAGAAGCTGGCCCTTACCATGTTGACCGTCACGACCGTGGGCGGGATCGTGCTTCAGTACCCCATCGGCTGGCTGTCAGATCTCATCTCCCGATTTGCTATGATGCTTGCCGCCGTGATTTTTTTCATCGGCCTCGCTCTTGTGCTGCCGTTTGCGCTCGTCGATCCGTTCTCCGGATTGGTGACGGCGTTTCTCATCGGCGGCGTCATTTTGGCGTTCTACGCGCTGGGACTCGCGATCATCGGGGAGCGTCTGACGGGTAGCGAACTCACGGCCGCGAATGCCGGGTTCATCATCATGTATCAGCTCGGCGGGCTCATCGGTCCGCTCTTTGCCGGGATCGCGATGACGGATGACGCCATTCGGGGTTTTATTGCGATCGTCATCGTCACGATGGTCATATCCGGAGCCGCCTTGCTCTTCTTCGACCGCATCGAGCGCGGCCGCGCCGGGGCGTGACAATGATCATGGTTAACGGTTTATTCGGGTCTCTACGCTAGCCTGGCGCAAGGTTCAGCGTTGCGGATTTATTCCGAGATCGACCATGATCGTGCGGTCCATCCTGTCGTTCTTCTCGGTGCTCGCATTTGGTGCGATGACGGCCGCAGCGTTTTTCGCGCTGCTACCCTGGTTCTCCGGTCATGTTCCCGCAAGCGTGCGCTCGGTAACCGACGGCTTGGAGTTCAACTCACTGATCATCGGACTGGTGCTCGGGTTGACGCTCGGGGCGGTTGGCCGCTGCAACTGGTCCGACATTCCGCGCCGCATCGTGACGTGGTTTCTCGTCCGCGAGCAGAAGTTCTTCTATTACGCGCTGATCGCCGTTTGCGGCGGAGTGCTGTTTTTCTATTGATCGCCCAAAAGAAAAAGGCGGCCCTTTCGAGCCGCCTTCGTATTCCAAATCCCCGGACGATCCTCAGACCGAGTAGTACATGTCGTACTCGACGGGATGCGGCGTCATCTCGTAGCGCATGTTTTCTTCCATGCGGAGCGCGATGTAGGCGTCGATCATGTCGTCGTTCATGACGCCGCCGGCTTTGAGGAAGTCGCGATCCTTGTCGAGGCTGTCGAGTGCTTCGCGAAGCGAAGCGGCGACAGTCGGGATCTTGGCAAGCTCGGCCGGTGGCAAGTCGTAAAGGTTCTTGTCCATCGCCGGGCCCGGATCGATCTTGTTCTGAATGCCATCGAGGCCGGCCATCAGCATCGCCGTGAAGGCGAGATAGGGGTTTGCGCCCGGATCCGGGAAGCGGATTTCGATGCGCTTCGCCTTCGGGCTCGTCACGTGCGGAATGCGGCACGATGCGGAGCGGTTGCGCGCCGAGTAAGCGAGCAGCACCGGCGCTTCGAAGCCCGGAACCAAACGCTTGTAGGAGTTGGTCAGCGGGTTGGTGAAGGCATTGATGGCCTTCGCGTGCTTCAGGATGCCGCCGATGTAGTAAAGGCACATCTGCGAGAGGTCGGCGTACTTGTCGCCGGCGAACATCGGCGTGCTGCCCTTCCAGATCGACTGGTGGACGTGCATGCCCGAGCCGTTGTCGCCATAGACAGGCTTCGGCATGAAGGTCGCCGTCTTGCCGTAGGCCTGCGCGACGTTGTGCACAACGTACTTATAGATCTGCATGTGGTCGGCCATCGTGATCATCGGGCCGAACTTGACGCCGAGCTCGTGCTGAGCGGCAGCGACTTCGTGGTGATGCTTTTCGACGGCGACGCCCATTTCCGAGAGAACGGAAAGCATCTCGGAGCGGATATCCTGGGCGCTATCGATCGGTGGAACAGGGAAGTAACCGCCCTTCACGCGGGGGCGATGGCCGAGGTTGCCCGTCTCGACGTCGGCGCCGGTGTTCGTGGGCAGTTCGCTCGAATCGACCTCGAAGCCGACCGAGTACATATCGGTCGAGAACCGTACATCGTCGAAGATGAAGAATTCGGCTTCCGGACCGAAGTAGACTTTGTCGCCTATACCAAGCGACATCATGTAGGCCTCGGCCTTCTTGGCGACCGAGCGCGGATCGCGTTCGTAGGGCTGGCCGGTCGAGGGTTCGAGCACGTCGCAGAAAATCGCGACAGTCGTTTGCGCGAAGAAGGGATCGATATGCGCCGTTGCCGGATCCGGCATCAACGTCATGTCGGACGCCTCAATCGTCTTCCAGCCGGCGATCGAAGAGCCGTCGAAAGCGTAACCATCGGTGAAAATGCTTTCGTCGACGCAACTGACGTCGGCGGTGACGTGCTGCATCTTGCCTTTGGTGTCCGTGAAGCGAAAGTCCACGAACTTGGCTTCCTTGTCCTTGATATACTTCAGGACGTCATTCGCGTTTTTCATAGACACTCCCCTGTCTAGACGTTTCGATGGAACTCACGCATGCCGGATCGTTGGGCCAGCAACGGCCAGGTCAGGCGTGGTCAGGATTTTCTATAGTTCTCTCTTGTCAGATGGCATCTCGTCCGGATTCACCGGTGCGGATGCGAATAGCGTCTTCGATGGACGAGATAAAGATCTTACCGTCGCCGATCCGGCCTGTCTTCGCGGCCTTTTGGATGGACTCGACTGCCTTGTCCAGCATGTCGTCGCTCAAAACCACCTCGATCTTCACCTTCGGCAGGAAGTCGACCACATATTCGGCACCCCGATAGAGCTCGGTGTGACCCTTCTGGCGGCCGAACCCTTTAGCTTCGATAACGGTGATGCCTTGCAAGCCGATCTCTTGTAGCGCTTCTTTTACTTCATCGAGCTTGAAGGGCTTTATAATCGCTTCAATCTTTTTCATTTTCGCCCCTTGAATCGTGGACAGCATGTCGTTTGAAACCCACGCTTGCCCAGTGGCCCCAAGGCTAGCAGAGGCCGTGCCATCAGTGGCATTCTTTAAAAACGCCAATTATGTCAGCGGTTTAGCGTGTAGTCCCGGCTTCGGAAGCCGTTGCCGTGCGCCTAATAAGCCTAAAATTCGTGCCGGATGAATAAATTTCCGGCGACTTCTTTGCCCATTTCGATCGCAGACCATCGATCGCTGAATTTACAGGCAGGGCCACGGCGACACCATCTTGTCTTCAGGCTCGCATCAGGAACGTGACATGAATGAATTATTGACGCCTGCGGAAACGGGGGAAGCCGATCGTCTAGCTGAGGCCAAGGGAGTTTCCAGTCTCGACTTGATGGCGCGGGCAGGCAAAGCGGTCGCAGACGTGGCGACCCTGATGACGCGCGGGCCCGATACCCGCATTTCGGTTCTTTGTGGGCCCGGCAACAACGGCGGCGACGGTTTCGTTGCTGCCCGGCTCTTGCGCGATGTCGGTTTCGATGTGCGCGTGTTTCTTCTCGGCGAGAAATCGGCGCTCAAGGGCGATGCCGCGGAAATGGCACGCCGTTGGCCTTTGCCCATCCGCCCGGCGACGCCTGACGCACTCCAAAGTATGCACCTCGTGATCGACGCTCTGTTCGGAGCCGGGCTTTCGCGGCCACTCGAGGGCGAAGCCGCCGAATTGGTCGAGGCCGTGAATGCCAGTGGACTCCCGGTGCTTGCCGTCGATGTTCCAAGCGGTCTCGATGGGGCAAGCGGAGAGGTGCGCGGCGTCGCGGTCCGGGCGCGCCGAACCGTAACGTTCTTCCGCAAGAAGCCCGGCCATCTTCTCATGCCGGGACGAGAACTCTGCGGAGAGGTAACGGTCGCCGATATCGGCATCCCTGAGAGCGTGCTCGAGACCTTGAAGCCGCGCCTGAACGAGAACGCACCGTCGCTTTGGGTTTCGCATTTCAATTGGCCGAAGCACGGCGGTCATAAATACGACCGTGGACATGCGGTCATCGTGTCGGGTCCGGCGTTGCAGACCGGGGCAGCACGGCTCGGCGCACGCGGCGCGCTGAGGTCCGGCGCCGGGGTCGTAACGCTCGTCGGCAACGCGACGGCGACGGCGATCATTGCGACGCAGATCACGTCGATCATGGTGCGGTCCGTTTCGGGCGCCAAGGCACTGTCCGAATTTTTGCGCGATCAACGCCGCAATGCGGTTCTAATCGGTCCAGGCGCGTCTGTAGGTCAGGAGACGGCAGAGGACGTCCTAGCCATTCTGAAAACGTCGGCTTCAACCGTGCTCGATGCCGACGCGTTGACCTCGTTTGCTGATCCGGAGGACGATGGTGATCGAGCTGACGCCAGCATGGGGTTTCTTGCTCGCAACGGCGATCGGGCTCCGGCACAGCGATCCACGCTTTTTGCTGCAATCAAGGAGCGTCGAGCGCCTGTCGTCATGACCCCGCACGAGGGCGAATTCAAACGGCTCTTTGGCGAGCTTCCGGGCTCCAAAGTCGAGCGGGCGCGCGCGGCGGCGGAGCAGTCGGGCGCGGTCGTCATTCTCAAGGGTGCGGATACTGTCATCGCAGCGCCGGACGGGCAGGCGATGATCAATTCGAACGCTCCGGCGACGCTCGCGACGGCGGGGTCGGGGGACGTGCTCGCCGGTTTCGTCACAGGGCTGCTTGCGCAACGCATGCCGGCCTTTGAAGCCGCCTCTGCCGCGGTCTGGCTTCATGGCGAATGCGCCGACGCCTTCGGCATCGGGCTGATTGCCGAAGACCTGCCAGACCTTCTGCCCGGCGTTCTGCAGAAACTGCATCAGGCCACAAGGCCCTTAGGGCGGCGCTAGAGCGTTTCCGCTTTTCCTTGAATCGCGAAAACGCTCTAGCCTTTTGTTTTGACGCAATTCCGGACGCAAAACCGTTGCACACTTTTGCTGGAATTGCTCTAGGTCGAAACCCGGCCAGCCTGCTTCAGTTGATCATCGGCGTGCAAGAACGCTGCGACTTCCGGCGTCGAAGGAGGGCTGACTTCGGAGACCCCAAGGAGGGCCATCAACCGGGAAATCTCGACGAACTTTTTTTCTTTCCGGTCGTAGAGGCCGCCCTTGAACAGGGCGCGCGCTGCCGCCTGTCCGTCGCGCACGCCGCCGTCGATGACGAAGGTCTGCTCCATCACGACGAGAGCTGCATCCCAGCAAAGGAGACGTGTTTCGAGCCGAAATTTTTGGAAGGTTCGCAGTTCGCGCTGAAATCGAATGGTGACGGCGCTCGCAATGGGCGTCCAGCGATGGCGCAAAACTTCGCGCCACAGGCCAGAGCGCACCATGAAATCCAGGCGTCCGAGGTCCATCAGCGTCAGATAACGGCCGTTGTTCATGTGGATGGAGATGTCGAGATCGTGCGGCCAGACGCGAAACGCGAGCGCGGATGATTCGCGCGGCACGTCGAGGTGACCACGGCCCTTGGCCGTCAGCAGAACCCATATAAGCCTAAGCCAAAGGTTCATGACGAGGGTCTCCGGAGCAAGTCTTACTGCCTCGTAAGGCAGCTTTTACGTATGCGTCAACTGGACGGAGAGCCGCTGCCGGATTTGGCCGTTGCCCGCCCGAGGGTCACAATGGCACCCTAGGTTGTGTAAGATGTGAATCGCGGTTCGAGACCACCCAAAAGGATTCTGCTCAGATAATGACAAGGGGCTTTCACGCAGCGGCGGTTTCTCTGGCTTTCGCCTCGTCGTTTGCGCTGGTACCGGCGTTTGCAGCAGATGGCGTCTCGATACCGTCGCAGGTCGAGGAAGGTGCGGCTCAACTCGTTCGCGGCGACGTCGCAAAAGCTGTTGCAACTTATTCGGAAGCGCTGAAGGACACGGGGCTCGCCAACGACAGGCGCGCAACGATCCTCAACGATCGCGGTGTCGCGAACGTGCGACTCGGCGAAACGAAGCTCGCGCTCGAAGATTACAACCGGGCCGTCGAACTTTTTCCGGAGTATCCGGTTGCCTACAACAATCGTGGCAACTTGCTTTTGGCGCTCGGGCAGTATGGTGAGGCGACGAAGGATTTCGATCGCGCCATCGTCCTGGCGCCGGGTTACGCCGCTGCCTATTCGAACCGCGGCAACGCAAAAATGAAGGCCGGCAAAACGCGCGATGCCATCCTCGATTTCACCAAAGCGATCGAGTTGATGCCTGCAAGCGCGCCACCGCTTTCGGGCCGGGGACTCGCCTACCTCACCGTCGGCAAGCCGCATGCGGCGATCCGCGATTTTTCGCGCGCTGTGAATGCAGATGCGCGTTTCGCCTCTGCTTATCGCAATCGCGCCGAAGCGCGGATGGCGGTGGGCCAACGCGAAGAGGCGATCGAAGATCTTTCGCGCGCCGTCGCGTTCGACGTTGGCAACAGTGAACTCTATGTCGTGCGCGGCTATGCGTATCTGCTCGACGGCAACACTGCATCCGCGATCAAGGATTTCTCCCGCGCCATCGAACTCGACGGCAAATCGAGTGCCGCATATGCGGGCCGCGGCCTTGCCAACGGCGTTGCAGAAGCGGCGGACGACGCCTATGCGGATCTCAATCGCGCGATCGAACTCGATCCGCGTTCTCCCGCCGCGTTTGCGTTTCGGGCTTTCGTCTACAAGCAGAGCGGCCAGCCGGATATCGGCGCCAAGGACGTGCAAACGGCAATCAAGCTCGATGCGAACGCGCCGGAGGCGCTTTGGGCACGCGGGGAAATCGAGGAAGCGACCGGTCAGGCCGATACAGCCATCACGGATCTCCGCCGCGTTCTGCAGTTGCGGCCGAGCTGGCGTTTCGCAGCCGATGCCCTGAAGCGGCTCGGCGCGCCAGTTGACGACGCGGACGACAAGGCGGTGCCGTCGCTCGATTTCGGCAAATGGCATGTCGTGCAGCGGGGCAAGGACTACGCCGCGACGAGCGATGAATATCCGCAGATCCGGGTTCCGCTGGAGATGACCGGCGAAGGTTTGCCGAAACTGCTGGATTGGGAAGTCAAAGCACCGCCCTATGCGAACTACGGTATCTTGCACTTTTCGGGCGGCCGCGTGCCGGTGAAGGGCGGAAGCTTCGAGGACGCCGAGCTTGCCGCGATCATCGATATTCCTTCGGCGAAGGTCATCGCGATCGAACCGCATAAGCAGGGTAATCGGGTCGCGACCTGGACATGGGACGGTGACAGCCTTCTCGTCGCGAGCGTCGACGGGGCAACCGACCAATATCAGCTTCGTCCGGTCAATGTCGCGGCTGTCGGACAGAAACGGCCGTATGGGACAGGCGCGGGCGACGCTCCGCAACGGCGATCGAAGCCCAAGACGATATTCGATCTCTTGTTCGGGAACTGATGCTCGTGACGTCGATCCTAAAGATATTGCGCGGTTGAATGGGTAGCGCGCCGGTCATTGTCTGGTTTCGCAATGACTTTCGCCTGCGCGATCATTCGGCGTTGACCGCTGCTATTGCATCCGGATCGCCGGTCATTCCGCTTTACGTTCTCGACGATGAAACGCCGGGGCCGTGGGCGCTTGGCGGCGCGTCGCGGTGGTGGTTGGCGAAAAGCTTGGATGCGTTTGGCCACGATATTTCCGCCCGTGGCGGCCGGCTGACCCTCCGTCGCGGTCCCATCCATCGCGAACTGCCGCGGGTTGTCCGGGAGACCGGCGCAAAAGCAATTTATTTTACACGGAGCTACGAGCCCTGGGCCGTCGCGCTCGAAGGGCAGCTGAAACTGCATTTCGACGAGATGGGCGTCGCGTTCAAGCGATACGGCGGCCGGCTCATCCGCGAACCCGAAGATGTGCGAACGAGTTCGAATGGCGCCTATCAGGTTTTCACGCCGTTCTGGCGTGCATTCGTCAAAGACCTGAAACTGCATAGCGCTTCGGCTGCGCCGGACCAAATAAACCCACCGTCGAGACATCCGAAATCGGACGATCTTCGCGATTGGGAACTCTTGCCGGTCAAGCCCGACTGGTCACACGGTCTCGATGAGACTTGGCAGCCTGGAGAGAGCGGGGCGCGTGCGCGGCTGACGAAGTTCAAAAAGCACCTCGCGGCATACAGGGAAGATCGCGACCGGCTCGATAGGGAGGGCACTTCGCGTCTGTCGCCGCATCTCGCGTTCGGGGAGATTTCGCCTGCAACCTGCTGGCGCGCAGCCGCCGACGCCGCAAGGGGGAAGGGTGCTGCCGATCAATCGATCGAGACGTTCATGCGCGAGCTCGCATGGCGCGAGTTTTCATATTCCCTGCTCGTAGAGTTTCCGAAATTGCCGGAGCAGCCGCTCAAGCCGGAGTTTGCGGAATTTCCCTGGCGTGAGGAACCGGCGCATCTCAAGGCATGGCAGCGCGGAAAAACCGGCTATCCGATCGTCGATGCCGGGATGCGGGAATTGTGGGCAACCGGCTATATGCACAACCGGGCGCGAATGATTGCGGCATCGTTTCTCATCAAGCACTTGCTCATCCCCTGGACCGAGGGGGAAGCGTGGTTTTGGGATACGCTTGTCGATGGCGACCTCGCGAACAATTCCGCGAGCTGGCAGTGGGTCGCCGGTTGCGGCGCGGATGCAGCGCCATATTTCCGGATTTTCAATCCCATATTGCAGGGCGAGAAATTCGATCCGAGCGGGGAATACGTTCGAAAGTGGGTCCCCGAACTTCAGAGATTACCTGCGAAGACAATTCATGCACCGTGGAAGGTCAGCGCTGAGGAATTGGCACAGTCTGGAGTTGTGCTCGGAAAGTCATATCCGAGGCCGATTGTCGATCATAGCCACGCCCGAGGTCGCGCTCTCGAGGCGTATGACGAAATAAAGATCTCTTCAAAAGGGGAAAAGCATTCCTAATTAAAAGAGTGCATTCAAACCGTTACGGACTAAGTCTGAGCATTAGGGGAAATGCTCACGGCGATATAAGAAACGATTTTGTAATCTATCTGAATGGGAGGGCATCTCCGGCCGCGATTCATTCGCCATTTTCTTAACAGTTCAGCATCTTTCTGGATATTATCGTGGCAGGAAGAAAGCAGTCGCGTATTGCGTAGGGAGATCTAATGTTGCGGGCATTTGCGTTGGCGGCGATTTTCGCTGCCGTTCAGTCGGTTTCGGTGCTCGCCGCGCCGTCCGACAGCGAAACCAAGGCAGGGTCCACCACGACCGAGACCCAGTCGGGTACGACGACATTCTTCGGGGACGCGAGCCAATCCGCTCCCGAAAAGAGCGCTCCAGAAGCTGCAAAACAGGAACCGGCGCCGGTTGCCGCCAAACCGAAACCGCTGCCGCCACCGACGCTGACGGCAACGATCGATTTGAGCCGTCAGACGATGTCCGTTTCCGTCAACGGCGAGCCGCGTTACAGCTGGGCGATCTCATCGGGCACGTCTCAGTATCCGACGCCGACAGGTAATTTCCGTCCGGAATGGACGTCCAAGATGTGGTACTCGCGCAAATACGATAACGCGCCGATGCCGCATGCGGTCTTCATCAATGGCGGTGTCGCAGTGCATGGGACGTATCATCTGGCTGCGCTTGGCAGACCGGCCTCACACGGCTGCATCCGGCTCTCACCTGCGAATGCGAAGACCTTCTACAATCTCGTGCAGCATCACGGGCTGCAGATGACGCGGGTCAGTGTTCATGGTCGTCCGAACTGGCACGATGGCGCCGTTGCAAGCCGGCGGGAGCGTGATGAGCGCCGGCAGGAAGATTATGCAAGCAGCGGGCAGAGCAATTGGTTTTGGGGCGGTTGGGGAAGCGCAGATTCCGCTTACGATACCCGGCCGCTCAAAAAGAAAGATCAAAAAGCGTACAGCTACGTCATGATCGACGGCGTGCCGACCAAGGTCTACCGGCGCAAGAACGGCGACTACGTCTATAAGGTCCCGCCCCGGCCGAAGAAATATTACAACACATATGGATATGCCTATTGAGCGGCGTAACCGTTTCGCTTGAAGATCACATTTCCTCAAAAGAAAGGCCCGGTATTCCCGGGCCTTTTTCATGTGCGAATTCCGGGCTGGCTATCAGAACGGATTCCAGGTCGGCTTTTCCGTGAAGCCGAGATAGCCGACGTTGGCGCCGAGACGCATTCCGACGCCGGAACGGATTGGCGCCATGACGACCGGGCCGCCCTTGAGAACCGTCAGTCCGACACCCCCGACGAAATACGCCGAGCCATCTATGCCGGTGAAATTGCGATAAAGAGCCGACGGATCATCCATATTGTAGATGAGGAAAAGCGTGCGCGATCCCGATGCGCCGAAGTCGGTGCCGAGGGAAGGTCCGTGCCAATAGACTTTTCTCACGCCGGGTTGCGAACGCATGAAGAGGTTGCCCTGGCCGAAGCGGAGTCCCGCCAGGAAGGCGCCGCCGCCTTCTATCCCCAGCACGTAGGCTGTCGGACGTCCGAACTGCTTGAATGCGTGCTCGATGACGCTCGCCAGGTTGGTGGAGACCGTCCCGAAGAAGCCCTGCGTCGCATTGCGGATTTCATCGATCGTATAGCCCTGGTCGGGCGGGGGCAGTCCCGCGGGCGGTGGAGGCGGGAACGGCTGCGAACCCTGATCCGGCTCCTTCATTGCGATGACGGGCGGGGAGCCCGCATCATCGTGCTTTGTGCTCGCTGCCCAGCCTTCTGCCGGCGGGAGAGGTGCTTTCGTCACTTCGGATGGCGCGGTCTTTTTGGTCTTCGGCACGCTCGGCGCCGGATTCTGGGCCGAGTCCTGAGCGGCGGGTTCGGCTGCGGGTGGTGAAGCGGTCTTTGCGGGCGCCGCCGATGCGACAGGCTTCGACGGCTTGGCGTTCTTTTCGGCCTCGGCGATTCTCTCGTCGAGACGCTTCAGCATGTGGTCGGATTTGCTCTTGATGACCCCGTTGAGTTCATCTGCTGCGGCACGCAATTCATCGAGCTTGGCGCAATCGGGCTCTACGCCCTCGGGTACACGGCCGAGTGAATCGACCCGGAAGAGCAGAGCGCTGCTTTTCTTGTCGAGTTCCTCGAGCGTCGAATCTTGGATTGCATCGAGCGCTTCATCTTCGTAGGCGGTATCGCTGAGCTTGAGAGCCGCCCGGTAGCGCTGCATGCGTTCTTGAAGCTTGGGCTGCGCTTCGAGTGTCAGTGCTCTGAGGCTCGCTCCCGACTGGTCGATCGCGACTGCAAAATCCTTCGTGGTGCAGGGCCCGGCTGCTGCGGCGGCTCCGGCGGTGGCCAGTGACGCGGCGAGGACAAAGAGAGCTGGCAACAATCGCATTAGCCTGTAACTCCGGTGATGTTGCCTTACGGCGCACTCAAATCGAATCGCATGAGCCGAGACGAATGCTGCAGGCTTCCCCTAACGTCGTGGCAGAGATTTGGCGGCCAGCCGTGCCATGAAACGAGGCGTGTCGACGACAATGCGCGTGTGCACGCCCGATCCGATCTGTTCGATGCCGTCGCTTGCGGTGACATCAAACGTCAGCTTGCGTCCGTTGACCTCTTTCAATGTGGCCTTGGCCGTCACGGTGAAGCCGATCGGAGTGGGCGCAGTATGCGCTACGTTGAGCTGGACGCCCAGGCTCTGGTAATTCTCCGGCAGATGCCCGTCGAGGCAATCGACCGCGGCCGCTTCCATTACAGCTATAAGCATCGGGCTTGCAAAAACGGGGACATTCCCGCTGCCGACCTTCGTCGCGAGGCGTTCGTCGGTGACAAGGGCGCTTGCCGAGCCCTCCAGTCCCACTGTCAGCGATGATAAATCGGCCATTTTTTCCTGCCCGCGTTCGCTAGCAGGCCTTAAGGCGCGAAATCTCTTTGATCAATAGGGACGATATAGAAGACGGTCCGCGTCGGGCGTTAACCTCGATCGGGCAAGGGGGTGCACAATATGTCCTCGAGCGATCAAGGTAGGAAGGGTTCGAGAAACCTTCCTTTGGTCGTTGGGAAGACGCGTGGTTTACCGCTTTCGCTGGTTTATGACGGCATTTTCGATGGTGCTAGCGTTGGTGCCGTTCGCCGGCATCACGGCGGCGGCGCTCATGGCGCTCGTCGCCGGCTGCGAGATCAATGACGCCGCCAGGGGTGCTTGCGCGGCGTTCAGGTTCGATCTTGGCCCCTTGCTGTCCAGCCTGATCGCGACCGCAGGGCTCGGGAAAATCACGTTCCCGGTATTGGGGGCTGCCCTCATCCTTTGGGCCGTTATCGAGAGTGCCGCGCTGCTCTTCAGACGATAGTTGGGCGATAGATCCCTACGGCCGCGAAAATTCCAATAATCCGGGGAAGGCCGTTCCCTTGGGCCCGATTTCGGTCAGGGCTGCCGCGCAGCTTTCGTCAACAATGACCTTGCACTGGTTCGGGTCATCCTCGCGGACGCAGTGCTTCACCCTGATCCAGGCATCGTAGATCTTCTTTTGCTGCGCATTGAACTCGTCGAGTTCTGTGCCCGTGTAGAGGACGGGGAGCGCCGAGGCTTTGCCCGTGACCTTTGCGCCGGTGCAGAGTTCGACGGCCCCCAAGGCTTGGCCGTAGCGGGAGCCGGTGTCCCGAGGCGTCAGGCGGGCGGTCGTAACGGCGGCGCGTGTGGTGGCGACGATGTCCTCCGGAGTTTCGGCCGCGGCCGCACCCCAGCTCACACTTATGGCAATTGCACCGAATATGGATCCCAGGGTCTTGTGACGCCCAAGGCGCATTGTTTCCTCCAAGCTGATTGTATCGGCAATCCAACGGTGTTTGGAACGGAGTTGACCCGCCTCCTTTGTCCGAAAGTGCACGCCATGCCTATACTTTTTAGTAAGTAGACCCGAATCCGCATTTTCGCAGCACCGACGAAAGCTTATATCGTAGCCGCACCGCCGGCGGCTCGTACACTTTCTTTGTGCTTGCTGCCGGGCAGGGATATGGATTTGTTATGGGCCGGTTTATTCATCGCCGTCCAAGGAGACTTCAGATGACCTCACGCTTTCTGGTATCGGCTGTGGTGTTTGCGGCGTTTGCTGCCGTCGACGCCGGGCCGAGCTTTGCACTTTCGACCAAAGAATGCAGCGTGAAGTACCAGGCAGCGAAGTCTGCCGGCACTTTGAACGGCGAGACGTGGAATGAATTCCGGAAGAAGGAATGCGCAGGAGCGGAAGCGGCCGCGCCGGCCACCACCGAGCAAAAGCCTGCGGCCAAGAGCGAAACCGCTGCGCCTTCCACCAGCGGGGCCATTTTCCCGAAAGCCATCGATCCGAAGTATTCCAAGGAAACGGCAGGTAAGGCCCGCATGCACACCTGCCTCGATCAATATAGGGCCAACAAGGCAAACAACGGCAACGCTGGCCTCAAGTGGATCCAAAAAGGCGGCGGCTATTACAGTCAGTGCAACGCCTCGCTGAAAAGCTAAGCTGCGTTCCGGTCACGCTCCTGAAAACGGAAACGGCGAGATTTTGATCTCGCCGTTTTTTATTTATCTGATTGGTGTGACAGGGATCAGCGCTTCGTCAGGCGATCCCGCTGCCAGCTGAGGAACAGCACTGTCACAAGCGCTGTCAGAAACATCGTTCCAAGGATTGCGGGCTGACGCATGAAGGCGCGCCATACGTCGAAGCCTTCGAGCCATCCGCCGCGTCCCGTCAGCACGATGTTCAGGACCAGAATGGCGAATGCGACCAGGGATGTCAGTCCTGTTGCAATGACGGCTTCGACGAGCCTTTTCGTTATGCGAGGTACGGATATCGAATTGCGGCCAATAGCGAGTTGGGTCCGGTCCGACATGATGTGCTCCTCATTGTTTCGGCGAAGGGGCACGGCGATCGCCACGGAGCCCCGGATTTATTCTCCCTGTTTACCAGATTCGCTCCTGTAACGTGGCAATGGCGAGGCATTGGGCCGTCCCTTAAGTGCCCGCCGCTTATGCTGCTTTTGATGATTTATCGAGTTGTTCGGCCGGTCGAAAGAAGTTCCTCACCAAGTTCCTGCTTGTCGTGGCGGGGCTTAGTAGGGCGCGGTAGATACTCGGGCTGAGGAACATCTCAGGACAATGGTGGGCTATGAGGACCGCACTGCGTATCGCGATGGCGTTGTTGCTGCCGGTGATGCTCTCGCATGCAGCCGCCAGCGGGGACTCGATATTCGACGTTGAGCATGCTCGTGCGGAATACCGGGCGGGGAGTCTGACGCCCAACGGCGCGGATCTGATGGACCGGTGGGGATGGCCGAGCGGCTGCTATCCCCCGCAACCCTGCTACGTGCGGCCGCCTCCGCCGAGGCCCCTCTATCACCGCAGGCCCGACTGGCGCGCCCGCCGGTAACGCTTGCCCGCGCCTGAGCGTATGCTCTTGAAGCTCAGCAACGGTTGGCGGATATAAGGCGCATGGAAAAGAAATTGATGCCGGTGGACGAGTCCGAGTGGCGCAAGCGATTGACGCCTGAGCAATATCGCGTGCTGCGCGAGAAGGGCACGGAGCGGCCGTTCACGGGCGAATATCTCGAGGTTGACAGCGACGGCACGTTCACGTGCGCTGCCTGCGGGAACCCGCTGTTTTCATCGGATGCGAAATTCGATTCCGGAACGGGGTGGCCCTCGTTCGACGAGGCGCTTCCCGGTGCCGTCGAATATCATTCGGACACGTCGCACGGCATGGTTCGCACGGAGATAACGTGCGCGCGCTGCGGATCGCATCTCGGCCACGTTTTCGACGATGGTCCGACCGAGAGCGGGAAGCGCTATTGCATCAATTCCGTTTGTCTCAATCTCGACGAAGAGGCGCCGAAGAAGTAGCGCCGGCCGAATTTCTTCCTCGTTATATGTTTGTGTCTTTGGGTTCGCGCCGGTGAACTTTCTTTATCGCTCGGATCCAGAGACCCAAATAAACGATCGCCAGGATCATGAAGGGCATGGCTACCAGTCCGTCGAAATCCGGACTCGTCTGCGGGATAAAACCGAAATTCATAGCCAGCGTGGTGAGATTGGCTCCGCATAGCGCCAGGAGCATGATGTTGCCGGTGGGGTTAAGGTATTTCTCGGCTTCAAAGTACGACGTCACCCAAGAATTTTTAGGCGGTGGCGAGCCATGCGCGAGCGAGTAAAGCGCGAGAGGCAACAGTACCAACGAAAACGAGTTCAGAGCGACTTCGAAGTTGCTGAGCATCGGAAGTTTCCTGGCCGGATATGGCGTCAGCGGTAGCTGCTGCGTGCGCCATAGATGGCCAGAGGGTGATGGTGTTGCCTGTTCCTTGAGGAACGACTGATGGCGATCAGGAATTAGGCGTCGGGCTTTCCGACTTTGTCTGCTGGCGAGACGCGTTTCTGAAATGCCATGGCGGCAGCCGGGGCGCGTACTTTGCCTTCGTGAATGAAGAAAACGAAAACATCGCGCGGCGAATGCGCGGGTTTCGCGCCTTTATCGATTATCGGAAGGTCACCCGGTGTGCCCCCAGAGGCCCAGGCCTTTGCGCGTTCGGCCCATTGGTCGAGCGCCTTCGGCTTGTACGCCGTCGGGATGTTGTCGTCTCCGGTCTGCAGCCGTGCGTAGACGAAGTCGCTCGTGACGTCGGCGATCGCAGGGTAAGTCGCGTGATCGGCGAAGACGATGGCGACCGATTTCTTCCGTACAAGCTCCACGAACTCGGGCGTGCAGAATGACGGGTGACGTGGCTCAACCACATGTTGCAAGCGATGGCTGCCGGCCTCCGAGGGCAGCAGATCGAGGAAGGCGCCGAAGTCGTCTGCGTCGAACTTCTTCGTCGGCGCGAATTGCCAGAGCAGGGGGCCGAGCTTTGATCCGAGTTCGGTTATGCCGGAATCGATAAATCGTGCGATCGACTCTCCTGCCTCGGCAAGGACTCGGCGGTTCGTCGTGTAGCGCGGCCCCTTCAAGGAAAAGACAAAATTATCGGGACTTTCCTTGGCCCAGCTCGCAAATGTCGACGGCTTCTGCGTCCGATAGTAGGTGCCGTTGACCTCAATCGTGGCAAGATGGTGGCTGGCGTATTCCAGCTCTTTTACATGGGGGAGGCCGTCGGGGTAGAACACGCCGCGCCAGGGCTCGAATGTCCAACCGCCGATGCCGGCGCGGATTTTTCCGGTGGGCTCCTTCTTTTTGCTGGGCATGGGCGCCTTCATGACATGAGAGCTTCAACCATGGGGTTCGGCGAATCGCCTAGTTTGAATGCATTGGTCTTTTTCCCGCGACCTCAGGGCGCATCACACATAATCGCTTACATGCCATCTCGGCGTTTTTTTGCCGATCAACTATCATCTCTGGTTCGGGCCGGGGCAAGAAAAGCAAGCTGTTACCGTTGGGATCGAACGAAAGAAACATGACTGCCGAAGACGTGGGGCAAACGGCTGGTCTTTCTATTGCAGGCTTCGCGCAATGGGGCGCGGGCACGTCTAAGCGCGAGCGGAATTTCTACATCGCGCTGGCCTGTGCAGCGATATTGCACGCCTCGTTTTTCATAAGCGCCGTCTCGAACGGCAATGCAAAGCGCCTAGGCAGCGAATCTGGGGCTAACGACGCGATCAGCGTTTCGCTGGTGACGGAAGCCGATCTCAAAAACCGCGCCATGGCCGATGAGCCCGTGACGCCGCCTCCCGGTCCGATGGCGCCAGTGCAGGAGGCGAAGCCGCCGCCCCAGCCTGTGCCGACGCCGAAGCCGGAAGAGGCCAAGCAGCAACCACAGCCGGAAACGCCTCCTCCGCCGCCGCAAGCCCAAGAGAAGCCGCAGCCTCCGACGCCTCCTGACGTCCCGGAGGAAACGGCGGAGCCCGACCCGGTGAAACCGCAACAGGAAGTCGCCAAGCTCGACGACACGAGTCCCGACAGCAATCCTCCTGATCTGTTCTCGCTTCAGGATCAAGATCCTTCGAAGATGCAGAGCCAGGATAAGCCGAAGCCAAATCCGGAGGCTAAGCCCGAGACCAAACACGAAACCAAGCCGGAGACGAAGAAGGCTGCCAAGCCAGCGCCCAAGCCGCCGGCGAAGGCGCAAAAGAAGAATCTCGCGGCTCTCGATCTTTCGGCGCCGGCGGCGCCGTCGTTCGGCGGCGGAGGTGGAGCTGCTTTTCAGCGGCCGCCCGGCATTACGCGATCCGGCCTCAATGACGCTTTCGCGCGGGCCGTGATCCGTGCCCTGCAACAGACGATGCCGCAGCTTACCAACGCGCTGGGCCGCGTGACGGTGCGAATTCTGCTTTCGGAATCGGGCAATGTCGTCGAGGTCAAGTTGCTCTCTGGTGCGAAGGATTCGTCACTCAATCAGGACGTCGTGTTCGCAGCCAAGCAGACGAGCTACCCGATACCGCCGGCCGGTTCGAACCTCGCCGACCGCACCTTCATGGTCACGTATATCTACGACTGATATCCGCGACCGCTCCGCGAGCGAGCGGGCATTGCGCTCTGGCACTCAGCACGCGCCGCAATAAGATTTGATCAGCGAAGATATGTTGCGAGGGAGCATGCCTCTTCGGCGTGCGCGACCGAGGAGATGGCCAAACCGACAATCGTCAGGATGAGGAGGGCAATGGCAAAGATGGCGTCAGTCTTTTCCGTCATGATCGCTCCAAATCGTTCGATGCAGCAGCTTATCTGCCGTCCGATCCCAACTTGTGCGTGACCTCGGAAGTCTTCTTCTGACGTTGTGCCAAGGCTATGTTCGACTCAGGTTCGGTCTCAATAGCCAAAGTGAAGCAGCGTCGACGACGCTCTGATCGAGTGGCGCCGGCGCTGCACTGCGCAATCTATTGATGCTGAACTGTCGGAACGATGCGATTAGCGCTGCGTGGTGTCTTGAGCGGCCGATGCGGGGCCACCGAGCTTCATCGGTGTGTATTCCGGTGTCTCGCGACGGCAGGCTCCGAGCATCAATGCGGCAATGCATATTCCAAGAGCGGCGACTTTCATTGGTCTTCTCCCGGTGTGGGTGACTGTGGTGGGTACGAATGAATGCATGCAGGCGCCTAACGTCTAGTCGATTAAGGTTGTTCCCCGGTTACCAAGTTGGCTGAATGGACGGGGACTGCCTTTTCTCGACCATTCTCCAGTCACCATGCCGCGCTTTAGTTCGATCCGATGTCATCGCCGTGAGGGCACTCGATGTCAGCGCTTCTTCGTCATCCGGCCTCTTTTCTTGCCGTCTGCGGATTATTTTCGGCGGTGCTCGGCAGCCAGCTCGTTGGCGGCAGTTACGGCTCGGCGCCGCAACCCGGCCTCTATCTCGTTCTGACCGGCGTATGGTTCGGCTTGGTCGCCGGCTACGGGGTTTGGCGATTTGGACATGCTTCTGCGGCGAGCGCGGTCACGGTCGTTCTGACGACGTGGGTTGCGTGGGAAGCAGCGGTCAACGTTGCTATCCAGATCGATGGAGGCTGGTATCCGGAGGCGATGCCGGGTTTTCTCAAAGGATATTCCGCGGGCTTCGTTGCGGGCGCCGTTGGGGCAGCCATCACCTGGGCTGGGGCGGCTATCGCCGTGCCGTCGTTAAGAGGAAAGCTCGCTTTCGGGAGCATCGTCGTCGCCGGAGCCTTACTCGGTTTGCTGTTGCCGGCGACGAACTATTACGATGGCGGCGCCGTCCTGCTGGTTCCATGGCAGGCTACGATCGCGGGATTACTCGGCTTCAATATGGTACCATCGAGTGGCCGGAGACGGCGTTCAAGCGTGACGCTTCCGTCCGGCGGGTGAACTCTCGTGGCTGGGAGACTGTGCGATGCTGACTCGGGCGCATGCTGTTTTCATGGTGGGACTTCTCATCTCGCCGGTCGCTTTCACCACTGCCTCCGACGCCGATGCGATTTCCGATGAGTCAGCTGGGTCTATCGAAGAGCTGATGAAATCCGGCTGGCAGATAGCTGGCTATGCCAGCAACTCCGACAATCGCTCGACTTTCATCCTGTTCAAGAAGCCCAACGAAAATTATCTCGTCCAATGCCTTGCCGGTTACGACGTCACGCGATCCCCGCGCGTCTTCCACAATTGCTACCGGTTGCGGTGAGGCGCGCTTCAGCGTAAGTCGCGACGGGGTTTGGGGCGCGACTGGAAATGACAGCAAAAGCGGGCCGCGTGGCGTGGACGATTGTCGGCTTGCTGTGGGCTGTCGCGCTGCTCAATTACCTCGACCGGCAACTCGTCGTTACGATGCCCGGGCCGATCAAGGCCGACCTTCGTCTCGGCGACGAGAAATTCGGCCTGCTGTCGTCGGTCTTTCTCTGGGTCTACGGCTTCTGTTCGCCGATTGCCGGTTATGTTGCCGATCGCGTGGGCAAGAAGAAGGTCATCCTGACCAGCCTCGTCGTCTGGTCGGCCGCCACTATTGCAAGCGGTCTCGTCACCTCTTTCGAAGGCATGCTTCTGGCGCGGGCAACCCTCGGCGTCAGCGAGGCCTTCTATATGCCTGCGGCCGTCGCGTTGATCGTCGAATATCATCGCGGTGCGACGCGCAGCCGGGCAACGGGTTTGCATTTGAGCGGGGTTTACGCGGGATCGGTGCTCGGCGGTCTTGGTGGCTTCATGGCGGAAGCCTTCGGCTGGCGCGCGGTTTTCCTCCTTATCGGCGGGATCGGCGTCGCCTATGCCCTGCTGCTGATGATTATCTTTCCATCTCGGGTGGAGGCCGAGGGTTCGACGGCGGCTCCCGAGGATATCGATGCGCACGCGCCGGGGAGCGCGACCTTCGCGCCACTCTTCTTCGTGCCGGGATTTCTGTTGCTGCTGGCGATGAACGTTCTTGACGGCGCTGCCTATTGGCCGGTCCGGAATTGGCTCGCGGAGTTCTTCCGGGCGGAGCTTGGTGTCGAGCCGGCATGGGCCGGTGTCTATGGCCCGATGACGTTCAATGGCGCGGCGTTTCTCGGAATGCTGATCGCGAGCAGTGTCTCGGATTGGTGGGCCGGCTGGAACGTGCGAGCGCGTGCACTGGTGCCGGCCATCGGATTTATCATCGCTTCACCTTGTCTGTTCGTCATGGGAGCCGTCGAATACGTTCCGGTCGTTCTCGGCTGCATCGTCGTTGCGGGCATGTCCCAGGGCTTTCTCGACGCGAACCTCATGCCGGCGGCCTGCACGGTCGTCGATTTTCGCCTCCGGGCGACGGCGTATGGGCTGTTGAATTTTGCGGGGACGACGGCCGGTGGCGTCATGACCTACGTCGGGGGACGATTGAAAGAGCAGGACGTTCCGTTCAGCGCGACCTTCCAGGCCGCGAGCGGGATGATCCTCGTGGCGGGGCTTCTTCTTCTCTTCGTCAAGCCCGGTGGCGGAACGCGGAAATTCGCTCAGCCAAGCGGTGCGGATTTTAAGAAGAGGATCGTTCAGGAAGAACTTTAAGCTTCCTGCAAGCATTCTTCGAAAAATTCGCTGCACGCTTCGGATGTGGTGTGGAGTTTTTGTAAACCACACGGAGCCGATGAACGGCAGTGTTTCGTGAATTTGTGCCGCTTCAGGGTCCGGAAAAACAACGATATTTTCTGATCGTTGTGATGGACATCGTTTTGAACGCTCATCAACATCGATGCGGTTCTTACGAAACTTTCATATCCGACGAATTCGGATGGCATTCGTGGATGTGCCCTGTGTACCTCCTATTAAGATGCCAGGCCTTAACGTTGCTTTTGCTCACGACGTGGACTGAGCAAAAGTGGGTATGATGGAACCCGTGACCGTCGAAACAATACCGGCCGGCATCGACTCGACGATCGTCGAGTGGACGATCGAATCCGGCTTTCCGCTGCTGAAGTTTCCCCGGCGGCTCGAAGCGGCATTCGAACGCGAGGTTGGCGCCGAGCGATCCCGGCAGCTTGCGGCCGGCGGTCTGTTTGGCCTCGTGCTTTACAATCTGTTTTTGATAGCCGACTGGTTGGCCGCGCCCGATACTTTTCATTCGGCGCTCTGGCTGCGTCTCGGCATCATCACGCCCATCGGATTGCTTGTGATTGTGGCTCTCTACTTAAATCCGCCGGTCGGGGTACGCGAATTTCTGGCGGCGGCGGGCGCCGTCATTCTTGGAGCGGGCAGCAGCCTCTATCTGATGCTGATAGGCCATGGTCCACACCATGACGCTCAACACCAGGTCATTATTCTCATCCTGCTTTTTATCACGATGGTGCAGCGTGTCCGCTTCTGGTACGGCGCGGCGGCCTGCCTTGCATGCTTCGCGGTGCACGCCGTAGGCTTGGCAATGCTACCGGCCTATCCCTTCGAATTTCAGGTTTCGGCGAATGCCGTCTTCGGCTGTGCCGTCATCCTGTCGATTTTCGCGTCGTACGTGCTGGAACGCGAGATGCGGATGAATTTCCTGCTGTCTCTGCGCGGTCGTTTGCAACGGCGCGATCTCGACGTCGAAAGCCGCCGTGATCCGTTGACTGGGCTTCGCAATCGCCGCTCGCTCGACGAGGTGATCGAGGGGTGCAATCAGAGCAAGGCTGTCGGGCAGGAACTGGCGATCGTTCTGCTCGATATCGATCACTTCAAGGCGTTCAACGACACGGCGGGGCATCAAGCGGGCGACGTCTGTCTCAAACGTGTCGCGGGCATCATTCAGAGTGAACTTCGGGATCATGTCGATGCGGCGTTCCGATTTGGCGGCGAGGAATTCATCCTTGTCCTGCGCGGCGTCGATCTCACGACGGCTATCAGAATCTCCGAACGCATCCGGCGGGCAATAGAGGATGCGGCCATTCCGCATCCGGCGCTGGCGCTCGGCGAGGTCGTTACAGTGAGCATGGGCGTGGCGTCGGCCATCGTGAGCCGCGAGATCCGCGTCGGCGTCATCATTTCGGCTGCGGACTCGGCTCTTTATGCGGCGAAACGCAACGGACGCAATCAGGTCTCGCCGCGCCCGCCGGCGGCAGATGTCGTGGATATGACGGATCGCAAGCTGCGCTTGAAATAAAGCCGCGTCGGCTCGGCGCGCGAAAGCGAGTGAAATTTTTATTCGTATAAATTTCGATCAGAGTGCTCGCTGTGTGTCTAACGCGCAGTCTTCCTTCTGTGGGGAGAGCCTATTTTGGTCGCGATCTTCAGCGCAACCTCCCATGTCGGTGATGTCGTCTGACGTGCACGATTGGTTCGCACATCGTGACGAGGCTCGCGAGTTCACTTTCACAATCGCACTTGCTCTGTTGCGTTTCTGCTTATCGCTCTTGACCGCGGAACAAGGTCACGTCATTTGCGTTGCTGCAGGGGAATACCATTGAAGGATGATCAATATGCAGAAGGTCGCAATTCTGGCGGCGATGACGCTTGCCTTGTCGTCGGGTTGTGCTTTCGCGGTCAGTCAAGCCGTCAAGGATGCGTGCTCTTCGGATTTCGCAGCCTATTGCAGCCAGCATAAAGTTGGCACGGAACCGGCGAGACAGTGCATGCGCGAGCACCGGAAGATGCTGACAGACGGCTGCATCCAGGCGCTCGGAAAGTCGAACGAGGTCACGCAGGCCGACATCGAGCAGTACAAGCGGGAACACAAGCAGTAAGCTTCAGTTGCTTCACACGATCGCAGCCTGCTCGCCGCGGGCTGCGATCGTGCGCCTGGCGGATGACGGTCGTCCGAATTGTTGCCCGCCACTTCCATCGCCGATTACCAGCGCACCTTATTCAATGAGAAAACCCGGCCAAAGATTTTGCGGATGACGGTGCTTGGCAGTTTGCCGCGCGTGAGGTGCATGAATTTGGCGGTCGGACCGACCGCATTCCGGAACCGGGGACGCGGGGACTCGAGAACATTCGCGACGGCCTTCGCCACCTCGTTCGGATCGCGCCCGAATTTTTCGACATGGGCTTCGACCGTAGGCTCAAGGTGGCGTATTAGCGGGTAATAGGCGCTGGTCTTCGGCAACACGCGCGGTGAGTTTTGCCAGATGTCCGTGAGGTAGGCGCCGGGCTCGATCAAGATGATATCTATGTTGAAATGTTCCACCTCGTAGGCAAACGCTTCCGCCCATCCTTCGATGGCCCATTTGGAGGCGGTGTAAGGTGAGTTGGCGGGCAGGCCCGCGAAGGCGGCCTCGCTGGACATGATGACAATGCGGCCCCGCTTCTGGGCGCGGAAGGCCGGCAGCAGGCGCTTTGTCAGCGCCAGCACTCCGAAATAGTTGACCTCCATCACTCGGCGGATGTGGGCTTCGTCGAGATCCTCGAATACGCCGCCGACTGCGACACCGGCATTATGGATGACCGCATCGAGGGGATTTTGGGGAAGATCGAGGTCTGCGACCGCGCGGTCGATCGATACGGGATCTGTTACATCGAGCTGGCCGATGCGAACCTTCGCGCTGACGCCCGCGGCTTCCAATTCGCGTTCGAGTTTCTTTCGCTTCTCGACATCGCGCATCGTGGCAACGACATCCCAGCCGCGTTTCGCAAGCTCGACGGTTGTCACAAGTCCGAAGCCGGACGACGTTCCGGTAATGAGTACCTTTGGCATCGCGAGAACCTCTGCTGCGGATATCTTCACCGGTGATATTACGCCAGCAGCGGCATGTGGGCGAGGGCGCGGTATTCCTGCTAGGACTTAGCACTGACCTTGAAGTCGTTTGGTCTGCGATCAGTTGCCGACCCGCAGTGCCGGCGGCAAAGCGGGTCGGGGCCATGCGGGCCGGGACGCCGGATCAGTCGAGGAACGTGACGCGGCCTGTGGCAATGTCGTGCATCGCCGGTACGATCTTCAGCTTTCCTTCGGCGACGAGATCGGAGAGCACGCTGCTCTTCTTTGTCAGAATTTCCGCGCCGAGCCTGGCGTTCGTAACCGCCACATCCTGTACGAAAGCGCCGTTCTTTGCGGTCTGCTCGCCCGGAGCTTCCTTGTTCGCTTCTACCGCGGGCCTGATCTTGGCGAGGAGGCCGGTCAACATGCCAAGTTCGGCGCCGTCGATTGCGCCCTTTACCGCGCCGCATTCGCTGTGGCCGAGCACGACGATGAGCTTGGCTCCCGCGATCTTAGTCGCGAACTCGGAGCTGCCGATGATGTCGTCGTTGATGATGTTGCCGGCAACGCGGGCACTGAAGACATCGCCGATGCGTTGATCAAAGACCAGTTCCGGCGGCACGCGGGAGTCGATGCAGCCAATTATGACGGTGGCGGGGTACTGTCCATTTGCGGTGGTGCGGACTTGCGCCATGAGATCGCAATTGAGCAACCGGCCGGAAACGAAGCGCTCGTTACCCTCTTTGAGCTTCGCCAAAGCTTCATCCGGGGTTATCGCGGACTGACTGGCTTTCGTAAATGCTTCGCACTGGTCGGCGGCGAAGGCCCTCTCGGCAGTGAGCAAACTCGCAGCGATCGCTCCGCTGCAGCAGAAATGGCGGCGTGACAGCACAGCTTTCCTCCCCCGGTTCGAAGGGACGAGGCCGCTTATGTTGAGGTGGGCCGCTATCCCGACGTCGTATATGTATCGGATTCGGCTGCCCGTGCAGTCGTTGTTGGTGCCGGCTACGGGCCCTTTGAGGCGGGTTGCCTCTGCCGCCCGCTCGGGAGCGGTCTTAGGTGCTACAGCAATTGCAATGGATCGGTGTGACGGCGCGATTTCCCCTCGAAGAACGAGCCGTCTTCCAGCAAGAGCCGCTTGTGCACGATGTCCGCGTTCACCGAGCAGGCGGCCTTGAGGGTCAGCTGGTTCGCGAATATCTCGCCGGTAACTTCGCCCATCACCGTTACTTCCTCGGATTTGATCGTTCCCTCAATCACACCCCGTTCGGTGACGATGAGGGAGAGACAGTTGACGTCGCCGAGGACGGTGCCGTCGATAACCACGGGGCCCGGGTAATCTATGCCGCCTTCAATGGTCGCGGTGCGCGGGATGGAAAGCGTCCGGCCAATGCTTGCCGGCTTTCGCTCGATCATTGATATCGCCCCATAGCTGATGTCTTTTCCCGCGACCCCCATTTTTGGAGACATTGGTGGCAAATTTCAGGCTGGCCAATTGAGGCTGGGTGTTGTGCCCACTCCCTTTTCGGCGTCCGCGACGTTGCTGCGCGCACTCGGCCGTTAGCGCGGACTTGCGCGCGCGTAGGCAATCGTATTAGGCAACGCCCAAATCGGCTGGAAGGAGTCATAAGAGATATGGCGGACAATATCGACACGAGCAAGGCCATCGCGGACTTGAAGCGCGAAGTGGCCGAGCTCTCGGGGCTCTCGCTCGCAACGGGCGTCATTCTCACCCAGTTGCTGCAGAAGATTGCCACCCGCGAGATGAATCCGCAGGGAGCCGCCACGACGATCGTGACCAACGCTCGCGCAGCCATCGAGAGTTTCACCTCGCAGGCGGGATCGGATCCCGTAATGAAGGCGCGGGCGCTCGAAGCGGTGAAGCAGTACGAGGACCAGATCCGGTCGGTACTTCGCGACTAAAGGCCCTTATCGCCGATCCTCGGTATCATGCCGGGGATCGTCGTGCTTCCGGGGCAAGCGATCAGGATCCGCTCGGTCTGATCCGTTTCAAGAATTCCCAGATTGGCAGCGCTGTAAGACCGCCGATGACGCCGCCGAGGTAGATCGGCAGCGGAAAGCTGAAAAGCTGTTGCCACGCGAGGGAGATGAGGTAGCTCACCGCCAGCATCGCGACGATGGTGATGAGCAGCCGCTGCCAGAAGGGAAGGTGGAACATGGGGGTCAATCCGACTTGATTCTGAATATGCGATGAGGGCCGTGCGCCGAGGGTTCCTGTTCTCGTCCTCCCTTACTTTGCATACTTTGCATAGAGTGCCTTCATCACATCGCGCGTCGCGGGGTCGGCGTGGGGACCGGCGATATTGGTCGTCACGACGATCGCCAAGTCGTGATCGACGTCGACAAGGATGGAGGCGAAGTTCAAGCCATTCGAGCCGTTGTGCGTGAGCAGCGGTTTATCTGACCAATCGAATTTCGATAGTCCCCAGCCGAGTGCGTAGGAGCCCGTCTTCGGCGTGCCGGGTTTCGGGTCCTTGATCTGCATATCGACGACGGGCTCGTGGAGGGTCTTGAGCGTCTCCGGTTTGATAAGCGCAGGTCCGCGCTTGCCTTCGCCCGCGTTCCAACCCGCCCAGGTTGCGAAATCCTTGATGCTCATGTGGGCGAGGCCTGCCGGTCCGAGGGAGGCGGGAAGATCCGCAGATTCGCCCCATGGGAATGGCGTCATCTTGCCCTTGTCGTCGACGCGGTGGCCGACGGGCGCATCATATTCGCCGAATGTGGCCTGGGCGCCGAGACCCGCGGTCTTGAGATCGAGCGGCGCGTAGATGCGCTCGAACATCAGCCGTTCCCAGGGCTTGCCGGAAGCTTTCTCGATCATCGCACCGGCGATGATGTAGCCGAGGTTGGCGTACTGGAACTTCCCGGCATTGACGAAGCTCGGGTCGTGCTTCGAGCCCCAGGCTTCGATCATCTTCAAGCGCCAGTCGGTGAGCGGATGGTCGGCAGCTTCCGGACTGAAATAGAGCTTGCCTATCTCTTCATTGTCAGTCGGAAGGCCGCTCGTGTGCGAGAGCAGCTCTCGCAGCGTGATCGCGCCGAACTTGGGGCGAATTCCAGGGAGAACGGGACCCAGCACCTCGGCGATCGTCGAATCCCAGCGAAGCCTGCCTTCATCGACCATCATGCCCGCGAGCGTTGCCGTCATCGCTTTGGTGTCGGAGCCGAGATGGAAGCGGTCGTCGGCGGTGACGGGAAGATCCCGGCCTGCAACGCGGACGCCGACTGCGCCATAGGCGACGAGCTTGCCATCCTTCTCCACGGCGGCGGCGAGGGCGGGCAGCTGGTACTTCGTCCGGATCGGATCGAGGAGCGTGTTCAGGCTGTCCTCGGCGCGGGCTGTCGCCGGGCAATCCAAAATCGCGAGCATCGCGAGAAAGGTGAAGAACACACGCATGGAACACCCGTTTTCCATAACGATAGCTGGATTGCCGGGCGCTGTCCCGAATGACGGGGGATCCGCTTCGGGGTTTGGTTGAGCGTTGGTTAAGACAACGGCCGATCGTCAGCCGCTCCTAACGGCTGGCCAGGCGTTGACCGCGAAAAGGATCGTGGACAACAGGAGGCCGATCGAACCCACGCCCGCGAGCGGTTCGCCGATCTCCGGATGGCCGCTGAAAATCTGGAAAAGACCGACGAGCATGATCAGCAGGCTCGCTTCGGCCAGCCAGAACTGCGCGGTGGCGATGCGGGTTGCGGCGACGCTGGGGAAGAGGTGATAAAAAAATCCGAACACCGCGAAGCTTACCCAGCCAACGAGGAGAAGATGCGCGTGCGTCGGCATCTGCGTGTGGTTTTGCGTCATGCCCATGACGACGCCGAGGGTCATTCCGAGCACGGCGTAAATGAGCGCGGATGCGAAGAACCGGCTTGCAAGACCTTTCATGGTGTTTCCCCCGGATTGTCTTTGTGCAGTCTGTTTCGCCCGAATGTGCAGCCCTCATACCTGCGGCTGGGAGAGGGAACAAGGCGTTTGGGGATGAAATCCAATACGCAATCCGCCGATTGTAACAGCTGAGACGACAGCGGGGATAATTCCGCCTTCAGAATTGTGATCGCTGGTGTGTCCTTCCGCCGCCCGCCTGGCTGGAACAGGCGCGTGCGCATGGCGTTGGCATTGTACGCAGGCAAGCAAGGCCTGATTAACCGTTACGTTGAGAGACGAATGGGAGCTTGATGATGAATAGGAATTGGACGGTTGCGGCGGCTGCCGCGGTGATGGTGACGTTCGTCGCCCCTATGGCACATACTTCGATGGCTTGGGCGGATTCCATCTCCGGTGTCGAGGGCGCACGCGCGAAGGAGCGTCAGGGCCGTTATTTGAACCGCCAGGATCGCGAGCACCTCCGCCGCTACGGCGGCAATGACGATTCCTGGCGCGGATATCGCGGTGACGACTACGGCTATTATGACAGCGGCCCGGGAGTCAGCGTCTACATAGGACCGCGCGGCGGCTATTACGGACCTTACGATTACTAAGGCGAACCGATTTTATGGAGAGAGGAAAACAGCGGACCGGAGTCCGCTGTTTTTTTGTTTGCGGGTCCCTAACGTAACGGCGGTGGAACGGTCGCAAGGCGTTCGAGTTGGCAACGCTATGCCTCGGCATTCATGCGCAGGCACTCCAGCCCGCAGACATGCGGCCCGGATAGGCGATAAGGAGTTCAGTCATGAAACGGAATTGGACCGCTGCTGTTGGCGCAGCATTGATCTTGGCATCGTTCGTTACTCCGATGGCACTTTCTTCGATGGCTCGGGCGGATTCCATATCCGGCGTCGAGGGCGCCCGCGCAAAACTGCGGACGGGATCGCCGCTTACCCCTCGCGATCGTGCGATGTTGCGCAGATATGGCACGGGTACCGGCCGTGAAATCCCGAGCGGCCGTGTCCATCGCCCCACGCCGAGCGGCGGGTATTAATTTGGGAATTCTTTGAAGCTTATTGCGACGAACACGACGGGCGGCGTACTTTTTCATTGCACACCATCCGGCTCCAGTTCGTGAAGCCGGATGGCGTGTGCGTGGTAAGCACCCGGCCAGTGAGAGTGTTCGCCTTTCCTCGAGGCGAGGTGTGGAGATTATGGGGTGTGCGGAGGGAGCGGGGATAACTTTTTATCGCAGCGTGACGCGGCCGACGAATAAGCGAAATCGCGTGGATCAGCCGACGGCCTCACGAGTATACCACGCGTGCTTCCGACAGGCGCGCGCGGAATTCCGGTTGAACCTCACGGGGGCGCGCCAGTCGAGGCGACCCGTCATGCAAACGCTATGAGGTTTCACATGATCGAACATCGTCAGCGCCTTCGCGCGCTCGTCGTGACATTTGCCGTCGTCGCTTTCACAGCTCCAGCCAGCGCCGCCTCCCGGTTTGATGGCGTTTGGAACATGACCGCGGTGACCACCAGCGGCCACTGCGGGACCATTCCTGTTGGCATGCTCATCATCGGCGGGCGCATTTCTTCGACGAGCGGTTCCTATGCTTTCAATCAGATCGCCTTGAGCGGACGTGTGTCCCCTTCGGGCAGCACGTCACTCAGGGCCGTGACGGGACCGCGCGTCGCCTACGGAGTCGGATGGTTCGACAGCGATGAAGCCCACGGCAGATGGCGCGGAACGGGACCTTCCGGCATCTGCTACGGCGATTGGGTCGCGACACGCGAATAGTCAGCCGCGGCGTGCCTTCTCGATGGCGGCGACGTCGATCTTGCGCATGGTCATCATGGCTTCGAAGGCGCGACGTCCCTCGTCGCCGCCGGCTGCCAACGCGTCAGTCAACACGCGCGGCGTGATCTGCCAGTTGATGCCCCATTTGTCCTTGCACCATCCGCACTCGCTTTCCTTCCCGCCGTTGCCGACGATGGCGTTCCAATAGCGGTCGGTTTCCTCCTGATCTTCGGTGGCGATCTGGAACGAGAAGGCTTCGCTGTGCTTCGGCCCCGGGCCGCCGTTGAGGCCGATGCACGGGATGCCGGCGACGGTGAACGGGACCACCAGCGCATCGCCCTTCTTGCCGGCGGGATAGTCGGCGGGCGCGTAGTGGACGGCGCCGACGGAGCTGTCGGGGAAGGTCTTGGCGTAGAAGTGCGCGGCGGCTTCGGCGTCCTTGTCGTACCAGACGCAAATCGTGTTCTTGGGCACTGGCGTTCCTCCTTTTGTTGGCGCCTTCCGACTCTCCTTCGTCGAGCCGGCCGGAAGGCGCGGAAATGTTGCTTCTTCCGTGCATGACCGAAGTGCGGAGAATGAGGCAACACGCGTGCGCAACCGGCCGGCGAAACAGCAGACGCGCCATCCGGCCGGCTCCCGGAACGGGAGTCGGATGGCGCAAGCGATAAAGCACGAAGCGGACGGGTTCCGCGGCGTTGGGTCTTCGCAATTCAAGTCTCGGAACCGGTCCGCTCCGTGACAGCCAGAGATCAGGTTTCCGGCAGGTCACTTAATGAAGCGGGATATTCCGCACACGGTTTCTCTCATGCCGTGCGGACCTGCTTTCCGCCTTGACCGCATCGCGCGCGTGCCGCGAGCGGGTGAGGCTGCCCCATCCGAGCGCCGCGCGACGCCTCGCGCGATGCCCTTGCCGGATGGGTGAGGGGATTATGCGGGAGGTGATGGGGGCGGGGATAAGTTTTTTGGGGGGACGTAGAAGGCGCTGAGGGCAAATAGAGAGCGCGGGGTTAAGTGGTCTGCTTCGGGCCAAAAGTAGCCCAAAGCATCACGAGTCCACGTCTAGCTCCGCGTTCAGAAGCAAAGCCAGGCGCCTAAGCAGGTTGCGGGCGTCCCGCCCTTGCAGGCCATCTGCGAGGAGTGACACTCAATCATCCCCGAGCCGGTGCAGGTGGTTTTCACGGGCCCCTTCCCTATAAGTCCTCGCCCGGCGATCGTATTCTTAAGTGCGTTTGTGGAGAACAGAACTGCCAAATCGTGGGTGACGTTATCGCCAATGGCTCCGACCCTCGTACATTCGGCTGCCTGAGCCATCGCCGAAAGTGCGCACACCATGACCGCGACCACGAAGCCTAACTTGAAAACCTGCATTGCAACCCCCCGTGCGGACAAATCTACTCGAACGCTAGTCGAGTGCTTGGGCGTTGCCAAGTAAAGGACCGTTGCCGGCTCAGATATTTTCCGCAGTGCGATTTATGAGGCGCACCCCGCACCGCACGGCCATCGATGCGTGTCCGCTAAGGGTCAGAAGCAGACAAGTAAGGGCTCGCGGGCGAGGCTACTCCCCAACCCGAGCGCCGCGAAAGCGCGGATGCGCGTGGGCATCTGAAGCGCAGTCCAAGCGCGGATGCGCGTGGGCATCTGAAGCGCCATCGAGACTTCTCGCGCGATGCCTTTGCCGGATGGGTGAGGGGATTATGCGGGAGGTGATGGGGGCGGGGATTGGTTTTTTTGGGGGGCGAGGCGACGAAGGAGGGGCGGCGGCGCATCTAAAACAGCTTCGCGCGCGGAGGCGGGGTCGCGGAAAGCTAGTCGCCTAACAATGGTTGCGCTCGGACGCATCCGCACGGGTTCTTGTGGGTGTAAATTCTAGTGTCTATGCGGAGCGCGATTCGAAATGCAAATAATATGTAACTCAGTTTGGATCGCATGTTGTGAAACAGCTCGTTGTTTATCTCGATACATCAGATCTTATCGCGATGAGGTTAGCGCAGCCGGGAGAGATTCCTGCTACTGTGTTTCGTCGCTTAATGGAATTTAAGGCCGATCGAGTAGCAATTTTTCCGATCTCATTTTTTCAATACTTCGAATATATGCAGGCCGCTGATCCGAAATTCGTGGACGATAGATATCAGCGGGCGAAATTTCTATCGGACTTTAGCGAGGGCTGGTCGTTCCCTTATTACGAAGACTTGTTAGATGGTTCGTCGCCCCGGCAAGGACCCTATTGGATACCTCAAGCGGCGTTGGACATCTTCGACGTTGAAAGACTCGCGCATGATCTGCGTACGCGCGCATTCACACTAGTCACCGAGCACAACCTAGGCAACCGACGGGACCGTCGAAAGCTTGCATCGCTTTCTGGTTTCCGAGAGTTTTTAAAAAAGAACCCGTCCACGATGAGGCATGTTCAGCGTGAACACGCTGACAAACTATGCTCAGACGTCATTGCAAGCGATGTGGTGAGAAAATATATCTTGGGCGAGATTGATCGGGGGACGGCAAACGAGATTATCCGCGCCCAGTCGCTGGGATTTGCAGCTGTGTATCACTGGTTCTTTGAACACGGTAGAAACGAAAATCCAATGACTGACAGACTTCGGGAGCTAAAACAAAGCTGGGACGGAAGATTTGAGGAATTACGTTTGGCAATGGCGCGAGCAAGGGATATTGCTCAGGAAGTTACTACACTTGAGAAATCGGTTAGGAGCGGCTCGGCGGGTAGATTGCAAAACGAACGCAGACGGGAACTTTTGATCGAGTTCAAGCGACAAAAAGCGATTGCCAAGAATTTTGCTTCGCGTCCCTTGCGATCTCCGCTTGTCGACACATTGCGAAAAGCCCCTACCGCGAGTGAGCACTTTCAGGTAATCGCGGTTGAAGTTCTAAATGCTATAGCATGTGAGAGAGTGCAATTCACGTCATCGCTGCTTGGTGATCTTCTCCATTCTGTGTATCTTCCATTCTGTGATTTGTGGCGAGGCGATAGAAGTTTCACCCACATTTTGTTTGCGGGAAAGGTGCCTAATTCACACAAGGTCGTTTCGAGATTGCAAGATTTGCCGATTGAGATTGAAAAAGCCTTGGTGAGAAACGCTGCTTCTTGATCGAGTTATTTTCGGCTGAGATCTGAGTGCCCCGCACGGGCGAGGTAATGTTTGTGCGGCTGCCCCTCACCCTGACCCTCTCCCCGCGGGCGGGGAGAGGGAATGTGGGTCACTCCGCTGCGTGCATCTTGCTCGCGGGGTTCGGCGTTCTCGCCAGCACCGGCTTCAGATACTGTCCCGCGTAGCTTTCCTTGATCTTGGAGCAGCGGAGGGGGCATGGCGTTCGCGATCAAGGCTGAGGTTGTCGATCCGCGGGCCAGGACGTTTGCGTTCACCGCGCAGAAGACGATGTACGGCGGGAAGCTCATCGCGGAAGGCGACACGATTTTCGTGTTCGCGAGCGAGAACGAGGGCGGGCAGGGGCTCATCGCGCGCGGCGTCGTTACGTCGGCTGAGGCTACTCCGAGGAAGCCCGGGATCGAGCGGCAAACACCGCGCGTGAGCGTCACGATCCGGCGCACCGCGCTCGCGAAGCAGCCGTTGGGTCGGAGCAAGCTCAAGGGTTTCAGCGATTGGGACGACGGTCGGCCCGAGACCGAGCTCAATTTCAAATTCTACCGGCAGGCAACGAACAAGATCGTCGACATCTCGGATGAGGCTGCGGCGTTTCTCGGGAAGTTTTTCTAGGGTTTTGTTTGCTGACCCCCACCCCTAATCCCTCCCCGCAAGGGGGAGGGGAATTCTGCGGGACCGCCCCTCACCCTAACCCTCTCCCCGCGGGCGGGGAGAGAGGACTATTCGAATTCTTTATCACTCTGACCGGCCAGCGCCTGCGCAGCCGCAAGCTCCGCCGCCAGTTCGCGTTTCTTTGCCCTCGAGGCAAAGCGGAGCCGAAGACGCAAGCGGTCGATGTGCTTGGCGAACTCGTCTGTTGAGAGAGCCTGAAGCTGCTCCCGCGTGTGCGGCACGCCGGAACGCCGTCCCATGACATTACTCCGCCGCCTGCTTCTTGTTCGCGGGTTTGGGTTTGCGCGCCAGCACCGGTTTCAGATACTGCCCGGTGTAGCTTTCCTTGGTCTTCGCGACGTCTTCGGGGGTGCCTGCCGCCACGATGGTGCCGCCGCCGTCGCCGCCTTCGGGGCCGAGGTCGATGACCCAGTCGGCCGTCTTGATGACTTCGAGGTTGTGCTCGATGACGACGACGGTGTTGCCCGCGTCGGCCAGTTCGTGCAGCACTTCAAGCAGCTTCGCGACGTCGTGGAAGTGGAGTCCGGTCGTCGGCTCGTCGAGGATGTAGAGGGTTCTCCCTGTCGCGCGACGGCTCAATTCCTTCGAGAGCTTGATGCGCTGCGCCTCGCCGCCCGATAGCGTCGTCGCCTGCTGGCCGATGTGGATGTAGCCGAGGCCGACGCGCGCGAGCGTTTCGAGCTTGTCGCGGATCGACGGCACGGCCTTGAAGAACTCGGCGCCTTCCTCGACGGTCATGTCGAGCACGTCGGCGATGGACTTCTCCTTGAAGGTGACGGCGAGCGTTTCGCGATTGTAGCGCTTGCCCTTGCATTCCTCGCAGGTGACGTAGACGTCGGGCAGGAAGTGCATCTCGATCTTGATGACGCCGTCGCCCTGGCAGACTTCGCAGCGTCCGCCCTTGACGTTGAACGAGAAGCGGCCCGGCTCGTAGCCGCGCGTTTTCGCTTCGGGGAGGCCGGCGAACCATTCGCGGATGGGCGTGAAGGCGCCGGTGTAGGTCGCCGGGTTCGAGCGCGGCGTGCGGCCGATCGGGCTCTGGTCGATGTCGATGATCTTGTCGAAGTGCTCGATACCGGTGATCTTGTCGTGCTCGCCGGGATGCTCCTTGGCGTTGTTGAGCTTCCTCGCGACGGCCTTGAAGAGCGTGTCGATCAGCAGCGTCGATTTTCCGCCGCCGGAGACGCCGGTGATGCAGGTGAAGAGGCCGACGGGGATCGAGGCCGAGACGTTCTTCAGGTTGTTCTCGCGCGCGCCGGTGACGGTGAGCATTTTCGATTTGTCGGGGGCGCGGCGGGTTTTCGGGATCGGCACGTAGCGGACGCCGGACAGGTATTCGCCGGTGAGGCTCGCCGGATTGTCCATGATGTCCTGCGGCGTGCCTTGAGCGACGACGCGGCCGCCGTGGATGCCGGCGCCGGGGCCGACGTCGACGACGTGGTCGGCGTGCATGATGGCATCCTCGTCATGCTCGACGACGATGACGGTGTTGCCGATGTCGCGCAGGTGCTTCAGCGTGTCGAGCAGGCGGTCGTTGTCGCGCTGGTGGAGGCCGATCGACGGCTCGTCGAGGACGTAGAGGACGCCCGTCAGGCCGGAGCCGATTTGCGAGGCGAGGCGTATGCGCTGGCTTTCGCCGCCCGACAGCGTGCCGGACGCGCGTGACATGGTGAGGTACGTCAGGCCAACGTCGTTCAGGAATTTCAGGCGGTCGCGGATTTCCTTCAGGATGCGCGTCGCGATTTCGGATTGCTGCTTGGTGAAGGTCTTCGGGATTTCGGTGAACCAGTCGTTGGCGGCCTTGATCGAGAGATCGCAGACCTCGCCGATGTGCTTGCCGCCGACCTTCACGGCGAGCGCCTGGGGCTTCAGGCGGTAGCCGCCGCAGCCTTCGCACGGATGCGCCGCCTGATAGCGGGAAAGCTCTTCGCGGACCCAGTCGCTATCCGTTTCCTTGAAGCGCCTCGCGATGTTGCCGATGACGCCTTCGAACGACTTCTCGGTCGAATAATTGCGATTGCCGTCCCAGTAGGTGAAGGTGACCTCTTCGTCGCCGGAGCCGAAGAGGATCGCGAGCTGGACGTGCTTCGGCAGCCGCTCCCACGGTGTCTTCATCGAAACCTTGTAGTGCTTCGCGAGGCTTTCGAGCGTCTGCTCGTAATAGGGGGACGAGACGCCGGTTTTTGCCCACGGATAGATCGCGCCCTTTTCGAGGGAGAGCGCTCCGTCCGGCACGACAAGGTCCGGCTCGAAGCGAAGCTCGGAGCCGAGGCCGTCGCAGACGGGGCAGGCGCCGGCTGGGGCGTTGAACGAAAAGAGCCGCGGCTCGATCTCGTCGATGGTGAAGCCGGAAACGGGGCAGGCGAAACGGGACGAGAAGAGGATGCGCTCGTGCGTATCGTTCTTCGACTTGTTCGCGCCTTCGGTCTCGGCTTTCGACAGCGGCTTGTCGACGTATTCGGCAATGGCGAGGCCGTCGGACAATTTCAGCGACTGTTCGAAGCTATCTGCGAGGCGCGTGCCGAGGTCTTTCTTGACGACGATGCGATCGACGACGACGTCGATGTCGTGCTTGAATTTCTTGTCGAGCTTTGGGGCGTCACCGATGTCGTAGACGGTGCCGTTGATTTTGACGCGCTGGTAGCCCTTCTTCTGCCACTCGGCGATTTCCTTCTTGTATTCGCCTTTGCGGCCGCGCACGACGGGCGCGAGGATGAGAAGACGGGTGCCCTCGGGCAGCGCCAGCACGCGGTCGACCATCTGCGCGACGGTCTGGCTTTCGATCGGAAGGCCGGTCGCGGGCGAATAGGGAACGCCGACGCGGGCGAACAGCAGGCGAAGGTAGTCATAAATCTCCGTCACCGTGCCGACGGTCGAGCGGGGATTTTTCGAGGTGGTTTTCTGCTCGATGGAGATGGCGGGCGACAGGCCGTCGATGTGATCGACGTCCGGCTTCTGCATCATCTCGAGGAACTGGCGGGCGTAAGCCGACAGGCTTTCGACGTAGCGCCGCTGGCCCTCGGCGTAGATCGTATCGAAGGCGAGGGACGATTTTCCCGATCCCGACAGGCCCGTGAACACGACCAGGGCGTCGCGCGGGATTTCGAGATCGACGTTTTTCAAATTGTGCTCACGCGCGCCCCGCACGTGGATGGTCTTCATCAGTTCGGATCCGGTGCGGGCGGATGGCTTTTTTGCAGGTGATTTCATGAGGTAACGTCTACCCGAGGGGCGCTGGGGCGGCAATGCGACCGGAGCAAGCGTTGACAGATGATATGCTTGCGCCGCGATTTCAAGGCTTTATCTCGCTTTCCCATAGCCGCTCGGGCGGGGTTGGCGACCTTGCCGGCCTGGCGGCGCGGGGCCGTCCGGTTTCGCCGGAAGCGCCCTTGGCGCTCTTGCCGTTCACGGGTCTGTCAGCAAGCCGTCAGCATTCAGCCTTGACGCCATTGTAAGGCTCGCCGAAATCAAGTGCGCGTCGCTATCGGGAGGGCACATCAATGAGCGAAGCTCCATCTCTGCTGAATATTGCGCATCCCGCGCATCCCCTGAGCCGGGGCCTTTCGGTCATCAAGCTGCTGGTGCTTGCGGTTTCCGTTGCGGCCGCCGTTCCGACCGCGCGCAATCTCTATTTCTCCTGGAAGAACGACGTGCCGTTCAATCAGGTCGATCACCGGCTGGCGCAAGCCAAGCTGCTGGAGAAGAATTTCGACTGCAAGATCGACTACCGGTCCCTCGCGACGCAAGGGAATGCGCGCGTCGATGTCGGGTCTTGTTCGAAGACCGGCGACATCTCGATCCGGGTGAAGAGCCCCGGCGGTCAGGTAAACTACGAGTGGATCGCGTTCGAGCAGTTGCCGCGGCCGGCTTCGAAATCGGGAAGCCTTGTCGATCTTCTGATATCGCGCGCCTTTGCCGATGAGCTGAAGCCGTCGGCCGATCGGCCGTTCGAAGTTGCGCAAGATGCTGCCGTGCTTTGCCAGAGCAAGGCGGGCGACAACATCGTCCGCGTGATTCAGTCGGGCGGGCAATGCGTGAAGGAAACCGTTTCGATCTTCCGCGGCTCGGTTGAAAAGAGCGAGCCGGTGCCTTGCGACAAGGCGTGTCCGATACGGTAGGGGACGCTGGTCGTCTCATCTACCGTCATGTCGACGGAGGTCGGCATCCAGCAAGCTTCAGCAAAGCGGTGGTCGTGGATCGCTCCGAGCGGACAGCAAGTGAGAATGCGCTGACCGTTGCCTGGATCCCGGCCTTCGCCGGGATGACGGGAGTGGTGGGGCGGCTCTGCGCTACCACTTCGGCCGGGATGACAACTGGTGGGTGGGTTTGCGTGCGTCACCATTCGTCTTTTTGCGGCAAGCCGTCGGTGATGTCGTAATAGTCGGATTTCGAGGCGACGAAGATGTGCTCGAGAATTCTGACGCCGACCGGCTTATCGATCGTGCCAGCCGTGATGTAGATGTCGGGGCTGCCGGTCTGCTTCCAAAAGAGATTGCTGCCGCAGCGCGAACAGAAGCCGCGGCTCGCTATTTCGGATGATTGAAACCAGCGCAGCGTTTCGTCCGACACCATGGTGACGTTGGCGGCAGCGGTGCTCGTCATCGCAGCGAAATTGCCGCTCGTCTTGGCGCATTGCGAGCAGTGGCATGCCAGAATGGGATTGAGCGCGCCGCCGATTTCGAAGCGCACGCCCTGGCAAAGGCAGCCGCCGGATTTTTTCGCTGTCATCAATATCGTCTTTCGCTTCTGGTATTTTTGGCGCATCCGCGCAGGCGCTCATAACAGACGAAACACACGCGGGCGATAATGTGATCGATTTCACCGTTGTGACGGGTTGACGACGCGGGAATTGAGGCACACATTTCTATTGTGACGGTGCTGCTCTCGTTGACGGTTCCGGTAAATGCGTCTCGGTCGATGGGCCGATGAGCTGCGGATTGGAAAGCGAGCCACGTCCGTTCATGAGCGCGTAAGGGCCGTGGGCTGGCATGGGAGGCGGCAGGCGTGACGGAGCAACCGAGTAAAGGAGATGAGATGACTCCACCGGGTTATCAGCGGGACCTCGGGACTGGTTCGCGAGGTCAGCAGCCTGGATGAGCGCTCTCGAGAATTGGCCGCGCTCAAATCAGCTGTCCCACCCACAATCTGAATTCTTTAGAAAGGGCGGTAGTGATACCGCACCCGCAATGAAGGTCCGGTTATAATCCGGGCAATCCATCGAAGGTCAGAACCCCGCGCGCGATCCGAGGATCCGGCGGGGTTTTCCTTTTGGGCGTTGCCAACCGATGATCATGCAATTGCAAAGCGGTCCGCATTTTCGCGGATGAATTTGGGAAGGTGGGCGATGTCGACGGTCGTCGTCGTCTCGGACAAACGGCGCTCGAACGCGTCTTCGAATTTAAAATCTTCCCAGAGCCTGCGTTCCTGATGTGAGTATGCGAGTATCTTGTTGCGATACTTGATCCAGTCGCCGATGGACGTCATGTGCCAGCCGCTGTCGGAGACGACGTAAATCCGGTTCGACATGCCGCGCCCCACGAAGTTCTGATATCTCGTGCAGAGGCGACCGATGATGGAATCGCCCAAATGGACGGACGCGCGCCTCTTCATCGATCGCAAGCGTTGTGCGCCGGGAAAATCCGAGAATTCGATCATTCGCGGACCCTTTTCCCAAATGGTGCCCGTGATGCGGCGATTGACTGAGCCGGTGTAGACCGGCATCTCGAAGATCGTCAGGTCGTGCGGGCGCCGGTTTGCGATCGCTTCCCGCAGCTTCTTCGCCGATATGATCTCGTCAACATCGCCGACGATTATGAGATCGTCCGGCGAAGCCTGCGCGAGGCCGAGTGAAATTTGTTCTCTTTGAAAATGCTCGCGGGCCCAAGTTGTGTCCCCCGGGCGCGTGGTGAGGCGGTGCCTCAGGTCGTCTTCGGGGAATTCAATGCCGACGTAAGTGATCTTATCGGCGTAGCGGCTGAAGGCGTCTCGGTTTTCTGAAAAATAGAGTGGTTTCGGATTGCCGCTGAAAGTCAGATTGGCTTCGACAATGACGAAGCGATCAACGATCTCGTAAAGTTCGTGGAGCCTGACTTCGAGAAGATCGAGTTCATTGTAAAAGGTGAAACAATCATACAGCACCGGTACTTCCCCCAGATACTACTCGCTATGAACATAGCGGGCGGGGGATTACCATTGAGACGCGCGCGGATCAATGGCGTGAAGAAGACTATCGTTATTCCTGCAACGGTCAGTCTTTATGATTGGTGATGGCGGCGAACGTCTTGTCGTTCTGGCAGCGGCGTTCGTGCATCAGGAAATCATAATATCCGCAGCGGCCGTGGCCGGGGTAATCGCGGCAGGCGTGGGGGCGCGCCTTATAGATCGTGCAGCGCCGTTCCTTGGTGTCGAAGAATTGGCAGATGCGGCCGTAGATCTTATCGCCCTTGCGACGCATCAGATATTTGTGGCCGTGGCCTTCGCGCGTGAAGCGCCGTTTCGCCGTCTCGTATTTCAGCGTGAAATGCTTGGCGAGGCGTTCGACGTCGCGCTTATTCAGTGCGATGACGGGATACGAACAGCAGTATCCCGGACAGTTGAGACAATTGTAGTGAGCCATCTGCGGGGTAGTGCTCCGAGGGCGCGTGCTCGCGCTATTATCTACAACGGCCTAGACGATGCTGACCGTCAGTCAAGACAACATTCCTCGCGCCGCAACACTATTGGGGAACTCTGAGCGCGGGTGAGGATTTGCAGTGTCACTCTTGAGACTTCGCGCGAAGCCTCTTGCGCGGGTAGGGCTGCTTCCTATATAGAACATTTGGAGAACGCGCCACTGTTTGCCGCGTGCCGGAAGTTCAGACGCTAAGGCCGTGGACAACAGTAAATGATTGGAAGAACGCCGGTTGACGAGCCTTTATTGTCCGCCGGGAGATTCCGCTTTGCAAAGCGGTGTGTCGATGCAACTCAATTGGTGCTGACGTGTAGGAACTCCGTCGGCACTGCGGTCTGGCGGCCATCGTATTTTGCGATCCGGCGGCCAATCGCATTTCATTTAAGGAGACGAACGAATGGCAGGGTCGGTCAATAAGGTCATTCTGGTTGGCAATGTCGGTAAGGACCCTGAAATCCGCCGCACGCAGGACGGCCGTCCGATCGCCAACCTCAGCATCGCGACGAGCGAGACGTGGCGGGACAAGGCAACGGGCGAGCGCAAGGAAAAGACCGAGTGGCATCGCGTCGTCGTCTTCAGCGAGCCGCTTTGCAAGGTCATCGAGCAGTACGTGAAGAAGGGCGCCAAGCTTTACATCGAAGGCGCGCTGCAGACGCGTAAGTGGACCGATCAGAGCGGCGCTGAAAAGTATTCGACCGAGGTCGTCATTCAGGGCTTCAACGGCGCGCTGACGATGCTCGATGGCGCGGGCGGAGGACGCGGCGCATCGGTCGGGATGCAGGAGAGCGGCGCGGATTACGGTTCGGACGGCGGCTTCGGGTCTTCGAGCTCAGGCGGTGGCGAGACGCGGCGCGTCGCCAAGACCGGCGGTCCGAAGGGCGGCTTCGACAAGGCCATCGACGACGAAATTCCATTTTGATTGCTCGTGACGACTCGCGTTCCGCGAGCCGGCCGCCACGAGCGGAAGTTTGGATTGCCGCCAAGTGCGGAAGTGGTTCACGAGTTGGCCGCTGCGAGCACAGGCAGGCTTTAAAGCCCGTGCTCTCTAAACTCGTTTCGGTCGTCATCCCCGCGCAAGCGGGGATACGTCCAAGCCCGAGCGTGCCCCAAGCCTGGATGGATCCCGGCCTTCGCCGGGATGACGGTTCATGTAGATAGAGGGACAGTCGTTGGTGGTATCGCGAGGTTCTGCGTATCAGTGGGCGCCGCTGCCAACGACTTGGACATGAGGCGTGTTTCTATTGGCCTCAAATGCCTGCTCGGACTGCACCTCGATGAAGAGATTATGCACTTCCGGATAGCGTGATTTGATTGCCGTCTGCAGCCGGGCCGTCACGTCCTCGACCGTCCGGGCGCTCACCCAGTTGTCGAAATCGACGCTCGCCGTGACCAGGATGTCCTGCGGTCCGAGGTGCATTGTCCGAATTTCATTGATTTTGCGGATCGGTTTGTCGGCGCCCGTTTCTGCGTCGATGATGTCGCGTAGCCCCATCTGAACCGCGCGCGACGCCGCTTCGCCCACGATCAGCGAGCGGATCTCGCTCGACATGAAGATGGCGACGAATGCGAGGACGCAGCCGATCAGGATCGATGCGACGCCATCCGCCCAGTCATAGCCGCCGAGATCGGCCGCCAGAGTTCCAAGAAGTGCAATCGTCAGGCCGGTCATCGCGGCCAAATCCTCGAGCACGATCGCGAAGAGCGTCGGATCTTTGGAAGCGCGGAGCGCGGTGATGAAGCCCTGTCCCGTCGATCGGCGCCGTCTGTTGAATTCACCGACGGCCTGTACGGTCGAATAGCCTTCAAGCAGCATCGCGACGGCGAGGACGGCGTAAATGACGGATACGTTCTGCAACGGCTGCGGATGCAGGACCTTTTCGAAGCCTTCGTAGATTGCGACCCCGGCGCCGAGAGAGAAGAGCACCATCGCGACTATGAAGCTCCAGAAGTAGATCTCCTTGCCATGGCCGAACGGATGCTGCGCATCAGGGGGAAGATTTGCGCGCCTAATGCCGAGAAGCAGCAGCAACTGGTTCGAGGTATCGACCAGCGAGTGGATCGCTTCCGACAGCATGGCCGATGAAAGCGTCCATGCCGCCGCCAAGAATTTCGCGACCGCGATGGCGAGGTTGCACGCGAAAGCGATGAAAATAACGCTCTTAGATTCGCCTGCTTCCACTCTTTTCGGTGTCCTCGTCTCGTGCCCTATCTCATCCCTAGCTGAAACGTGGCCGAGGCGTCCAGAAGGCTCAAGCGCACATAGCGAGCAGGCAAAAAAAGGGGCCCGGATTTCACCAGGCCCTAAGTCAAGCGATCGCGTCGTCGGGCGCGAGCGCTATTTCAGTGGGGCAGGTTCTGCCCGCGACCCCAGGAGGTCGCTCAAGTTGAAGCGGTAGCCGACGCCGACGGACACGATCAGCGGGTCGACGGTGACGTTGGCTTTGACGCCGGTGTCTTTCCATGACGCGTCGGTATCAAGCCAGACTTTCTTGATGTCGGCGTTGAGGTACCAGCCCCGGCCGATTTCGACGTCGACGCCGCCTTGCAGAGCGAAACCCCAGGAATCGTCGAGGCTGATTTTGGCACCGCCAAGATCGCTGCGGCCGCCGTCAAAGTAGTGAATGTACTGAACGCCCGCGCCGACGTAGGGCTTGAAGCCGCTCATCGGATCGAAATGATATTGGAGCGTCACGATCGGCGGGAAGACCCAAAAGCTGCCAAGGTCTGCACCTTTGAGATCGCCTTCGCCCTTGGCGTTGAAGCGCCCAAAGCAGCAAAATAGTTCGGCGGCAATGTTCTTGGTGAAGAAGTGGGTGAGCGTCAGGGTCGGTATCCACTCGGTGCTGACGTGGGCATCGGCACCCGGATCGATATTGACCCTCGCGCTCGAGTCCGGCGCGACGAGCGTGCCTTGCACGCGGATCAGCGTGTCACCGCTGTAGTCGGCGGCATTTGCCTTAGCCACGCTCAGCGACAGCCCAAGCGCCAGAAGTACAGCTATTCCCACTCTTCGCATCCGTCGGTTCCCCTCATAGTTCCTGCTAGCCCGCCGAGGCCGATGTCGACTCAACGGTCTCTTGTGGGGTTATCGGTGCGTCGCTGCGGAGCGCCCAGGGCCCTGAGGCGCTGCCTTCTGACCGGCATCAGATCAATGCCGCGATCTCGTTGCCTGTGACATGCGAGACACGAATTTTATTGATTTATATCAAGTGCCGTCCCGCCTGACGGGGCGATAACGGCAATTCAAAAAGCCGAACGCTCCGACATAGAGCCCTGCATGTCCATGACTCTCTACAACACCGCCTCGAGAAGTCGCGACCGCGCTGGCGAACGCGTGCGAGCCGATGCAGAATTGGCGGCGTTGATGAAACTTCACGGACGAGCGCAGTTCGTGCGTTTTGGCAATCAGTGTGCGCTTGCGGCGCTTGGCGCCGGTTTCGTCTATGTCGTTGCCAAAGGCGTGGTCGGCATCGAATGCGCAGTTGATTCCGGTGTTCGCGTCGTCACTGCGTTGCTCTATCCTGGGGACCTCATCGTTCCCAAACTTCAGGCGCCATTGCCCAGGCTAGCGCTGACGTCGCAACGGCCAGCCGAATTCTGGAAAATTACGACGACGGCGTTTGCCGAAGAAACGGCTCGCGACAATCAGCTGTGGCAGACGATTTTCGTGCGTCTCAATGCTCAGAATGCCCGACAGCAGATGCATGCGGCGGCGACGTCGGCGCTTACGTCGGAAGAGCGAGTTGCGGCGTTTTTCGTGGAGTGCGGAACACGGCTTGGATTTCCGTCCGGCCGTTCGATCTCGTTCGAGCTGCCGCTATCCCGCTACGGCATCGCAGATTATCTTGCGCTCAATGCCGATACTGTTTCGCGCACTTTTTCGGCACTCGCCGCGGCTAATATTATCGAGCGCCGGGGCCGCTTCCAAATATTGGTTCGCGACTGGCCGGCGCTCGAAGCAAGGTGTCCCCTCAGCGAGGCGATCATTAAGTTGCACGCAGCGGTAAAGCCGGCGCTTACTCGCTGACGGCTTCCTGCGCTTCGTCCTCGTCCTCAGGGATGCGCTCGACGGAAACGACCTTCTCATCGGCGTCCGTCTTGAAGATGCGAACGCCCTGGGTGTTGCGGCCGGCGATGCGAATGTCGTGCACCGGGCAGCGGATCAGCTGACCGCCATCGGTGACGAGCATGATCTGGTCGTTCTCGCCGATCGGGAACGAGGCGAGCAACCGGCCGTTGCGGTCGTTGGCGACCATTGCAACGATGCCCTTGCCGCCGCGTCCGGAGGTGCGGAACTCGAACGACGACGAGCGCTTGCCGAAGCCCTTGATCGAGACCGTCAACACGAACTGCTCGGCCGATTGCATCTCGGAGAAGCGTTCGGGGCTCAAGGTCACGGCGTCGGCGCTGACTTCCTCAGCGTCGGCATCCGGAACGGACTCGGCGTCTTCGGCCTCGTCCGAACGGCGGAGCGCGCTCGCCTGCTTCAGGTAGGCGGCCCGCTCTTCCGCTGACGCATCGAAGTGGTTGAGGATCGCCATCGAGATCACTTCATCGCCGTCAGCCAGGCGGATGCCGCGGACGCCGGTCGAGTCGCGTCCCTTGAAGAGACGGATTTCGTCGCCGATCAGGAAGCGGACGCACTGGCCTTCCGCGCTGGTCAGCAGGACGTCCTGGTCGGGCTTGGCGATGGCGACCTGGACGATGCGATCGCCCTCGTCGAGCTTCATCGCGATCTTGCCGTTGCGGTTGATGCTCTCGAAATCGGCGAGCGCGTTACGGCGCACGTTGCCCGACAACGTCGCGAAAATCAGCTCGAGGTCGCCCCAGGTGGACGAATCCTCAGGCAGCGGCAGGATAGAGGTGATGACTTCGCCCTCTGCGAGCGGCAGCAGGTTGACCAGTGCCTTGCCCGGAGACTGCGGCGCGGCCGGCGGCAGGCGCCAGACCTTCATGCGGTAGCACATGCCGCGCGACGAGAAGAAGAGCACGGGCGTGTGCGTCGACGTTACGAAGAGCTGCGTGACGAAATCCTCGTCGCGCGTCGACATGCCGGAACGTCCCTTGCCGCCGCGCTTTTGTGCGCGGTAGGCGGCGAGCGGGACGCGCTTGATGTAGCCCTTGTGGCTGACGGTGACGACGCAGTCTTCGCGCTGGATCAGGTCTTCGTCCTCGACGTCGCCGTCGAAGTCCATGATCTCGGTTTTACGCGGCGTCGCGAATTCGTCGCGGATGGCCTTCAGCTCGCCCTTGACGATATCGACGACGCGGGCGCGCGATGCGAGAATTTCCAGGTATTCGCGGATCTCGGTTGCGATCTTGTTCAATTCGTCGGCGATCTCGTCGCGGCCGAGAGCGGTGAGGCGTGCGAGACGCAATTCGAGGATGGCTTTCGCCTGCTCTTCCGAAAGGCGGTACGTGCCTTCGGGCCCCACCGTATGGCGCGGATCGGCGATGAGCAGGATCAGCGAGGTCATGTCCTTCGCCGGCCAATCGCGCGCCATCAATTGCTCTTTCGCCTCGGCGGGAGACGCCGAGTAGCGAATGAGGCGGATGACTTCGTCGATGTTGGCGACGGCAATCGCCAAGCCGACGAGGACGTGGGCGCGGTCGCGGGCCTTGTTCAACAGGTGCTTGATGCGGCGGGTCACGACTTCCTGGCGGAAGTGGGTGAAGGCCGTGATGAAGTCCTTCAGGTTCAGGCTTTCGGGACGGCCGCCGTTGATCGCCAGCATGTTGGCGCCGAACGTCGTCTGCAAATCCGAATACTTATAGAGGTTGTTCAGGACGACATCGGCCACGGCATCGCGCTTCAGCTCGATGACGATGCGGATGCCTTCGCGGTTACTCTCGTCCCAAAGGTCGGAGATGCCTTCGATCCGCTTGTCGCGGACGAGATCGGCGATCTTTTCGATGAGCGTGCGCTTGTTGACCTGATACGGGATCTCGGTGACGACGAGGGCTTCGCGATCCTTGCGGATGTTCTCGACCTTGACGCGGGAGCGCATGATGATCGAGCCGCGGCCCTTGTGATAGGCCGAGAGAATGCCGCCGCGGCCGAGGATGATGCCGGCAGTTGGGAAGTCCGGTCCCTGGATGATCTGCGCCAGTTCGTCGATCGTGATCTCGGGATTTTCGAGATCGGCGATGCAGGCATCGATGACTTCGCCCAGGTTGTGGGGCGGGATGTTCGTCGCCATGCCGACGGCGATGCCGCCTGCGCCGTTGACGAGCAGGTTCGGGAATTTTGCGGGGAGTACCGACGGCTCTTTCAGCTGGCCGTCGTAGTTGTCGCGAAAATCGACCGTATCGTTGTCGAGATCGTCGAGAAGATAGGTCGCGACCTTGGCGAGACGGGATTCAGTGTAGCGTTCGGCTGCGGGCGGGTCGCCGTCAATGGAGCCGAAGTTGCCTTGTCCATCAACGAGGGGAACGCGCACGGAGAAGTCCTGCGCGAGGCGAACGAGGGCGTCGTAGATCGCAAGGTTGCCGTGCGGATGGTATTTGCCCATCACCTCGCCGACGATGCGCGCGGACTTGACGTACTTCTTGTTCCAGTCGAGCCCGAGCTCGTTCATCGCGAAGAGGATGCGGCGGTGCACGGGCTTCAGGCCGTCGCGCACGTCAGGCAGCGCACGGCTGATGATGACGCTCATCGCATAGTCGAGATACGAGCGTTTCATTTCGTCCGAGAGGGAGATTGGACGGATATCGCTCGGCTCGCGGCCAGCCGGTTGGTCGTCGTCGCTTCTGTCGGTCAAAGTGTGATCTTTCTAGGAAAAAAGAGCGGGCGAGGTGCGCCGGACGCCGGTGCAAAAACAGCGTCTGTACTATAGCAGAATTGAATTGTGAAAGCCACTCGCGCGGCGTCGTGCCACGGGTTCGTGGCATTGAAAAAATATCTGTGAAAACAGTGTATTACAGCGGCGTCGGCTGCCGAAATCCGAACATGTGGACGACTTGCTGGCGACATATCCGGGCGGTACACCCAAAGCCTCGCACGACGGGCGGCAGATTCGCTCCCGATGCGGGTGTCGCGGAGCTTCGAGCGATCCCGCACGTCACCCGAAAAGGACATACGAAATGACATCCAGGATTGTTGTTTTGGCGTTTGGTGCGCTGATCGCGGGCGCGATGCCGGCCTTTGCCGACGACACATTTTTCGCGGAACAGAAGCCGACGGAATATCTCGTCAAAGATCGTCTCCTCGGCGCGAACGTTCACGATAAGGATGGCAAGATCATCGGCGATATCGAAGATCTCGTCGTCGATAGCGATAACAAGATCGTCGGCGTGATCATCGGTGTCGGCGGTTTGCTCGGCGTCGGCGAGAAGAAGGTTGCCGTCAGCCTGCCGTCGCTCGGCATCGAAGCGGCGGGGAACAAGATCAACGTCACGATGCCCGCGGCGACGAAGGAAGCGCTGACGGCCGCGCCCGCCTACAAGCGCGCCAATCCGCCGATCGGCTGGCTGCAGCGCGCTGCCGACAAGAGCGACGAGATTCGCGACAAGTCGGGCCCCGCTTACGAAAAGGCCAAAGAGGCGGCGAAGGAAGCCTACGAATCCGCGAAGGAAGCGGCGGGTCCGGCAATTGAAAAGGCGAAGGAAGAAGCTCGCGAAGCTCTCGACAAGGCGAAAGCCGCGGCGCAGCCCACAGATCCGCCGAAGGCAAACTGAGCGAAATCTCCCGACAATTCAAAACGGCTATTGCCTGGAACCCCGGAGCGGAACGCTACCGGGGTTTTTTGCGTTCGGAGATTAAGAACATTTGGCAAATAGCAGTGCCGCCGCCGCGGCGTGGCGGCGAGGAGAGGCATATGCGCAATTTACTCGCCGGGTTGGCCGTTGCTTTGTCTGCGGCTTGTAGTGGAGGCGCCTTTGCGGCGGACGAAGCCAGCCAAGAAGCGTTCAACAACAACTGCCGCACATGCCATTCGTGGAAGAAGGGCGACAATCGCTTGGGTCCCAGCTTGCACGGCGTCGTCGGCCGCAAGGCGGGTAGTGCGGAAGGTTTTGCTTTTTCGGAGACGCTCAAGAAATCGAGCGTCACCTGGGACGAGGGTTCGCTCGATAAGTTCATCGCTAATCCCGACGGCTTCATTCCGAGTAACAATATGAAGCCCTTCACCGGCATTGCCGATGCCGGGACCCGCAAACAGATCATCGACTTTCTGAAATCGAACCCGGAATAGCCGTTTGAGCTCGAATCGGGCGAAGCGGGCGATATTCATCCTATCCGTCGAAGTCTGCGGGATGCCTCTGGGCAAGGCTCACGGCCAACGCTATTCAGGAGCGTCCTGATTTGCGAAGGCTTTCATGATGCGCATCGGCTTCTATTCCGGTTCTTTCGATCCCGTGACGCTCGGGCATACCGACGTTATCCGGCGTGCGGCGGGGCTTTTGGACAAGCTCGTCATCGGCATCGGGATCAATCCGGGGAAAGCGCCGATGTTCGGCGACGCGGAACGTGTCGCGATGCTCGAGGAAGAAGTTGGCCCGATCGCTAAGGCGACGGGGACGGAGATTTCGGTCGTGACGTTCTCAGGGCTCGCGATCGACGCGGCGCGGACGAACGCCGCTTCGATCATCGTCCGGGGGCTGCGTGACGGCACCGACTTCGATTACGAAATGCAGATGGCCGGAATGAACGGCGAAATGGCGCCCGAGATTCAGACCGTCTACGTCGCGGCCTCGCCTTCGGTACGGCATATCGCGGCAAACCTCGTGCGCGCTGTCGCGGCAATGGGTGGCGATCCCTCGCCGTTCGTGTCGAAAGCCGTGCTGAAGCGTCTCAAGGCGAAGGCGCCAAAAACGCGATAGTGCGGGTCGCATAACCTCACGTTCAAAAGCCGACCTGCTGACGCTTCTTCGCAAAGTCCCGCTCGGACGCGTGACGGGCGTCCTCTAGGGGGGGCCTTTCCGCCAATGTTTTTCGTGCGACAGCATCGGGTAGCGAGATGACCGATTACGAAGAGCAGAACCGCAAGTCATGGAACGTCGCGACGGTTGCTCACAACAGCCACAAGGGCGATCAGGCAGCTTTTTTCAGAGATGGCGGCTCAACCCTGTTTCCAGAAGAGTTGCGATTGCTTGGGGATGTGCGGGGCCGTAACGTTCTACACCTTCAGTGCAACTCAGGGCAGGATAGTCTCAGCATCGCCGCCTTGGGTGCCCGGGTCACCGGCGTGGACATCTCCGACGAGGCGATTACCTTCGCGACCGAATTGGCTGCCCAATCTGGGATTTTTGTCACGTTCCACCGGGACGAGGTCATAAACTGGCTGCATACGGTTTCAGCCCAAGGTCAGAGATTCGAAATAGTGTTCGTCAGCTATGGGGCGCTTTGCTGGCTACCTGATATCAATGCATGGGCAAGGGGAGTCGCATCTGTCCTCTCGTCAGGGGGGCGATTGATTCTGGTCGAGTTTCACCCTTTCGCCATGTCGTTCGATGAAAGTTGGACGTTAAAATACGACTATTTCTGCCCGGATCCTATCGTCTCCCTCGATGGCGTCGGCGACTATGTAGCGGCTTCCGGCGAAGGGCTTGCCGGCGCCGGTCATCCTGAGGGGGTTCAGGATTTCGCGAATCCTCATCCCAGCGTCGAGTTCTCTTGGGGAATTGGACAAGTTGTTACGGCCTTGATCGAAGCGGACCTGCGCATTTCCAGACTAGAAGAATTGCCTTACTCGAACGGCTGGAAGGGATTCGATGGAATGGAACAGCGGGACGGACGCAGGATGTATCGGCGTGCGGGACAGCCTGCTATTCCTTTGATGTACGCGCTGGAAGCTGCAAAAGCCTGAGATTCAGACCGTCTACGTTGCGGCTTCGCCTTCGGTCCGGCACATCGCGGCAAACCTCGTGCGCGCTGTCGCGGCAATGGGTGGCGATCCCTCGCCGTTCGTGTCGAAAGCCGTGCTGAAGCGTCTCAAGGCGAAGGCGCCAAAAACGCGTTAAGGCGCGTGTCATGACTCCGAGACCCAAAGCCGACCTGCTGACGCTGCTGAGGCGCATCCCCCTCGGACGCGTGACGACGGCAGAGAGCCTTGCGGGCGAGATCGGCATTCCGGCGTCGCTCGCCGCGACGATGCTGGCGCAGCTGACGGAGGATGAACGCGATCTCGTTCCCTGGCATCGGGTGGTTGCGAAGGGCGGCGCTATCGGCCGGGGGCTGTATCGCGATCAGCAGTTCGCGCGGCTGGTCCGCGAAGGCGTGATGGTTTCTCCCGCCGGGATCGTCCAGGACATGGCGCGACATCTTCTGGTGTCGCTGGACGCTGCATCCTTAAAGAGCGCGGCGCGCGTCGAGCCGCCGTCACCGGAAGGGAGGCCGCCCGGACGGTCGCGCGGCATGAAACTCCGGCCTTAGATTGCGATCATTTTAAATAGAATGGCATAGCTAGCTCAGGTTGGTTTCCTTCTCCCCGGGGAGAAGGTGGCCGAAGGCCGGATGAGGGGAAGCCCCTCACCCCAGCCCTCTCCCCAAGGGAGAGGGAGAAGAAGTGGCGATTGCCATTAGAGCGTGGGCCGGGGTTGCGGGGCAGCCGTCAAATCGCCATAAGGGCGGCAACACTGCCCGCCGCTACAGGCCGGCGGCAGTGATCGACAGACAAAATCGCCGGCGAAATCATAAATCCACGAGGAGCGCCATGGTCAGACTGCTTTCGATTATTCTCGCGTCGTTGCTCGCAATGAGCGCGTTTGGAACACTTTCGGCGCAGGCCGCCGGCGATAAGCTCGTCATCGAGCTCAAGAACGGCAAGGTCGTCATTCAGCTCCGGCCCGAGCTTGCGCCCAAGACCGTCGCGCAGATCAAGACGCTCGCCAACCAGGGCTTCTACAACGGCATCAAATGGCATCGCGTCATGGACGACTTCATGGCGCAGACCGGCGATCCGACGGGAACGGGCGCGGGCGGCTCGAAGCTTCCCGATCTTCCGGCCGAATTCTCGAACGAGGAATTCAAGCGCGGCACCGTTGCGATGGCGCGCACGTCCGATCCGAATTCGGCGAACAGCCAGTTCTTCATCTGCTTCAACAGCATCGGCTGCGCGAGCCTCAAAGGCAGCTACACGATCTTCGGCCAGGTCGTGGAGGGCATGGAGTTCGTGGACGTGATCAAGCGCGGCGCGCCGGGCTCGGGAACGGTTACCAACCCCGACACCATGCTGAAAGTCTACGTGCAATAATTGAATCTCCCTCTCCTGATCGCCACTTGGCGATGGGGAGAGGGTTGGGGTCCCTAGCCCTCTCCCCGCCAACGGGAAGAGGGAATAACGAGAAAGGAATGRTCCCATGGCCGAATACAAAGATCCCGAAAACACGCTCATCATCGAGACGAGCAAGGGTCCCGTCGTGATTGAGCTGCGCCCGGATCTGGCGCCGAAGCACGTCGAGCGCATCAAGACGCTGGCCCGCGAAGGTTTCTATGACGGTATCGTCTTTCACCGGGTGATCGACGGTTTCATGGCGCAGACGGGTTGTCCGCAGGGCCGCGGCACGGGTGGTTCGAAGCTGCCGAACCTGCCTGCCGAGTTCAATGCCGAACCGCACGTGCGTGGCGTCTGCTCGATGGCCCGCGCGGCCAATCCCGACTCGGCGAACAGCCAATTTTTCATCGTCTTCGATGACGCGACTTTCCTGGACAAGCAGTACACGGTCTGGGGCAAGGTGATCGAAGGCATGGAAAACGTCGACAAGATCAGCAAGGGCGAGCCGCCGAAGAACCCGGACAAGATGGTCAAGGTTCGCGTCGCGGCGGATGCCGCCTGATGCGTGACACAGGCAACAACGGACAGGGCGCGCTGAGCGGCGCGCCTTTTCTCATTCTGGTGTGGGCCGGTCTCGCGGGTGCAGCGGGCGTCGGTCTTGCGGCGGCGGCTGCGCATAAGGTCGACAGTCCGGCGCTCGGAACGGCGGCGACAATGCTGACGCTGCACGCTGCAGCGGCCGTTGGAATTTTTGCCGTCGCATTGCGCGCTGTGTGGGCGAAAATCTGGAGCGCGGTGGCGCTGCTCATGCTTTTCGCCGCTTCGCTTTTCACGGGCGAGATCGCCTATCACACGTTCTCAAACGACGCCTCGTTTCAGATGCTGGCGCCTATAGGCGGCACGTTGATGATCGTGAGTTGGCTGCTTGTTGCATGTCTCGCCATCGCGGAGGCGCTCGCCAAGCGCTGAGCCGCTCATCTAAAGTCTTTTGATGCGTACCGATCTCTTCGATTTCGAATTGCCCGACAGCGCCATTGCGCTGCATCCGGCTGAGCCGCGCGACGCTGCGCGGATGCTCGTCGTGCATCCCGTGGCGGGTAGTTGTGCGCGCGATGACGCCGATCTCGCCGACAAGACGGTGCGGGATCTGCCGGGGTTGCTTGCTCCCGGCGATGCGCTCGTCTTCAACGATACGAAAGTCATCCCTGCCGCGCTTTCGGGTGTCCGCATGCGCGGCGAGACGCGGGCGAAGGTCGATTTCAATCTGACGAAGCGGGTCGATGCCAATGCGTGGCGTGCCTTCGCGCGTCCGGCGAAGCGTCTCGAACCCGGCGACCGCGTGCATTTCGGTCACGGGGACGACACCTGCATGCTCGGCGCGCTCGACGCAACGGTCGCTGCGAAGGGCGAGGCGGGGGAGGTGACGCTCGCGTTCGATCTGACTGGCGATGCGCTCGACGATGCGATCAAGGCTGTCGGGCTGATGCCGCTGCCGCCGTACATCGCGTTGAAGCGTGAGGCCGACGCGCGCGATCGCGACAGCTATCAAACGATCTACGCGAGCAAGGAAGGCGCGGTCGCGGCGCCGACGGCGGGGCTGCACTTCACGCCCGAACTGCTGGCGGCGCTGGAAGCGCGCGGGATTTCGCGGCATTTCGTGACGCTGCACGTCGGCGCCGGTACGTTCCTTCCCGTCAAGGCTGAGGATACCGATGCGCATGTGATGCATTCGGAGTGGGGCGAGGTTCCGGCGGAAACGGCGGCGGCGCTCAACGCGGTCAGGGCGCGCGGCGGGCGCATCGTTGCAGTTGGCACGACGTCGCTGCGTCTTCTCGAAAGCGCGGCGAAGGACGATGGCAGCATCTTGCCCTGGTCAGGTGAAACGGCGATCTTCATCACGCCGGGCTATCGCTTCAAGGCGATCGATATTCTGATGACCAACTTCCATCTGCCGCGTTCGACGCTCTTCATGCTCGTGTCGGCGTTTGCGGGCCTCGGGACGATGCGCGCGGCCTATGGGCATGCGATCCGCTCGGGCTATCGGTTTTATTCGTACGGAGATGCCAGCCTGCTATTTGCAGATCCCGTCTGATTTTTTCTCTGCCCCCGCAAGAAAATCATACGCTGGCGCGTCGAAGGTAGAAAGTATACAAAAATAATATAGTTTTGTTCTTTGGGGGCAGAAATGCGAGAATTTTCGACGTGCTGCTGCGCATTGTTCGTGGCGGTGTTAGCGACGGGTATGCTTGGTGGCCAGACGGCAATAGCCAAAGAGCGCGGTGGCTCTCAAGAGAAGAGCTTCAAAGAGCACCTGTCCGCGGACGACCAGCAGAAGGTTGAATATTATGCCAGGGCTGTATACGCCAAGATAGCCTCATGGAGTTGGTGGACGCGAGGCTTTGGATTTCCCCCTGGCGTGTGCATGGTCAAATTCAAAGTAGCGCCTTCGGGAGCAATCGCGACGCTGAAAATCGCCAAAAGCAGCGGCAATAGTGACCTGGACGCAGCTGCGGTGAAATTTATAAAGCTATCCAATCCGTTTCCTCCGCCTCCGAGGGTCCGCAACGTGGACTGGGTTTTTGATATACCCGTCCAGTTCCGGTAACCATTCGGATCGGAGGTGTAGCTTTTTGAGCGAGTATCCTTCATGAACTCGCATCCTCTGACATATCTCGGCTTCGTTCTCGGGAAGGAATTTTTTTGCAAGACGTATTGGCCGCTGAGGCGAAAGCGGAAGCGCCCTTTAGGTTTCGGCGCTTAGCTCAAGACGGCAAGGCGCGCCGCGGCGAGATCGTGACGCCGCGCGGGATCATCCGTACGCCGGCCTTCATGCCGGTCGGCACTGTCGCGACCGTGAAGGCGCTGTACCCGGAGCAGGTGCGCGACGCGGGCGCCGACATTCTGCTCGGCAATACGTATCATCTGATGCTGCGCCCTGGAGCGGAGCGTGTTGCGAAGCTCGGCGGCCTGCACAAATTCATGCGCTGGGAAAAGCCGATCCTGACGGACTCCGGCGGCTTCCAGGTGATGAGCCTCGGCAAGATCCGCAAGATCACCGAAGAGGGCGTGGCGTTCCAGTCGCATCTGGACGGTTCGCGGCACATGCTGTCGCCGGAACGGTCGATCGAGATTCAGTGTCTGCTTGGCGCCGATATTCAGATGCAGTTCGACGAATGCATCGAGCTTCCGGCGGAGCGCAAAGAAGTCGAACGGGCAATGGAGTTGTCGCTTCGCTGGGCCGAGCGGTCGAAGCGCGCGTTCGAGGCGCAACTGGCGGCAGGCGGCGCGCGGCCGGGACAGGCGCTGTTCGCGATCGTGCAAGGTGGTACGGACTTGGAGCTTCGCAGGCGCTCGGCGGAAGCGCTCGTGGCGATGAACTTCCCCGGGTATGCGGTTGGCGGGCTTGCGGTCGGCGAGGGCCACGAGGCCATGATTGCGACGCTTGGAGAGACGCTGCCGCATCTGCCGGCGGACAAGCCGCGCTATCTGATGGGCGTTGGCACGCCGCTGGACCTCATCGAGGCCGTGCGGCTCGGTGTCGACATGTTCGATTGCGTGATGCCGACGCGGAACGGCCGCCACGGCTATGCCTTCACCTGGAACGGACCGCTCAACATGCGCAATTCGAAGCATGCCGAGGATCCGGCGCCGCTCGACGCGCTAAGCTCGTGCCCGGCGGCGCGCGACTATTCCCGCGCCTACGTTCATCACCTGATCAAGTCGGGCGAATATCTCGGCGCGATGATCCTGTCGTGGGTCAATACCGTCTTCTATCAGGAGCTGATGGCGGCGATGCGGTCGGCGATCGAGGAGGGCCGCTTCGAAGCTTGGGCGGAAGAGACGAAGGCGCGCATCATCGCTAATCCACAGGCTCAAGAGCCATAAGGCTCTCGCGGTGGGCGATGCGCTCGCGATGGATCAGGTAGAGACCCGACGCGACGATGATGAGCGCGCCCGCGAAGCTCCAGCGATCCGGCTGATCGCCGAAGACGACGTAGCTCAGCGTGATCATGCTGATGAGCTCGAAGTAGAGGAACGGCGTCACGGCCGACACCGGCGCGAAGCGATACGCCTGGATGATGAGATAGTGACCGCCGCCGCCCAAAATGCCGAGCGCCAGCAGCAGAGCCCACGACCATACGCCCTCCGGCCACACCCATTGGCTGATCGCGAACGGGGCTGCTGCAATGCTGCCGACAACTATACCGTAGAACAGCGTCACGAGGGAGGAGTCCACCATCGTCAGGCGGCGCGTGACGATGATCAGCAGGGAATAGGCGAGCATTGAAAGAAACGCCGCGATGAAGGCCGGATGCACGGCGGAGACGCCCGGCCGGACGACGACCAGAACTCCAAGAAAGCCGACGAAAATAGCTGCAGCCCGGTGCCAGCCGATGTGCTCGCCAAGGAGAGGAACGGCGAGCGCCGCGACGATGAGAGGCGTGAGGAAGGTGATCGAAACCGTCTGATCGAGCCGCAGATATTTCACCGCGATGAAGTTGAAGATAGTGGTTGCCAGCATCAGCGACGACCGCGTCAGCTGAAGATTGAGATTGTTGGTTTTGAGGAGCTTCGGCATCGCGGCGGGCCCAAGCACGGCCACCATGCAAAGGGCCTGGCCGAGGAAGCGCAGCCATACGATCTCCGACGTCGGGATGCCTGTGTTCAGGACGAGGTACTTCGCGGAGGTATCCAAGGCGGCAAACAGCGTCACCGCCGTGCACATCAGGAGAATGGCCTTCAGCCGATCGGGCATGTTCGTGAAGCTTCAAAGGTGGTGCGCAAGCGCGCCGCCGCATGGGAGGAGCGCGGCGCGGGATGCGGATGACTGGGATGCTGAATTTGTCGTGGAGCGTACGTGGATCGAGACGAGGCGCGGGAGCTATTGCTTGAGCAACTCGTCGCGCTCTTTCAGAAGGGCGTCGAGCCGGGCCTGCTGATTTGCGATGCGGTCGGAGTTGAGCTCTTCGTCCGCGGCGCCTGAATAGCCGGCCGCCTGTTCAACGAGCTCGCGGAGGTTGTCGCGGATGATCGCGATGCGCTGCTCGATCTCGGCGAGGGCTTCTGGGTCGGGCATGGCAGTTCCTGTTTGCTGGCGGTCACGCGCGCCATTGGGCGCGGCCGCTTCTTAGCGGTGATATACCGCGCAAGCCGGGGCCGAGCCACCCACGTTTGTGCAGGGCTGCGACTATCCGTCAGAAGAGCTGGTGGAATGAGGGTTGCGGGTTCCGAGCCCCGTTTCTATAAGCTCGGTTCGGCGCGCGACACGCCGCATTCCACGAGGGGGTGCGGCAAGGCATGGGCCGGACTGGCGCCGGATGAAGTGAATTCGTCCAAGCTATTGATTTTGGTGCGTTAAAGGGCCCGTAGCTCAGCGGTAGAGCATCTGACTTTTAATCAGAGGGTCGTTGGTTCGATCCCAACCGGGCTCACCACCAATATCAATGCCTCAGTTTACGTGCCGAATGGTCCGGAAATAATTCGGGGGTGATCCCGTTTTCTCCCTTGGCGCTCCACAGGACCATTACTCGGGATATGACTTTTCGCTGTAGGTCTGCGCGCTCGCCTGCGAGGCCGAACCCGGCTGGCTGAAAAGGATGAACGCCAACACGTTACCGGGGTCCGACAACGCGTCAGTCCGATAGGCCGCCAACTTGCCATTCACCGCGGTGGTATATTCTGCGACGACCTCGCCAAACATATTTCTCTGCACGGCAATCATCTGACCGGCTTTGACTTCATCATCGAGCTTTGCGTGAAACTCAACCAAGCCGCCCTGTGTCGCGATGATGGGAAACGCGGCGTCGCCGATGAGCATGTTCGCGTCCGCCGCTGTCCGGCCAATGGGGCCGCTCATCACCCCATAGTGTTTGAGCACGTTCAACGTGCCCTCAACGAACAGAGCGATCATATCCCTATCTAGGACACGCGCCGCGCCAACTTCGGGCGTGAAGCATGGGATGCCGACATCGACAAACGCGTTGTGCAGCACCCCCGGGTAAGCGGGATCATCCCACATCAATCCGACGGGATATAGGTCCGCCATGGTCTTCACGTCCGGAAGTCGGCGATCGCCGATGACAAAGGCGGCGACTTCCAGGCCGGTCGTCCCAGTGTGGAAGTCAATCGCGAAGTCAGAGTTCGGCCTCAGAAGGCGGTTGAACAATAGGCCTGCGTGACGGCTTGTGGCGCTCGCGCCATTCTCGTCTCCGGGCCACTCCCGATTCATGTCGATGAGATCGGCACCGCGCCCCGAGTTGGGCCACCGGCGCTGCATGCTTTCTACCGCCGGGCGCGCGATATCGGGAACGGCCATGACAGTTCCGGACATCTGCGCGGGATCGAGCCGGTCGATCACAGTTTGGACCGTCTGGATCGAACTCATCTCGTCGCCGTGCACACCGCTGGTCAGGGTGAAACGCTTGCCGGGTCTATTCCCTTTGGCAACGATAACCGAAACATACAGGTGCTGACCGCTGGGTGCCTGAACGCCCTGAAAATAGAGAAAATGCTTTCGGCCAGGCTCAAGGTCGTCGACGTTCAGCCGACTGACAACTTTCTTTCCTTGGATCGTCTCGCCTGTGTAAGCGGTTGCAGTCTCTGAGCTGAGTGTCCCCGCATTCCCTTGTGAAGCCGCCGCAACAGATTCGCTGGAGAGGACCGAGGTACCGGCGGCAGCAATCGAAGTGGTCATGAAATCGCGACGATCGATCTTGTTAGTCGACATAACAGAGACCTTTCGTCAGATGGATCGGATAGCCGAAAGTGCAGGCAATTTTCGTGTGGCAGCAACAGAGCAGCTATGGACGAAGGGCGTCAAACAGTTCTTCGAGTCGAGCATTGCCAAGGTTAAGCGGATGTGAATCCGAGTGGCCCATGAACTCGCATGACAAGCTGCGCGTCCTCATCCCGGCGGCGGCACGATCGCCAACGGGCGACGATTTCGCTTATGCCTTCGTGGAAAGGCGCTGCGCAAACAAAATTTGCGCACGATCCCAAGACCGTGCGCAAATTTTTTGTGCCTCATCGTTGGCGGTCGATCGTTCTTACCAGCCGTATGACAGCCGAGCGTAGTAGACCGAAGGCGACGGCTCGATGCTGTGAGTGCGAGCCGTGATCGTACCGGCAGAATTACGCGTCGTCAGCGTGCGATCGTCGTCAGCCCGAAGCAGGTTGCTGGCCGACAGAGTCAGGACGGCGTGCTCATCGAGCGAGATGCGTACCGAACCATCCAAGCGATCGAGATTCGAGAAGCTCGTATGCTGGAAGGTGCCGTTCACCAGCTCGATGTTTTGATCGTAGGCATAAGTGCGGTTGTAACCCAGTCCGAATGTCGTCGCCCATGCTCGCACGTAATAGTCGGCGCCGACGTTCGTGATCAGATCAGGTTGCTCGGCAAAGCGGCGCGTCTGTCCCGTCTGCTGGTCGGTAAGTTCCGACTTCATCGCCGTTCCGTTGGCCCAGAGCGTCAGATCCGGGAGCCCGATCATATGCATCGGCAGCCGGCCTTCGAGTTCCACACCGTAGAGTTCGCCGTCGCCGGCATTACGCGGCGTTGAAATCCAGCGGGAACCTTCCTGGGTCAGGGTTCTCTCGATCTTGTCCTCGAAGGAACGCGCAAAGAAGTTCGCCGACAAAAGCCCCGATCGCTGGAAGAGGAAGAAATCGGTGCCGACATCCAAGCCCCAGATCTTCTCTGGCGAGGTATCGGGATTGCCCCGCAGATCCGGATCGGCAATCGTTCCGCTGCCGGTGACGACGGTCGGGGTCAGGTCACGCAAGTCGGGACGACGCAGCGTCCGGGCGACGCCGAGCCTGAAGTCGAGGTCTGGAGCGACGGCGAGTTTGTATTGGATGGACGGATTGAGATCGGCTGAATCGTTGTCGAAACTGTTCTTCGCAAAATCGATCGTTTCGGTGATGCTGTACTCGAACCTGAGGCCGAGCGTCAGCTTGTCATGGCCGAAAACCGAAAACGCGTCGCTGACGTAGGCGTGATAAATTGCTTCCCTGATCTCGTAGTTGCGCTCCGGAAGCGGGACGTTGGTCAAGCCGCGCACCTCGTTCTCGGCTCGCTGCGTTTGCGCCCAGCCAATTCCGGCTTCGAGTTCGTGGCCCCTGACGCGCGTCGTGACAGAGCCGCCGGACGCGATGCGTTCCAGGTCGATGGGTACGAAGCGCGGTGCCTGCACGACGGGCGAGCCGCCCGGCAGACTCGTTTGCGTGGATTTTCGTGTCGTGTCCTCGCGTCCGTTCTGATAGTCGAAGAAGACGCTCGAGCTCGAAACGCCGCTGAATGCGTGCTGCCATTCGAGATAGCTGCCGTATGTTTCACGGATGCGGTGACGGACTTCATGTGTGTCGCGATTGGCCGAGGCTTGATTGTTATTAAGCCGGAGCGTGTGTTGGTCGCGAGCTTCGTCTGTGCGGAGATAGCTCGGCGAGAAAACGATCGTGTTGGCGGGATCGACAGCGAGTTCGAAGCGGGACAGGAACGTATATTCGTCGAACTGGCGATGCTGGTCGACAAGGTTGCCGCCCCTGGGCGTCGTTCCGTTCGTGCTGAAAACGAACTCGTTGGAGCTTTCCTGAACCAGACGGCGCTGATATCCGCCGCCGATGAAATAGCGGAGAGCGCCGATTTGTCCGCCATTCCAGGCCGAAAATTCGCCGGGCGTGCCGTTGCCTTCGACGTAGCCTGAGCCGATCGTTATCTGTCCGCCAGATGGGCCGAAATCGCGGCGCGTGATGATGTTCACGGTGCCTGCGGCACCCTCCGAACTCATACTGGCCAACGGGCTGCGCGTTATTTCAATCCGCTCGATGAAGGTTGCGGGAATGCGATCCACTTCCATGCTGCGGCTGGAATCGCCGTCGATGAGCGGGCGCCCGTCGAGCAAGACCTGTGTGTATTCCTTGCCGATGCCGCGCAGCTTGATATCGCGCGAACGATTGACGCCGGGGAACGTCACGCCCGGAAGGCGTCGCACGGCGTCGCCAATGCTCAGATTATTATATTGTTGAAGTTGGGCGCCCTCGATCACGACGGTGGCGTTCGGGGCTGCGGAACGGAGCGCGAGCGCGTCGATTGCGGCATTGCCGACCGCGTTGCCGGAAGCAACGGGGGAAGTTGCAGACTGGGAAAAAGATGGTGGCGCTGCCTGTACTTCCGAAGAAGAAGACGGAGCGTTTTGAGGCGTCTTTGTCTTTTTGCTTGCTGCCTTCTTGGCGACCTTTGCTTGTTCTGTGGCCGTAACGGTGACCGGCGGCAGGGCGGTTCCTTCTTCTTGCGCATGGGCGACAGTGATGGAGCCTGCCAAAGCCAACGCCGCACACGCCGAGTGAACACGCACGTCCCGAGTCATTCCGTTTCCCCTCAAGATATAATTTTGAGGGGTAAACATCATGCGGAACACAAGCTTACAATATTGTATACAAAAAAATGAAAGATTCTGGCTGACGTTGACACAAAAGTGTCACACATGTGCATGTGTGCTGATCAATTGGCGAGGAAGTTTTCCGACAAAACGCGGGAGTATTTCACGCCATCACGCGCCGTCGGCGTCTCAGGCGGCGTCGCGCCCATATGAATAGTCCCGTCGAAAGCAACAGGATCAGAACGAGCGAGGTCACTGCATTGGCGGAAGCGGACCAAACGCCCGCCCAGTTGCCTTCATGAAGCAGTTTCGGCCAATTCCGCGGCTTGGCGACGAGGCCGCCTGTCGAAACGGCATAGTTGCTATATTCGCCGTCTTCGATGAAACGCGCTTCGGCACCGTTTTTTCTCAGGCGCAAAGTCAGAAGCGTCGCCAGATCGCGTTCGCGTGCAACGATGCGTAGAGCTTCAACGATCGAGCGCGGTGCTGCGTTGGCCGCCATGAGCGGTTCCGGCCCGGAGAACGTCACCTTGTAGAGCATCGCAAGTCCAGTGAGTGGCGCAATGAGGACGAGCGGCAGGGCCGTCCACGCGGCTGCCGTGTGCCAGCCGCTGATGGTGTTGCGCAACGGTCTGGTACCCATCACGATCCCGATCACAGCCAGGGCGAGCATCGCGATGGTGGAGATGGTCACGCCCCATTCGCCGTCGAGCAGCAATGTTTTGTGGATCCGGCGTGCCAGCACATACACGGCAAGCATCGTGCTTCGTTGGCTGGCTTGCTCGCCGGTTGCGAGATCGATTTCCGGACCGCCACGGTCGCCGAGAACAAGCGTGCCGAGAGGCGCATGAACGAAGATGCGGTCTAGGGCGCCGTCCGGATCATGCTTGGCGAGAGCCGCTTCGATTTGGGCCGCGTCGACAACGTTCGGTTTGAGCGTCGAAGCCACAATTGCGGGCTCGAATGACAGGATAAGGCCCGTCAAAAAGACGATCATCAAGGGCAACGCGAAAATGAGCGCCAACCATCGGTGGAGGCGGAGTGTCCAGGCTTTCAGCAACGTCAGACTCGGATTGTTTTGGTGTTGTCAGAGCGTAGGGAAAGCTCGTCAGGCGCGCTTCCGCACGCGCTTCGGGCTTGCTTCGTGTTTACTACAGCGAAACAAGCGCTTCTAGCCAGTGGTGTCTTTGCTATTTAGCTACGCGATTGGATCGCTTGCAAAGCGGCTTCGAGTGCCGCCTGGTCAGATGAATACATCTCCTGAGAGATGTCGGCGCGTCCGTTGCTATCGACCACCTCGAAGAACCAGTCGTCATCCTCGAAGGCACCTCGGAAGACACAGATAACAAGATGTTGGTTGCCGACGTCCAGTTCTCTGCTCAACGGCGAGGTGACGATAAGATCTTCCTGCTTCATCCGATTGCTCCGCGCGAGATGCGCATACGGCAGTTATTCGCGTGCGACAAAACCCAATTTGGAAAGGGCCTGTTCCCCAAGCGACCTATCTTTGCCGCCGGCCTCGACGAGCTGATCGAGATGCCGCACCGTGCGGGCGAGATTGCGGCGCATGGTGCTTTCGAAAAACATCTTGGCCAATGCGTCATCATTCAGAGACAATATTGCCTCTGCCTCCGACCGGGCTTCCTGCAAGCTATCCTCCCAACTCATACGCCACCCAAACAATTGTGCTGAAGGCACGCGGGATCAAAAAATCCCTCGTACTATTTGCGGCTTTCGATTGTCATAATCCAGCTCCGAAGGGCACGACGCTTCGTGATCAGTTAAAAAAGGGAGGGTCAGCTCAACTCACCCGCTCGACGGATGGGCGAGCAAAGGGGGCTGCTGGACGAACGTGGGAGGATCTTCAAGCATGCTGCACTCGATGATCCGCTGAGCACAGATACTCGGGATCGTCGGTTTCCTGGGTGGATTTCTCGGTCCGATGATCCTCACTCCGGAGGCTAATCAGGGACCTATGCTCGGCATCTTCATCATCGGCCCGTTGGGCGTCATCGCCGGCGCTATCGCCGGTCTCGTGCTCGTGCTCTGGAACGGCTTGTGACGGGCAGCCTCTACGGGCTAACCGCTTTCACACGTCTTGTATCGCTCCCACCATTTGAGGTCGTTGGTGTCCAAGGCCCTCTGATGGAAGTAGTCGCATTTGCCGTGCGGGATGATCGCGTGGTCTTTGTAGGTGACGAGGCCGCCGGACGCGGCTGACTCTTCCGCTTGATCTTCGGCAGACGGGGCTGTGGCTGCTTGCGGTCCGGTTTTGTCTTCTTCGGCGACGGCGGCAAAGGCGAGCAAACCGCAAATGCTCGCGCCGATGCAGAAGCCTTTCCATACATTCATTGCCATGGCTGAACCTCTCGGATGAGGGCACAACGGATGATTGCGAGATGCCGGCCGCGGCTCAATAGGCTGTTCGATCTAAGTCGCTTCCAAGCGGCTTCCAAGTCTGGGCCATTCATGAACGGCATCACAATGTCTTCGGCTTGGCATCGTCTCCGTTCGGCCTCAGAAGCACGTCCTCGGTTTTCGCATTCGCCTTGAACATCGCGAGCGCCTCCTGGACCGTGGTCAGGAATTGCGCGGGGAAAATGATCGTCGAATTCCGCTCGGTCGCGATTTCAGCCATGGTCTGCAGCGTTCGCAACTGCAGCGCCACGGGATGTTGCGTGATGATGTCGGCGGCTTCGCCGAGTTTTACGGCCGCCTGGAACTCGCCCTCGGCGGCGACGATCTTGGCGCGGCGCTCGCGTTCGGCCTCAGCCTCCTTGGCCATCGCGCGCTGCATGTTTTCGGGAAGGACGATGTCCTTGATTTCGACGGCGGTGACTTGCGTGCCCCACGGCTCGGTGTGGGTGTCGATCACCTCCTTGATCTGCTCGTTGACGTTCGCCGTTTGCGCGAGAAGCTGATCGAGCGAGAAACGGCCGACGACGTTGCGAACGGTCGTCTGGCTGATCTGATTGATCGCGTCGTAGACGTTCTCGATCGCGATGACGGCCTTCTCGGGATCGGTGATATGGTAGTAGGCGACGGCTGCGATATCGATCGAGACGTTGTCCTTGGTGATGATCTTTTGCGAGGGAATTTGCATCGTGACCGTGCGCAGCGATACGCGCACCATCGTTTGAAACGGGCTCAGAAGAAAAATGAGGCCCGGTCCTCTGACGCCGTTGAATTTGCCGAGCACGAACACGACACCGCGTTCGTATTGGCGAAGAATCCGCACGCATACGGCGGCGTACATCAGCAGGATGATTATGAGGATTGGCCAGAACATGTGTTTCGGCTCCTTCGGCGGCATGTCCGCCCTTGAAAGGTAAACGCGGTTTCGACGCTAGGCGATGATTTTGTTTCCATGCTGACGACTTGAATTCTTACTTCCGGACCCGACTTAAACTCGAAGTCTGGAGGTCAGGCGATGTCACGATTGATAGCGATAGCGGGCGCAATGGCCCTGATGGCGGCAGCGGTTCCGGCCAATGCCGGGGGAGGTGGGGAAGCCGCGGAGTTAGAGGCCGCCCGCGCCAATGCGCGCGCCGGAGGGCCGACAAATGCCCGCGACGCTGAACTGCTTCACCGTTACGGCTGCGAGAGTGGTACGAGAAGTCCTGCGTGCAGGTCCGGAAATCAATACCGGCCGTACTATGGACGATACCGCCGGTATTGAACGAAGCCTCTCTGTTCGGCAGGTTTCGACGAAGCGATGATCTGCGCACGCGCGCTCTGGAAATGAAACTTCGGAGCACTTGAGACTTCGCGTTTTGCTCTCGAAATTTCCAGCGAACGATCCCGCAATCCGAATATGAATGGCCGATGAATATCGGCGGAATTCGTTCGCATTCATCGCGGCGTAAAGCCCCCTTCAGGGCTTCAATTCTCTCCCCACATTCGAATTCGAACACGACGCAAAAGAATGTTGAAACCAAATCGACGCCTCAGGTGTTGGGTCGGTATCAGCGCGGCGGGAAGTCCCGCCAAAAAGGAGTCATGCAATGAGAAAATTTATTGGTCTTGCCGCGGCGCTGGCCTCTGCATTGCCGCTCGCAACTTTCGCAACCACGGCCGACGCGGGTCCGGGTCGTCATTACCACGGCGGCCGCCATTACGCGCACGGATATGACCGTGGTGGGTATCGCTATGGGCATCACCGCGGGCGCGGATACTGGCACAATGGCCAGTGGATCGCTCTTGGCATCGGCGCAGCGATCGTCGGTGCGGCTGCCGCAGACGCTTATGGCGACTGCTACTGGCGCCACGGCTATCGCTACTGCGACTAGAGCGTTTCCGCTTTTCTTTGAATCGCGAAAACGCTCTAGCCTTTTGTTTTGACGCAATTCCAGACGCAAAACCGTTGCACACTTTTGCTGGAATTGCTCCAGGGCCACATCAGTTTCGATGGATTGCCCGGTCTCGAAAGAGCCGGGCTTTCTTTTGCGCGCTTGTGTGCCGAGCTGTGAGAGCAACAGTGGGTTTTGCACAGCGTCCTGTGGACTATTTGTTTTGTGTGGGAATCCCGTGCACGCGCGGTTGGCGGATGCCGCTCTTCCATGCTGCTTAACGCTAGGTTCTGGGAGATTGAGTTATGTTTGGTACGACGGCCCCGAAGATCGTTGCATCCGTGGTTCTTATCGCGTCCGCCAGCGGCACGGCGGGCTTGCCGACAAAGCCTGACCATTCTTCACGTCACGAAGCGCCCGTTGCCCTCGACAGCACGTCTCTGCTCGTCGCAACGCTCGAGAACGGCGAAATCCAGACGCAGTGGATGCCGCGCGATGTCTGCGAGCATGTCGCTTCCGCCGTGCATTCGGGCGATCTCGTCGCCGGGGTGAGGGCTGATGGCGTGAAGGTTTTCATCGCACGCGCGAACTGCAGCACGCGTCGCGTTCCCGTCGATGCAAGCAAAACGGCCTTCAACGCATCACCAAAGGTTGATTGAGGCGCGTCCGTTCTGAATTGCTCAGCGTGCGCCGGCGAGCGACGGTCAATCGGATTGATTGCGGAAGACAAAGGGGCCGCCTTCGGCGCTGTCATAAAACTGTACCAAAAGCGGCCCTGTGCAATCGTACGCTAGAATACATAGGTAGATGCAATGTGATTTAGCTACCGCAGCCAACCGGCGTTGACATCCGCCGTTTGGAGGATTGACGAAAAGAAATTCGCGTCCGATGTGGAGCTTGTTTAGAGGCCTGCCCGTTGGAGTTTTGTTGGATCGTCAGGCCGCGTTCTGTTGAATATCCTGCGGGGCCGCGAAAATTTCGCGGATGGTTTCGGCAGGCTGCGGCCGGTGGAACAGGAACCCTTGCGCTAACGTGCAGCCGTAATCCTTGACGATCTCGAACTGTTCGGCGGTTTCAACACCTTCGGCCGTCGTGCGCATGCCGAGCGTGCGGGCAAGCTCGACAATCGTCGACAGAATGGCGCGCGCCTCCATCGAAATCGCGAGGTCGCGGACGAACGAGCGGTCGATCTTGATTTTCTGGAAGGGCACTTTCGTCAGGGAGCTGAGCGAGGAATAGCCCGTTCCGAAGTCGTCCATCGCGATCTCGACGCCGAGATCGCAGACCTGACGCAGAATATGGGTCGCGAGCTGGACGTCCTTCATGATCGTGGATTCTGTGACCTCGATGATGAGCCGGTGGCTTGGCAGTCCGGACTCGGCGAGTGCGATTTTCACGGTGTCGACGAAACTTTCCGCTTCGAGCTCGATAGCGCTGACGTTCACCGATATGCTCGTATGCTCCGGCCAGGACATCGCTTCCTTGCAGGCCTGACGGAGAACTTTCGCTCCGAGTTCGGCGATCATGCCGATTTCTTCCGCGATCGGGATGAAATCCGCAGGAGAGGCAAGGCCGAGACGCGGATGTTTCCAGCGAAGCAGGGCTTCGGCTCCGACTGGAATCATCGTTTGCACGCAGAAGATCGGTTGATAGTGGAGTTCGAACTGGTTGTTGTTGATGGCGTCGCGCACCTCGGTTTCGAGGAGATTGCGCGCCTTGACCTTGGCGTCGAGCTCGCGCTCGAAAAGCCGGTACGTTCCGCGCTGATCCTCCTTGGCGGCATAGAGCGCGAGATCGGCTAGGCGGAAAAGCTCGATCGGATCGCAGCTATGGTCCGGCGCCATGGCGATGCCGACGCTGCCGCCGCACACCACGTCCTTGGTGCCGATGCGCACGGGTTCGCTCAAGATGCCGATCAGTCGCTGCGCCAGTTTCGTTGCGCTCGAGGGATGATCGAGATCAACGACCAGCACGGCGAATTCGTCGCCGCCGAGCCGCGCCACGGTATCGGTTTCGCGTAGCGTTTTTGTCAGCCGGTCGGCCATGACCTGCAACAGCTCGTCGCCGGCGGCGTGACCGAGCGTGTCGTTCACGACCTTGAAATTGTCGAGGTCGACGAGCAGGAGCGCCATGCGGTCGCCGCGCTTGGCGCGTGCCATGGCAAGTTGCATGCGTTCGGCGAGCAGGTGGCGGTTCGGAAGCGACGTCAGTGCATCGTGGCGCGCCATATAGGCCGCCTTGCGATCGGCTTTTCGCCGCTCTGTCACGTCGATTGCGGCGATCAGCAGGGCGTCGCGGCCGTCATGCACGAGCGGCCGGACATAGACTTCGACCTCCATCGAGCGGCCGTCGCGGCGATAATGCTTGCAGAGCTGGGGATCGTCGGTTTGACCGGTGTTCTGGACGTTGCCTTCGAACGGCAGGAGAAGCTCGCCGTTCTGAATATCGCCGAGCGACAGGCGCGAGAAGTCCCGCCGCGTATAACCGTAGTGAGAAACGGCCGCCTTGTTGACGGCGAGGATTGCCATCCGGTCGCGGCTGACGACGAACATCGGCAACGGATTGTTCTCGAACAGAAGCCGGATCGAAGCTTCGCGCTGCTTCATCTCGGTGATGTCGATGCGCAAGCTAATGAGGCCGCCTTCGCTCGTGCGGCATTCCTCGATCAGATAGCAGCGGCCATCGTCGAGGAGCTGTTCATGCGGAGCGGCGGGAGTGCGTAGATTTTTCAGGCGTTCGGCGAGCCAGGCTTCTTCGCGCCCGAACGCTTCAGGATACATCTGGCGATCGAGGCCGATCCGCACGGCTTCTTCGAGGCTCCGGCCGACGACGATGGTATCGATGGCCCGGTGATAGATCTGGGCATACTTTTTGTTCCAGGCGACGTAACGGTTGTCGGCGTCGAGGATGACGATGCCTTCGGGAAGGATTTCGATCGCTTCTTTGAGCCGGTTGTGAGCCTTCTCAAGTTCCGATTTCTGCGTGGAAATCGCGTGTTCCTGAGCCTGCAGGTGATCGTTCAGCTCATCGCGCAGCGCGATCTCGGCGGAGAGGCGCTCCTGCAGGCGGGCCTGTGAATCGATCGTCTCGGCGAGCGGCATCACCGTCAGGAAGGCGGTGAGGATCAGCAGCTGCATCAACTGGATATCGGTCAGCACGGCGAATGCCGTGATGTGCTGGCCGCCTTCGAGACCGCCGGCCGTGCAGGCGAGGACGGCGGCCGACATCAGCAGCGTTGCCGCCGACGTCGCGTTCGGGCCGAGGCGGCATGCGATCAGCACGAGCACCGGCATGATGAGGAATGCGAGGAAGGGCTGCGGCAGCCCTACAACCAGAACCATCGTCGCCGAAAGCGCCGCGAAAAGCGCGAAGGTTTCCCATTTCGGAGCCGTCCACGAGGGCGCCAGCTGCGACTGACGGAGGCGGACGACTGCCGGTGTCACGGTCAGCAGGCCGAGCAAATCGGCAAACAGCCATGATGTGAAGACGTGCAGCGTGATGGGCTCGTACGTCGCGACGATAAAAGTCGCGATCGCGGCGGCAATGACCGAGCCCGCAATGGCGGCGATTGAAAATGATTTGAGGAAGCGAACGCTGCGGAATTCGAACGGTTCGGCTTCCATGAGCCTCAGAACGTGGAAGGCGACATAGATTTCTAACGTATTCGATAAGGCGAAACCGATATTCGCCCCGAGGCCGCGGTGCGCTAAGACATTCGCAATGATATTGGCGATGAGCGTCAGAGCCATGATCTGATGCCGGCGCCATCGCTGCCGCGCGAGGATGATAGCCGCGAGCGCTACTCCGTTGGCCGGCCAAACCGTCGCTATGCCATCGCTATTCTGCGTCAAAGCGGCCGAGAGATAGGCGACTACGCCAAAAACGACCGCGACCGCGGCGGCGCGCACGAGGCCGTCGTGATCGGCCATATAGAGCCGCCCCATTTCGGAAAATGAGCGAAAACGGGCTCCCCCACTCAACATGTCAAAATGCTTTCAATTCCGATTGGAGCCTTTCGGCGCGCCCAATATTTCCATTTCGAGATCGGCGGCGCCGGGAGCCTAATTAACGGGCATAAGTGCCAATTAATTCAGCAATCTCCGTCACTTGAGCCGACTTAGAAATAAGCTGAGGCTATTTCATTAATTTTGGGTCAAGGCAGATATTGTGGGGCAGCAATTGGATGGAATTGCCCGTTCGGATTCGGCAATTCGCAATTCGGGCAGAGAAATTCCACCAAATGGCGTTCGAGTGTTGATGGCTTTTAATCGCGCGTTGCCAATCGGTGTACGGCCGCGCCGGGTTTCCTCGGCGCGGCCGTACGATTGAGGTCGTATGCAGCGGATGCCTAGCGGATGCCTGCCGCCTGACGGAGCTTGGCGATCGCGTCCCGCATCGACGCCGATGTGAACTGCGAACGGTACGATATCGGACGGTCGGCGTAGCCGCCGAGGTCGCTGCCACTGGCCGTCGAAGCGATCGTGAGCGCTTGCTGGACCAGCGTCGGCTTGGGTGCAACCGCGGCGTTCCTCAGCTTTGCGAGTTGGCGCGCGCGCAGTTCCGCCAAGTGCTTCTTCTTGGCGAGTGCCTGTTTGGCGAGTGTCTGGGCCCGAAGTTTTGCGTTAGCGTCCATCGCGGCAACGGCGCTCTTGTTGGTCGGGCCCTCAGCAGCCCAAATGGGCTCAGCCAGCGAAACAGAAGAAAGGACTACCAAGGCGAGCGCCATGAGGTTGGATCGCATCATTTGCATTGCCGTCTCCCTGAATGACTACGAATGCGTGCCTGCGGCCGATTGGCTGCGGGCGGAATGCTCTCGTGTGAAGCGGTCTCGTCCGTCGCGCTGTCCCCAGCGGAACATGGGCGAAGCCGCGAGAGGCTTTCAGTCGCAGCCGTGGGCGAAGGTTCCCGCAATTGGGCGCGCGTGGTGCGAGCTATGAACTCGCGGCAGTTCGCAGTTGCAAAAAGGCGGGAGCTTCGGGCTCGACGTGGAACAAATTCCGTAACATAGGCAGTTAGTTACTTGTGTCGTCAGGTTCTTGCGATGCAGCGAAGCGTGACAGAGAAGAGGTCGCAATATGGATGTTCGGGCCGATGCCCTCGACAGCGTGCAGACGACGCGCGCAAAGCTGACGCCCGGTCAGGTCAATCTCGTCCACTTGGCGCTGGCGATGGGCGGTTTCGCCATCGGCACGACCGAGTTCGCGGCCATGAGCCTGTTGCCGTACTTCGCGGCGACGTTTGGAATTTCAGAGCCTGATGCCGGGTACGCCATCAGTTCATATGCGCTCGGAGTCGTCGTCGGGGCGCCGGTCATCGCGGTGCTCGCTGCGAAATGGTCAAGGCGGGCGTTGCTCATTACGCTGATGACGCTCGTTGCCGTCTTCAACGTGATGACCGCGCTGTCGCCGACCTACGGCTCGATGGTCGTCTTCCGGTTTCTGAGCGGGCTTCCGCACGGGGCTTACTTCGGCGTCGCGATGCTGGTTGCGGCTTCGCTTGTTCCGCAAAACGCCCGGGCGCAGGCGGTCGGGCGGGTGCTGATAGGGCTCACGATTGCGACCGTGGTCGGGGTTCCGGTGGCGACGTGGATCGGGCAGGCGCTCGGCTGGCGTTCGGGCTTCGGCATCGTCGGCGTGCTTGCCGGTCTGACAGTCGCACTCATCTGGAAGTTCGTCCCGCGCGATCCGCCCGTCGAAGGCGCGAGCATGCTGCGGGAGCTTGGCGCGCTGAAGCGGCCACTGGTGTGGCTGACGCTCGGCATCGGCGCTGTCGGATTCGGCGGGCTGTTCGCCGTTTACACCTATCTCGCCACGACGCTGACGGACGTGACGCATGTTCCATCTTACGTGGTGCCGATCGTGCTCATCTTCTTCGGTCTCGGCATGACGGCCGGAACCTACCTTACGGGCAAACTCGCGGACCGCGCATTGATGCCGACGGTCGGTGCGCTTCTGCTCTGGATCTTGTTCTGGCTCGCCGTTTATCCGTTTTCGGTCGGCAACATTTACGCGATCACGCTGGTCGTCTTCATGATCGGCACCGGCGGCGGTCTCGGCACGGCGCTGCAGACCCGGCTGATGGATGTCGCGGGCGAAGCGCAAACGCTCGCGGCTGCTCTCAATCACAGCGCCTTCAACATGGCGAATGCGCTTGGCCCGTGGCTTGGCGGTCTTGCCATCGCTTCCGGTTACGGCTGGGCCTCGACTGGGTGGGTCGGTGTTGTGCTGGCGATCGGCGGCCTGAGCTTCTGGGTCGTTTCGGTCTTGGCGGATCCCAAGAGCCTCACGGCACCTTCGCATCACAGTCACGAATGAGGGTGCGCGCGGCTCGCTCAGTGGCCCGCGGCCGCGCCCGGAACCTCTTGCGGCTTGCGCATCAGCACCGTGAAGAGCGCGGCTGTGGCGAAGAGGATCGTCAGCACCAGGAATAGATCGGCAAACGACAGCACGTTTGCCTGCATGCGCACCATCATCGCAAGTTTCTTCAGCGCGGCCATGTTGCCGTCGGCCTGCATCGCGTTTGAGAAGGTTTGCTGCATGCTCGAAAGCTGGTCTTCGGCAGCGGGGTGTCCCCACGCGACCTGCTCGTGCAGGCGAGCGAGATGCAGGTCGAGGCGCTTGTTCAAAAGCGTATTGATCAGCGCCAGGCCGACGGCACCGCCGAGGTTACGCGTGAGGTTGAAGAGGCCTGAGGCGTTCTTCAGCTGCTCGGGCGGCAAGGTGCCGAGCGTGAGATTGTTGATCGGCACCATGCACAGCATCAGCGACGAGCCGCGCAGGATCTGCGGGAGCAAGAGTTCCCAGAAATCCCAATCGGATGTGATGCCGCTTGCGAGGTAGGTTCCCAGTGCGAAGCCCAGGAAGCCGATCAGCATCATGACGCGGGGATCAAGCAGGCTCGAGAGGCGGCCGCTGATCGGTGCCGTCAGGAACATCGCGACGCCGGTGACGAACATCGTTTCGCCGATCATCAGGGAATCGTAACCGCGTATCTGCGCGAGGTAGACGGGGTAGACGTAGGTCAGGCCGTAGAGGCCGATGCCCATCGTAAAGCTGAATGCCGAGCCGAACGCGAAGTTGCGGTTCTTGAAGGCGCGGAGTTCGACGATCGGATCGCGTGCGGTCGCGGCGCGCCAGAAGAAGATGATGGCGCCAACCGTGGCCAGGACGGCGAATGTCGCGATCGTCTGGTCGTCGAACCAATCGTAGCGCGGGCCCTCCTCCAGCACATACTCCAGCGAGCCGAGAAACAGTGCCATGGCGAGAAGCCCGACATAGTCGAAACGGTCGAAGAGGGCATAGTTCGGCTTGTCGAAATCGACGAGGAAGTAAACGGCGATCGCGACGAGGATGCCGGGTCCGACGTTGATGAGGAACAGCCAGTGCCAGGAGAAGGCATCGGTGAGGTAGCCGCCGACCGTCGGTCCGATCGTCGGCGCCAGCGTCGCGACGAGGCCGATGATGGGCGAGACGATGTTGCGTTTCGACGGCGGGAAAAGGGAAAACGCGACGGCGAAGACGCTCGGGATCATGCCGCCGCCGATGAAACCCTGGATCGCGCGGTAGACGATCATCTGGTCGATCGTCGTGGCCGTGGCGCAGAGCGCGCTCGCGGCGGTGAAGCCGGTGGCGGCGATGAAGAAGAGGGTCCGCGTCGAGAGTGCGCGCGCGAGGAATCCCGATAGAGGGATCATCACGACTTCGGCAATGAGGTAGGCCGTCTGCACCCACGGGATTTCGTCGGAGCTGGCGGAGAGACCTGCCTGGATTTCCGTCAGCGATGCGGAGACGATCTGAATGTCGAGGATCGCCATGAACATGCCGAAGACCATGGCGAGGAAGCCCGCGAGCTGGCGCGGCGTAACGCCGATCCATTCGAGCTTTCGAGCTTCATTAGGGGATCTGGTCAGATCGGCCATGGCTTGGCGCCGCCTTTCACTGGCCGCTATCGCAACGCGGCTTGATCGTGGCCGGTGTCTTTCGGCGCCGTGCGCGTATCGACGCTCACGACAACGGAAAGGCCGGGCCGCAATTTGTCCTTTGCCTCGGACGCAGGAATCGTGATGCGCACCGGCACGCGCTGGACGATCTTCGTGAAGTTGCCCGTGGCGTTCTCAGGCGGCAGCAGCGAGAACTGCGAACCGGAAGCAGGCGAGACGCCTTCGACGGTGCCCTTCAGCGCTTCGCCGTTCAAGGCATCGACGCGGACGGTCGCGGTCTGGCCCGGAATGATCGCGGGAAGCTGCGTCTCCTTGAAGTTCGCATCGACGAACACCTTGTCGAGCGGCACGACCGCTGCGAGGCGTTTGCCGGGCGTCACGTAGTCGCCGACCTGGACGCCGCGGTTGCCGATGACGCCATCGAAGGGCGCGCGGATGACGGTGAAGGAGAGGTCGCGTGCGGCCTGGTCGACGGCAACCTGCAACTCTTTCGCCACTTTCTCCGCCTGGTCGCGCTGGGCGTGGAGGAGGGCGACGTTGGCGTCGGCCGATTCAATTGCCGCTTCGTTGGATTTGACTTGGGCAACGGCGGAATCGCGCGCGGCGATGGCAGCGTCGAGCGACGCCTTCGTTGCGTAATCCTTGGCGGTCAGTGCATCGGTGCGTTTGAAATCAGCTTCGGTTTTGACGACGTTTGCCTTGCCGGCGTCGAGCTGGGCGCGGGCTTGGGCGCGTGTCGCTTCCGCCGCGCGGATCTGCGCGTCGAACGTTTTGATCGCGGCGAGCTGCGTCGCGAGTTTCGACTGGGCCTGCTCGAGCGCCAGGCGATAGTCGCCGTCATCCAGCTTGACGAGCGTATCGCCAGCCCTCACGCGCTGATTGTCGACAACCGGAACTTCCGCGACGATGGCAGGGATCTTCGGCGAGATGATCGCCATGTAGGCGCCGACGTAGGCGTCGTCGGTCGAGACGAGGAAGCGGCCGACCGTGATGTACTGATAGCCGAAATAGGCGAGGCCCATGAGGGCGAGGGCGCCTATACCCATGACTAACGGTTTGCGGCGCGAGCCCGATTTCGAAGTGGCTTTCGCCGATGCGTCGCCTTTCGCCTCGGTCGTGTCCGGGGTCGCGGACTTTGCCACGGGCTCGGCTGTTGCCGGCTGGATCTGGCTCGGGGTGTTGACTGCGCGCGGGCTGACGCCGCCGATCGCATCTCGATCTTCGGTATCGCGCACTTTGGTGCGAAGGCTGCTCAGGTTCCCAACCATGTCGTTCGTTCCCAGTTAAACCGCGGCATTAAACCAGCTGGTTCAGATTGGTCTTGACATACAACGCGAATGGGTGAATATCAAGATGAAACTGAACCGTTCGGTTCGAAATATTTTTAGTGTGCTGAACTACGAGTTCAGATCGTGTAAGGAAAGACCACCATGGAAGCTGTCCATTTGCCCCGTATGCAGGGGAAAGAAGATCGACGCGGCGGCCGGCCCGCGGCCGGCACCGATCCGCAGAAGCGACGCCAGATCCTGGAAGGCGCCGGCCGGATATTTTCGACGGCGGGTTTCGATGCCACGAGCATGAGCGACGTCGCGCGCGAGGCGCGCGTGTCGAAGGCGACGCTCTATGTATACTTCCAGGACAAGGAGCATCTCTTCACGGCGATCTGTGCCGAGCGCCGTGATCGCAATATCACGGAGATCCTCGCGCTGCTGGATACCGCGAAGCCGCTAAAAGCGGTGATGACCGAATTCGGCACCCAGCTGATGACGATCATGTCTCAGCCGTTCGTCGTCGCCGCGCACCGGATCGTCATCGGCGTTGCGGAGCGAATGCCCGAAGTCGGCACGGAGTTCTTTGAACGCGGTCCGAAGCGGGTCGCAACGGCGCTTTCGCAATTTCTCGATTTCCACGTCGCGGAGGGGCGTCTCGATATTGCAGACACCTATCTCGCCGCCATGCAGTTCCTGGAACTGGTGCAAGCCGGCATCGTCCGCCCGCGGCTTTACGGAGCGATCACGGAGCCCGCGACGCCCGAGGAGATCGAGAACAACATCGCTTCAGCGTTCGCGATGTTCACGGCAGCCTACGGCACCGCGAAATAAATAGCGTTGGATCTTTCGCTTCCCGAGCGGGTGCTAGAGCGTTTCCGCTTTTCTTTGAATCGCGAAAACGCTCTAGCCTTTAGTTTTGACGCAATTCCGGACGCAAAACCGTTGCACACTTTTGCTGGAATTGCTCTAGCAGGCGACGCTTTCCGGCACTCTCTCGGCGAAGTCGAGATCACGCCGCTCCGGCGTGACGCCAGCGATGGTTCTCCAATCGGGGAGATTGGCGAGCGTCGGGTCGATGTAGGTCTGGTGCCAGAGCTGCGTCGCGAGCACCGCCACGAGACCGAGCTCGGCGGATTGACGCTGATAGCCCCAGGGCGACAGATCCTGATACTTCCCACGCCATTCGCGAACGGCCTTCGGATCGAAGTAGCCGGCCTTCTTGATCGAGGCGTCGCTCAATAGCTCGTCGACGTAGGGTAGGCGCTGTTGCAGGAAGAAGCCGTCGAGCGGCGCGCGGAACATTCCCTTCGGCCGCCATGCGATCGATTCCGGCAGCCATTTCTCGGCGACGCGGCGGAGGAGGTACTTCTCGGTCAGGCCCTTGAGCTTCCACTTCGGATCGATGCCGGCGAGGAAATCGAAAACGTTGTTGTCGAGGAATGGATAGCGCATCTCGACCGACTGGCTCATGGCGATGCGATCGCCCTTGAGGCTCAACAGCTGTCCCGGCAGATGGATTTTTCCCGCCCAGTAGACGGCACGGTTCACGGGATGCCAGGTTTTCGCACGTGAGACGTCCGGCTCGATGGCGGCGTAGGGATCGTGTGTCCCTAAGTTCGAGAGCATGCTGCCGCTGTAGAAGCGGAAGCGCGACGGGCCCAAAAGATCGTAGAATCTTTGGAACGGGTGCATGCCGCCAGCGGACTTCGCGCAGCGTTCGAGATAGGCGATCGCCTCATCGCTGCAGCCGAGCCAGCGGTAGAACGACTTCTGCACAATCGGCGGCAGGAGGCCGGCTGAGACCTTGCCCGACCATTCATTGATGCGATCGAACTTGTACCAGGGGTAGCCTGCGAGCCACTCGTCCGAGCCTTCGCCCGTCAGCGCGACCTTGAAGCCGGTTTCATGCACTTTTCCTGCAAGCATCATCAGCGCGGTGCAGGAGGTGTCGGTCACGGGCGCTTCCGTGGCGACGAGCAGTTTCTGGTAGTTGGCGACGATGTCGTCCGATCCGCACGGCACGATGTAGGGATCGGCCGAGAGGTGCTTCGAAATGATCGCGGCTTGCTCGGTTTCGTCGAGCTTCGGATCGCGGATCTTGACGGTGAACGTCGCGGGCGCGCGGCCGAGAATATCCTTCGCCATCGCGACGACGGTGCTCGAGTCGACGCCGCCCGACAGGTACGAGGCAACGGGAACGTCGGCGCGCAGGCGACGCTTCACGGCGTCGTAGAGAACCCGTTCGAAATCGTTGACGAGCTGCTTCTCGTTCTGTCCGCGTGTTTCCTTGCCGTGAGGCGGGAAATCCATTTCCCAATAAGTGCGCTCGTCGATCGTAGCGTCTTCGCCGATGCGTCCGCGCGAGATCGTCAAGAACTTGCCCGGCGGGAGAATGTTGATGCCTTCGAAGCAACTGTAGGGGCCCGGCACGGCCAGAAAATTGAATACGGCATCGATGCCGCGCGGATCGGGCTTCGGCTCGACCATGCCGGTCGCGAGGATCGTCTTGATCTCGGAGCCGAAGATCAGCCAGTCGGTTCCGAAGCGCGTCGTGCGCGTCCAGAAGAGCGGGCAGATGCCGAAGCGGTCGCGCGCGAGGATGAACTTCTGTTTCCGCTCGTCGAAGAGGGCGACGGCAAATTGGCCGTTGAGCTTCGCAAACATATCTTCTGCGTGCTCCTCCCACATGTGCGGGAGAATTTCCGTGTCGCAGTGTGTCGTCAAAACGTGGCCGCGGCTTTTCAGATCGCTGCGCCAGTCGTCATGATCGTAAATCTCGCCGTTGAAGACCGCTGTGATCTGCTTGTCTTCATTGAAGACCGGCTGCTGCCCGTCGGCCAGTCCGACGATGCTGAGGCGGCGCGACGCAAATCCGACACCGGGGCGCTGGAAATATCCATCCTCGTCGGGCCCGCGATGCAGCATCGCGTCCGCCGAGCGTTTCAAGACAGAGAGCGGAACTGAGCGCCTGCCTTTAAGATCGATTATTCCAAAAATACCGCACATGAAGATTGTCCAACGGTTCTCGCAGCGCCGGGGGGCCCATAACGAGTGCTGAAAATTGCGACGCCGTCTCGCTCCGCCGGATGCTGAGACACGCTCGCTTCTGTACTTACCAACCGTAATGGATTGGCGTGCCGAAACCTATATGGCCACTAGGGTTCGCAATGGTGGTTACCATTCGCGACAAATACGCGCGTCGCGCGTCATTCCAAATCATTACAAAATTTCCGGTCAAAATTTCCCGGCGTTTTCAAAGGGTGGTTTAGGGTCGCTGCGGTGCACACGACGCAGGGCTCATCGTTCCGGTAAATGCTTACGCGATGCGGACTTTGCGGATGTGCTCGCGGGGTTCGATGCCCGCGAGCTAGCTCCGCGCGCATCGATTACGGGTTGGGCTTGGCGGGCTCGGTCGCCTTGTCGGCGGCCGCTTTCGCATCGGCTGCGGCTTTATCGGCTGCGGCCTTGGCGTCTTCCGCGGCTTTATCAGCCGCCGCTTTCGTGTCGGCAGCAGCCTTGTCAGCAGCAGCCTTCGCGTCGGTAGCTGCCTTGTCCGCTTCGGCCTTTTCCTTGGAATTGTCGCAGGCGGTAAGTCCGAGAGCGCAAATCACACTCAAGGCAACGAGAACTTTCTTCATTTCAATTCTCCCTTTCATGCGTCTTCTTTTTTTATAGCAAGCATCCGTGTGCTGCGCGTTCATTGGGGCGCAACCGGAGGGAGAAATCAAGGCAATAGGAAAGGTCGTGAATCCGGCGTTAAGAGAAAACGTCCGGTGTGATGGGGAATTGAAGGCCGGTGTTCAGCTGCCGTTCATCTACTCGTTGCGGCGGCGCGTCATGAACGCAAGACGTTCGAGCAGATGCGTATCCTGCTCGTTTTTGATCAGTGCGCCGGCGAGCGGCGGCACGAGCTTTCTCGGATCGCTTTCGCGCAGGAGCGCCGGGTCGATGTCCTCGTGAAGAAGAAGCTTCAGCCAATCGAGAAGCTCCGATGTCGAGGGCTTTTTCTTGAGGCCAGGCACGTCGCGCAGTTCGTAGAAAACGCGAAGTGCATCGTTGACGAGGCGGTTCTTCAGACCCGGGAAATGCACATCGACGATCTGGCGCATCGTCTCGGCGTCGGGGAACTTGATGAAATGAAAGAAGCATCTGCGCAGAAAGGCGTCGGGCAGCTCTTTCTCGTTGTTCGATGTGATGAGTACGACGGGACGCGTCTTGGCCTTGATCGTTTCGCCCGTTTCGTAGACGAAGAATTCCATACGATCGAGCTCTTGCAATAGGTCGTTCGGGAATTCGATGTCCGCCTTGTCGATTTCATCAATTAGCAGCACGCTGCGTTGTGGCGCCTCGAAAGCATCCCACAGTTTGCCGCGCTTGATGTAGTTGGCGATATTCTTGACGCGCTCGTCGCCGAGCTGGCCATCGCGCAGGCGCGAGACGGCGTCATATTCGTAAAGGCCCTGCTGCGCTTTCGTCGTCGACTTGATGTGCCATTCGATTAGCGGCGCATCGAGTGCTTTGGCGACCTCGGTCGCGAGAACCGATTTGCCCGTGCCGGGCTCGCCCTTGATGAGGAGCGGACGCTCCAGCCTGATCGCGGCGTTGACCGCGATCTTGAGGTCGGGCGTGGCGACGTAAGAGGAGGTACCTTCGAAGCTCATGGCGGGTGTGTAGGAGGCCTCTCGAGCGGGGAGCAAGGTGACTGAAGCGCGCCCCTGCCTAAGGATCTGGATAAGGTTGAAGGCTGAGGAATGCGGCGCCCAACTATAAGCTTATGAAATCGTTTAAGTAAATGGCGATGCATCAAATTTAGTATGGCTTCGTAGCGAGCTTGACTCGGAGGGGCTCACCCATAGATAAGGTTCGGCCGAAAGAGGCCGACTCGCGGATCGACTTTTTTCGGCGGAGGACGATCGGCTCTGGCGAACGCAGCCTCTGGAGAGGCGGACGATGAGCAAGGCAACCGGAACGAAGTCGGCGAAGCCTAAAGCGGCCGCAAAGAAGGCTGCCACCAAAGCTGTTGGTTCGGGGAAGAATGACAAAGTTCTAACGAGCGCGGCAAAGGCTGCTCAGTCTAAAAAGCCCGCGCCGTCAAATACCAAAGCGGCGAAGACCGTCGCAAATGCGGCTCAGAAAAAGACTCCGACGGGGAACACGGCTCCGGCCGTTAGCAAGCCGGCGCCGCAGAAGCCGATCCAGGCAGCTGCGCCAGCAAAAACATTGGCTGCCGCAAAGCCGGCGGCGCCGAAGAAGTCAGAGGGTACAAACAGCAAGATGGCTGCACGCGTAAAGATTGCAGATATCGTTCTTCCGCCTGGCTACAAGCCTTCGGAGAATGAGCCGTTCATGAATGACATGCACAAGGCTTATTTCCGCAAGCGCCTTCTCGACTGGAAGGACGAGATCCTCCGGCAAACGCGGGAAACGCTGGCGATCTTGCACGAGGATTCCACTCAGCATGCGGATCTCGCCGACCGGGCGACGTCGGAGACGGATCGCGCCACGGAACTCAGGACACGCGATCGTCAGCGCAAGCTCATCGCCAAGATCGAGGCGGCGCTGGGCCGGATCGAGGATGGCTCCTACGGCTATTGCGAAGATACCGGTGAGCCGATCGGTCTGAAGCGTCTCGATGCGCGTCCGATTGCAACACTGTCAGTCGAAGCCCAGGAGCGTCACGAGCGGCGCGAGAAGGTCTATCGCGAGGAATAAGCGCCTCGCTTTCCGTCGCTTTTTGAAACGGCTTTTCACGTCCCGTTAAGGGATTCGGCTCACATTCGATGCTGCCGTGCAGGCGTCCGGATGAGGTTCAGTCGTGAGCGCTCGTATTTACATCGTGTTATCCGCCGTTATTGCGGTCACAATTCCGGCCCGGGCCGAGCCATTGAAGGCGCCTGTTGCCACGCATTTGGCACGCGATACGAGCCACGGCTGGAAAATTCGGGCGGCAAGCCTCACGAACACCGCCAAAGCGGGCGTCAGCCCGGTTGCGAGCGCGACGCGGCAGCTTGATCTCAGCAAGCTTACAATGGCCGATTTCGGCGACGTCGAGCAGTCGCGCTGAGCGAATTCAGAATTTAGGGTCGTCCGCCGCCGGATTGGCGGCATCGGAGCTGCGCCCGAAAAACGGTGCGCGGCGTATCGGCGGGGGCGCGGCGGCCGCCTCGCTCGAGCCCTCGGCTGTCGGATGACCAAGCGCACCTTGGCTTTTGATTCCCGTCTCGATTACGACATCCACGGGACCGCCTGTCATAATCAAATGCTCGACATCGTCGCGGCGGATGAGGATGAGCTTGCGCCGGTTATCGACGCTCGTATGATCAACAACTTCGAGGCGGCGCTCGCCTTTGGGCCGGAACAGAATCGCCGACGGTGCTGTTCCCGTTAGATAAGCACGCAGAAAAACGGCGGCTCCTACGCTGATGACGGCCAGGATGCCCAGCATGAACGTCCAGAAAATGTAGTTTTCCATATTCGCCTCGCTGAGGATCTGGCTCGCTGTATCGATATCTTTCGAAGATCAACGCTTCGATACCTCCGAGTTGACCGCCTGTTAACTCTCTTAAGCGAAGTCTTATCCAAGCGAAAAGCGCCGCACCGTTGCGGCACAGTTGCAGTTGCGTTCGAGTTCCATACCCATGCCCCAGTCCAACGTCTCGATTTTCGAGAATCAGCTAGATTCTCGGCCCATGAAGGATCGCGAGGCGTTGAGGATCGATGCCGCCCCGATCGATCCGCTGAACTCAGCGGAAGGGTTCGGCGGTTTCCTCCCCCTAATCATAGTCGCCGCTGCGGGTGGCTCAATTCTGTTCGGCCTGCTGGCAAGCGGATCGGGCGAGCCTCTGATTTTGACGGTCATTGCGCTCCTGGCGATGTTCGGCATCTTCATGCTGTTCGGCATCGCCGCCGGGCATATCCGGCTCGGTGCGCGCGTTTCGGCGGGTGACGTTCTCAAGGCTTCGATCGACGCCCGGGAGGAGCCGCAGATCATCGCTCAAACCGACGGCACGGTTCTCTATGCCAACGCGGCCGTCGAAGCGGTTCTCGGACACCACGAGGCGGGGCCGTTTTCCGCGCTCGAGGCTTTGCTGACGCACGATGCGGAAGGGACGCAGGCCTTCTTCCAACTGACGCGGGCGGCCGAGCGCGGCGAAGCGCGGCGCGAAGACGTGCGGCTCAAACCCGGCATCGAAAACCGGCCGGCTTGGGTTCGCATCATCGTGCGCCCCTTCTCGCCGCCCGAGCATGCCGGGGAGGATGTTGCGCCCCGCCAGCGGCTCGTCTCGTGGCAGATCGTCGATGTATCGCGCGAGAAGAGAGAAGAGGCTCAGCACATCGAGCGGATCGAGGCGTCTCTTGCGGCGTTCGACGTTATGCCCGCCGGTTTCATGTGGGTTGCGAGCGACGGCGGACTTCTTCATGTCAACGCGGCGTTCGAGCAATGGCTCGGCTACCCGGCAGGGACGCTGCGCGTGCGCAACCTCGGTCTCGCCGAACTCGCGGGGATGGAGGGTTTTCGGCTTCTCAAGCTGATGGCTTCCATTCCGGAACCGGATCAGCGCATCATCGATCTCGACTTGACGCGGCAGGATGGGCGCATCGTGGCGCTAACGCTGCTCGTCGAGCCCATAGGCAATCAGGCCGAGCACGGCTTCACGATCACCGCCATCAACCGGCAGACTACCGGCCTCGTCGACCGCGGGCAGCAGGACGTCCGGGCGTCGCAATTTTTCCAGTCGGCGCCGTTCGGCATCGCGGCGCTCGACGCGGAGGGCCGGATCGCGAACTGCAACACCGCCTTCATGCGGATGGTTCTCGACGGCAAGCCCGCGCAGGACGTGCTGGCCGCGGAAGCCCTCTGCCGCACGGCGGATGCCGAAGAGCGGCTGCGCATCGAAGCGGGACTCGGCGAAGCTCTCACCGGCCGCGGCAATATTCAGCCGATCGAGATTACGGCTGGCGATCAGCGGCAGTTCACGCGCCGCATTTACATGTCGCCGCTCGCTGCCGTGCAGGGTGGTGCGGCCGCCGCTCTCTATGTGATGGACGCGACCGAGCAAAAAGCGCTCGAAGGGCGTGTGGCGCAGGCGCAGAAGATGGAAGCGGTCGGCAATCTCGCCGGCGGCATCGCGCACGACTTCAACAACGTGCTGACGGCGATCATCGGCTTCTCCGATCTGCTGCTGCAGACGCACCGGCCGAGCGATGCGGCGTATCGGGACATCAAGAACATTCAGTCGGCGGCGAACCGCGCCGCGGGCCTCGTCTCCGGACTTCTCGGCTTCTCGCGCAAGCAGACGCAGCAGATTTCTGTTTTCAATGCCGGCGAGCTGACCTCCGACATGCTGCCGGTTCTCAAGACACAGTGCGGCGAGAAGATCGAACTCAAGATCCAGGCCGAGCGCGACCTCTGGTATGTGAAGGCCGATAGCGACCAACTTTATCAGGTCGTCTTGAACCTCGTCCGCAATGCGCGCGACGCGATGCCGAACGGCGGCAAGCTGACAATCAAGACCCGCAACGTGCCCGAGCGCGAAAGCCAGAAGATGAGCGGCGTTCCGGGCTTCACCACGGGCGAGTACGTCGTGATCGAAGTTGCGGACACCGGCACCGGCATGGCGCCGGAGGTCATGGAGAAGATCTTCGAGCCGTTCTTCACGACCAAGGGCGTCGGCAAGGGTACGGGTCTCGGACTGGCTTCGGTCTACGGCATCGTCAAGCAGTCGGGCGGGTACATTCTGCCCGAAAGCGAGATCGGCAAGGGCACGACGTTCAAAGTGTTCCTGCCTCGTTACTTCGTCGAAGAGGGCGAAGACGTCGAAGCCGTCCTTCCGCAGACTATCGCGGCCGCCAAGAGACAGCTCAATGCAACCGATCTCACGGGTACGGGACGCGTGCTGCTGGTCGAGGACGAGGTGGAAGTTCGCCAGTTCGCCGTCCGGGCGCTGCGCCGTCAGGGTTATCAGGTGATCGAAGCTGCCGATGGCGTCGAGGCGCTCGAAGCGATGGCCGCCAACGAAGGCGCGATCGACATCGTCGTCTCGGATGTCGTCATGCCGGAGATGGATGGTCCGGCGCTCTTCAAGGAACTCAGAAAGCGCAATCCGTCGATCAAGGTGATTTTCGTATCGGGATATCCGAACGAGGCTTTCCGCGAGACGATGGGCTCTGACGACTTCGCGTTCCTGCCGAAGCCCTTCTCACTGCCGCAGCTCGCTGCGAAGGTGAAAGAAGAGCTGGCGAAGTAGGCCGTGAACTCATGAACGCGCGGCCATAAGCGGATAGAGGCAAGCTCTACAAAGGCAGGGTCGTTGGCGGCGAACTTGTCGTCGCGGAAATTGGCTCTGCATACCGAGCCGACAGCGTCACACTCCCCATTCGCGAAAACCACTTCGGGTCCGCTTTTTTGGCCTAAGCGGACATTATCGAAAGGTGAACGTGCTCCGCTTCTGACCCAAGCCGACATTTCGAAGTTTATGAAGTCGCAGTCGGCCTTGTCCGCATTGCCGAGAGAGCGGACATCCCAAAAGCGGAAGTCAGCGGCCCCAAGATCGGCGAGGCGAATTCCGTCGCCGACCACGTCTGCTTACTGGGGTATCGCGTTAGATGGTCTTCTCCGCGATCTCGATGGCATCATCGAGATCGAGGTCGTACCGGTGATAGAGCGCGGGGCTTTCTTGCTGGTGCCGGTCTTGTAGTAGCGCGGTCCGGTCTTCTGGATACGTCAACCCGACAGTATGCTTGCGCTCCTGCGAATGTAACGGGCCGCCTCCTTCGGTGGCCGCGCGCGTTGAAGTCGGTCCAACTGGTGCAACCCTTACGCCTAAGAACCGACAACCTCGACGAGGCGATCGACGATCATCGATAAAACCTACCGCAACGAGACCGCGACGGATGCCGGCTCTTTGCCGGGCACGAATGCCCGGAACATGAATCCTGCGAACGCGAAAACGCCGAACGCGAAAACGACATCGCCGGGTACTCTTGCCCAAACCAGCGCTTGCATAACCGGACTATGGATGAACTCTGCCGAGCGGGCATAGGTATAGCCATGCTCGATACTGGCATAGGTTTGTAGGATGCCCTGCGGCAGAAGCGAGAGGAAGGTCATCATCGCTAGACCGATATTCAGCGACCAGAAGGAGATGCTGATCCATTTCCGGTTCCACTGGGTGACGTCGGTCAAGCCGCGCATGCAGTAGAGCGTCAAGCCGAGCCCGAGCATACCGTAGACGCCGAATAGCGCGGCATGACCATGGTTGGCTGTCGTGTTCAGCCCCTGCATGTAATAGAGCGCGATGGGCGGGTTGATCAGGAAGCCGAACAGGCCGGCACCCACGAGATTCCAGAACAGGACGGCCGCAAAAAACATAAACGGCCAGTGATAGATCTGCTCCCAGTCGGCCTCATGCTCGACCTTGTGCCGTGTATAGGCTTCGAAGCCGACAACCAGCAGAGGGACCACTTCCAGCGCCGAAATCATCGCGCCAACCGCGATCACCGATGTCGGTGTCCCGCTGAAATAAAGGTGGTGGAAGGTTCCCAGCACCCCGCCAAACAAAAAGATGATCGTGGCGAACAGCACCATCACGGTTGCTGTGGATTTTCGCAGGATACCCATCTGCACGAACAGCAGTGAGATGATGGCTGTTGCGAACACCTCGAAAATGCCTTCGACCCACAGATGCACCACCCACCAGCGCCAATATTCCATCACCGCGATGTTGGTGTGCTGGCCCCACATCAGGCCTGCACCATAGAGCAGCCCGATGGCGAGCGCCGATACCAGCACGAGATAAATGAGCGACTTGCTCCCCTCTCGCCGCAAGACGGGCCAAAGCGCGCGCACCACCAGCGCAACCCATAGAAGCAGGCCGACGAGTAGATAGATCTGCCAGAAGCGGCCAAGATCGACATATTCGTAGCCCTGATGCCCGAACCAGAAATTCGCCGTCAGGTCGCCAAAGAAGCGGTGGACGGCCGCCCACTGGCCGGCAAAGGAGCCGATGACAATGATAAGCAGGCTGACGAATAGGAAGTTGACACCGAGCCGCTGAAACTTCGGGTCGCGTCCTCCGAGCATCGGCGCGACATAGAGCCCGGTCGCCAGCCACGCGGTAGCGATCCACAGCACTGCCAGTTGCGTGTGCCATGTGCGGGTGATCGTGTACGGGAGATATTCGGCGAAGGGCAGGCCGTAGAGTCCTTGCCCTTCCACCGCATAATGGGCGGTGACGATGCCGAGCAACACCTGCGCCACGAACAGCGCGCAGACGATCCAGAAATATTTCGCGGTAGCGCGCATCGACGGCGTGATGAGAGCTTGCCCGAGAAGGTCGGCCGTCGCCATGCCGCCTTCGGGTAATATGTCGGCGCGCCAGACGTCAAACTGCTTGGCGTAATACGCGATGAGCGCGCCGGCGGCCGCAAGCAGCAGGATGACCGAGGCCAGGCTCCACAATAGGGTGCCGGTGGTCGGGCTGTTGCCCACCAGCGGTTCATGCGGCCAGTTGCTGGTATAGGTGATGGTCTGGCCCGGACGGTTCGTGGTCGCTCCCCAGGCCGTCCAGAAATAGAAGGCGCTGAGCTGACGAGCTTCAATAGTCGATAACCGACCATAGACGGGGAAGGCATAGTCGCGGCGGAGTTTGAGCGACTCGGCGTCACCGCCATCGTACAGGCTGACGAAATGCTGCTGCACCTGCTTGATCGCCTCGGCGCGGGCGTCGCTGACCGTTATGACGCCCGACGTCGGGTCATAGGTGTTCCTGCGCATTTCTTCCTGTAGCGCGGCCTTTCGCATGGCATCGGCCTGCGTCGCGGATATGCCCGCGGGCAGCGGCGAAGCCAGCTGGGCGAGCAGTGCTTCCGCCTCCCGGTGCAGCCAGTCGGCACTCCAGTCGGGCGCCAGATAACTGCCATGGCCCCAGATTGATCCTTGCTCCATGCCGCCGATCGACTGCCAGATATTTTGGCCGGTCTCGATGTCCGCGCGGGTGAACAATGTTTCACCACTGGCGGATTTCACCGCTTCGGGAATGGGGGGAGCCTGCTGATAAATTTGCTGGCCGAGCAGCAGCAGGATGCCGAACATGACCACCATGCCGACCGACAGGATGATCCAGAGCCTTTTGATGCTGAATGTCGTTTGATAGCTCGTCATGCCCCGAACCCTCTACGCTCAAAAAAGTCCGTGGCTACCGCCCACGGCGCCGAATATCGTTATGATGCTGACAGCAAGTAAGAGCTGATGCAGCCGCATCATTCGCAGGAAGTCTACTTCCGGCGACGTTGCATCGGCGAGGCTACGATGCAGATGCAGCGGCTCAATGACAAACAACATCAGTGCGAATATTGTCCAAAGCCCCACCATCAGGTGCATCCACCAGAAACGCACATCGAGGAAGCGACTCCACAGATCCGCGCGCATCACCAGCCACAACCCGCTTGCACCGGCGAGGACGACCCAAAGACGTGCCTGCAAGGCAAAGCGTGCTTCCAGTTGCTGAAAACGGCGGAGCCGATCCTCGGGCGCTTCCGTTGCCTTCAACGTGGGCATCACAACCCAGGTGACGAATCCGACACCGCCGACCCAGAACAGGACTGCGATCACATGCACGCTGCGAGCCAGCGCGAGATCATCCATCCGAAACGCTCCCGCGAAGGCTTGGGCGTTCCCGGTAGAATTCGACCTGCATCGTCATGTGGCCAAGCGGCACGACGTAATGGCTTGCTTGCGGCGGAATGATCCCGGGATTGTCCGGCGTCACCAGATGCTCGCTGGGTGGATCTAGGAAGATCAGCCGCACTTCGCCGTCAAGCACCCGCAGCAGGCCCCAGGTGCCCGCCTTGGTGCGGTGATCCTTGCGCAGAGCCTCGGGCAGGCTCTGCTCGTCGAAAATCGGTGACGCGCCATAGGGTGAGGGTGCCAACGTCATGACGCGGCTCTCGCGGAAATTGCGTCCAGGCCGCTCCGGTCGATCCGGATTCTTGTGCGCCGGAATCTGCTCCGCACGGTCCGACGCCACATACGCCTCGCCTCAATAAGATGCATTCAAAATGCACTATTTGCACAGCTTGGCGGGAAAATCCAGTATATGATATGCATCTTTTATGAGATTGTCGCTCCAGACCGACTATGCCCTTCGGACGCGACGCTGATGTTTTTG
>NZ_JBFRFO010000009.1:0-198451 GCF_052114865.1 Hyphomicrobium sp. 2TAF46 | reverse complement strand
AGAACGCCGACGTCTGGGTCGACCTGCGCGACCTGATCTACGTGCCGGCCGGCACCGGCGGCTACGACAGCGACCGCTACTACACGCCGGGCGGTCTGCTCGAAGTCGGCGGCTATCTCGCCAACACCAAGCACACGATCGGCGAATGGAGCGCGGTCGGCGGCACCATCACCTTGTCGGCACCGGAGGTGGTCGCGCAACAAGGCTCGATCTTCGACATCTCCGGCGGCTCGCTGGCCTACGCGGGCGGCACCATCCAGACGACGAACTTCCTCGGCAAGGACGGCCGGCTCTATAACGTCAACGACGCCCGCGGCGACATGACGTTCTACGGCCTCGGCGAAGGCTTCGTGCGCTCGAGCGACCGCTGGGGGGTGACGCAGGTCTGGAGCAGCCCGTTCGGCAAGGGGCGGGTGACGACGCGGTGGGAGGACGGCTACACCGTCGGCCGCGATGCCGGGTCGCTGATCCTGTCGACGCCGACGGCGGTGTTCGAAGGCAAGATCCTCGCCGACGTCGTCCAGGGCAGCCGCCAGCTCACCGCGCGTCCCGCCGGCACCACCGACGGCTACAAGGTCGGACAGACCCAGGTCGCCAAAGCCGGCACGCTCGCGATCGGCCGGTACAATGCCCTGGGGCTTTCCAGCGCCTACAATACCGATGTCAAGCTCGGATCGGTCGCCCCGATCACGGTCGGTCTCACGGCGACCGATGCCCTACCGTCCGCTCTAGCCAACACAGTGTGGCTCGATGCGTCTTCCGTCAGCAGCTTCAATCTCGGTGGCCTCAGCGTCGCAAGCGCCGGCACGATCACCGTCGCGGGCGCGCTGCAGTTCGCACCGGGCGCGCAGGTCAAGCTCATTGCGCCCAACGTCAACATCAACGCGGGCATCACCGCCCATTCCGGCGGTGTCACGGTCAGCAATCTCCTGAATGGTGCGACTGGCACCACTGAGCTGACCAATGCCGACGGAGGTGCGCAACTGACCCTCGCCTCGGGGGCGACGATCGATACGCGCGGCCTGTGGGTCAATGGCGTGACCGATCCACGTAGCCAGTCGAACCTCGGCTTCCTCAACGGCGGCAACGTCACCTTCGATTCCACCCAGAACGTGACGCTGGCGAACGGCAGTGCGATCGACGTGTCGTCCGGCGGCGCCATCCTCGCCAACGGCAAGACCAAAGGCGGCAAGGGCGGCAATGTCGCCATCACGGTTGGTGATACCCAGCAGAGTGCCCCATCGGGGGCTGGCACGCTGGTGCTCGGCGGCAATATCCGCGCCTACGGCGTCAGCGGCGGCGGTGCGCTGACGATCTCCTCGCCCGGCAATATCATCATCGGCGAGGATGCTGATTTCGCAAATGGTGTCCTGCCAGCCGGAAAGGCGACGCCAACCACCGTTAAGCTGAAGCAGGCGCTGACAATCCCCGCCGGTCAGCCATTGCCGGCGGTGCTGACATTGACCTTTAACTCCGTTCCCCTGGATACGACGACGACCGTTCCGGTCTTTCTCGGCGATACCGTGCCCAGCGGACCGACAAACGCTGACTGGACAATTCCTTCCGGTGTGCTCGTCTGGGATGCCAACGGGAATATATACGGTGGTGGTGGTGGCGGCATCGGTGGCCTGCCCGTCTTGCCTGCCGGTTCTGTGATCCGCAACTGGAGCGGCACAATTCCGGTCAACACCCTCATTGAGTCGGCGATCTTTCCCAACGGTTTTCCGGTCAACTCTTATCAAGTCACCTATGCGGCTGGATCGGTTCAACCGAGGGCGATGACCTATCCAGTCGGCTCTATCATTTCGGCGGGGGCCGTTCTGCCGCAGACGGTCGCCATCGAGGCCGCGCCCGCGCTCAGTCCGGCGTTCTTCACCGCCGGCTTCTCGACCTACAGCATCACTGGCGGGCAGGGCGTGGCCGTCGTCAGCAACACCGTCCTGAATCCGATCATGCCGGTGTACGGGTTTACGAATGCGAGCTTCAATTCACGCGCCGGCAGCGATCCGTCGTCGGCGATGTCGCTGTGGACGCCGCCGCTATTCATCGAGAATCCTGCCAGCGCCACGCTTACCCAGCGCGGCGGCGCCAGCCTGACGCTGCAGTCCTATGTTCAGAACGGCACGGGCCCGGTCCTCGGCAGCGGCGCGATCGTCATCGGCACCGGCGCGTCCATCACCGTCGATCCGGGGCAGAGCATCGCCATCAACAGCTTCGGACAGCTCAATGTGTTCGGCGATCTCACGGCTCACGGCGGCAGCATCACTCTCGCCAATATCGCCGATGGCCGGCAACTCGACGCTGCCCGTAATTTCGATGGGTACGGCAACGGCCGCGGTATTTCGATCTGGGTGGATTCCGCGGCCAGCCTTGATGTTTCCGCTTTGGCCTACCAGACCGCGGATGCTGCTGGTCGTGCCTATGGCAAAGCGACCGATGGCGGCTCGATCGCGATCAACGGTGGCGGCGCATTCGTGCTGATCCGCCCCGGCGCCGAACTCGACGCTGATGGCTCCCGCATCGCGATCGATCTGCTCGCGGACAGCAACCGCTCCAGCCAGCCGCTAGCCTGGGCGACTAATGGCGGCGCGATCACGCTGTCCTCGAGCAGCGGGCTCTATCTCGACGGCAACATGCATGCCTTCGCGGGCGGCGCGAACGCGTCTGGCGGCAGCCTCTCGATCGCGCTGAACACGCCGATCTTCCGGGCCGATTCCTTTCCATTCGGCGCACCGTCCAATGTATTCGTTCCCAGCAAGCTGACGGTGACGCAGGCGTATCAGCCGTCCTCACTCCCTGCCGGCATCGCGCCCGGCACCGATGCATCATCGCTGCCGTTCGGTCAGGCCGCGGTGAGCGTGGCCAGGATCAAGGCCGGCGGGTTCGACAGCCTGGTTCTGAACTCGGGCGACTACATGCAGTTCTCGGGCGACATCGCTCTGTCATTGGGTCGCAGCCTCACCTTGGCGGCAAGCGCCTTTACGTCCGGCGTCATGTCGGCCGCTCCGGTGCTTTCGAGCAGCCATGTTTCGGTCTCCGCGCCCTACATTCTGCTGAATGGAACCGTCATTGACGTCAAGGATCCTTATGCCCGCGTCTTCGGCTATCCGAGCGCGGGCGGCGCGATCACCAACGCCATCTTCGAAGCCGATGCGCAGCAGATCGATGTTCAGGGCCTGGTGCAGTTCGGGACCAGCTTAGGCGTCTACGATCCCACGACCTATCAGACCACCTATAGTTATGCGCCGGGGTTCCTGACGACGACTCTCAGAAGTCAGGGGGACATGCGCTTCCTAACGCGGAATAACCCTGAGGGAACTCAGCTCTCGACCGACTGGAATCTCGATCTCGAGGCGGCGCAGATCTATCCCGCGACGGGTGTCATTGCGACCGTGACCGCAGGCCGGCGCGGCAACGATAGCGCCGTGGCGCTCGATCCCAATTCGAACGTGACGCTGACGATCGGCCGTACCACCGCCACGATTCCCGATACGCCATCGTCGGTGTTCGGCACCCTCACATTGACCGCACCGCGCGTCGAGCAGGGTGGTGTCGTGCGCGCTCCTTTCGGCACCATCTTTCTGGGCACCAACTACAGGCCTCTCACCAGCCGCGTCGATCTGCTGCCGGGGAGCTTGACGTCGGTTTCGATGGCCGGCGTGACCATTCCCTATGGCGGGACCGTGGATGGCATCGCCTACAACTACAACGGCAGTACCGCGCGCGCTTTCGGCCTGACCAATTTCGCCAATGGGGGATATGGCGTCGCCATCAATCTGGACGCACAGTCGGTCAACGTGGCTGGCGGCGCTGTTCTGGACCTGTCCGGTGGTGGAACGCTCTCCGGTGCAGGTTTCATCTCCGGGCGCGGCGGCTCGGTCAACGTGCTCAATACCCCGCTGGTCAACGCCAATCCGGCGATGCCTGTCAGCCAGGCGAGCGACAAGGTTTACGCCATCGTTCCCGGCTATTCTTCCGGTTATGCCCCGATCGCGCCGGAGAATGGCGCAGGCGATCCCGCAATCGGCCAGCAGGTAACGATTCCCGCCGGAATCCCCGGCCTTCCGGCAGGGACCTATACATTGCTGCCGTCCAATTACGCGCTGTTGCCGGGCGCCTACCGGGTCGAGCTTGGAGGCAGCAATCCTAATCTGATCGGCAATCCGGTTCCGGTCGGCAACGGCACCTATGTCGCCGGGGTGTCGACCGGGATCGCCAATACGGCGATCCGGAGCAGCCTGCCGGTGACGGCGCTGATCACCGCAGGGACGACGGTTCGCCATTACTCGCAATACAATGAGCAGAGTTACAGCGACTTCTTCGTGGCAAACGCCGCGCAGTTCGGCGCACAGCGTCCGCTGCTGCCATCCGACGGCAAGACGCTGAACCTGATCTTCGAGGCGCCGGCGCCGGGAACGACAGGCTCTGCGCTCACGTTCGGTGGCACCACGCTTTTCCAGGGCGCGCAGGGCGGTGCGGCCGGCCAGGTCGGCATGCTGTACGTCGATGAAATCTATACGGATCCCTCGACGGCGACATTCAGCGGAGTCGCGCTCCGCGCAGCCGATATCAACGCCATCAAGGCGCCGCGGCTGTTCATCAACGGTACCGACGGTGTCGCCAATGGCCTGATGGTATTCAATCAGCCTTACAGGACGGGCGGATACAATTTCTTCATTCGCGACGGTGTCAGCCTGTCCGCCGGCGAGATCTTCATCATCGGCAACAACACCACGATTGGCGATAATGTGACGTTGAGCACGGTTGGGCAGGGCGCCGCGCTGTTCGATTCCACATTGACCGGAGTGAGCTATTCGCCCAGCGGCTACACGGTCCTCGCGCTGTCCAACGGCAACCTCAACTTCCTTGGATCGAGTGGAAGCGGCTCCTTCGGGGGGAATACCGCGGGCGCGATCACCGTTGGTGCCGGGTCGTCGCTGTTCTCTGAAGGCACGCTGGCTTTTGCCAGCACCGGCGCATCGACCCTCGATCCATCGGCTCACTTCGGATCGCGCAATATCGCGCTCGCCGTAGGCACCCTGAACATCGGCGATGACGCCGCAATCGCGGCGGCGGGCAATCCGGCCGGTGTCCTGTTCAACCAGGCGCTGTTCAACACGCTGGTCAACGGCGACCCTTCGCATGGCGCGCCGGCGCTGCAGACCATCACGCTCAGTGCCGCAAACGCCATCAATCTGTTCGGCTCGGCCGGTCTCGATGCGACAGCGGCAGGCATCAATCTCACCTTCAACACCCCGGCGATCTACGGCTACGGGGGGGCCGGCGATCAGGCCACCATCGCCGCCGGCAAGATCACCTGGAACGGCATTCCCGGCGCAACACTGCCAGCTATCACCGCGGGTGGTCCGGGCACCGGCTCCGGCACGCTCAGCCTCGTCGCCGACGAGATCGCCTTCGGCCAGTTCGTCTCACTTGATACGACTTCGGCGAGCCGAGTCATCTATGGCTTCGGCAATGTCAACATCACCGGCCGTTCGCAGATCGTGTCGGCCGGCAACAGCAAGCTGATTGTTTATCAAGCGCCGAGCACCGATCCCGCGGCCGTGTTCGGCCAGAGCGGCACCGGCGGCAACCTCACGCTGTCGACACCGCTGCTCACCGGCGTGCAGAAATCGATCATGGCGTATACAGCCGGTGGCGCGCTCAACGTCGTCACCCCCGCAGGGCTAGCGCCGAGCACAGCACGCACCACGGTGGCCGGCGCCGAGATCGGCCTTACCGGCGACAGCGTCGCCATCGCCAGCACCATTCTGCTGCCGAGCGGTAAGCTAGTGGTCAACGCCACGAACGATATCGCCCTGAATGCCGGTGCTCGCCTCGATCTCAGCGGCCAGCCGTCGATGATCCAGAAGGCGGCGGTGTACGGCTTCGGCGGCACCGTCATCCTCAACAGCGCCCGGGGCGACGTGACCAAGGCGGCCGGTTCGGTGGTCGACGTGTCGGCTGTCAATGCCAATGCCGGCTCGGTCACGATTGGAGCCGGCAACGGGGCCGTTGCGATCAGTGGTTCCCTGAACGGCAGCGCCACTGGCGGCTTCGCCAGCGGTGCGTTCAACGTCACCGCCGGCACGCTCGGCGACTTCGCCGGTCTCAATGCTACGCTCAACCAGGGCGGCTTCTTCGATACCCGCAGCTTCGACATCAAGACCGGCGACCTCGTCATTGGCGATGGTGTTAGGGCGCGTAACGTCAACGTCTCGGTCGATAGTGGGAGCTTGACCGTCGCGGGAACTATCGATGCCTCCGGGTTTGCCCCCGGTACAATCCGCCTGTCGGCGGGCAACGGGCTCACACTGGCCTCGAACGCTGTGCTTGATGCCCACGGCACAGTGCTGCAGGTCGACAGCTACGGCCAGCCGATCGAGGCCAAGAACCGTGGCCATATCGAGCTCACGGCCGCCGGTGGTATGCTTACCCTGTCGCCGGGCGCGGTGATGGATCTCCGTACGCCGGACGGGGGCGCTTACGGTGACGTGGCGTTGAACGCACAGCGCACAGGCGAGACCTCGGGCGATATCGCCATCGCGGCCAGCGGGCCGCTCGCGATCAGGGGCGCGCGCAGCATCGCGCTCAACGCCTTCTGGACCTATGATCTACTTGGCGGGAGCGTCATCAGCCAGGGTACGCTCGACGGCTACGACACCGCAAGCACGGCCTTCATGAACGCCGCGCTCACGAGCGGCACGCTGCCCGCTCGCGTCGGTGGTCTGTCCGCGTACGGCAGCGCCTTCCATCTGCGGCCAGGCGTCCAGATCACGTCGAGCGGCGATCTTTCGACCTCGGGCGATATCGATCTTGCGAAATATCGCTATGGTGCGAACGCCGATCGTGATCCGAGCTCCGCCACCTACGGCTCGGGTGAGCCGCTGGCCCTTGTGGTGCGCACAAGCGGCAACCTGACGATCAACGGCAGTATTTCGGACGGATTCAGGGCCGGCACGGCGACGCCGCCCACCTACACCGCGGTTGCGCCGTCTTCGCTTCCCACGGATACCCATTTCGCTTCGCAGGGCGCTGCGGCCTGGCGTTTGCTTGCGGGCAATACTGTCATCGTTGCCCAGCAGGGAGGCTGGACTGTTCCGCCGTTGGTCAATCCCGTCACCGGTCTCGCCCTTCCTCCAACCTTTCGGCCGCTGGCTGATGACGGGACTGTCTACCTGCCAGGCCAGATCATTCCCCAAGGGACCCGGCTGACGCGTCTCTATATTCCGAAGGGAAGTGAGGCTGCTGTCGCCGGTCTGTCCGTTCAGACAGATCCCGGCAGTCCGGCACCGTCCGCGACGTCCGCACGCGCGGTCATGCTTTCGGCCGGCTCTCTCTCCGCGTCCATTCGTCTGGTAGCCGGCGCCGACCTCACGGCGGCTGACCAGCGCGTGCTTCAGACCACGCAGGCGCTCAACGGCGGCGGCAATCTCAAGCTGAGCGATCAGGCCTATGATCCGTCGAAGAGCGGCACGTTCTTCAGCGTGCTCCGCACCGGGACCGGAAGTCTCGAATTGCTCGCCGGGGGAAGCTTCAGCGAGGCGACGCCTTATGGTGTCTACACCGCTGGCACGCAGTCCGCGCCGGTTTTGTCTGCGGATGGAAGCAATCCCTACGACCTGATCGGAACCGCGAGCGGCGGCGCCCTGCAGGCGTGGTATCCGGAGCATGGCGGCGACCTGCTCCTGTCGGCACAGCAGGACGTCACAGGCTTTGTTCAGATCGCCGACAACATCATCCGCAGGGTCGATTCCGATCAGGCCGGCAACTGGCTCGGGCGTCAGGGCGGCACCGTGGCGTCGTCAGACCCCGCGGCATGGTGGATCAACTTCGGCAGGATGGCGAAGGCATCCACGGATCCGAACGCCGGCTATTCGCTGGTCGGCTTCCAGGGCATTGGCACGCTCGGCGGCGGCAACCTGACCGTGGTCGCAGGACGCAATGCGGGAGCCACGGGCGTTGGCGGAGACAGCTTCACCTCCTCGGGTCTTGATCTTGTGGTGGCCTCGACAGGGCGGGTCCTGGCGAACGGCTCGCTGCTGCAGACCGGTGGCGGTGATCTCAAGCTCAGCATCGGCGGTGCCCTCAATCCGATCGACCCCAACGCCGCGCGAACCCGGAACATGGTCCCCAACTATTACGGTGCGGTGACCGATTTGCGTGGCGATACTTCTGTCAACGCCGGTTCGGTCGGTACATTGGCGCAGGGAGGATATGGTTTCTCGTCGGTCGACCCGCGCGCAACCGATCCAACGCTTATCAAGCTCTCGCTGAAGACGCCGGGACCGATCTTCACACCGGGTGACGGTACCGTCAGCGTTGTGGCACGCGGAGATCTCGTCGTCGGTGGCGCGAGCGATGCTGGCATGGCCGCTGTTCTCGATGTCAACGGCACGCCCTATCATCAGGTCAATGCGAACGGAACGACGACCTTCGCTCCGCAAGGCGGCTGGAGCGGCTTCACCCTGTGGACGCCGCAGACAGCGATCGATCTCTATGCCGCGGGCGGCGATGTCGCCGCCCTGGCAGGAAACGGCTATCGCGTCGCGATGTATCCCGGCACGCTGACCATGACAGCGGCCAATGGGGATATACGCTTAGCCGGGAGCGATATTCCGATCGAGCTGATGCCATCGCCATCCGGTCAACTGGCGCTGCTGGCGTCGGGTTCGATCTACGGCTCAGGCCAGGTGGTGGGACTGTCCGGCGCCGACATGAGCTTGCTGGCAACGCCGTTCCATCCGGTATTCTCGTCCAAGCTGGCGGGGAACGCGAGCCCGACGGCGCCATACCAACTGTCGAGTTCGAACCGCAATCCGATTGCGTTCGGTCCGGATACGCCTCTGACCAATCTGCATTCCGGCGACGACCAGCCCGCATTGGTCTATGCTGGCGTCGATATCGACGACCTGACGCTCGGCCAAGTCAGCCAGGTGTTCAAGCAAGGGTCGTTCGTGCCGACATTGACGACCTGGTACATGGCGGCCAAGCCGTTCGAGGTGATCGCGGGACGTGACATCGTCGGTACCGGCACGGTCGCCAGCGCGTTCCTTAATATGAACGCCAACGACATCTCGCTCATCCAAGCCGGGCGCGACATCATCTACCAGTCGGTGACCGTTGCAGGCCCTGGGCTGCTTCAGGTGCAGGCGGGCCGCAACCTGTACCAGGGTTATTACGGCGCGCTGGTCAGCGCAGGAGATCTGGTCAACCCTGCCAACAGTGCGGGCGGCGCAAGCATCGTCACGCTGGCTGGTGTTGGCGCTAACGGTCCCGACTATGCCGCCTTCGCCCGGCTGTATTTCAACGCCGCCAATCAATTGCCCAGCGATGGAACGCCGCTCGCCGGCAGCGGCAAGGTGGCTCACGTCTTCGATCAGGAACTGCTGACCTGGCTGCAGCAGCGCTTCGGTTACAAGGGATCAGCGGCCGATGCGCTGAGCTATTTCCTGGCGTTGCCGGCGGAGCAGCAGGGCATCTTTGTCCGACAGGTCTACTACGCGGAGCTGACTGCCGGTGGTCGCGAATACAATGATCCGACGAGCGCGCGCCATGACAGTTATTTCCGCGGCCGCGAAGCCATCGCAACATTGTTCCCGAGCGTCGATCCGCAGGGCAAGCCGATCACGTACGCCGGTGGCATCACGATGTTCAGCGGCTATGTCCCGAATGCCCTGGGCGGAATGGACCTCGTCGATGGCGGCATCAAGACCCAGTTCGGCGGCAATATCCAGATCCTGGCGCCCGGCGGGCAGGTCCTCGTCGGCACCGAGGGCATCACGCCCGGCGCCGGAGCGGGTCTCATCACGCAGGGGGTCGGCGATATCGACGTGTACTCGCTCGGCAGCGTGCTGCTCGGCCAGAGCCGCGTCATGACCACGTTCGGCGGCAACATCCTGGCGTGGTCGGCGGAGGGCGACATCAACGCCGGCCGTGGTTCTAAAACCACGGTGCTCTACACGCCGCCGAAGCGCGTGACTGACAACTACGGCAATGTCACGTTGTCGCCGCAGGCGCCGTCGTCGGGGGCTGGCATCGCGATCTTGAGTCCGATCCCGGGCATCGCTGCTGGTAATATCGACCTGATCGCGCCGCTCGGCACCATCGATGCGGGCGAGGCGGGCATCCGCTCCTCGGGCAACGTCAATCTGGCGGCGCTGCACGTCGTCAACGCGGCCAATATCCAGGCGCAGGGCAACACCACCGGGGTGCCGCAGATCCAGGCGCCGAACATCGGCGGCCTGACGGAGGCCTCGAATGCCTCGGGCGCGGCAGCCAAGCAAGCGGCCAACCCGGCCCAGTCCGGAGCGTCGGAGCAACCGTCGGTGATCATCGTCGAGGTCATCGGCTTCGGTGGCGGCAATGATGGTGCGGACGACGAGGAGCGTAAGCGCCGCGAGAGACAAAGCAGCAATACCAATTATGAGTCGAACGGTATGGTTCGGGTTCTTGGCAATGGCAACTTCACCGCGGAGGACACGACGCAGTTGACCGCGGAGGAGAGCAACAGGCTGGCCAGCCAGGTCGTTGCGCCGAGTTCCCCTTGAGCCCGTGGCATTGAAAGCACCGTCGCGTGCGGGCCTATGCCCGCCGCGCGTATGCGCGGCAAATGTCGTTCTGTCGCTTCGGAAAGGAGGATAAATTTTGGGGAGTTCGTGCGGGATTTGGCCCTGTATTTAGGCACACTTGATCAAGTGCATCCCGTACGACGTCGTCCACATTGAGCGAACCGAGAGGTCACGAACCGACCTTGTAGAGCTGCTACAGCGAATTGTAATTCCGGTCTGCGGAAGTCTGAAGCATCCCGCCGATTCAGACAGGCAAAATTCACCGAACATCTCTTGAAATCGGTCCTTTCCGATACACGCCAATATACGGCAATGACGTTTATCAATCGTCGTTTTGGCGAGACGCGCTCGAGCCAAGCAATGCCCACATGACGTTTTGCCGGGGCTGAATCCCTGGACGCTCTGCCGCAACGGTTGCCGGTGCGCGAGATGGCAGCCACAGCCAGCGTCTCGCTCTGGTCATTGCAGAAGGCCTTCGAAGCGGCGGTTCATGCGCCCCCCGCTGGGCATCCGCGGGCCACCCCCTGAAATCGATCGCCGTAGGCGATGACGACGGGCGCGAGGGGTCACGTGCGGAGGAGACATTCTGGTCAGCGCGCCTTGTCTCGCAAAGCAAACAGAGTTCCGGATGCACGATCGAATGCGGGCACAAGCTCTCGCACGTTTGCGGCCGTAGAATCTTCTGGGTAAACTAAAAGGGTCTTCTAGCGCAGAATCAATCAATCGCGGCCAGGAGACGCTAGCAATCAATCATTAAAATTGGAGGCCAACGGTCTGTGCGGAACATTCCGCCAATCGGACTAAACCAGTTTGTCGATCATGCATCACGATCACTCAACTCGTGAGCCAAGCCGACTATATGACGAAATTGGTCGATCATCTTGATGCCGACTGTTTCGTTTTTATTGTTCCGAAATCTTTCTCAAGAACTAGACAATGCTAAGGGGCACTCTTCACACGATGGGGCAAAAAAATCGCGTCATTTATACATGCATGTTCGGATATTCGGAGCCATTCGCCGATTGGCCTATCGAAGTCGACGCGAAAACCGACGCCATTTGCTTTACGGATGATCGAACATTGACCTCCAAGCATTGGCAGTTCCGCTACGTCGATTTACGTTCGCTTGGCCCTGTCAGAACGTCGAAAATGGTCAAGATACTCGCGCACGAGTTTGTCGCCCCATATGACCTGAGCCTGTACATCGACAATCGTGTCGAGCCGAAAGTGAACCTGGACCGCATATTCCACTGTCTTCACGAATCTTTGGAACCGATGGTGGTCTTCCGACATCCCGAGCGACGCTGCATCTATGCGGAGGCCCAGGTCGTGATTGACTGGAAGATTGATGCGGCCAAAACTGTTTCTAAGCAGATGAATGAATATCGTCGTTTGGGGCATCCTGAGAACGCAGGTCTCATCGCGAGCAGCATGCTTCTGCGCCGGCATAACGATCCGCGCGTTCGCACTTTAATGTCCGACTGGTTTAAAGAGGTACGCAAGTATTCCTACCGCGATCAGCTCTCGTTCAATTTTGTGGCGCGGCGTCTGGGATTTCAGACGGGCTATTTTGACGGAAAGCTTGACAACAACGAGCTTATGAATTGGCCCGTCGAAAAAGGACCACGTCTGCCACGCGCGTTCGACGATGCAGTTTATCTGTTTTTAAATCCCGACGTCCTCATCAGCGGCATGAAGCCGAGAGAGCACTATATCAAGAGAGGCGCTGCTGAGAGACGACGCTGGCGTTTTCGGAAGCACATCAAATTTTGGAGTTAGTTATTCGCCGTCTTCTTCTGCCGCAAAGTTCGCCGTATCGATCGCCAGTTGCGGCTCAGCCATGACTTATTTTCCAACCAATGTTTTGCTGTGGCGGCGACCGGCGAAGGCACGTCGGTCCTGGGGATTCCCCGGTGCGTCCAGCCTCGGAGCGACGAACCTTTTTTTGCCCGGACGGTAGCTTCCAAATAACGACGACCAAACTTGCGATCAGGCTCAAGATGACAACCCTCGGCCCACTCATTCCAGGCGTTTATAAAAACAAACCTCTCTTCAGTCGGAAAATCCTCTATCGTTCGCGATATCGCCTCGGATAGCCAGAACTCATAGTTCTCCGGAGAGCCGTTCAAAACAACGGTTGCCCTTTCACCGCTTCGCGCCGTGTTGTCCCAGGACGGGAACACCCCCCTAAACCCACTTGCCTCAGGACTATAACGACGCTGCAGATACATGTTAGCAACATCGGCAAAATCTGCGCAGTAGCCGCGGAATGTCTTATAGAATGACATCTTCTGGGCCAAGTTTTCGAATTTCATGTTGTGTGGTGGAAATTCTACGGCGCTATCGAATCCCAATTCCTTGTGATTCCAATTCGAATGGGTAAGCGCACAAGCCGCGTGGATACGCGGTATTCCCTGTTCCGCACAATATTCGCGCCAAACCCTCAGCGTTTCACGGCAATTGGGAAGGCGTTGAGGGCAGTAGACAATGATAAGTGGCGCCCCATCAATGCGGATATATCGAGGGTCTTTCACATACCTTAGAAGATCCTGAATAACTCTTAAATCTGAATCCGGACCATAACTTTGCTCTATCAAAATTTCCTTTTCGGCGCCATCCCACCGACGCGTCCAGTTCTCATTCGCCCAACAAAGACAAAACGGCATATCGCTTTGAGGATCGGCCAGCATGTCATCGAGCGGCCTTTCGAGGAGGCGTTTGCCTGCGAACCAATAATAATAATAACAGAAGCCATCAATTCCGTATTTCTTGGCTAGCTGTATCTGCTCCCTCCGCGTTTCGGCAACCCGCAAGTCATAGAATCCCAAATCCGCAGGCAAGTGCGGTTGATAGTGGCCTGGAAAAAGAGGGATTGCCTTTGAGGCATTGGTCCACTCGGTGAAACCCTTTCCCCACCAAGCGTCATTTTCAGGAATTGGATGAAATTGTGTCAAATAGAACGCAAGGAGTTTGACACGGGAACGATCAGACACGTTTAGCCTCTCCGGCGACTTTGCATGAGCTTAAAAAGATTACCAATCGAAACATTGCTATTTTTAATCGATGAAGATGATGTGTCTTCGTCCTCCAGCGACGGTATCGAACTCATTGTCTTTTTCCAGTACCTTACAGTTCTGTCGTCTGGGGCGGGCACGTCCAAATCCATGAGCCGTAAATTGAGCTTCGCCCGACTTTCCGGAACCGCTCGGCTGACGACCTGATAAACGTGGGAGAACCGGTTGCTTTCGAGTGCTTCTTGCACCTTGCGCGGGAGCCTATTCCACCGCCGCACGAACTCGGTCATTTCCGGAGTTCTGACAACGAACTCCGAATGCTCGATCGATAAGCCCTGAGAGTTGTATAGATGCTGGATGTTCTTCAATCCGAAAAAGCGAATGTGAGTGCGGTCGAGAAGTCCCCAGGGCCTGTACTCGAAGTCTTCATCGAAGAGACAGCCCGCTATCGCCGCATGGCCGACGTGGGGAATGGATAAGATTACCGCTCCGGCTTCATTCAGGAGCGTTTTCATGCCCCTTAAAACGGCCCAAGGGTCGTAGACATGTTCCAGAACATCCGCGGCAATCACTACGTCGAAAGTGCCTTCGTCAGCTCTGATCTGGTCACTCCAAGATTCATCATTCAGGTTCAACGCATAAGTACGACGCGCAAAGGGCGCGAGTCTTTCCAAGGCCGATGGGTCGATTTCGACGGCGACTACATCGCAGCCGAGTGTGCCGGACAGATGCTTGGTAATCGACCCTGGCCCCGCGCCTATTTCGAGAACCTTCTTGCCACTACCGACCATTCTGATGACTCGAGCAGGCGCAACGTCGCTGTCGAGATCAATGTCATACTCATATGTGTGACGCGGAGTGTTTGTCATGGTGACGGATAAACTCGCTTCTCAGGGCGCAAACGTAGAGTTCAGCAGTCGGCCAGCCCATTGCAGTGCCGACTACAAGTGTTCGCCCTAGTCTGGAGAGGGGTCCATCCTAGGCAAAGCCTGTGTGCGCCGCAATAATAGCTCTTTAGGTTGGAACATTAGGGGAATGATAGTGCCTTCTAACAACGATGCATTGGCCTCTCCATCCATCCCGGCCGCCGGCCGTTGGTTGTTAACCATCGGCATCGACCAGAAGTGCAATCATTTTTGGCCACGCGCAAGCGTTCGCGATGGAGGCATTCAAGCTTCGCTGTCGATATGCGATAGCGTCACTCGAGAATGAGAGGATGGGGGACGAGGTCTGCGGTGAGCGATATCGAAAAAACCAACGCGACCGGTTCACCCTTTGAAGTCTTCTGCGTCTTCCTCAAGCTTGGCCTGACATCGTTCGGCGGACCCATTGCTCATCTGGGGTATTTCCATAATGAACTGGTCCTGCGACGGCGCTGGATCGACGAGGCAACCTACGTCCAGCTTGTTGCCCTGTGTCAGTTTCTGCCGGGACCGGCGTCGAGCCAGGTTGGCTTTTCGCTCGGGCTGTTGCGCGGCAATGGTCTATTGGGAGGGTTGGCTGCATGGGCCGCCTTCACGTTGCCCTCGGCTCTCATTCTTCTAGCGTTTGCGCTTGGCGCCAATGCCTTCACGGGACCTGTCGCCGAAGGCTTTATTCACGGGTTGAAACTCGTGGCGGTTGCCGTGGTGGCGCAGGCCGTGTGGGGCATGGCCCAGAGCCTGACGCCCGACGGGCCCCGCGCCGCCATCGCCCTGTGCGCGCTTTTCCTCGTCGTTCTTGTCGGCAACTCCTTCGCGCAGATCGCAGCCATCGCGCTTGGCGCCGTCGGTGGTCTTTGGCTTTGCAGGGGCGACAGCAAAACCGTTCAAGGCGCGCTGCGTTTTCCAGTGTCGCGCCGCGGTGGCGCGATCAGCCTTGCGCTCTTCATGGGCTTTCTGATCGCACCACCGGTCATCGCGGCTGCAACCGGTGACGTGACGGTCGGCTTCTTTGATGCCTTCTTCCGCTCCGGCGCCTTGGTGTTCGGCGGCGGCCATGTGGTCCTGCCGTTACTGCAGAACGCGGTCGTCGCGCCAGGGCTGGTGCACAATCAGGATTTTCTCGCCGGTTATGGCCTGGCTCAGGCGGTGCCTGGACCGCTCTTCACCTTTGCGGCGTATCTCGGTGCGGTGGCTGTCCAATGGCCTAATGGATTTGCCGGCGCCCTCCTCGCGCTCGTCGCCATTTTCCTTCCGGGCCTACTGCTGGTCTATGGAACGCTTCCCTATTGGGACGAGCTTCGATCCAAGCCCGGCGCGCAGGCCGCCATGAAAGGGGCCAATGCTGCCGTCGTCGGCATTCTGGCCGCCGCCCTCTACAGTCCGGTGTGGACCAGCGCGGTGCTTTCGCCGCGCGATTTCGCGATAGCCACAGCGGGGTTCTTGTTGCTGACGGTTTGGAAGCTACCGAGTTGGAGCGTCGTCGGCCTTCTTGCGCTTGCAGGCGTCGCGTCGTCTACGATGTAAGGCGCTTGCGCGAATTGGGTTGCAGTTTTGACCCTGGCAGTCGATCGATCCTATTTCCGTGCGTTGTTTTTCGTTCGGCCATTTATCAGCCGTGACGAGCAGGCACGAAGTCCCTCGCGTATATGAGCGATAATAGCTTCGTCGGCTCTCGGAGAATGCACGGCATACGCGGAATAGGAAAATTCTGGTGCGCTCTTCACTAGAGACAGTCGCCCGTCCTGCAAATATGGAGCGATGAAGCCGCGTCTAAAATAGCCACGACCGCCGACAGCCAATATGTATTCAAGCGCCAGGGGACCGTAGCTGACGGCAACGGTCGAGGCAGGCTCATCCGGAAAGGCCGAATAATAAGCGTCGGCGAATTCCTCACCCCAATCGATCTGGACGGTTTGAGTCTCGTCGATTGGCTGCGAGGGATGACTCGACTCCGCCAACACCAGTTTTTCTTCGAAAATGAGTTCCGCCACCAGACCGGGGCGCCGGGGCGCGCCGTAGAGAATAGCGGCGTCGAGCGAGCCTTCTTGAACTTGGTCAATGAGCCGGTCAGCGGTATCGACGCGCACCGAAAGCGCCAATCCGGGATAGGCTTGGCGCATCCAGACCAGCCAAAGAGGAACGATTGGATTGGAAATGCTGAGTTCAGCCCCAAGCATCACGACTGCTTCTTGGGCTTGGGATAACCTGATGGACTGCGTCGCTTGGTCTGCGAGTCTGACAATGCTGACCGCGTATCTTTGAAATTTCTGCCCGGCCGGCGTCAGCTGTGTGCCGATCTTATTGCGAACAAAAAGCGGGCAGCCGAGCTCTTGTTCAAGAACGCGGATACGCGCGCCGATGGCAGTTTGCGTCACGTGCAAATTCGCGGCCGCCGCGGCGAAACTTCCCGTTTTAAGAACCTCCAGAAATGTCTTAGCAGCCGTGATATCCATCTTGTTCCGAATCCAACAAAGAAAGTCTCGAGGCGATGCATAGAACCACTCGCCGAGCCTTTTACATGCGTAAGCGAGCAAAAAAACATCGTAATGTGAGGAAACGGCTTGTTCCACATCGCAACGGCACCCTCGAGCTGCGGATGCCATTGGAAAGGGACGCGCAGAGGAGCCGCCGAGAGTTGGGCGCTCAAGAAGACTCGCGATTAGGTTCCGTCAGCCAGACTTTCCCTGTGGAACAGCGCTTCCGGATAAGCGCGATTCCTGCATTTGCGGAGTTTGCCAACTGCCGCCCAGAGCCAGGAAGATTGCTATCTGGTTCTGACTGACGTCCGTTTGTCCGGTAGCGTAAGCTTGCTCGGCTGCCGCAAGGCTGCGGTCGGCATCCAGCGATGTCAGCGCGTCCGCACTTCCTCCTTGCCACAACCTTCTGGCATCAGTCGCGACCTTGGCGGCTCGGTCCCGTGCGCTCTTCAGATTTTTCAACCGGTCGAGGCTGTATGCATAGTTAGTGAGTGCGCTTTCGACTTCACGAAGCGCGACGAGAACGGTTTTATCGAACATTGCGAGGCTCGCTTTGCTTCGCGCTTCAGCAGCTGCAATGCGCGTGCGGGCCACGTTCCGGTTCAAGTTCCAACTGATCATGGGCCCGACGCCGAAGCGATTGGTGAGCGGCCCAAATAGATCCGCCGCCGCGCCCTGGGTGCCGACGGATGCGCCGATTTTCACATCCGGGTAGAGTTCCGCGGTCGCGACTCCGATCATTGCGGTCGATGCCGCGAGCCGGCGTTCAGCGGCGCGAACATCCGGACGGCGGCTGAGAAGCCCGTGAGCGTCCCCCACCAGGATCTTCGATGCCAATCTCAACGGCCTCCGGCAATCGAGGAGAGAATGATCATAGTTTTCCGGAAGCTGCCCTATGAGCGACGTCAAACGGTACGCCGCATTGATTTGACGTGCCTCGAGCATTGGAATTTGCGACTTGAACTGCTGATAGAGGCCCTGCTCCCGATCAATATCGAACGATGCGACGCGGCCGTTCGTTGCCATTGTTCGCGTCAGTGAAATCGTCCGCAGCTGAATGGCTGCCGTTCGGCGCGCGGACGCCAATTCGTTTCCAGCGTTGCAAATGTCCGCGTAGGCGCGGGTCGTGTCGGCGACAACGTTCACGCGGACAAGATCGCGCGCGGCGACGGCCGCCTCGTCGTTTGCAGACGCCGCCTCGATGCCGCGCTTAATGCCGCCGAACAAATCAAGGTCATAGTTGATGGCAATCCCCAGATTGGCGATCTGGTGCTGGGGCGGCTTGATGTGGCTGAGATTGGCTTCGGCCGATTGCTGGACGTAGCTCGTCTCGGGAGCTGCGCTGCCGTTTATCTCGCGGCCCGTTTCGGCTTCCGCGAGCAGCGCATGAGTTTGTTCGAGATTGGCTTCAGCGATGCGCAGGTCGGTATTGGCACGCAACGCCTGCTGAACGAGACCAGAAAGCGCCGCATCATCATATAGGCGCCACCAGTCGGCTGCCGGCTCGCCGGGACTCGTCGTGGCAACGGGCGAAGCGAATGCCGCGTTCGCCGGAAGAGCATTTACGAGCGCCTGTCCCGGCAGATGATAGTCCGGGCCGACGGTACAGCCAGCGAGGAACGGTAGGCATATCCCTATTGTATGCAGGATGACTTTCACCAAGGAAAGCTCCGCCTGACCGTCGGTTCGCCAGGCCGAGGCTTGACTTCAACCGTCGCCGTCTGTCCGACGATCAGCTTCAGCCCCGGCGGAATCTCATCGATCGCAATACGGACGGGAATGCGTTGCGCTAGACGAACCCAGGAGAACGAGGGATTGACGTCTGCCAACGCCGTCTCCCGATCGCTGCGCTCGCGATCAGTGATGCCGGACGCGATGCTTTCAACGTGACCATGCACCGGCTCTCCAACACCCATAAGAAAAGCGACCGCCGTATCGCCGACATGGATGGCCGGAATTTTGGTTTCCTCGAAATAGCCCTCGATACGCATGGACTTCGCATAAACGAGTGCGGCGACAGCCTCTCCCGCCTTCATGTAAACGCCGGGTTGTAGGGTCATGTTGGAGACATACCCATCGACCGGTGCGCGCACGTTCGTACGATCAAGATTGAGTTCTGCAAGATCTCGGGCCGAAGTCGCTTCCGCGACGCGGCCACGCAGTTCGTCGACCCGCGCGCTGCCCTGCTCGATCTTTTCGGCGGCAATAACGGCGGACATGGACCTATTACGGCGATCCTCTCTCTCCGCCTGAGCAAGGGTCGCCTGGGCGCTTGCAAGCGTGGCAACCGCGCGCTGTAGCGCCAGCTCATAACGCGGCCGGTCCATCACCAAAAGGATCTGGCCTTTCAGGACATATGCATTGTCCTGGACGCGGACCTCGGTCACGAGCCCGGAGACATCAGTCGCCACCTGGACGACATCCGCTCTGACTTTCCCGTCGCGCGTAATGGGATCAATCTGATATCGCTGCCAAAGCGCCTGAAGTCCCGCAAGAGAGAGCGCCACGAGAAGCAAGGTTCCGAGCGTGCGGCTCCAAAGCAAACCGTTCATCATACGGGGAACCTTGCTGGCAAGAGGCGCCCGTCCGCGAGCACGGCAAGGCCCCACCAAAGAAGCGCGAAAATTGCGATATCGAAGAGAGCGGGACGCCAGCTGACCCGGTCTAGAGGCAAGCGATGAACCAGCGGACGCAACCAGTACGTCAGAAGGCTGGCGATGGCTGCCCAACAAAGTGCGGCAGGAACATACACGCCGAAGAACTGTACTTCGTCGATCATGCAGCGATGACTCGCTCTGTAAAGGGTGTTGGCGGAAGAAGGTTGCAACGGATACCGACCGCGGCAAGCAGCGCCTGATGACGGATGGAATTATCTTCCATTGTTTGGATGGCTGCGATTGCGCTGTCGAGCGCCGACCAGAAACTATCCCGCGGCGGCGCCATATCGCCGTCGAGACGACGTCTGCGAAACAGTTGAGCGACTTCCGCCAGCAACGCCTCTATCGACCGCTCGATCTTTCCGTGTGCAAACGCCGCCGCGCGACGCAGATGCAAAATATTTCTGCCAATACGAATATCGCTAAGCCCGTCTGCGGCATGGTCCTCGTCCCCTTCGCCTGTAACGGCGATGCGCGCAGCTATTTGTCCGGTGTGATCGAGGGCATGTGCTGTCCAACTTCCGAAATCCGGCTCGCTTCGCGCGTTCGCCAGCGCTTCCAGCTCTCCCCATTGGCGTCTCACCATGCGGCGTGCGGTCCACTCCGCGCCGACGGATCGAAAAAGGCGCGTGACGGCAATCGTCACGACGATACCCATGACTTGCGCAATGCCAGTGTTCACGAATGAAGCGAAATCCGGTTGAAACGAGTCGACGAAACCCAATCCCACGATGAGGCACGAGAACATCGGCAGCGCGATTGCCGACCGCGCGGGATCGGCCTGGATGTAGCCGATCCCAATCAACGCCGGCGCGAGCGCTAACGACAACATCGCGTAACCGTCGACGCACGGCAACACGACGAACATGTAGATCGCAGCGATGGGAAATGTAGCCAGCGTCGCCAAAAGATAGCGGCGAATGGCAGGAGCGGGATCCTCTTGCGCAGCGAACGAGCACGTGACGAGCGCCGCGAAAGCGGCGGTCGCCGATCCTGCCGGCCAAGCGAGCAGGATCCATATCAAACAGTAGAGAACGATGGCTGCCGCCATGGCTGCCCCAGCAAGAACCGCCAAAGCACGATCCTGCGCCAGCGGCTGAGGCTTCTCGATTCCGTTTTCCATAGCTATGTGCGCTGGCGTCCCGTCGATGGCCATTACGAGGGCTTCCGCGTCACGCACGGTTTCGATGAATTCCGCCAGCCGCTCCGCGAGGCTTGCCGCAATCAAAGCGGACCAATCCGATCTGGCGCTGCTCTTCCGGGCCAACGATCGTGCGCGCGCTATAAGCTTGTCGGCGTTCTCCTCCGTCAGCTGTCTATCGCTCTCCCGAAGCCAGCCGCGCGTCTCGTCGATCAACGCCGCCAGATCTTTGTCCGCTGGCTCCTTGCCACTCAACAGGTCGAGGCGATGCGCAACAGCGGATGCCAGCGGAATCAACGACGCGAGGCGCCGTTGCAGGGCATAGACGAGCGTGCGCGTTTTTGTGAGCCCGGGCATGTCGTAAGGAAGATGAATCGCGACAATGCCGAGTTCGGTTACGTCGGCGGCTATGCGCTGGCGACGCGAGTTGCTTAGGTTTTTATGTTGAGCATCGAGTGCGCCATCAGCCCATTCCTTTGCATCGCGGAGAAAACTGCGGGCGCGCTCCTGGATGATTTCCCGAACATTCCAAGGCCGCATCACGGAATGAACGAGCGTGACCGCCACGATCGCGACAGTCATTTCCTCGACGCGCGAAATGGTTGTCGTGAAGATGTTGCCCGGATCGTCGAGGTAGGGAAAGCTGATGACCGCCGCACTGAAGCCGGCCATTTGAAACAAAAAAGCGCGCGGTGTCCGGTCGGAGACAGCGAGATAGATGCAGATTCCTGTCCAAGCGGCGAGGCTGAGAACCAAGAGCTCTGGTGAATTTTGCAAATTCGGCACGAGCAAGATTGAAGCGATTGCGCCGAGGACGATCCCGATCAGCCGATAAGAGACCTTAGGCCGAAGCGCACCGGACATCGGTTGCGCGGTTACATAGACCGTCAGAATGGCCCACCACGGCCGCGGGAGCTCCGCAGCGAACGCGATTCCCAGCGTTATGACGCAGGCCAGATAGCTGCTCAGCGAAAATAGGATCTTGTGAGGATCGCAGAGGAGAAATCGATGGTGCCAAGCGGGCGCGGGAGCCGGTACGGACATGAGTGGACGAAATGCAATTCCCCCTTGGCGAGCGAAATCCGATCAAAACCCTGCCGAATCCCGCTCACGTCACGCGCGAACCTCTCTCACATCCTTCCGGACCATTCAAAATCATATAATTGCGGGGTATCGGCAAAAAATGTTTTGCAAAGCAGATGAGGACGTTCGCCCTTCTGTCAGCAATGCGCGCGGCACATGCTTCAGAGCTTGGGAGGGAAATCTCGCGGCCTGAGTGCGATGTCTGCCAGGGTGTAACGATCCAGCGTGGCGAGAAATCCGGCTCGCGCCTCATTGAGAACGCCACGCAGCTTGCAGCGCGGTGTGATTGCGCAATGATTCTCGGAACCGAAACATTCGACCAGTGCAAAGTCGGGCTCAGTTGCGCGAACGACGTCTCCGAGGCGAATTTTTTCCGGCGGCTTGGCCAAAACGACGCCGCCCGATCGGCCGCGGACGGACGTGAGAAAGCCGGTATTCGTGAGTAGGTTCACGACCTTCATCAAGTGGGCACGAGAAATGCCGTAGATACCGGCGGTCTCTTCAATGGTGATCCGGCGGTCGCCTTGGCTCGCTGCGTATAGAAGAACGCGCAGACTGTAGTCGGTAAAGTCCGTCAACTGCATCGTTACACCCGAGCCTCGCGCGAATATTAAAGTATCCTGAAGGTATATTCTGTCGATCCTCTGCGCAACTTGCGCGGGTGAGCCGCATGCGGCCGAGCGGGTCGCAACGGCAATGGCGACGTCTCGTGACGACGTTCAAATAGCATATCGCATGCGTGGCAATTTGGCAGTTCAACTACGCTTGACCTTAAAGATATAGAAAAAATATATCTTTTATCGTTGAGCTGGGCACCAGGCAAAATCTTTGCCGAAAAGCATCGAAGGGACGCACCGTGCTAAGTCAGAAAACCATTCAGATCGTCAAGGCCACTGCTCCTGTTCTTCAAGAGCATGGCAATACGTTGACCCGCCACTTCTACAACCGGATGTTCTCCCACAATCCGGAGGTGCTTCCCTATTTCAACCGTGCGAACCAGACCGCAGGTAAGCAGCAATCGGCATTAGCGGCCGCAATTTGTGCCTATGCCGCGAACATCGATAATCTCGGCCAGCTAAAAGAGGCGGTCGAACTTATCGCGCAAAAACATGCGTCATTGCAGATCAAGGCCGAACACTATCCCATTGTCGGCGAGAACCTCTTGGCTTCCATTCGCGAGGTACTGGGAAGCGCCGCAACTGACGAAATCGTCGCTGCGTGGGGTGAAGCTTACGGATTTTTGGCCGATATTTTTATCAAGCGCGAGGCCCAAATATATAGCGAGGCCGCATCGGTTCCTGGTGGCTGGCAAGGGTTCCGGCGCTTTGTCGTATCGAAGAAAGAGCAGGAAAGCAGCGTCGTTACCTCGTTCTATCTTGCTCCGGAAGACAAAGGACCACTGCCCTCCTTCAAACCGGGTCAATATATCACCATTCGCGTGCATACCGAGGACGGACAGACAACTATGCGCCAGTATAGCCTCTCCGCCAAACCCAATTCGGCCTGGCTGCGCATCAGTGTGAAGCGGGAAGACAGCGTCGGCGGAACTGTACCCCCAGGCTATGTCTCGAATCTGTTGCACGACACTTTGGCCGTCGGCGCGACGTTGGAGGTCGCTCCTCCATGCGGGGAATTCTTTCTGCATCATGACGATGAGAACGAGCGTCCGTTGGTTCTCATCGCAGGGGGTATCGGAATTACGCCGTTGATGAGCATGCTGCAAACTTCTCTGGATAAGTTTCCACAGCGCGAAGTTGCCTTTATCCACGGTTGTCAGAACGAAGATGTGCAAGCCTTCAAGGCGACCGTCGAAGAGCTCAAGGCGCAGCACACCAACTTGAATGCGCACTTTCGCTATCTCGAACCGCAGAAGCCCCTCAGCACCAATGGGATTGGGACCAGCAAAGGCTTCATCGATGCGAAACTGATCGAGACGATGATCAGCAATCGCGACGCAGAATATTATTTTTGCGGCCCGACGCCTTTCCTCGCCAAGATTCATCGCCTTCTGAATGCGTGGAATGTGCCGCACGCGCAGCAACATTTCGAGTTCTTTGGTCCGAAGGAGGAACTCGCAGCATTCGCGTGAATAGAAGAAACGGCAACGTGGGTGCGATTGGTTTTACCAGGGCGCACCCACTGAGCCGCAAGTTGCTTTAGCTTGCATAAGATGCATAATATATGCATCTTAAAAATTGCAATCGTGAGGGAACGCCGACCCATGATGGACGAGAGCAATACCGCACCGGCCAAAGCACCGCCGCCGGTCAAGAAAACAAAGCTGCTTTATGATCTCGTCGGCGGCGAAGATGGCATCCACCACCTCGTGGAGGTATTCTACGACATTGTTGAAAGCGAACCGGAAGGGCGTGTCCTGCACATCCTTCATTTGCGTGGCCACGGCGTTGCGCACTCGCGCATCGAACAATTCAACTTTCTTTCAGGGTTCCTGGGGGGACCGCGGCTATATGTTGAAAAATTTGGACATTCAGACGTGCGCCGAATGCATGAGCACGTCGAGATTGATGCCGAGGCGCGGGACGCATGGCTCCAGTGCATGTCAATGGCGATCGATCGCGTCGGACTGGATTCAGATATCAAAGGGCAACTGATGACCAATTTCACCCGGGTTGCGATGATGCTGAAGAACAAGGGCTGATTGGTCAGCACCGCGCCTCATTCTGGAACCTGACGCGACAGTGACCGCCTCCGCCAGCTCGTGCGTCAACAAAAGGGAATGTGCGTCGAGAAATCGATATTCATTTCTCTGTTTCGGCCAATTCGGTCTTCGCGGACTGTGCAGCGTTAAAATTCCTGAGCAGCGTCACCAGTAGCGGCAAGACGACTGCCGATACCAATGCTTCGCCCATTGAAAAGGCAGCGGCATCAGGTCTGCCGGCCATCGGAGAAACGTCCTGCTCCAGTGCCTGTATCGCCGATTTGCGCATGGTGAGCGCGAATGAGAATTCACGGCCAGGGTTGAGCAATAACGCGACTGCAAAAACCAAAAGTGCCACGAACACGTTGACGGCACCCAGAATAGCCACGGCTCCAGCAGGACCCAAAGACGGTTCAAGAAGCCAAAACGAAGCGAGCTCTAACAATCCGAGGCCGCAAATCGCGATAAACGCGGAAATGGCGCAGAGCGCGGACTTTTTCAAAATATAGCGCGCATAACTGTTTACAACGACAGCGTCAGCTGCCGACAGTTTATCGATATCCTGAGTGAGACTTCGCAGGTTCACGGGTCAAAGACCTTCGATTTAGCAAATAAATACCACACGCGTTCTCTCTTCTCTTTAAAAGATGGGTCACTCGGACACTAGAGCCTTGATCCGTGTTTATTGGCTCGATCCTCGATAACCTTAAGCTTTCTTCTGGCGCGGCGGCGAGACGGCCACGTGCTTCAGCGCTTCGGCGCTCGCAAGATAGAGCAGGGTCACGCCGGTAATCGCTGCAAGAATTGAAGCCGACAGAGGCACGAAGCCGACGATGCCGCCTAGCGGCGTCAACGCCACGATGAGCGCAACGGCCAACGCCCCAAGGGACGTGCCGACGAGAGCTGGATGAGGCCGGCTCGCCCAAAAAGGCTGCGCCGTACGAATGATGAAGATGACAAGAATTTGCGTCGCGATCGACTCGACGAACCATGCCGTCCGAAATTCGGCGACGTCCACATTAAAGCCAATCCGCAGCAGCGCAAAAGTCGCCGCATCGAAGACGGATGATAGAAGGCCCATGATCAGAGTGAAGCGGAGAACGGCATTCATATCCCAGCTCTTCGGCCGAGCGAGATCCTCTTCATCGGCGGAATCGAAGGGAATTCCGATTTCAGAAAAGTCATAGATTAGATTGTTGAGAAGAATCTGCACTGACGCCAGCGGCAGGAAGGGCAAGAACAGCGAAGCGAATGCCATCGAAAGCATGTTGCCGAAGTTCGAACTCGTCCCCATCCGCACGTATTTCATAATGTTCGCGTATGTGCGCCGGCCTTCGGCTACACCGTCCGCAAGCACGCCAAGGTCGGGCGCAAGCAGGATGATATCGGCAGCTTCGCGCGCCACTTCCGTTCCGCCATCGACGGACAGACCGACGTCGGCCGCATGAATGGCCGGTGCATCATTTATTCCGTCGCCGAGAAAACCAACCGTGTGGCCGCCGGAACGCAAGGCCTGGACGATACGGCTCTTCTGATCCGGCGAGACGCGGACGAAAAGATCGACTTCCTGCGCCCTAGCAATGAGTGCAGCTTGGCTCATGGCTGCTATCTCCTCGCCCGCGATCATGCCCCGAGCCGGAAGCTTCAGCGTTTCGACGAGATGCTGAACAACGGGCGCTGCATCGCCCGATACGACCTTTACGCGTACGCCTGCCTCTGCGAGACGGGCAACGGTCTTCGTCGCCGACAACTTGGGCGGATCGAGGAAGGCGGCACATCCGACGAATATGAGATCGGCCTCATCGGCGATATCAATATGATCGCGATCCGCCGCTATGGGCTGCCGTGCCACGCCAAGAAGACGGACACCCTCCCGGCCCTTGGCCTCAATGAGGTCGATGAGTTTCGCCCTCAACGGAGCATCGAGCGGAACGATGGCGCCTTCCGCAGTCTCCGCTTGGCTGCACAGCGGGAGGAGAGACTCCGGGGCACCCTTGGTGATCATCTCATGTTCGTTGCCGCGCGCGATCAAGATCGAGCATCGGCGCCGGTTGAAGTCGAACGGTAGATCGTCGACGTGGCGCCAGTCTTGGACGGAAGTGCAAGTGTCTTCCATCAGAGCATCGTCCAAAGCGCTGCGCATCCCACCGGCGAAGTGACTGTTCAAGCGTGCCAACTCAGTGACACGATTGCTCTCCGCACCGTTGATGCCAAAGCTGCCGGCATGCGCGATCTTGGCCTCCGTCAGCGTGCCGGTCTTATCAGTGCAGAGGATATCCATCGCGCCGAGATCGTGAATAGCTGACAGCCGCTTGACGACGACTTTACGCTCAGCCATCCGCATTGCCCCGCGCGATAGCGTGACAGTGATCACCATAGGAAGAAGTTCGGGCGTCAGACCAACGGCCAGTGCCACAGCGAATAAAAAGCTTTCGAGAGTGAGCCCGTGATTGACTAGCTGGGTAAGCAGAACAAAGAGGACGAGAAAGCCCGTCAGACGCAAAATCAGCATGCCCAGTGCATGAACGCCCTGCTCGAAGGCCGTCGGCGTCGCTATCTCTTGGATCGAAGCCGCAATAGCACCGAAGCGCGTAGCCCCGCCCGTCGCCACTACGAGCATCACCGCTTCGCCGCCAACGAGGCTGGTTCCTCCAAACAGCGCATTGAAGGCGTCCGCGGGCGAAAGGCCTTCGCATGGTCCGGGACGCTTCTCGACGGGATAGGGTTCCCCTGTCAGAACAGCCTCGTTGGCGAGCCCTGCCCGGGTTGCGATAATGATACCATCCGCAGGCACAAGATCGCCGGCATGAATCTCAACCACATCGCCGGGGACGATATCTGCAACCGGCAGTTCAACCGTGCGTCCGTCGCGACGGACCGAGGCACGGACGGCAACCGAGCGTTTCAGCGCGTCGACTGCGGATTCCGCCTTCTGCTCTTGCACCATGTCCAAAGCGACGGAAAACAAGACGATGACAACGATGATGACGAAGCTTTGCCAGTCCCCTATCGCACCCGAAATTGCTCCTGCGATGAGCAGAATTGCGATCAGTGGCTCAGTGAGCCGCCTCAAGAGCTTGAGAACGACGCTCCGTCGTACGTTTGCGACCGCGATGTTTGCGCCGTAGCGCGCGAGACGCTTTTCGGCTTCTGCCGAGGTCAGGCCTTCAGGCCGAGCACCAAGTGTGAGAAAAACGTCGTCATTGCGAGCCGTCCAAAATCTCGGCTGATCGCCCTTCCGATCGTCCTGAAGTAACCGTTCATGCCTCACGTCCGTTGCTCCGTCTGGCGCTCTTCGCCCGTTCACTATAGTTTCTGGCGCGCGGCTTAATTGCTTCCATGGCAATCATCCATGAGCCGGCCAACAAGAGAGATGCCCAGATGAGTGCGAAATAAATCTGACGGAGGCGTCCGGACCGGGATTACTTTTGACTTTTCCGCCCTACGAAACTTCCATATGCAGCGATGCAAAAGCTAACATTGCGGACGTAAACAAGTGATCTCCCCCCGACTTCGTGCCCGATGGTGCGCGGGTCGAAACCTGCCTGTTACTTAGGATCAATTGATTGTCAGAATTACTTCAGCGAAAGAACCCTTTGTGCGCCGGCGGCTTTCATTCTAGGCCCCGTGGACTGTTCTCCCGAGACGTTACCAGGCGCCGCGTGAGAAACATCACTTGATCTATCGTCTTGGACAGTGCCTGAAGCTGGTGGGAAACGATTTGATGTAGCGCAAGGCGCGCAGACCAGGCGAACTTTTAGATAAGACATAAGGGCAGGAACGCTCCCATGCAGCCCAAAAGAACGTGGATACTCCTCGCCGATGGTGGGCGTGCGCGCGTGCTCGTTGATTTGCGCAAAGTCATCACGTCCGAAATGCGGGAAGTCGTCCTCGCCGAAAAACCCAGGTCCCGAACGACGAGGGCGCCAGTACCTGGAAGGCGTGATGCTCTTCTAATTCCATATTTGCTGGAGCGGCGATGCCAACTATGACGAGGCAAGATCAAAGCGATGCAATTGCTTTCCTCTCGAGCCTATCGGATGTCACCGAACGACATGACACGCATATCTCAATCATTATCCTAAGTGGTAGACGCGCCTATAAGCTTAAACGTTCGGTATGCTTTCCCTATTTGGATTTCTCTACAGCCAGCCAGCGACTCTCTGCGTGTCAGCGAGAACTCGAACTTAATCGGCGTACCGCACCCTCTCTTTATGTAGCTGTGCGACGCATCACACGCGAAGAAAGCGGCCGCCTGACATTCGACGGGAGCGGAGAATTGGTCGATTCCGTTGTTGAAATGGTGCGCTTCGATCAGCGGGATCTCTTCAGCCAAATCGCTGACCGGAACGAACTTGGCCCTGCCCTCCTCACCAAGACGGCACTCGCTATCGCGGACTTCCATCGAGATGCCGCGATCGATCACCGGCGATCGGGCAGCGAGATCATGGCGGCTGTCCTGCGTATGAATTCCGAATCGATCGGGGCTGTGGGACTATTCAGCGCCGAGCAGGCGCACGCCCTTGAAATGGCGTTCAACGCGACGCTCGATCGGTTGGGGCCGTTACTGGATAAGCGCGAGAGATCGGGCAAAGTACGCCGTTGCCATGGAGATCTGCATCTCCGAAACATCTGCTCGCTTGATGGCTCGCCCACACTTTTCGACTGCCTGGAATTCGATGAGGATCTCGCGACCATCGATGTGCTTTATGATCTCGCCTTCCTGCTCATGGACTTATGGGGCCGGGGTCTTCGCGCCGAAGCAAACTCGGTATTCAATCGCTATTTCGATGCCGCTGATGAAGATGACGGTGTCGCTCTCTTGCCTTTCTTCATGGCGGTTCGTGCTTCTGTTCGCGCACATGTCGACGCCGTCCAAGCTACGAATAAAAACGCAGCTGCCTTCAAGGAAGCAAGCGCCTATTTTGAGCTCGCAGGCGATCTGTTGAATGTGAGTCCACCGCAGCTCGTTGCGGTCGGTGGCCTGAGCGGTTCCGGCAAGTCGTCCGTTGCCGCAGCTACCGCCCATCGGTTGGGACAGCCACCAGGGGCCCGCGTGCTTTCCAGTGATCGAATTCGCAAGCGCCTATACGGCGTGCCAGCGGAAACTCGTTTGCCGCCCGAAGCATATCAGCCAAGTGTGTCGGAGCGCGTTTATGCGGAGCAAGCCAGGATAGCGGCAACCTATCTGAAAAACGGCCACGCTGTTATCGCCGACGCCGTCTTTGATCGCGCTGAAGATCGGCAACGGATTGAAGCGGCGGTCCCTGACACCGTTCCCTTCAATGGCTTCTGGCTAGAAGCGCCGCTCGAGCTGCTTATTGATCGTGTAAGTCATCGGATTGGCGATCCCTCCGATGCGACGCCAAGTGTCTTACGACAACAGGCAAGCAGTGCAACGCAGACAGAATGGCAATCGCTCAGCTCCGGTGAACCGGTGGCGAATACGGCTGCGATGCTGATCCAGCGCGTGCAAGCCGAGTTGGAATAAAATACTCTTCGATCTTCGATGGTGAAATCGGCGGCCGCCGATACATGCGAGGCAAGCTTTGGCGAAGGAAAATGCGGTGATCGAAGTTCGAATTCGAGAGCTTGCGCAGCTCTTCAATTCTCTCGATCCTTCACCGTTCCACGAGCGCGACCTCGATCGCGATGCTGAAGATTACATCGTCGGCTGGGCGCGTGAACTTCCTTCGGACGCGCCGCTTCGAATTATCGTTCATCTTCCTGAAGAGGAGGCTCGCAAAGCACAGGAGCGCGGGCTCGCCATCACTCTAGCGAATTACTTTGCGGAACGCGCCGCAATACAACAGCGGGAACTCAACGAACTGTTTCGTGTTGGTCGACGCTATTTATTGATCGGTACCCTTGTGTTGATTGCGTGCCTCCTCGGTAGTCAAATGGCGCGTAGGTATTTGGGTACCGGACCCATGGAGGGCGTCGTTGCCGAAAGTCTGATTCTGGTTGGTTGGGTCGCAAACTGGAAGCCAATCGAGACATTCCTATACGACTGGTGGCCGTTCAAGCGGAGGCGCGACCTCTACCGGCGACTGGCGCGAGCAACTGTGGACATCAGGCCAACCTAGAGCCGGTTCGTTCCTCGCGGCAGCGGCGACCTTTTTGATTCCGGAGTGCATGCCGTCCTGACGATCGTGGTTCGTTTGATGGCACGCGGCGAACGATTCCTCGCCGCGTGAAGAGGTTTTGCCCTACTGAACACCTGAAGATTTGGATTGACCATTCCGCAGGCGGAGCAAGTGCGCTAAGCAAATTCGGTATCGATTACCTTGCTCGCATGTTCACAGTCACATTTCCCGGGGGCTCCATTGATGTTGAAGAGGGTTTCCTGCCTCGCGTTTCTCTCGCTTGTCGTGTTCAACACGCCGGTCCTCGCAGACGGGGAGTATCTTCCTGCGCTCAAAGCCCGCCTGCAATCGGTGACACCCGCGCTGATGAAGGAAAGGAACCTGCCGTTCGCGACCGGCGTCCTGATCCTGAGCACGGATCAATCCGAAGTCAATCTGCAGAAGAACGACATAATTTTTTCGGTCGATGACACGCCCGTTGCAGACGTAAATGCGCTCAAGACGATCGTCGCCGAGCTGCCCGTGGGTACTGACACGGAATTGCACATTGTTCGCGACAAGGAGGAAGACACGAGCCGCTTCACGGTCGCAATCACCAATGGCCACCGGGAGTTGCGATCTCCAGAAGCCCATGGGACCCATTGGCGACACCGTTACTGGCGGCGACACTATTATTCCAACAGAAAAGCTCAACCCTATTCCAATAGACAAAACCAACCGGCGGGGACCGCCTTCTCCGTAGTCCACACCTACTATGGCACCGACCGCACCGTCGATGGCTCGTCCGACGATAACGCCACCTACGGCGGCGACCGCGGTACCTTGGTTTACGGACGGGCGGACGTGACCATTCCGGTCACGCACAAGCCTGGGCACATCGAAACGGCATGGATCAAAAATGACCCTGACAGCGCCATGACCGTGCAATCGGCAACGCCGCTGGAGCGCTCCGCGTTCTATGCCGATATCACCAAGAACCCGAGCAAGACGGCGCTCATCTTCGTTCACGGGTATTATAATTCGTTCGAGGATGCCGCGCTCAGAACGGCGCAATTGGCCTACGACATGCGCTTCCCCGGCATTCCGGCCTTCTTCAGCTGGCCGAGTCAGGGCGCCCTGTTCGGGTATGTGACGGACGAAGGCAACGTCTCGTGGGCGCTTGCCGACTTCAAGACCTTCCTCGCCGACTACGTCGCCAATTCCAAGGCGGAAAAATTCTACCTGGTCTGCCACAGCATGGGGTGCCGCTTGTTGACCCAAGCGCTCAAAGAACTCTATGCCCAAGACCCCGAACTTCGCGGCAAGATTGTCGAAGTCTTTCTTGCTGCACCCGATATCGACGCCGGCGACTTCAAGGCCAATACCGTCCAGAGCCTGATCGGCAACGTCAACAGCATCACGATCTACCAATCCTCGAAGGATTGGGCCCTCAAGGCTTCCCTCACCTGGCACAGCTTTCAGCGCCTGGGGGACTGCGCCAACGGGGTCACGATCCTTTCCGGCATGAACACCATCGACGCGACGAAAGTTGATACCAGCTTGATCGGTCATTCTTACTTTGGGGATTCGACCTCGGTCATCGCCGACATGGTCGACGTCGTCGGTGGCCATCTCGATCCGGCCGAACGGCAGCATTTGAAGCGCAAATCCATTGCCGCTGGAAACTATTGGCTTTTCGAGAATTGACTTGGGAGCCCCGCCGCTCTGACCCGTAGCAGACGTTCGGAGTAAGCGCCGGCACTAAGGATCGAACGCGAAAATCCGTTTCCAATCATTCTTCATGCTGACAACGATCCAGCCGTTGCTCTTGGCTTCATCCATGAGTGCATCGGTGAATGTGCCGACTTTTGCTTCAGGCCCGTAGGCGTATTCACGCTCGGCATCGTCGTGGTTCACGAGCAGCATGAAGCGAGCGCCGCCGCCTGCCTGAGTGTATTCCAGCATCTCTTTGTCGCCGATGGAGTTGCCAAACGCGGCAACGGGGCGCCGTCCGATAACGAAGTGGATGCCTTCGGGCTTACCGGCTTTATCGTCATTGAGGAGTAGCTTGGGCACTTTGGTGAGGACCGGCTTACCGTCCGTATCGTAACCGAATTCCGTCATGCCCGCGCTGCCGACCACTTGCTCCGGCTGAACGCCATAAACCCGCTGAGCATAAACGCGCACGAAATCCTGGCCACCGCCGGTAACAAAATAGGTCTTGTAGCCGTTGTCACGGAACAGGCGCATCACTTCCAGCATCGGCTGGTAGGTAAGATCCGTATACAGTCGCTGGAAGCGGGGATGCTTTGCCATTTCGATCCACGTCTTCACTTCGGCGTTGAAGTCTTCGACCGTCATGCCGCTGAGCGTGGCAGCGAGAATCTTCAACAGATCCTCCTTCGGCAACTTCGCCATTGCTTCCCGATCGCCGGACAGCACGGTCTTGAAGGGTTCGACGGATTTCAGTTCCGGCTTTTTCTCCACCAACGCCGGGACTCGGTCGAGGCAATACATCACCTGAGCGTACATTGGCTGCTCGACCCACGTCGTGCCGTCCTGATCGAACGTGGCGATCCGAGCCTCGGGCGATACGAACTTGGGGTTCGCTGGGTCCGTCGTGGCTTTGATGAATTCGATGATCGCCGTCTTGGCTGAACCTTTGTTCCACGAGGGTAGTGGGTCGATCGCCTGAGCCAGCGACAAGGATGGCAGCAACAGAAGCCCAAGGAGCGCGCTGAGGGCCAGACATGCAACACGCAATCGGTGATCATTGTGCTGCATGCTTCCGATCTCCGATCGCGATCCGTAAGAGACGTGCTTCGAAGAACGCACGTTCGACGCTCGTTACGGTGCGGGCGCCCGATCAAGAGGCACCCGCTTCGTCACATCGCGCTCGTCTCAATCATCTAGTCGCTCGGATGGCTCGCGTGAGCTTTCTTAACCTGATCTAATATCCCACTGAGGTTGTAGCTCTCGGGCGCCTGCAGTGGCGGATACTTTTCGTATGTCGTCAGGTGCTGCAACCACAATTGCTGGCCAATGGGCAGGAGGTTCCAGTCGTAGAGAAAGGCGGTACTCGGGGCGCCGAGCGCACCGCCAATGCTCATGGCAGTCTTCTGATTCAGGCCGACGGCCTGCTCGAAAGGATCGCGCTTGATATTCTGGACCAGTGTGAAGTGAAACGGGATGAGTGGCAGGATCCAGCCCTCCGCTCCAGGCTGCGCCATAGTGTAGTACATCTTCCAGTTCTTGTAGCGCACCGCGGACGGCGTCGCGCCTGAGTAATAGAAGAAGTAGTCTCGCGCCGACTTGTCCGACCTGCCTTCGAGGTAGTCGCGCTGATCGACGCCATCGAGCGTCGTTTTGACAATGCCGGGATACTGACCGGCCTCGATCTGGTTCTTTAGCCCGTCGCCCTTGGGGCCGCCGCCGATGTCGACGAGCGTCGGCAACCAGTCGAGCGCGGCGAACAGCTGATTATACACCGTCCCCGGTTTGATGTGGCCCGGCCAGCGCACGACCATCGGGGCGCGGTACCCGCCTTCCCAGGCCTCGCCCTTCTGACCCTTGAACGGCGTCACGCCGCCATCCGGAAATGAAATTCCCTCGGCGCCGTTATCGGTGGTGAAGACCACGATCGTGTTGTCAAGCTGCCCCATGTCTTCCAGCTTCTTGAGGACGAGGCCGATGTTGTCATCCAACTGCTTCATCCCGGCTTCCTGGATGCCCCAGTCCTTGCCGCCCCGCTCGCCCAGCATGGCCTCGTATTTCGGCGACAGCATTGTGGTGACGTGCATGCGGGCGGGGTTGTACCAGACAAAGAAAGGCTTGCTGGTTTTCTTAGGGTCGTTGCGGTCGAGGAAATCGATGACCTTCGCCGAGATTTCCTCATCGACCGTTCTCGAGCGATCGAGTGTCAGCGGACCCTCGTCATGGCACTTCTGGCTATTCTCGCTACCATCGGAGGACTTGCACCACAGGACCGGACGCGGTGGCGTCAGGCATGTCGTCGTAGCGGGATCGACGGCGCCGGGCACTTCGGGAATGCCGGGAATCGGCGTGTTGCGGCACGGCGGCACGACCGCCTGCGTGCTCGGGTTCTTGTTGATGTCGGGAAAGCTCACCTGCTGCATGGCGTCGAGATGATAAAGATAGCCCCAGTACTCCTGAAAGCCGTGGGCCGTCGGCAGCGACGCGGTGTGATCACCGAGGTGGTTCTTCCCGAACTCGCCGGTGTTGTAGCCGAGGTCGATCAGGAATTTGGCGATTGCCGGGGTGCCAGGCCGCAGGTAGCTCGGGCTACCCGGAAGTTGTGGTGGAATCATACCGGTACGCAGTGGATACATGCCGGTGAAGAAGGCGTTGCGCCCAGACGTGCAGCTCTGCATGGCGACATAGTCCATGAAGATCGCGCCCTCGTCCCCAATGCGGTCGATATTTGGAGTTTCGCCAACCATCAAGCCGCGATGGTAGATGCTCGGCTGCATCCAGCCGATGTCATCTCCCATGATGAACATGATGTTGGGCTTGCTTATTTGTGTTTGTGCCCAGGCCTGCGAGCCAATTGCTAACAGCACACCGAGTAGTGTGACCAAACCGAGTCCGATTTTCCGAGTGACCTGCATGATTGGCGCTCCTTTCAATTGAGCACGCAGCGCATCCACCCACCCGCCAAAAATCAGAGTTGCTTTAGATCGATCCCAGGCGCAATCAATGCGCACACAAAGCGTAAATAGGTTGTGTACATATGATTTATCACCAAATTGATCGGCGGCAATGATGCCGTCATGCCGGGGCATAGCTGATGCTCGAAAGCAATTTAAGCCATCGGCCGTTTGCTAAGTGGTGCGGCCGCGCTGCAAAGTTTTTATCGCTAATCCTGCTATTTCTGATTGTCGGATTCTGGTTCGCGACGGATCTTCCACTGGCGCTGGAATTGCCCGCAAATGAAGCCAACCTGATTGCGCATCCTAATTTTGTCGGATCAGACCGATGCGCGCAATGTCACGCAACAGAGCACAAAAACTGGCTTAGCTCGCAACATGCGGTGGCTATGCAGGAGGCGACAGAGAAAACGGTACTTGGCCGTTTCGACGGTGTCACGTTCAGCAAGGACGATGTCACAAGCACGTTTTACAGGAAGGACGGCAAGTTCTGGGTTCGCACTGATGGGCCTGACGGAGCGCTAGCCGACTTCGAGATCAAATATACGTTCGGCGTCTGGCCGCTGCAGCAGTATCTTATCGAGTTTCCTGGCGGCCATATTCAAGCGCTCGGTATCGCGTGGGATGCGCGCGCGGAGGACGATGGCGGTCAGCGTTGGTATGATCTCTATCCAGATCACAAATTGAAGGCTGGGGATCCCCAACATTGGACGGGCATCGATCAAAACTGGAATTACCAGTGTGCCTGGTGCCATTCGACCAACATCAAGAAGAACTACGATCAGGTACGCGGAAGCTTTAGCACAACGTGGTCCGAGATCAGTGTGGGATGCGAAGCCTGTCACGGTCCGGGCTCGAACCATGTGGCTTGGGCGACGAAGTCGAGTGGCTGGGAGAAATTCGACCAGCACGCGAAAGGATTTGCGCAAAATTTCGATGAACGCGAAGGCGTGACGTGGCGAATGGATGCAACCGGGCAGGCTTATCGTTCGATGCCTCGCTCGTCGGCAAAGGAAATTCATGTCTGCGCGGGCTGCCATTCGCGACGGCAACAGTTCTCTGATGATCCCGAGAGTGTTGGGCGCTTGTTTGATGCCTTTCGCCCATCGCTGTTGGAAGACGGGCTCTATCACGTGGATGGCCAGCAGCGCGACGAGGTCTACAATTACGGATCATTTCTTGAAAGCCGGATGCATTCAGCAGGCGTAACTTGCTCCGACTGTCATGACCCCCATACGGCGAAGCTACGCCAAACCGGAAATTCGCTTTGCGGGCAGTGCCACGCCCCCGAACGATTTGACGTCAGCTCACATCATCACCACGCGCCGAATTCAAAGGGCGCCGAATGTGCCGCGTGCCATATGCCGATCAGCACGTACATGGGCATCGATGGCCGCCGTGATCATTCAATTCGCATACCTCGCCCCGATCAGTCCGTCCTGCTCGGAACACCCAATGCGTGCAATCAGTGCCATACTGACAAAAGCGCCAAATGGGCGGCGGATGCCGTCAAGGCTTGGTATCCTTCGCCGAAGCCAGGATTCCAAGATTTCGCTCAGGCATTCGATCGTGGTGGCTGGGGAGCTCCTGGCGCTCAACTCGGTTTGATCGGAATTGCAAAAGCCAGCACGGAGGCACCTATCGTACGCGCAAGTGCGATTTCCCGGCTTGGACGATTTCCCTCATCTCAGGTCCTGGACTTCGCAGCGAGTGCTTTGAAAATCAATGATCCTCAAATTCGAGCAGCGGCCGTGTCGGTGATTGCAGCAGCAGATCCTGAGACGCGCCGGTCGCTTCTCACGCCTTTACTGCGCGACGAGACCCGCTTGGTTCGTATGGATGCCGCTCGGGCCATTGCCGGAGAACCGGAACAGAATTTGTCGCCCGACGATCGCGCCTCATTCGAAAAGGCGCTTGCTGAATATGTCGATGCCCAATTGTTCAATGCGGAACGGCCAGAGTCGCAAACCAATCTAGGCGCACTTTATCGCGATCGCGGCAAGCTAAGCGACGCCCGAGCCGCTTTCGCGAGGGCGATCGATATCGATCCGACCTTCGTCCCGGCAGTCATCTCATTGGCCGATCTGAAGAGAGGGCATGACGACGAGAGTGGTGCTGAAGCGGTGCTGCGCAAATCGCTCGAAAGAAATTCCCAGTCGGGCGGGCTGTGGCACGCCCTTGGTCTCAGTCTCATTCGTCAGAAGCGACTGCCCGAAGCGATGGTTGCCCTTGCGAAGGCCGCTGAGCTTGCTCCAGAAGATCCACGTTTCATCTACGTTTATAGCGTCGCACTTCACGATACAGGCAAGCGGCAAGAAGCAGTCGAGGCGTTGAAGAGCGCCCTGACGCGTCACCCTTACAATCGCGATATCTTATGGGTTCTTGCAACATACGAGATCGAGGCAGGCGACTATACCTCGGCGCTCGGCCGCGCTGAACTCCTTAATGAACTCGAACCAGATCGTTCAGATGTTACGCGGTTGCTCGGTGAACTGAAGCAACAAATGCGCTAGTCGCGTGCCGTCGAGAAGATCGAACACGGTGGGCGCAGTATGGCCAGCGGTTCGCCGAAACGCATAGGACTACTTTTGTCTCGTTACGCCCCGTACTCGCGCTCGAACTGCTCGAGTAATTTGCGGAGAGCCGGACGTATGCTTTTCAGTTCTTCAAGGTGATTGACGGAAAGCGCGGCTAACGTTTCTTCGCCCTCTTTCGTGACGTGAACCTGTATCCGGCGACCGTCGGCCGGATCGGCTTTCCTGAGCACGAGCCCGAGGCTCACCAGCCTGTCCACGAGCCCGACCGCGGTATGATGACGAACGAGCAAGCGCTCCGCAATTTGACTGATGCTGAGCCAATCCGTGTCGGGAGCACCTTTGATCGAGAGGAGCGCCTGATGCTGCTGCGGCGTGAGGCCTGACCGAGACGCCGCATCCTCGCTGAAAGCTTGAAATTTGCGAAGCGCGTAGCGGAATTCCGCAAGCGCCTCGTAGTTCGCCTTCGTGACAGCCATGCGCTTCGCCGCACCTTTACTCGTCGGAGAAGGATGGGTCTTCGGGCGGCGTTTCTGCACTGCCACTCCCTTCCATGCAAATTTTCACGCTCACCTACACAATAGGTCGCACATCTCATTGGTCAACGGTGCGAACGAGGAGTTGTAGGCACCCTAGCCGCGTGAGTTGTCGCGGCCGAATGGCCATGCTTGCATTTATATCGTAATACGATATTTAGATTGCCAATTTGCTTCCCCAGCTGCATCGCTCACCAAGTCGAAGGCGGAATGAAGCCCATAGAAATCGATCGCACCCTCGGCGATTTTACCACGAGCCCGCGCGTCCTTTTCGTCGCGACCATCGCGGTCTTCATCGCATCAGCTAGCGTCGCTGCCGGGGTCGGCCTGCTCGCCCTCATTCGCTTGTGCACGAATATCTCTTATTTCGGCGAGTTGTCCTTCACGCCTCATACGATCGGACAGAACCCGCTCGGTTGGAGCTCGATCTTGATCCCTATGACAGGCGCGCTGATCATCGGCTTCATGGCGCGCTATGGCAGCGAGAAAATTCGCGGTCACGGAATTCCGGAGGCGCTGGAGGCCATTCTTTTGGGCCGCTCACGCCTCAGTCCTAAGGTCGCTGTCCTGAAGCCTATTTCATCGGCGATCTCGATTGGCACAGGCGGCCCTTTCGGTGCCGAAGGTCCAATCATCATGACCGGCGGTGCGCTTGGGTCGCTCATCGCTCAAATGCTTCCCGTTAGCGACAACGAGCGAAAGACCCTTCTCGTCGCGGGTGCGGCTGCTGGGATGACAACTGTCTTCGGCACTCCCATTGCCGCGGTGATGCTCGCCGTCGAACTTCTGCTTTTCGAGTGGGCGCCGCGCAGTTTCATTCCGGTTGCCGTGGCCGCTGCGGTGGCCGCGGTCGAACGCACGTATCTCCACATGCCGTCGACCCTGTTTCCCTTTTCGGCTGACGTGCAGATTTCGATCACGGGGCTGTTGATCTGGGTAACGGCAGGAGCAATCGCGGGCCTGCTTTCGGGGTGCCTCACGAAGCTCGTCTACACGACAGAAGACTTGTTTTCCAAGCTACCAATCCACTGGATGTGGTGGCCGATGATCGGTGGCCTATTCGTCGGCATAGGAGGCATTATCGACCCGCGGGCCTTGAGCGTCGGCTACGACAATATCGATCATCTTCTCAAAGGCGATCTCTCCACCATGAGCGCCGTGTCGCTGATGCTGGTCAAAATGACCATTTGGGGTATCGCGCTCGGCTCCGGCACGTCCGGAGGCGTCCTCGCCCCGCTGCTCATCATTGGTGGCGCTACAGGGATGGTGCTAACAGCCGTCATGCCAACAGCGAGCGCGGGTTTCTGGCCATTTCTGGTCATGGCCGCGACGATGAGCGGAACGATGCGCGTCCCGCTCACTGCTACCTTCTTTGCCGTCGAACTGACTGGCGCAATGAACTGCTTCCTGCCTGTCATGGCGGCTTGCGTTACGGCTTATTGCGTCGCGATCCTCACGACGCGCCGCTCCATACTGACGGAACGGCTGGCGCGACGTGGACACCATATTGTCTGCGAATATCACGTTAGCGCGTTTGCCACGACTCGCGTCGGGGATGTTATGACCCAAAACGTTCAGGTGGTGCCGGGCTCAATGACATTGCGCGAAGCAGCCGCGTTCCTGGTAGATCCGTCAACGACGCATCCCACGTTTCCAGTTGTCGACAGACAAATGCGTGTGCTCGGGATAATCGATCCCCCCGCGATCATCCGTTGGCGTCGGCAAGGACATTCGCGCACGGTCACACTTGCTCAGCTTCTCGACGGAACCAAGCCAACGATCGCGCATCCCGACGAGCATCTCGGCGTTGTCGTCGAGCGAATGAATTCTGCGAACATCGCCCATCTGTCGGTTGTCGACAAACAAGATGGTCGACTTGTCGGGTACGTTTCCTGGAAGGACATGATCGGCTCCCAAGCAAATACACACGGCGAACGCCGAACAGCTTTCTTTGGGCTAGGCAAACGTGGTTCGCGCGAAGGAAGAATCCTGCGCTAACGTCCGCTAGGACCTCAGCCGATATTATCGACTTTCCAGAAGCTCCTAAGTAGCAGGCGCTGTCTCACAGGCCAGCGAACGGGACCCGCGACTGTGTTGAAACAGTCTCCGCAGTGGCCTATTGAATAGCAAATTGCGACGTTCACTGCTGCCAAAAGCGGAGAATGGTGAGATGTCTGAAGCTGCGCAGCCGAACGGACTGGATCTTACGCAGGGCTTTGCTGCTTCGGCGCTTTCGCCTGGTACAATGTTGCTGGGTCGTGTTGGCGATGACACGGTCCTGGTTGCTCGACATGGCGATGAGATTTTCGCTATCGGTGCGGTTTGCACGCACTACAACGGTCCCCTCGCCGAAGGCTTGCAGGTAGGCGACACGGTTCGCTGTCCACTGCATCACGCTTGCTTCAGCTTGCGCACAGGCGAGGCTCTTCGCGCCCCTGCACTCAGTCCCGTTGCCTGCTGGCGCGTCGATCGAGATGGCGAAATGCTCTTCGTGCGCGAAAAGATCAAGGTGGACCGTAAGCACGCGCGCAGTGGGACGGGATTGCGCTCGGTCGTCATCGTCGGTGGCGGGGCGGCTGGCAATGCCACCGCCGAGATGCTGAGGCGCGAAGGCTATGACGGGGCCATAACGATGCTTAGTGCCGACGATGCACTCCCATACGATCGGCCCAATCTTTCAAAGGACTTCCTCGCTGGCACGGCGCCTGCGGATTGGATACCGCTGCGCTCCGCCGAATTTTACGAAAAAAAGCAAATCGACATTCGCCTCGGCGCACCGGTTACTTCCATCGATACGGCGGCACGATGCGTGACGCTCAAAGACGGCGGCCGTGTCGCGTTCGACGCGTTGTTGCTGGCGACCGGCGCTACTCCCGTTCGTCTCGACGTTCCCGGTGTGGGTCTGCCGAAAGTTCATTACCTGCGCACGTTCGACGATAGCCTTTCACTCATCGCGAAAGCCAAGAATGCCAAGCGGATCGCCGTGGTCGGCGCGAGTTTCATCGGATTGGAGGCCGCGGCTGCGCTCAGAGAGCGTGGCCTCGAGGTGCATGTGATCGGGCCACAATCACGGCCACTCGAGCGCATCCTTGGCCCGGAGCTTGGCGACATGATCAAAGCCGTGCATGAGGAACACGGCGTCATATTCCATCTGGGCACGAGCGCCGCGGCGATCGACGAAAGCAGCATTGCGCTTACGAACGGAGAAATGATCGAAGCGGATCTCATTGTTGCCGGCATCGGCGTTCGACCCGATGTCGAACTCGCTTCGCAAGCCGGCCTAACGGTCGACAATGGCATCGTCGTCGACGAGTACCTGCAGACGAGCGCGCAGGGCATCTTCGCTGCGGGCGATATCGCGCGCTGGCCCGACCCGCTTACGGGAAACGCCATTCGCGTCGAGCATTGGGTCGTGGCCGAGCGGCAAGGCCAGACAGCCGCGCGCAACATACTCGGATACAATGAGCGGTTTGACGCTGTGCCGTTCTTCTGGAGCCAGCATTACGACGTCGCAATCCGCTACGTCGGACATGCCGAGCGCTGGACTCATGTCGAAATCAGCGGCGATCCCGCGGCGGGCAATTGCAGGGTTTCATATTTTCAAGAACGTAAAAAGTTGGCAGTCGCCACAGTATCGCGCGACCTCGCAAACCTCCGTGAAGAGGTCGAATTTGAGAATGCGATCGCCGCGCGGCCGTAGCTTGCCAGGGCTTGAAAACTAACCCGTCATTCCGGATTTGCGTTCGATGATGTCGATCGGATTTGAGGATTTTTCCGCCGCCTGCTCCTTCGCAGAGCGTTCAGCCTCCGCTTCGGAATAGAGTTTGCGTACAGCGTCATCCTGAGCCTTGCCGGCGGTGGCATCCCGCCGATTCCGCGAGCGCGAGATTCCATAGAAGAGCATCGCGCCCAAGACGACCGGGCCGACCATATACGCCAACACCTGGAGCAGATTGCTGACCCACTGACTTGAGATGCCGGTCATTATCGCCACTCTCGATAGTCGTGAACAATATCCAACAGTGCTTCACGTCAGCGGTTCCAATTCACCCCATATTTCCCCGAACGGAGCTGCGCTGTTCTATGTCGGCAAAAAGTGTGTTGAGCGCAGCTCAACCATTTCGCGCGCATTTGTCTGCATGCGAGCGAACCATCTCGATGAGCGGAACCGGCGAAAGGACAAATCTCCTGGTTTTCTTCAGGGAACATAAACGTGCTTGGCAAAGACTGCCAAGCACGCTCAGTGGACGCCATCCCACCATTCCGAAGCGCGACGCCACAAAACGCGTGGTGCGAAAAATCCAGGTCGCGATGGATGTGTCGCTGGGCCATATGATTGACGACGGCGCGCTCACGGCGAAGAGCCGGCCGCCGATCGTGCGAGAAAACTCGAACTGCGCGGCGCCAATTGCATGACCCCGAACGCCAAGCCAATTGCCGGTGCCGTGGCGGCGCGCAAACGCCAAGCCGAGGAATCGCCCAATCGAACGCAAGGAAAGGATCGCAACAATGAAACTAAGACCGCAAGTTCCCGCTACGCAGCGCGGCGATCATCGTTCAAGCGCCATGCTTTTTGGCCCGCTTCACCGCGAAATCGATCGCCTGTTCGATGATTTTTCGCGCGGGCTCACCTCTCAATCATCAATGTCTATGAATCTTCTGCCCAACATCGACGTTGCCGAAAGCGAAAGGGAGATCGACGTTTCGGTGGAGATGCCTGGGCTCGAACGGCGCGATGTCGAAATTTCTCTGGAAGACAACATGCTCACGATCCGTGGCGAGAAGAGAGTCGAGTCCAATCGGGAGAATAAGAACGTCTTCGTCAGCGAACGCGCCTATGGAAATTTCCTACGAACAATCGAGCTGCCGGCGGGCGTGGATACGTCGAAGATCAACGCAATGATGTCGGAAGGTGTGTTGAGGATTACGATCCCAAAACCCGCTCATGCCGAGGCAAAAAAAATCGAGGTGAAAGACGCCAAGGGCGGCAAGGAAAGTAAGTCGTCCGAGTCCTCACAAACGCATTAGGCAACGGCGAGAGAACAGGCGCCTCATCTGTTCAGGTGAGGCTCCTGCTCGTTATCTACGCCGGCGGCGCGCATTATTCGATTACTGGGGCGTGGCCAACAGTGTGCCGATATCGAGTTTTTTGCTCCCATGCGGCGGCGAAAATTGGAATGTCGCCGGATCGATGGTCGGGGCTTTTTTCCAGGTGAATTCGTTGATCTGCACCATTGCTGATGGATCATCCACGTCGCGGCTCGAGAGCTTGCATGGCAGATGGGGCGCCGCCTTTTCCACCCAGGACTCCCATTTTTCGGTCATCGTGACGACGTCAAAGCGATCGCATTCACGGCCGCCGACGGATTCCGTGCCTTTCGCCGTGATCTTTACACCCCCTCCTCCGGCCGCCGCCTGATCGAGCGCCGCAAAGAAATCAAAGATGCGCGCCTGAAACGCCATTAACCCGGCGATCAGCGTCATGTTTCCGAGCACTGACGGGCGAGCTGCCGTTTGCGCATACGCGTTGGTGTGGACGTTATAAATCGTCAGTACGGTCCCATCGGAGATATATTCATAGGCGTTGACGCCGCTGCTCGCCTTGATTCGAAACAAATTCGGCCGCCGCGTCGTAAACTGTCCCGTTCCTTGTGTTGTCGTATCCAACACATTGCTTGACCCGTGGAACGTCGTTTGAAAATCCATATCCTGCTGGGCGTCGATAAATTCTCGAAGCTCCTTCAGCGTGGGCGGCAATGCCGAGGCGGCTTCCGCATTCGCCGGACCTTCCGCCAATTCCTGGCCACTGGCCGGGACCGCAATCAAACAAAACAAAGTACAAAATAGCGCGCGAAATGACATGAAACTGCACCCACTTCTTCCGTCAGGGCGCCAAAACGGTCCGCCCGATGATCTTCTGCCTTATTCGGATTCCTGCGATGCGCGACAACATCGCTTAGCTTTTGATTTTCTCAGCGCCACTTCTGCGCTTGTCGTCAACGCGGCGTAAAAATTTCAGATCAACACGGAGGGATCCGAGGACGGCCCGGAGGGGTGCGGCAGCGACCGATCGGAAAGGGCCTGCAAAGAGGCCCAGGTGCTTCTCGACGCCGTGCTCGCCTACGACGAGATGTTGGCGAGCGAAGTGAGAAAATGATCGAGAATCCGGTGCCTTGTGGGGACCGGTATTTCGTTACACGCACTTGTCACAGATTTAAGATAAGCGGAACCCATCTGATCACTTAAGATCGGTTTTTGGGGGACTACACCTATGAGACTTATGACAGTGCTCGCTCTGGCGATCTTCAGCTTGGGCGGAATGGGTTCGGCGCAGGACGCTTTCGCAAAGGCGAAGCCGCACAAGGCGGCGCACCATCACAAGGTGAAAAAGGTCAAGAAAAAGGACTGCAAGGGCACCTTCAAGTACTGGAAGGGCGGCAAGTGCGAAGACTCTCGTAAGAAGAAGTAATTACATCGTCGGCCCCGGAGCCACTCCGGGGTCGATTTTTTATCTCACATTGATGGGGCGCACTACCCACGCGCAAATTTCGCGCTTGTTCATGCCCGCCATAGAGCGCCCAGAATGAAGCCCGCTGCCGCCGCCATGGCGAGCGTCGTATAGGGCTCCTTCTTCAACGACTTGTTCACTGCGCGTTTGAACTCGGTTCCGATGCTTTGAACGTCATCGATGACTGAGACGGCGTAGTCGGCGGTTTGATCGATATTTCGCTTGGCGGCGCTCGTCGCGTCGCGGACGGTCGATGAAACGTCTTGTTGAGCGGCCATAAAGTCTCTCCACGGCAATGATGCCATGGAAATCACCGATCAGGGCCATTGGTTCCCATCTGGCAACGCCGGGGCCCCGTAGCAATGAAAAGCGCGGGCCTTGCGACCCGCGCTTTCCAGCGTTCGGCCAGTGTCCCCGCTCCCCCGAGCTTCTCCCCAAAGATGCGAGAGGGTCGCCGGAGCGCTGATGCTAGCGAATGAACTGATTGACGAAGTCCGCGCCGAGACCGACCGCTTCGTAGTGTTTGCGGCAGGCTTCGATGAGCTGGAAGTTGTCCTCGACGAGCGTGACTTTATCCTGCTCGTCGATGTACAGCGTCGCGCCCTGAATGATGAACATGGTCTGCATTTCGTCGCCGCTGTCGCATGTCAGAGTGTGCGTCTCTCCGGGCGGCTCCATGACGTAGGAGCCTTCCGTCGCGCGCCACGTATGCTCGAGATATCTCCAGCTGCCCTTGAGGACGAATCCGTGCACCGGCGACGGGTGACGATGACGCGATAGAACCCCGCCTTTTATGACTCTCAGCACTTCTCCGTGTGACCCTGAGTTCATGTCGAAAAACAGTGGGCGAAACCAGACGTTCGGCTCGAGCAGCACCCATACGCGCTCATCCTTCACCGGGCCCACGACCAGCTCGGGAATCATTCCGAGGTGAGCGAACTCAGGCGGATCGAACGTGACGTGTTCCGACTTGACCGGAGCGATAAGTGTCATCAGCAAAACCTCTCAGGATATGCGCGGGGCATCGGCAACGATCGGATGGAATTCGCCGCGAAAGTAAACGAGCGGGATGCCCTCAGGAGCGCGCCGCATTTTCGCAACCTTACCGACGACGATCTCGTGATCGCCTCCATCGTATGTGGCCCACAGGCGGCACTCGAAAGCGGCGATGGCGTCCGGCAACACGGGGCAGCCCAGTGATCCGCGAACCCACTCGAGACCTTCGAAGCGATCCGCGATCGGAGCCGCGAAACGCTTGGCGAGTTCGACATGCTCATGACGGAGCACGTTCACGCAGAACGATCCGCTGCCCTTCACGAGATCGACGCTGGCCGCGCCTTTGCGGACGCTATAAAGGACGAGCGGTGGCGTCAGGCTGACGGGCTGGAAGGACGATGCGGTCAAGCCGAAGCGTGCTCCTTCCTCCGTCGTTCCCGTGATGATCGTGATGCCCGTTGCAAAGCAGCCGAGCGCCTTGCGCAGGTCCAAAGGATCGTCAGGCGTTATCCAATCGTCGGCAACAATCATTCCGCAGCGGCCTTCTTGGTTTGAATCTCGGCGGTCAGCTTTTGGATGATGCGCTGCTTTCCGGCGTCATCGAGCTTGCCGAGCTCGTTCATCAGAACGGGCTCATCGACCTTCTGATTCCACCAGTCGACCGCTTCGGCGCCGAACAGGCCCCACTTGCCGATGAGCTGCGCCGTGACTTCGTTCGAGGGTGCCATGATCCAGCCGGCCTTCGAGTCGCGTACGAGACGCTCCAGCTCGAGATCGCGCATGTAGCCGCGACCACCGCACGCTTGCAGCATCTTGTCGGAAACTTCGAAACAGAAGCGAGTCGAGATGAACTTCGCCTTGAAGCACCATAACGCGTATTCGGCGCGCGGCATCGCCTTTGGGTCTTCGTAGTAAATGTCCCAGCGTCCGCCATCCGTTGCGTCGTCAAGAGCCTTGGCGACCGAGTAGGCATAGAGGCGAGAGGCCTGGCCGTCCATGATCGCACGGCCGAAGGTATCCTGGATCGTAGGGTAGTCTGCAACGCGGCGGCCATACTGCACGTGGGCCTTGCGGGTTACATGGCGTTTCGCAACATCGATACACGCAAGTCCGAGGCCGTTGTACGAGCCCGCATACATCAGCATCGCGAGCGGGTCGATGGCTTCGTCGTTCGACATCGCGCCGTCACCTGGCCATCCGACGATGCGGTTTAATGGAACGACGGTATCGATTTCGACGGGCCCGGATTGGTTCCCGTGCATGCCCATCGCGTCCCACTTACCCGCGGAGCCGCGCACCTCGTTCTTGTAGAACAGGAAGACGGAGAGGTTGCCGTAGTTGCCGTCGAAATCCGGGCTTGTCGTTTGCGAGATGTACCAATCGGCGTAGCCAGACGATGTCGTCCAAGCAGCCTTCTTGTGGACGTGCCATCCGTCTTCGACGCGCTTCGCGCCGGACATCTTCGGGTACCAGAAATGACCGCCGGTTTCGGGGTCGGTGTAGGATGCCGTGCCGATAAGGGCTTCGCTGTCGATGCGCGACAGCAGGCTTTCGATCTCGCTGTTGCCTTTGGCACGATAGACGAGCCCTGCGACCGCCACCATGTGCATCATGTAGATCAGCGCAGTGGACGGACAGCCGTAACGCGCAATCGTCTCGGCGATCATGGTGAGGCCGACGTGGTTTTCGCCCCTGCCGCCGAATTCCTTGGGGACGATCGCCGCCAGGAGCCGTAGCTTGGCGAGCGCTTCGACGTTCGCGCGCGGATACGCGTTGGTCTTGTCGCACTCGATCGCGTTTGGCCTGAGGACCTTGTGGCAAACCTCGATCAGCTCGCGGCGCAGCTCTTTTTGTTCGCGCGTCAGGAACCAGTCCGGATCGAATTCCGCGTCAAGTCCGTAATAGGCGCTATCGCCCCACATTGTCGTCATTATTATCTCCCGGCAGCGGCCAACCCCCGCTCCTATTCGAGGAATGATGGGCGGTAGGGAGGGGGGTCGTCTCTCGGAAAATTGCGCTATTTGCTCAGGAAAGCGCGCGGCGCCGCCATTCGCGCGGGGGCATGCCGACCTGGCTGAGGAAAACCTGACCGAAATGGCTCTGGCTTTCGAACCCGACGAGCGCGGCGACCTCTATGATCGTCGCGGTGCGGCTCAAGAGCAGTTCCTTGGCGTGTTCGATACGCAGGCCGACGAGCCAACGGTGTGGCGGCATGCCAACGGCTGTCTTGAAGGCGCGCACAAAGTGAAACCGGCTGAGGCCCGCTGCGCTCGCAAGGTCGTCGAGCGAAATATCCTGAGATAGCCGATCCTCGACAACCTCCAGGACGCGCCGAAGCTGACGCGCAGTCAGCGCTCCGGCGCTGCCCTTCGAACCGGATTTTCCGTTCTTCTCGCAATGACGAAACAGGATGCGGCGCGCGAGAACATCCGCCGCCATATCGAAGAAAAGCGTCGAAATGCGCCCATAACGCTGCATTTCTTCGGTGAGCGCCAAGATCGTGTGACGAAGCCGCGTGTCGGTGAATGCGAGCCGGTCGCAGATTTCCGCCCGCCCCTTACCGGCATCGGACGCGACGCGTTCGAGAAAATCAGCGTGAAGGAAAACGTGCGCTTCCTCCGTCGGCCGATCCCAGCGCCAGATGTTGCTGCGTTCCGCCGCCATGATCAGGGATTGGCCAGGCAGAACGCGCGCCTTGACCTTCTCTCCCCCGAGGCGCGCTTCGATGATCAATGGCCCGCCGAGCGTGACCGAGATGTAGTGAAAGGGAAGCTGGGGCGCCTCGACTTCTTCCGCCAGTCCGTCAAAACGAAAATGGCCGACGGCGAGAACCTCCGATGCCGCGAAGCTTTGGGGCTTCACGGGGTTTCCGCCAAGTTTGCCGATCCAAGCCCTCGCCGACGAAATGTCGGGGTGCGCATCACGTTGGGGTGCGAGGCTGTCTGATAAATTCAGCATAGCGAAATTATGCCTTGCAAATTTCGCCTGACAAGTCGAAATTTTAGGCGTTGGCAATCAAAGGACTAGGGGGTCGGAAAATGTCGGCGGCGAAAGAAAGGGCGGCGACCGTCTCTGCGGATGAGGATCTGACGCCTTCGCGAGTGGGCGCCGAGATCCGGGATTTGCGAAAAGCCAAGCGGCTGACGATCAAGGAACTCTCTCTCGCGACGTCGCTATCGATCGGACACTTAAGCGAAATCGAGCGCGGGATCGCATCTCCGGGCATCAAGACGCTGCACGATATCGCCAAGGCGCTCGGCGTCACCATCGGGTGGTTTCTGCATAACGCAGAAGGCGGAGATCCGGACGAGCGCGACTATATCGTTCGCGCCAGCAACAGGCGGACCTTACGTTTTTCATCGGGGATAACCGACGAGCTTCTGTCTCCTAATCTCCGGGGGCAGCTCGAGTTGCTGATGTCGCGATTTCCCCCGGGAGCGACCGAGACCGGATCGCCCTATACGCATCAGGGTGAAGAGGCCGGCTTGGTTCTCACGGGCTCGCTCGAGCTCTGGATTGGCGAACAATCGTTCACGCTACGGGAAGGCGATAGCTTCAGTTTCCCATCGACGACGCCGCACCGCTATCGCAATCCCGGCAACGTCGAGACTGTCGTGGTGTGGGCCATTACGCCACCATCGTATTGAGGCTCAAATAATTGGCGGCGTGCAGGCGCAGGCGATAATCGCTTCGATCTTGCCGATATTGCGCAGGCGATAGGGTACACGCCCGAAGAGCTGGTAACCTCCGCCTTTGGTCAGCCGGCGGATCTCACCATCCGCCTCCACTTCAATCGTTCCTTGAACGACAACGACCGCGGTTTCGCCGTCGAACACGATCGGATCTTCGCCGGTGCCTGCACCCGGCTTATAGCGCTCGATAAACATTTGCAGCTTCTTCTCGCGGCGCTCGCTGCCGAGCACACGGAGATCGGCGGCGCCGCGCGAGACGACCGCGAGATCTTCCGCGTCGTAAAAAAGCGCGTTCTTCTGCGACACGGGTAGAGCAAAAAAGTCAGCAAGCGAAATCGGGATCGCAGCCAGGAGGCGATGCAGGGACGCGAGCGACGGAGCGTGCGTTTCCTGCTCGATCATCGAAACCGTCGCGTTCGTGACGCCTGCACGTTTGGCGAGTTCGCGCTGCGAAAGGCCTGCCGCCTCACGCACGGATTTGAGACGCGAGCCGACGGCAAGCTCGCTCGCCTCCTCCGCCCGGGCGCGGTTTTTTGTTGCGACCGCGGTCTTGCTCTTCTTCGTTTGTGCCATCGTTTCCTGTTTGCGCTGCAGCGGTTTCGGCTCGATCATATTTTTATAGCAATGTGTTCGATAAATTTATACACTGCTTCCAATCGTATCCAACGGGGAGAACGCCGATGGCGGCTTTGGACGACTTCGCATTCCTATCCGGCAAAATCTACGCTGGAGGCAAATTCGTCGCCAGCAAGGCCCGCGAGCACTTCGACGTCATCGATCCAGCCACCGAAGACAAGATCGGATCGATCGCCGATTGTCCCGACGATGAAGTCGATGCCGTCATGGATACGGCCAATGATGCACGCCGCGTTTGGATGGCGATGGACGCACGAAGCCGGGCGGTCGTCCTTCACGATATCGCGGCCACGCTTCGCCGGGACCGGCGGCCGTTCGCGGAGTGCCTGACGCGCGAAGAGGGCAAGCCGTTCAAGGAATCCGTCGACGAGGTTTCCTGGTGCGCCACGGCGATCGACTACTATGCCGAGCTTGCGCGGCACGAGACGGGACGTCTCGCGGGTGCGACGGTGCCGGGGCAATTTCACTTCAGCGTCAAGGAACCGCTCGGCACGATCGTGATCATCCTGCCGTTCAACTATCCACTCGTTTTGTTGTGCTGGGAAGCCGCGGCGGCGCTGGCGGGCGGGAACTCCGTCATCATCAAGCCGCATGAGCAGACGAGCCTCACGACGCTGAAGTTCATGGAGGTTTTCGCAGGTCTACCGCCCGGATTGCTGCAAGTCGTGACCGGCGGCGCGCGCGTCGGCCAGCGGCTTATCGCCAGCCCGAAGACGCATGGCGTCGCCTACACGGGTTCCGTTGCAGTGGGTCAGGCGGTGGCGCGCACGTGCGCGGAGAGTTTCAAGCCGAGCCTCATCGAAGCTTCGGGCAACGATCCATTCATTGTCATGCCGTCGGCGCCGCTCGACATGGCCGTCAGGGGCGCGGCGTTTGCCGCCTACCTCAATTGCGGGCAGGTGTGCACGTCGGCCGAGCGGTTCTACGTGCATGAATCCATTCACGATGCCTTCGTCGAAGGGCTCGTCGAGGAAGCACGCAAGCTGCGCATCGGCAACGGACTCGGCGCCGTCGATCTCGGCCCGCTCGCGACCAGCCGTCAGCGCGATCGTTTCGAAGGGCTGATGGCGCGGGCGCGTCAACAGGGTGCCAAGGCCGCAACCGGCGGCGGACGTCCTGCGACGCTCAATCGGGGCTGGTTCGTCGAGCCGACCGTTCTCACTGGCGTGACGCCCGATATGGAGATCCTGAACGAGGAGCCGTTCGGCCCCGTCGCGCCGATCTGCAAGGTGAAATCTTTCGACGAGGCTATCACTCTCGCCAATCGCTCGCGCTTCGGGCTTGGCGCCAACCTCTATTCGCTCGACATGGATGAAGCCTTCCGCGCGGTACGCGAAATCGAAAGCGGCATCCTGTGGGTGAATGCGCCTCTGCTCGATAACGACGCCCTGCCCTTCGGCGGACGAAAGCTTTCGGGCAGCGGACGCCAGCTCGGGCCGGAGGGCCTTGCGCAGTTCCAGAACACCAAGTTCGTGATGATCGACCCCAAAGCCTCGAACCAGGACTTCTGGTGGTTTCCCTATTCCAAGGCGGAAAGCTTCGAACCCAGCGCATGAAAATTCTTCTCGTCACAGCCCATCCGCGCGCGGAATCGCTCACCTTCGCCGCCGCCAAAGCGTTTGCCGAGGCGGCGAAGGGCAACGGCCACGAGATCGAAATTGCGGATCTCACGGCGGAAGGGTTCGATCCGGTTCTCAGGGAGCCTGACGAACCGGATTGGTCCGATTCAAATAAGGTTTATTCCGCAGCGGTGCGGGCCGAGATGGCGCGCATCGAGCGCAACGACGCGACCGTGATGGTCTTTCCGGTGTGGTGGTGGTCGATGCCAGCGCTTCTCAAAGGCTGGATCGATCGCGTCTGGAACAACGGCTGGGCTTACGGCGACCGGAAATATCCGCACAGCCGCGCATGGATGCTTGCGATCGCGGGGAGTTCGGCAGAGGCCTACGCAAAGCGCGGTTATGACGATGCCATGCGCACTCAGCTCGAAGTCGGCATTCTTGGCTATTGCGGCATTGCGGAGACGCGGCTCGAGATTCTGTTCGACGCGATCGAAGGACCACCGGGGCCCGAGACCATTCTCGCGACCGCACGGCGTCTCGGATCTGAATTCTGAACCCGCTCAGCTTTTGATGCGCTCGCCCTTCGGATCGTACCACGGCCCGAGCTGCGCGCGGGCGGGATAGCGCTTCCAGGCTACTTCCACTTCGAGTGGCGCAGCGGCAAGCCACTCGGCGGTGACGCCCTCATCGCAGCGCACGTAGCCCATGCCGAGCGATGCGCCGATGCGGTGGCCATAGCCGCCGGACGTCACCGAGCCGATCACCTTGCCATCGCGCCAGATCGGCTCCTCATGATAGAGCAACGGAGCGTCAGCCCCTTCGAGCTGAATTTGCACGAGCCGCCTTTTGAGGGGACCGCTTTCGCGTTGCTTTAGCAGTGCCTCGCGGCCGACGAAGCCGCCCTTCTTGTCCCAGGTGACTGCGAAGCCGAGGCCGCCTTCCAGCGGCGTGTCGTCCTCGCCGATATCGTGCCCCCAGTGCCGGTAGCCCTTTTCCATGCGCAGCGAATTCATTGCGAAGTAGCCGGCTTGCTTCAGACCAAAGGCTTTGCCAGCCTCGACGAGGACATCGAAGATGTGTTGAGCGAATTCGGCCGGCATCAGAATTTCGAAGCCGAGTTCGCCGACGAAAGTCACGCGGTTGACGCGAGCCTTCGCATAACCGATCTCGATTTCGCGGCTGGTGCCGAACGGGAATGCCGCGTTCGACAGATCGGCGTTCGAGATGGCGCTTAAAAGCTCGCGCGATTTTGGGCCCATCAGCGCCAGCATCGGCAGACCCGACGAGATATCGCGGGCGAAAGCGTGCGCATCCTTCGGGAGATGGCGCGTCAGCCAGGCGAAATCGCGAACCTGCGAAACCGCTATCGAGACCACCATGAAGGACGTCTCTGAGAGGCGCGTGACGGTGACGTCCGCCTCGATGCCGCCGTGCTCGTTGAGCCACTGCGTGTATACGAGACGGCCGACGGGAACGTCGATGTCGTTGGCGCAGATGCGATTGAGCGCGGCACACGCGTCGCGTCCATCGACTGCGAACTTTGTGAAGCAGCTGTGGTCGAACAAGGCAACGGCATCGCGCGTGGCCCGGCACTCCTCGGCAGTCAAGCCGAACCAGTTCTGACGCCCGTAGCTATATTCGATTTCGGGCTTCGTTCCCGGCGCACCAAAGAAGCCGGGACGCTCGTAACCTGCGGCTTCCGTCATGAACGCGCCTTGGGCGATCAGCCGGTCGTGGAAGGGGCTGCGGCGAACGTTGCGCGCGGTTTCGAACTGCCGGTAGGGCCAGTGCATGTCGAAAAGCAGACCGAGTGTTTCGGTCGTTCGTTCATAAAGATACTTGCTGTTCGACTGGAACGGCATCATGCGGCGCACATCGACGTCCGTCAGCTCGACAGGCGGCCGACCGTCGCGAATCCACTGCGATAGCGCCTTGCCGACGCCACCCGATGAGAGGATGCCGATGGAGTTGAAACCGCAGGCGCAGAACAGGTTTTCGACTTCGGGCGTTTCGCCGAGCAAATAGCGGTCATCGGGCGTGAAGCTTTCGGGCCCGCAGAAGAAGAGCTGGATGCCGGCTTCCGCGAGCATCGGCACGCGGTTCATCGCCTTTTCCAATATCGGCTCGAAATGCTCGAAGTCTTCGGGCAGCGAGTCGAAGCAGAAGTCCGGAGAGATGCCGTTGTGGCCCCAGGGCTTAGCGTTCTTCTCGAAGCAGCCAAGAAGGATCTTGCCAGCGTCCTCCTTGTAGTAGGCCTCCTCGTCCGTGACGAAGAGAACGGGCAAATCGCGCGGCAGGTTCGGCAACTGTTCGGTGACGATATAGAAATGCTCTGCCGCATGGAGCGGCAGCGATACGCCGCTCAACGCCGCAAGATCACGCGACCACATTCCGCCGGAAATCACGACCTTCTTGGCGCGCACTTCGCCTTGATCGGTGATTGCGCCAACGGCACGGCCGTTTTCGACGAGGATGCGTTCGACACGGATGTTCTCGAGGATGGTGGCGCCGGCGTTGCGTGCGCCCTTCGCCATCGCGATCGTCACGTCGACCGGATTGACCTGACCGTCTTTCGGCGCCCAGAGGCCGCCGACGATGCCGTCGATATTCAGCGGCGACCACCGCTCCTTGAGTTCTTCCGGCCGCAGCACTTTGACCGGCAGCCCGAAATTACGCGCCATCGAGGCGCCGCGCTTCAGTTCCTCAAAGCGGCCTTCGTGCTTCGCAACGCGAAGGGCGCCGTTTTGACGAAAGCCGGTGGCCTGCCCCGTCTCGGATTCGAGGCTAGCGAAGAGTTCGCCGGTGTACTTTGCCAGCTCCGTCATATTGCGGGTGGCGCGGAGCTGCGTGACGAGACCGGCTGCATGCCAGGTCGTGCCGCACGTCAGCTGCTTGCGTTCGCAGAGCATGACGTCGGTGATGCCCAGCTTCGCCAAGTGATAGGCAATCGAGACGCCGGCGACGCCTCCTCCGACAATCAGAACCTCAACGCGATTCCGGAACGAAGACATCATACCCCGCCTATCGACTGATTTCCCTGAAGGGATCATCCTTCGCGCTTGTGAAATTTTCAATAGAAAATTTCACTTATGAATTATTGTTATCGGAAATTTTCAGAAAGCTGCTGGCTCGCGGCGGCGGCGCGAGAGCGTAAACCAGGCATACGCGAGGCCAACGGCAGTGAACACGGAACCTGCCAGAACGAAGGAAGCGACCGCGATCTGAGGCGTCGCGCTCGAGCGGAGCGAAAGCCAAAGCATTACCGGCAGCGTCTGCGTATCGCGCGTCGTCAGGAAGAGCGCCATGATGAATTCGTTCAGCGACGTGATGAACGCGAAGAGCCCTGCCGAGACGATACCCGTCATCGCGACGGGCATGATCACATTGAAGAACGCCCGGAGCGGCGACGCGCCGAGATCTCCCGCAGCTTCCATCAAGCTCTTATCGAGCGTCTCGAACGTCGGAATGAGAACGGTAATCGCCAATGGCAACGCCCAAAGAGTGTGCGCGCAGGCGACAAGAATTCTCGAACCGAAGAGGTCGTAGCCGAAGAGATTGATGGAACCGAGGCCCATCGCCACCGATATGCCCAGCACAACGCCGGGGACGAACAGCGGTAAAATCAAAAGCGTTTGCAGGACCGGACGAGCCTTCTTGCCGTTCGCCAATGCGTAGGACGCAGGCAGCGCCAGGACCATCGACATGACCGCGGTGATCAACGCAATCTGAAGTGAATTCCAGGCGGCGTTGATCCATTGAGCATCGTTGAAAAACACTCCGAACCAGCGCCCAGAAAAGCCGCGGATCGGAAAGCGGACGACGTTGTCATCGCTGAACGCCACTACCGCCGTGATCGCGAGCGGGAGCACCACGTATAATATGAAGAGCGCGGCGAAGGCACGATGGAGAATGCGAAAGGTGCGCTCCTCAAACATGGCTCGACCCCTTCCTGTGCCGCAGCCACTGGATTCCCATCGCCGCCACTGCGATGATCGCAATCAGCACGACAGCAATCGCGGCGGCCATCGGCCAATTGCGGCGCGTCAGCATCTGAAGTTGTATCTCGTAGGGCATCGTCCAGAGCGAATCCGGCCCGAGCGCATTCGTCGTTGCGTAGATGCCCATCGTGAAGACGAACGCCTGCGTAAAGGCGGCCGCGATACCGCCCTTCGCGAGCGGCAACAGAACGGTGAAAAATGTTCGTGCGGGCGACGCGCCGAGGTCAGCGCTGGCGGTCAGAAGATTGCGATCGATCCCGTTCAGGACGCTCAGGATCGAGAAGAAACAATAGGAAACCGAGATGTAGGACAGACCCACGATGGCCGCGAGCTCGGTGCCGAGAAGATTGACCTTCTGGTCGGCGAGCCCAGTCGACATCAGCGCGTAGGACAGCAGTCCATTCGATGGAAAGAACATCCGCCACCCGATGATGACGGAGACTTCCGAAATCAACATCGGTCCGATGGCGATCGCGAGGAGGATTATCCTGTTGCGGCCTTCGCGAAGCCAAACATACTGCGCAAAGAAGAATGCCGCGACGACCGTGACGATCGCCGTGACGAGCGAAATGTAAATCGTCTTGCCGATCACCGCGAGCATGTTCGGCTCGGTCAGCACCACGAGATAGTTTTTCAGCGACCAGGCTTCGACGTAGATGCCGCCCGCAGGATGCTCGTTGAAGCTCATGCGCACGAGATAAAGAAGCGGCCAGCCGAATGCGACGACGATGAACACCAGCGTCGGCAATATCAGCCACGGAAGTCTCGGTAGAGCGGCCGATAACTTGGAGCGCGCCGGCAGGATGTCGGTCTCGGCCGTCATGAGAGCGGAAAGTACGTTGCGTCGGCGCTCTTCCAGCCGATCCTGACCATATGATCAGGACCGACAGCGGGCGCTAAGGGACTATCGAAGAAGAGACTTCCGCGATCCGTTTCGGCATGAATTCGATAGATGCCGCCGAGATATTCGACCGACGTGACGCGCGCTGTCACGACGTTTTCGGCGCCCGCTCCGTTGACCAGCCCGAGGCTTGTCGGCCGGATGAACAGACGGCCCACCGGTGCGCTGGCGTCCGTCGTCGAGGCGCCGAGAATGGGCGGAAGCTGCAGAGAGCAGGACTCGCCGACGAACGTGTAGACGAATTCGCTCGCGGGCTTTTCGAAGATTTCTATCGGCGGGCCGATCTGCTCGATCTTGCCCTTGTTCATGACGGCGATACGGTCGGAGAGTGCCATCGCCTCGCTCTGATCGTGCGTCACGAAGACTGCGGTGAATCCCACTTCCTCGTGAAGACGGCGGATCTCGGTCCGAAGCTCGAGCTTGAGCTTCAGATCGAGTGCACTCATCGGTTCGTCGAAAAGCAATATGCTCGGCTCGACGACCATTGCGCGCGCCAGGGCCACGCGTTGCCGCTGGCCTCCCGACATCTCAGCCGGATAGCGCTCGCTGAAGCCTGCCATCCGAACGACATCGAGGATGCGCTTCACGCGCGGCGCGATATCGCCCGAGGCGACGCCACGCATCTTCAATCCGTAGGCAACGTTCTCCGCCACCGTGAGGTGGGGAAACAATGCCCCGGATTGAAAGACGGTGGCCGTATCGCGCTTGTAACTCGGCAGGCGGTCGACTCTGCGCCCCATGATCTCGATGATGCCGCCGTCAGGACGATCCATTCCGCCAATGAGACGGAGTGTGGTCGTCTTTCCGCAGCCGCTTGGACCGAGGAGCGTTAGGAACTCCCCTTTCTCAACGGAGAGATCGATCTCATCGACTGCGGCGTGACTTCCGTAACGCCTGACGACACGTTCCAATCGAAGGGCACAAACCATCCCGTCTTAGCCCTTCGAAGTCTTCAGCACTGCTTGCTGGAAGCGTTCACCCATTGCATCGAAGTTCGGCAAAAGCTGCTCCAGGCCCTGCATGGTCATCAGGCGCACGTTTTTCACCAGGTCTTCGTTCGTTTTAGGATAGTTGTGCCAGAAGGCCGGCACCGTCACATCCTTACGCGACATCACAGACATCTGCACTTGAATGAAGCGATCCTGTGTTTCTTTTTCAAGCAAATAACCGAGGAAGGCATCGGCGAGCGCATCGTGCTGCGTGCCTTTAACCTTGATGTACCAATCGCCATAGGCGACTGTGCCGTCGGCTGGAATGCCGGTCTTGAAAGTTGCGCCGCCGTTCTGAACAAGGCCGAGAGCGTCCGCCGAATAGATCTGCGCAAACGATGCCTGCTCCTGCAGCATAAGGAACGAGAGCTCCGCGCCGTCCTTGTAATACTTCGCAGGACGCAGTCGTTCGACCGCATCGAAGATTGGGTCGGATGCCATCTTGGGCTTCCACTCGTAGAAGGCCTGGAAGTCTTTTTTAGCGCCCCAGATCGCCGAAATGGCGATGAGCCACCAGTAAGCGCCGGCGTCGAGCGCGAGCTTGCCCTCGAGATCCTTGTCCCACATCGTCGACCAGCTGAGCGGCTTGTCAGCAGTGAGGGCGGTGTTCAACAGGGGCAGAGAGAAGCCTAGACCCAGCGGCACACCGTAGTCGCGTGCGCTCTCGGGCCGTGCGGTTAGAAAGAATGGCTGCAGGTCGGCGAGCTGCGGAAGCTTGGACCTATCCGTCTTCGCGTAGAGGCCTTCGGAGAGCGCGCCGAGCGTGGTGTATTCTTCAGAGATGGTGATGTCGAACGGAGGTTTACCTGCCGGCGCGGCCTTCATCTGCGCGACCATCTGATCCCAGCCGCCGACCAGCGAGATCTTGGTGCCGTACTTCGCATTGAAGGGGTCCGAGATTGCCGCTTTGAACGAGTCCAGGTACCCGCCCGACCAAGCACACACCGTCAACTCTTCACCCTTGAAGGCATCCTTGGCATCGAGCGCATACGCGCGGCCGATAATTGCGGGCATCGGCAGAAGCGCTGCACCAGCGGCCACGCTGCCGGCCTGCAATAGCTGGCGGCGAGACAGAGTTTTCTTGCCGGTCTTGTTTTCACCGTCATTCATTTCAGAAACTCCCGATGGATGATGCTGCTGATTGTGCGGTTGCAAAGTGCTGCTGCGGGCGGGTCTTTCGCCCAAATGCCGTAACCCCGGAAACGTCGACGCGCGTTGAGGGCAGATCATGGGTGGCGAGCCAGACGTTGCTTGTCGTGACGGCACGCAAGGCTTGGCTATCGATGCAACGAGGACGCAGAAGGCTCACGGGGATGGCTTTCGAAAAACCCCCGGCCGGCCCGATCGCCCATTCGGCATTCCAAGAATGCATCCTGCCCCTGTGGCCTGTGGCCGGCTTTGAAGATCGTTCAATTCCTCTGTGCGACATCCCAGTGCCCGCATCCCGCTTGCGTGCCACGATTTGAATAACCGTCCAAATTCGAGGCAGTTTGCGCACCACTTAGGCCGTGACAAACCGGAATGCGTATTTGCGATGATTTTCACGACCGTATTTCGCAAATTGATTTAAGTCAACGACGTCGTGTCCACTGTCGTTGCCTTTCGATTTTGCAGTGCGCAAAAAGTCGTCGCGATGCCTGTCCCTTCTAAGGTTATCTTGGGCTCGCCGAGGCTCGACCGTCTCTCGAAATATTGCGCAATGTAACGGGGGCGGGATTTTCTATGCGCGTCCGCGCAAGCCGACGGCCGGCTGAATTGATCAGCCTGCCGTGCAGTCCGTGCTCCGGTTTTTCAGCTTACTTGTAATCGCCCTTGCGCAGGCGGATGACGACGAGGCGCGTTACGGCGACGAAAACAATTCCGGCGACGAACGCAGCAGGCAACGACGCGGTCGTGTATTCGTACGGCCAGCGGCTTTCGTACGAGACCGGGTTCAGCAGATAGAGATAGGTTGCGAAACCCGCGCCCATCGCGAGCAGAGCCGCAGGATTGAAGCCGCCCCAGAACTGGTAAGGCGTATCCGGGCCGTCCTGATATATCCCGCGCACGTTGAGCACCTTCCGGCGCAGCAGGAACGTGTCGGTGATTTGGATCGCACACAATGGCGCGAAGAAAACGCCGATGAAGGCCAGGAACGTCCCGAAGTTCGAGAAAAACTGTTCCGGGATGAAGATACCGACGGCCGCCACAGGCACAATCGAAAAGAGGATGAGGGTGCTCCAACGCGCATCTTCAAGGGCCGGCACGCGCCGCAAGCCTATAGCCGTCGAATAGACGCCTGCGAGCGATGGTCCAAGGTTTGCGGCCATGATGAGCAGCAGCGCGATGAGGCCATAGAGCGGTCCGCCGAGGGACACGAGCCAAGCCGTCGGATCCGGCACCTGCAGAACAAGCATCGCGGCGAGTCCGACGATGCTCAGCAAGGGCAGCGACAATCCCATCGCCAGCATCGAGGGCAGAACGGAACTCGATGGAGACGGCGATTCACGGACGATCGTTCCGAAGTAGGCCCAGAAGCCTAGCAGCGAAACGATGCTGATCTCGACGCCCGTCACGTAGTTCCAATTGAGGCTGCTCGATGGCATCGAAGGCTTCGCAACGGCAAGAGCGTCCGCTTGCGAGGAGAGCAACTGATAGAGCATCCAAATCCCGATGCCGACGACGACAAAGAACAGGATGTTCGAGGCTGCCTCGAGCCCTTTCAGTCCCCGGAGGAGCACCAGATAGACGACGGCACAGGTGATCGCCGACACGATGCGCACGATCGTCAGCGACGTTCCCGGCTCCGCTAGCCCCAACGTGATCGCCGCCTGCGCCACCGCTTTCCCGAAAAATACGAGAAGCAGGGCATTCCAGCCGATGATCGAGGCATACTGCAGGAAAACCGTGATCAGCCAGCCGCGATTGCCGAACTGAGGCTTCGACGCCGCGATCGAATCGATGCCGTACTTCGTCGACATCGGCACGACCGCCAGCGTCAACATCAGCATGCCGATCATCGATCCCGCGATCAATGCCGCGACGCCCATTTTGAAGTCGAGGTAGAAAGCGACGTATTGACCGATGAGATAGGACCAGTTTCCGCAGGCGGTGACGAGCAGGACGACAGTCAACTGTCTTGTCGTCCACGTCCTATCCTTGACCGTCAGCGGCCAACCGGATTCCGTCACGCTGTCCTGCGGCGCACTCATCTTCCCCCCTACGATTTCTTCGCGGTGCTCTTAATTCCAAAGTTCATCGAGAGTACCAGCACGGCACCCGCCAGCATGAAGACGGCCAAAAGCGCAATGGCATTTTGCGACGATGCCCCGTGCTGCTTGGCAAAGCCAACCAGATACGGTCCGAAAAAACCACCACTGTTTCCCAGGGAACTTATGAGCGCGATCCCAGCCGCAGCCGCAGGGCCGCTCAAGATCGCAGCCGGCACTGCCCAGAAGACGGGGAAAATCGACAAGGTGCACGCCGTCGCTATCGTAAATAGGATGAGCAACGCTATGGGCGAAGAAACGAACGCGCACATTACAAACGCCGCGGTCGCAACGAAGCCCGGGATCGCGATGTGCCAGATGCGTTCGCCAGTCCGGTCGGAACGGCGGCCCCAATACCACATGAACAATGCTGCAATTGCATAGGGCACGGCGACGACCAAGCCGGTCTCGGTATTCGTCAAGGACATACTCTTGACGATTTGGGGCATCCAGAAGCCCAACCCGTAGAGCCCGAGGCCGGTCCCGAAGCAAGACAGGGCGAGGACGAGCACGCGCCGGTCCGTCAGGGCTCCACGAATAGAGTGACTATGACTTGGCACATTCACTTTGCGATCGGCGGCGAGGCGGGCGAGAAGCGCATCGCGCTCGTCGGCGGACAACCACTTTGCCTGCGCAGGAGCGTCCGCAAGCACGAAGAAGCAAATCAAGCCCAGAGCGATTGCGGGCAGTGCTTCGAGAATGAATAGCCATTGCCAGCCGCGAAATCCCAGGACGCCGTTCCAGGCGTCGAGGATCCAGCCAGACAGCGGGGAGCCGATGACCGTCGATATCGGCACAGCCATCATGAGAATGGCGACGGTTCGGGCGCGTTCCTCAGCCGGGATCCAGTTGGTGAGGTAGTAGATGACGCCAGGAAAAAAGCCCGCTTCGGCGGCGCCCAATACAAAACGGAGAACCGCGAGAGCATTGACGCCAGTGACGAAGGCGGTTGTTGCCGACAGCAGGCCCCAAGTTATCATGATCCGCGCCAGCCAGATGCGCGCGCCAACCCGCGACATGACGATGTTGCTCGGCACTTCGAATAGGCAATAGCCGAAAAAGAACACGCCAGCGACAAACCCGAAGGCCTCTGGCTCGATGGCGAGATCCGCATTCATCTGAAGAGCCGCGAAGCTGATGTTCACGCGATCGAGGTAGGCTGTGAAATAAGCCGCGATCAGAAGCGGCAAGACGCGATACTGCACTTTTGCGAGCGCACGGGACAACGGCGGCGGCGACATGCGATGGGATTCCGTGATGCGGGGTTCGTAAAAAAATCGAGCGTTGGCGTTTGCTTGAGGGATGCGCGGCTCTCAACCCTCTACGCTGAGGCCTTGATCTGAGACCGCCTCATCGCGGATCGCCGCGAGGCGCTTGTAGTAAAGATCGCTGTAGATCGACACTTCGAGCCTATCCACCCCCGCAAGCGACCGCACGTTCTGGTCGATCACATCAAGGAGTTCGCGATCGGTCTGGCAGATGAACTCCGTCAGGATGTCATAGCGCCCGGCGCAGATCGCGATGTAGGTCGTATTGGCCAATCCCGCCAACGCATCCGCCACATCCTTCACGCGATGACCGGCCGCTACGTTGATTCCGACCCATGCCATGGAACGGTATTCAAGGCTCATCGGATTGATCAATGCGATGACGCTGACCGTGCCGGTATCGGATAGATTTTTGAAGCGCAGGCGCACCTGACCTTCCGAGACGCCGAGCTCGTCCGCCACTTGCAAAAACGGCTTGCGGCCATCCTCGCTCAGCGAGCGAATGATGCGAACGTCCATCGCATCGATTTCTCGCGGCCGCACGCCCGTTTCGGTGCCGACCTTGTTCTGTGCGGCCGCGAAGTGCGCGAGCTGATAATGCAGACTGAGGTACGGCATGGCTTCGATTGTCTGAATGCCGTCGATCTTGCCGACTTCGTGCTCGATGGTCGCCTGCAGCGCGGCGCGATCGCGACAAAGGACTTCGGCGAAGAGCGAATAGTGGGAATGCGAGACGACGACATAGTCGACGGAGGGAATTTTTTGCAGCTCGCGCGCAATCTCGCTGGCGGGGCGGTCCGGCCGGTTCGTCATTGAGAGCAGCGCCGACGCGCCATAGCCGAGCACCATCGGGTCGGTCACCGCAGTGATCAGCATCACGCGCTGCTCAATGAGATCAAGCACGCGCGTGCGCGCCGTCTTCTCGGTTATCCCTACCTCGCGCGCGATGCGAGAAAACGGCATGCGTCCGTCCGCCTGAAGCAGTGAAACGATGCTTCGATCCAGATCGTCGAGCGATGCAACGAGCCGGAGATAGTCCGGCGTCGTCAGTGTCACTTTCATTCAATCCTCCCCCAGGCCGGCACGATGCGCCGCCGTTCACGAACAAGCGCGAAGCCGCCACCGGATCAAGTCCGTAATGCGTTTCCCAGCCTTGACACGATTGTTGATACGAATTACAGCATTATCAGATCATATTTCGACGAATTACGGTACAGGGAGCGCCCATCGGTGAAAGTAGGCATTTTGCAGGAAGGCGAAGTGATGCCGGGCGCGAGCTATGCCCAGCGCTACCGGGAAATGATTGAAGAGGTTGCTCTGGCGGACAAGCTGGGGTTCTCGACCTGGGGGACGTCCGAACAGCATTTCAGCCCTCCCCGATTTACGGTCTCTGCACCCGAGGTGCTCTATTCCGCGATTTCTCAGCATACCAAGCGGATCAAACTCCGCATTATGTGCTCGGTCCTGTTGAAATGGAATCATCCAATTCTCGTCGCTGAACGCCTGGCGACGCTTAACATCGTTTCCAATGGCCGCGCGGAAATCGGTACGGCGCGCTCAAACAATCTCACAACGTTGGGTGCCTTCGGCGTGAAGCCGACAGAGACGACCGAGCAATGGAACGATTCCATGGAGGTGCTGGCCAAGATCTTCGCCAGCGACCAACTCGAGCACGACGGCCCTGTGTGGAAGATTCCGAAGCGGACGATCGTCCCGTCTTTCGACAAGGCAAACCATCCTGCCGTGTCCGTTGCGGCATCGAGCATCAAGACCCACGCTTCAGCGGGCGAGATGCAGATCGGCGCGATGTGCTTCGAGAACTACTTCGGGTTCGATTACCTGCAGCAGTGCATCGACGCCTACCGTGCGGCTTACCCGCGCGGGAAAAACCTGATGCCCAACCCCAATGAATACATGGGGCTTTACGTTGCGACTGCATTTTGCGGACAGACGCGCGAGGAAGCGGTGCGCGTGGCGCGCGATGTCACGCTCGGGTACTTCAAATTCATTCTCGATCTCTATGTGCCGCTCTCGCGGAATCCGAGCTACGAATATCTCGATCGCATCCAGCTTCTCGAGGCCAACGAGACCAATATTGACTTCCTGCTGAGCGAGACCGCGTCCGTACTCGTCGGTTCCCCGGCGGACTTCATCGAGCGCCTGCGCAAGCTCGAAGCCATGGGTATTGACGAGGTTCTTCTGCGCATCGACGGCGTGCCGCACGAAGACATCATGAAGAGCATCCACCTGATCGGCACCGAAGTTATTCCGGTCGTCGACCGCGATTATAAGATTGCAGCTGAATGACCGACAGCACTCCCGAACCAGCCGATCTCATCGTTCTCAGTCGCCGCATCATCACGATGGACCCTGAGACCGACCCGCGGATTGAAGCCGTCGCGGTTAGGGGAAAGCGCATTCTGCGTCTCCTGCGCAGAGAGGACATCGCGTCCGTCACCAACGAAAAGACGCGTATTATCGATGTCGGCGACCGGCCGGTCATGCCTGGCTTCGTCGATCCGCACGCCCATATCGAGGTCGCTTGCCGCTCGTCTTTCGGCGTCGTCGATTGCAGAGCGCCCGGATGCGGGACAATCGATGAGGTCGTGGCGGCGCTGTCGGCAAAGGCGGTCGAGACCCCTCCGGGCGAATGGGTTGTCGGTCAGGCAAATCTCTTTTTCGATCGCAAGCTCGCCGAGAAGCGCTTTCCGACGCGCTATGAGCTCGACCGGGTCAGCAACTCGCACCCAGTTGCATTGCGCGCCGGCGGCCATCTGACCATTCTCAACTCGAAGGCGCTTGCGGTCTGCATGATCGACCGCAACTATTCTCCGCCTCCGTATTCGATCACGGGGCTTCCGAGCGTCGAGCGCGATGAGTCGGGCGAGCCGACCGGCATCGTGAAGGAGATGGACAATCTTCTGCCGTTCTCGGCGATGGATCGCAAACAGCTCGCGGCCGCGTTGGAGACCGGCATTCCGAAGCTCTTCACGCAATTCGGCGTCACCACGATCGGCGAGATTTCCGAGACGGTCGACGGATTGCAGATCATGAACGATATGGCCGCCAGCGATGAGCTGCCGGTCTCCGTCCGGACCTATATTTGGGCACCGGGTACTCTTTCGCTCGAAGCCGCGTGCAACTGGAAAAAGAGCATTTCCGTCACGGCGTCCGACGATCTCTTTCGCATCCAAGGCGTGAAGCTCTTCGCCGACGGCGGTTTCTCGGCCAAAAGCGCGGCCGTCAAAAATCCGTATCTCGTGTGCGGTTGCCGCGGCGGCCATACCTTCCGCGGAGAGGTTGCGCTCGACAAGGCCTTTGCGCAGAAGGCGATCCAATTGACGCAAAACGCCGGCCTGCAGTTGGCTGTCCATGCCAACGGCGATCGCGCCCAGGAATGGGTTTGCGATACGGTTCTCGAAATGGGCGGCGCGCCGACAGGGCGCGTGCGCACGCGCATCGAACACGCCGGCAACCTGATGCCTTCTGAAGTCACGGCGGACAAGTGGGCCGCAGCGGGCATCATTCCCGTTCCACAGCCGGTGTTCCTCTACACATTCGGCGAGTACTTCCCCGATTACCTCGGCGACTACGGCAAGCTTGGACGCTTCTCATTCGCCACGCTCATGAAGCAAGGCTGGCGTCTGTCCGGCAGCTCGGACGTATGGGTCGGCTCGGAAAGCGGCGCGACGAACCCGCTCTTCGGCGTGTGGTGCTGCCTCAAGCGGCAGACGTATTCCGGCGCAACGCTCGACGCCGAAGAGGCCATCACGCTCGATCAGGCGCTCCGGCTTCACACGCTCGACGCGGCTGCGGTGCTCGGCGAAGACGACGTTCGCGGCAGCCTCGCTCCGGGCAAGTTTGCCGATTTGATCGTTCTCGATCGTGACCCGCACACGGTTGCGGTCGACGAACTGCCGAAGATCAAAGTCGATCACGTGTTCAAGAACGGTAAGCAGATCTGGAACCGAAATGGTAGTGACGCTGCAAACTGAGAGGCCAGCCATGGAACGCCCGCGATTGGTCGATTCCGGTGCGTTCCGTTCGGCCATGGGCGACATGCCGGGCGCCGTTACGGTCATCACGTCTTGGGGACCGGACGGCGCTCCGTCCGGCGCGACGCTTTCGGCGGTCGTTTCGCTCTCTCTCGATCCGCCACAGATGCTGGCGTGCTTCGATCATGCATCGAATACGCTCGGCGCCATTCAGTCTCACGGCCGATTTCTCGTGCACGTCCTCGCCCACGGTCAGCAGGACATCGCGATGACGTTTTCCGGCAAATCTCCGAATAAGTTTCGCGATATTGCTTGGGAATCAGGCGTCCTCGGCCTGCCCAAGATCGAAGGCTGCGTCGTCGCCGTTGCATGCGAGGTCGAAAATATCATCGAGTCCGGCGACCACAAGATCGTCATCGGCCGCGTGATTGAAGTCGATCGCGAAGGCGCGTTGAACCCGATAGTCTACGCACGCCGGAAGATGCTGCCATTCGAAAGCGAGGGAGCGAACCAATGATCCGCCTCACAGTGATTTACGGTGTGCCTGCCGACGCTGCGAAGTTCGATGTGTACTACAAAGATGTGCACGCTCCGCTCGCTGCGAAGATGCCTCACCTCAAGAACTTCAGCTATAGCCGCGGGCCGGTCGCCAGCAGCGATCCCGCGAAGCCGGTGCATCTCGTCGCCTATCTCGATTACGCTTCAAAGGCCGATCTCGAGGCGTCGCTTGCTTCCGAAGAAGGCAAGGCGGCCGTTGCCGACGTTGGAAACTTCGCCGATGGCGGCGCGACCATCCTGACGACCGAGATCTGAAACGCTCGAACGTGACAGGCACAAAACCAAGGAGGCTGGGAATGCGAGGTTTCGATCCAGAACTCGAACGGCGCATTCGCGCTTTCGAAGATACAAGTGCGGACGATGTGGGCTTTACCGTATGGGACTGGCTCGCGCTCATCACGCTCGGGATCATATTCCCCGCCGGCCTTCTGATCTGGGGATGGCCCTGGTGACACGCTCCACCGCACCAACAATCGCTTTCATTCCATGAGCGGCGGACCCTGCTCGCTCGCACTCAACCAGCGTAGGTGAAACACCAAATGTCGATAGTCGAAACCGTCGAAGTGAAGTCAGCCTCGAAGCAAACGACCGACTTTCTGTCTGCGCAGCATAAGCTGGTCATCGGTGGAACCGCGGCACTCAGCACGACTGGGGAGACCTTTCAGACGTTCGATCCGGCGCTCGGCAAGGTGCTGACATCCGTTCCGCATGCAAAGCAGGCGGACGTCGATGCGGCCGTCGCGGCGGCGCAGGCGGCACAGCCGGTGTGGCAGAGAATGGCGCCGAGCGAACGCGCGGCGCTCTTGCTGCGGTTCGCGGATCTGATCGAACGCGATACGGCGTGGATTTCGGAAATCGAAAGCCTGGATTCCGGAAAGCCCAAGTTGCACATCGCAGCGGTCGACATTCCGCTGGGCGTCGGCGCGCTTCGCTATAACGCCGGCTGGTGCACCAAGCTCGCCGGCGAAACGATCCCCGTCAGCTCGCCTGACATGCACGTCTACACGCGCCGCGAACCGGTCGGCGTGGTCGCCGCGATCGTGCCCTGGAATTTCCCGCTCTGCCAGGCTTGCTTCAAGATCGCGCCCGCTCTGGCGGCCGGCTGCACAGTCATCTTAAAGCCCGCCGAGCAGACGCCGCTTTCGGCTCTCATTCTCGGAAAGCTGGCTCTCGAAGCCGGCATCCCGCCCGGCGTTCTCAATGTTCTGACCGGCGAAGGCGCGACGACGGGCCAAGCGTTGGTCGAGCATCCGGGCGTCGCCAAGATCTCATTCACGGGGTCGGAAGAAGTCGGCAAGCATATCGCGCGCAGCGCTTCCAAAACGCTGAAGCACGTGTCGCTCGAGCTTGGCGGCAAAAATCCAAACATCATCTTTGCGGATTGCGACGTCGAGGCTGCTGCCTCGGTCGCCGCCGGCGCCATCTTCTTCTACAGCGGGCAGGTCTGCTCTGCGGGCTCGCGTCTCATGGTCGACGCGGCCGTCTACGACCGTGTCGTCGATCGCGTCGTGTCGGAAGCGAAGCAATTGAAGCTCGGCCACGGTCTCAACGCCGACACGACGATGGGCCCGTTGATTTCGGAAGACCAGCTCGCGCGGGTCAACGGCTTCGTCGAACAATCGCGCAAGGGAGGCATCGAAGTCGCCATTGGCGGAAATCGCGGCAAAGGCGACCTCGCGTCCGGTTCGTTCTACGAGCCGACCGTGCTTTGCGGCGCGGACGATAGCGCCAGCGTCGTCAGGGAAGAAATCTTTGGACCGGTTCTCACGATCCAGAAATTCAATTCTCTCGACGATCTCGTGCCGCGGGCAAACAACAGCAACTTCGGGCTCGCCGCCGGCATCTGGACGCGCGACATCTCGAAGGCGCACGCTGCCGCGGCAGCGATCCAGGCCGGCACGATCTGGATCAACACCTATAACCAGTTCGATGCCGCTGTCGGCTGGGGCGGCTTCAAGCAGTCGGGCTACGGCAAGGACAACGGCCGCGAGGGTCTCGACAAGTATCTCCAGACGAAGACCGTTTGGGTCAATTACGGTTCATAACACTGCCAAATTTCCAATAGACGGCCCGCCAGAAGGCTGTCTTTAGAGTGGGTGGCGTCCGGTGATCTGGACGCGCCCAAGAAGCCAAGGGAGTGAAAATGAAAAAGTACATCATCGAGCGAAACATACCGGGTGTTGGCGATTCCAGCGCGGAGCAGCTCAAAGGCGCGGCCGCGACTTCCAATGCCGCCTTGGCAAAATTATCGCCCGACGTGCAGTGGCTTCACTCCTACATCGCAGGCGACAGCACGTTCTGCGTCTATCTTGCGAAAGACGAAGCCGCGATCCGCAAACACGCGGAACTGAGCGGCTTCCCAGCGAACCGCATCATCGAAGTCAAAACGGTCATTGATCCTTCGGCAGCGGGCTGAAACGAACTGAATTGAATGGGGCACTATCGGGGCGCTCGGACGAAAGTCCGGCGCCCCTTTTTGCTGCCCGCTTTCTGCTCAACGGGAGTGCGTCTTTGCCGCCACGGGCGGGCCACCTCGGAAAAAAGGTGCGGAACAAACTCCGGCCGTTCAGCGTCGTTGCCTTTGGGTTGATAGAGAGCGGGCGCGAAGATGCCGTTTCCACGTGGAGTCATAGACAGCGAACATCTCGACATCATGCAGCAGGCGATGGACCTTGCGTGCAGCGAGCTCGCCATCGCGGAGACCGACAGCGCCAGCCGCGAGCGGATTGCCTTTCTGGTTACAGGCTTCATGCGGGCCGGCGAACACGATCCCAGAAAGCTGACGATCTACGTGGTCGATCAGTTCAAACTGCCGATCTAGAGGGACCGCTTATTCCGCCGCGGCGGCTTTGGTGGCGGCTTCCAATTCCGGGCCTGCTGTTCGAGGCTTCGGCTCAGGTCCGGAAATTCGCAGCAGGCGGCCGAGGCGGATGAGCGCTTCCGGCAAAACGCCGAGATTGAGAAGCGTCGCCGTCGTCAGTCCGCCGAGCACCGTGATCGCCATTGGAGCTTCGATTTCGTGTCCGGGCCGCCCCAAGCCCAGCGCCAGCGGCACAAGTCCAAGAGCTGCCATCAGCGCGGTCATGAACACCGGCGCGAGGCGCTCGGACGCGGCGAGACGGATGGTTTCAGGACTCCAACCCTTGCCTTCCTCGTCCGCCACGTACTCGACGTGTGCCAGCATCATGACCGAGTTGCGCGCGCCGATGCCGAAAACGGTGATGAGGCCGACGAGACTTCCGAGCGTCATGCCGATGCCGCTGACTACGATCGCCGCGATGCTGCCGATGAGGCAGAACGGCAAATTGATCAGTACCAATACCGCTAGACCGCGGCGACGGAACGCCATCGTCAGTGCGGCGACTATGAGCGCGGTGCTCATGACTGTCAGGCCGGCGAGCCGGATCTGCCCCTCGCGTTCCGCCTCGGCCTGTCCCGTGAACGAGACATACACATCCTTGGGCAAGGTCAGCGCTTCGACGCATTCGCGCGCTTCGTTCACGATCTCGCGCAGCGAATGGCCCTTGCCCCCGTTGAAGGTGACTGAGACGCGCCGCTGGGCGCCGTCGTGCTGAATGTTCGATCGGCCTTCGGTGAGCGTAATCGCTGCAACGTTCTTCAAAAGCGTCCTTGTCGTGGCGTTGCCGATCATCAGCTTGTCGAGCGCGCTGATGCGGTTGCGATCGTCGGGGGAAAGAATGACCACGACATCGACGGTGCGCGCGCCATCATAGGTCTGGCCCACCGTGGTTCCGGCAAATCCGGTCTGGATCGCATCGAGCGCGTCGCGCGAAGAAAGGCCATAATTTGCGAGCGCAACGGGGTCGAGCTTCACCGACAGCGTCGGCACCATGGCGCTACGCGGCATTCTGAGATCGGTGACGCCGGGAATGTCCGCGACGGCTTTTTGAATGTCTTCGGCGGCACTTTCGAGCGATGCAAGGTCGGTTCCGAGCGCACTGATGACGACCTGCGCCGTCTCGCCGCTCAAGCTTTCGCTGATGCGATCGCCGAGGAACGTCAACGTCGCGCTTCTCACTTCGGGAAAGCCCTTCAGCGTGTCACGAATGATGCTTTGGGCCTCTTCCTCGCTTTCGTCGTGCACCGGCTTCAATTCGATGTGGAACTCGCTTCGATCGACACTCCAGGTATCCTCGCCGGCTTCGGCGCGGCCGATCTGGTGTCCAACGGTATCGACGAATGGGAGCTTCAGCAGGGCTTGCGTCACGCGCTCTCCGATCGCCACGACGTCATCCGTCGATGTGCCAGGAGACGCCATCGCCATTTGCAGAACGAAATGGCCTTCGCGGAACTGCGGGATGAGCTCGCTGTGGAGAAAGGGAACAGCCGCGGCGGAAGCCAACGCGGCGAGCGCCAAAAGCAGAACCGTTGCGCCCCATGCTCGATGCACAAGCGCCAAGACCCATCGCTGAGCGGATTTAAGGCCCCTTACTAGCGGCGATTCTTTCGTGTCCTCGCTATTGGTCAGCAGCAGCGCACACAGAGCCGGCGTCACCGTAAGCGCCACGAGCATCGACGCGAGCACCGCGAGGATAAACGTCAGCGCCATCGGTCCGATGAAGCGGCCTTGCACACCCCCAGCAAACAGCACCGGGAAGAATGCGAAGATCACCGCGAGTGTGCCGTAAAGCATGGATCCGCGGATTTCGATCGAGGCGTCTTCGATGATGTGCAGACGGTTGGCATCGGACCCGGCGAGGCGCAACCGTCTTGCGATGTTCTCGATGTCGATAATCGCGTCATCGACAAGAACGCCGAGCGCCAGCGCGAAGCCGCCGAGCGTCATCGTGTTCAGGGATTGACCGAATTCGCTCAACACAGCGACGGCAGCAAGAAGCGACAGCGGTATCGCGAGGAACGAGATGAGCGACGCGCGCACGCTTCGGAGGAAGGCATAGAGGACAAACAGGATCAATGCCGATCCGAGCGCCAGGGCGGTCTCGAGATTTTTCAGTGCGCGCACGACGAACGATGCCGGACGATGGAGTGCGGGATATACCGTAATGCCCCGGCGTTCGAGCGCGGGCCTAAACTCGTCAAGCGCGGCTTCGGTAGCCTTGGTGGCATCGAGCGTATTGGCGCCGAACTGTCCGGAGACCGTGATCAAAACTCCGGGCTGGCCCATGATCGTGGCGTCACCGATCTTCGCGGCGGGTCCGATCGTCACGGTCGCCACATCGGCAAGACGAACCGGGCGATTGTTCTGCATCGTGACGACGGCTTGCGCTATCGCGCGCGGGTCCGGCGCGGGCGGCGGCGTTTCGATCGTGATCCGTTGTGCCGATGTCTCGACGATGCCGCCGCCGCGAAGGGCAATGGCAGCGCTTGCCGCGTCCATCACTTCGGTTACCGTCAGCCCGAGCGCCGCGATCCGTTCGAGATCGGGCTGAATTTGAACCTGCCTGATCGCGCCGCCGTACACGGTGACGCGCGCGATGCCGGGGACGGCGAGCAACCGGGGCTTGATCGTCCATTCGGCGATGTCGCGCAGCGCATAGGGATCGACCTGATCGGAGATCATGCCGAGCTTCAGCACGTCCATCGTGCTCGAAGTCAGGGGCGTCAGCTTCGGCGGTCCGACGCCTGCGGGCAGTTTGCCATTGAGCGTCGTCAGGCGTTCGGCGATGCCTTGTCGCGCCGCGTTGGCATCCGCCCCTTGATTGAACGTTACGAGCACGACGGAGAGGCCGTAAACGGACTCCGATCGAACGGTGTCGATGCCCGGGCCGCCGATTACCGCCGCCTCGATGGGGCGCGTGATGATCTGCTCGACCTGCTCCGGCGCGAGGCCGGGCGTTTCGGTTTGGATCGTCACTTGCGGAGGGACGAACTCCGGAAAGACATCGAGCGGCGCTCGCATCGCAAGAAAGATTCCGGCGATGAACCAGACGACCGAGAGCAGAGCGACGAAGCCACGATAGCGGATCGACCAGCGTATGAGCGCGTTCATGCCGGTTTAGTCCGGGTCACCGGTTGGAGACGTATGGCTTTGAGCGACCGCAGGCGCCGCGGACTTTGCCGTTCCTGCCGGTGCTGCTGCGGGCGCCGGAGCTTGCGGTTCGGCATCGTCATCATCGTCGAGGCCACCTGGCGTCGCTTCCCGCGCGAGCAGAACGGACGCGCCTTTGACGACGACGCGCGTGCCCGGGTCGAAGCCACTCTTCACGAAAAATCCGTCGTCGACCGGCGCCTCCAAGGACACGAGCTTGCGCTCATACTTCTTTGGCCCGGTTTCCACGTAGCACCACGATTTGCCTCCATAGACGACGAGCGCGGCGTTCGGAATGACGGCGCCGCTGAGCCTTTCCGGACTATCCGCAATGACGCGCGCGCGATCGCCGGCGCGCAGTCCGGGACCGGCATTGATCAAGCCGAAGAAGGAGACGCCGGGCATCGCAAGATTTCCGGAAGGCGCGGCCCAAAGGACATCGACCTTCGTTTCCGGACCGCCGCGAAGAGGCACGACACGGACATTCTCCGGTTCGTCCGCTGCCATATCGGGGAAATCGAGGCGGAGCACGGCGCGTTTTCCATCCGCAATATCGGCCATCAATGTCTGCCGGGCCTCGGCAGTCACGAACGGCGCCTTATCGCCCCACGATTGCTGAAGACGCGTCAGAAGCAGCTTCAACTGCGAGGCGTCCATGCCCTCCTGGCGCGCCGCGTTCTCGAGCGTCTGCCTCGACAGCATGGTGGACGCCTTGAAGCGCTCAAGCTGACCGTGACTGAAACTCGCCGCGACCGTCGCGGAGCGGATATCTGCATCGAGTTGTAGCAGCGCATCTGGATTGAGGACGGTTGCTATGCCCTGGAGCTTCACCGGCTCGTTCGAGGCGGTGAGCGTGACGGTGTGGACCGGAAGCGGAACAGCATTCGGACGGTCGTCTCCAGTCTGGGCCTCTTCGGAGTGCGGCGCGTTGCAGCCCGTCAGAATGATTGCGCTGAAAACAAGCGCCGAAGCTTTGAGAATCGGGGCGAACTTCAAACTGGCCTCCATCCCGGCCGGGCATTATTCCCCTTTTTATTCGGGAATTTTTCCCGAACAATGCTCCAAAGAGGCAGCGGCGCCTAGCGAATTTTCGAAGGCCGACGATTTGGATGGAAACGGAGGCCCAAGACTTTGCGCTTAGTTGCGGATGAATTCTGGCAACGGCTCGGGATCGCAATCGGCGTAGCGTCCGGAAAATTATACGCAGCGATTTGGAACATACTGCAGAGCATCATTTTAATCGAAATACCGATGCTCCAGTAGTTATACAGAAACCAATCTTTGCGAGATGATATCTATACGGCATCAGTAAAATCACTTACCTTTATTGAACGCCTTTATTCAATTTCCCGATAACACTATGGGTTCTACTGATGGGTGACGAATCCTTACTGCGATCGTCGGCACGCCGATGCATGATACCTGCATGTATCCTTCTTCCAGCGCTGTCGCTTACGGCTTGCGGCGAGAAGAATACTTTCGTTCCCCCTCCACCGCCCAAGATCGAAGTAGCGACGCCCTTAAAGGAAGGGGTGACTCGCTATCTGGAAAGCACCGGCAGCACGGCGGCAGTGAACAGCACGACCCTGGTCGCGCGCGTTCAAGGCTTCGTTGAAGCGATCAAGTATCAGGACGGCGACTCCGTAAAGGCGGGGCAAGTTTTATTCGTTATCGAGCAAAAGCCCTACCAGCTTGCGCTCGAGCAGTCGGAAGCCGGGTTGTCGAGCGCGGCGGCTTCGTCAGCGCAGACGATGGCCGACTACAATCGGCAGGTCGATCTCGCAGGCAAGAATATCGCCAGCCAAGCAGCCCTCGATCAGGCGACTGCGGCCAAGGAGGCGGCGGTCGCGAAACAGAAGCAGTCCGAGGTTGATATCGATCAGGCGAAGCTCAACCTCAGCTACACGGAAGTCAAAGCGCCGTTCGACGGCATCGTGACATCGCGCGAGGTCTCCCTAGGGCAACTCGCCGGTGCAGGCAGCCCGACGACACTCGCGACCATCGTCCAGCTCGAACCCATTTACGTCAATTTTTCGGTCAGTGAAGTCGACGTGCAGGATATCCGCTCGGAGATGAGGGCACGCGGGATCACCAGCGAGGAACTCAAGAAGATTCCCGTGGAAGTCGGTTTGCAAAGCGAGACGGGATATCCGCATCAGGGCACACTCGACTACGTTGCGCCAAGCATTACCGCGGCGACGGGCACTCTCGCCGTTCGCGGTGTGCTGCCCAACACCGACCGCGCGCTGCTTCCCGGCTATTTCGTGCGCGTGCGCATTCCGAGATCAGTGCAGCCCAACTCGCTTCTCGTTCCGGACCGCATCGTCGGTAGCGACCAGAGCGGACGCTACGTACTCATCGTGAACAAGGACGACACGGTCGAGCAGCGCAAAGTCGTACTCGGCCAACAGGTGGGCGACTTGCGCGTCATTAAGTCGGGACTTTCACCCGACGACCGCGTCGTCATATCCGGATTGATGACGACGGTGCCGGGCCAAAAAATCGAGCCGGTATTGGAGACCATCGCGAAGCCCGAGAGCACGTCGAAGCCTGAAGTCCAACCCAAAGCGGTGGGCCCGTCGAAATCGGAAGCTTCGCCATGATCTCGAAATTCTTCATCGAGCGGCCGGTTCTTGCGAACGTCATCGCGCTTCTGATGGTGGTGATCGGCGCGGTTAGTCTATTGCGGCTGCCCGTTTCGCAATATCCGGATGTCGTGCCGCCGACCGTTCAGGTGACGACGCGCTATCCCGGCGCGAGCGCACGCACGGTGATCGATACGGTCGCTTTGCCAATCGAGCAGCAAGTGAACGGCGTCGAGCGCATGCTTTACATGCAGTCGTACGCCGCTTCCGACGGAAGCTACTCGTTGACCGTAACGTTCGAGATCGGCACCGATCTCAACTCGGCGCAGGTTCTGGTGCAGAACCGGGTCTCGGCTGCCATGGCGTCGCTGCCGCAATCGGTGCAGGTGCAGGGCGTCGTCGTTCAGAAGAAGTCCACGGCCATTCTGCAGATCGTTACGCTGACGTCGCCCGACAACCGGTTCGACAGCCTCTATCTCAGCAATTACGGCACGATCCGGCTAAAGGATGAAATTGCGCGCCTGCCGGGCGTCGGCAACGTCGTTGTTTTCGGCGCCGGGCAGTATTCGATGCGGATCTGGCTCGATCCGGAAAAAATGCAGGCGCGCGGGCTCAATGCGCAGGACGTGGTCCAGTCCCTTCAGCAACAGAGCCAGGAGGTGACGGCTGGGCAGATCGGCGCGCCGCCCGTGACGGGCGCGCAAACATTTCAATACACGCTCGACGTCATCGGACGCTTCGAAGATGCGGAGCAGTTTGCGAACGTCGTCGTCAAAACGGGCACAGCCGGCGATTTAACGCGGTTGCGCGACGTCGGCCGGGTGGAACTCGGCGCGCAAACCTATGCGCAGATTTTCAATCTCAACGGCAAGCAAGCCGCGGGACTTGCGATTTTTCTCACTCCCGGCGCCAACGCGCTCGAAGTCGCCACCGAAGTCTCTAAGAAGATGCAGGCGCTGGCGAAGGAATTTCCGGAAGGGATGACGTACTCCATTCCGTTCGACACAACGACGTTCGTGCAACAGGCGATATCGGAAGTCTACAAGACCCTTATCGAAGCCGCCGTCCTCGTGTTGATCGTCATCCTCGTCTTCCTGCAGGATTGGCGCGCGATGCTGGTTCCGGCGACGACCGTGCCGGTGACGATCATCGGCGCTTTCGCCGCCATGGCGGCGATGGGATTCTCGGTCAACCTTTCCACGTTGTTCGCAATCGTGCTCGCCATCGGCATTGTGGTGGACGATGCGATCATCGTCGTAGAGGGCGCGGCTCACAATATCGAACGGGGTATGTCGGGCCACGACGCCGCGATTGCCGCCATGAACGTTCTGATGGGTCCGATCATCGGCATCACGCTCGTTCTGATGGCGGTGTTTCTGCCCGCGTCCTTCCTGCCCGGCCTGACAGGGCAAATGTACGCGCAGTTCGCGCTCGTCATCGCCGCGACGGCCTTGATCAGCGCCATCAACGCGGCAACGCTGAAGCCCACGCAATGCGCGCTTTGGCTTCGCCGTCCCGTGCCGCCAGAGAACCGGAATTTCTTCTACCGGGGGTTCAACGCTCTTTATCAGCGTCTTGAGGACCGCTACGCCGGGTTGATCGACAGGATGGTTCACCACAGCGGTCTGATGGCACTCATCGCGCTCGGTATCATCGGTGGATCCATCTATGGAATGACGCGCGTTCCGACGGGCTTTCTGCCCATCGAAGACCAGGGATATTTGATTGCGGCCGTCCAGCTTCCGGAGGGGGCGTCACTCGGCCGGACGCAGAAAGCGCTCGAACAGGTCGAACAGATCGCGAATGCGGTGCCGGGCGTGGAACGCGTCATCACCATCGCCGGCCAGTCGGCACTCGACAACAGCGCTTCGCTTGCGAACGCCGGCGTTTCCTACATCATGTTGAAGGATTGGAGTGCGCGCGGACCGGGCCAGGATCTAGGGTCACTCTATAAGACTCTCAACGAGAAGCTTTCGACGATCACCGACGGCCGTGTGCTTGTCGTGCCGCCACCGCCGATCCAAGGCATCGGCAATGCCGGCGGCTTCACGATGGTGGTCGAGCTTCGCGACAGTAGTTTCGATCTCGCCAAGCTCGAAAGCTCGGTCAACGCCATGGTGCGCGCCGCCAGCACGCAGTCAGGCATTCAACGCGCCTCGACCACGTTCCGCGCCACCGCTCCGCAATATAAAGTTACGATCGACCGCGAGAAAGTGCAGACGCTTCTGCTGACGACCGATCAGGTGTTTTCGACACTCGCGAGCTATCTGGGTTCGAGCTACGTCGACCAGTTCAACAAATTCGGACGCGTCTTCCAGATTTACGTGCAGGGCGACGCGTCATTCCGCATGACGCCGGATGACATCCTCGGTCTCAAGGTTCGCAATCAGAACGGCGACATGATCCCGCTCGGTACCGTTCTTACGATCACGCCGACTGTCGGCGCGTCGCTCATCAGCCTTTACAATCTCTACCCTGCCGCCACGATCGTCGGCGTGCCGGCAAAGGGCTTTTCATCCGGGCAGGCCATCCAGCTGATGGAGGAGATCGCCGCGCACGAGTTGCCGTCCGGGGTCGGCTATTCATGGACGGCGCTTTCATATCAAGAGAAGATCGTCGGCGGCCAAATCTATTACGTGTTCGCTCTCGCCATGCTTCTCGTCTATCTCGTGCTCGCCGGCCAGTACGAGAGCTGGTACGCGCCGATGTCGGTTTTGCTGGCCGTGCCGTTGTCCCTCATCGGGCCGGTGCTGGTATTGCTGGCGGTGGGCGTCGACAACAACCTCTACGTCCAGATCGGTCTTGTTCTTCTGATCGCCCTTTCGGCGAAGAACGCCATTCTGATCGTGGAGGTCGCGCGCGAGCTCAGAGCCGAAGGCAAGCCGATCCTTGAATCCGCGCGTGATGCCGCGCGGGCCCGGTTCCGGCCGATCCTGATGACGTCGTTTGCGTTCATTCTCGGCGTCGCGCCCCTGGTGTTCGCCACCGGAGCTGGCGCCTCGGCGCGGAAATCGATCGGCATCACCGTTTTCAGCGGCATGCTCGCTTCGACGTGCCTGGCGGTGCTCTTCGTTCCATCGCTCTACGTCATCATCCAGCGCTTCGAAGAGTGGCGCCAATCACGCAAGCAAAAGCCGGTTCCCGTGATGGCGCCGCCGCGAAGCGAATAGGCGTTCGGCTGGTGGCGCCTCTTCGTTCGCTTAGTGCCACCACAATGCGGGGTTCGTCAGCAGATCGAGGACGCTGACCTTGTGACCGATGGCTGCGAGGTTCGCCGGTTCGCTTTCTGCGATCCTCGGGCCATGAGCCTCGTGGCCGTCGGCGATTCGCGATCCATGCGTCTCGCGGGCGATGGCCTTTTGCGGAATGCGATGAGGCTTGCCACTGCCTTTCACCTGACCGGCTGGCGGCTGTGCGTCTTTCGGCGACGCTCCGTTATTCTCGGGCGTAGCCTCGGCCGATTGGTTCGACGCGAGCATGATCGAGCGCCCCGACGGCGCTTCGGACGCTGCGACCGGCGTTTCGCTGTCACTCTTCGAAATCGAGCCCGTCGTCATGCCAGCGAAAAGGGCACTGATTTTCTCGGCCTGCTGGCGCGCAGCGGCTGCCTCTCCGCTTTTGCCCTGTAAGGCGGAAGCATATTTTTCCTGTCCGGACAGCGGGACGAATGCCGGCAACGGCGGCGTGCCGGCCGATTGCGGGTCTGACGCCGCGGAGGCGGCGGAGTCTGCAAAGGCCGGCGGCACATGTGCGGCGATTAATGCCAAAACCGGTACAACGACTGACGCAACAAATTTCATAACTGACGCCCTTCACTCCCCAAGGACAGTCAGAAACTCAACGAGGGCAATAGAAAGGCTGGAGTTCTCCGATCGAACCTAACACCTGTCAGCAATCCTGGCGTCGCGCCAAGAGCGGAACCCGGCAGGTCGGAATGCATTCGTTAACTTTTATCGCCGAGAGGTTAGGTCCGGCATTGAATGGGAGGTTCGCAAATGAACACCGTCTTTTCAATTGGGAGGCCGTGCGGCTCAGTTAAGCTCAGAGTAATGCATTGTGGGGATGATATCTCGGGGGGCCGAATAAGCGCGCCCGGCCTTATCGTTAGACATTAATTTTGCCCTCAATGAAGTCTCCGATGTCCGAGGCCGTAATCACAGATGAGGGCCCAGTCCTCGATGCCAACAAGTTGCTGCGAATGCGCGGCTATTTGGACATGGCGGGCTTTCGAGACATTATCGGCGAATTCGAGACCGGAATTCGCCAGCGACTTTTGAATCTCGAGTCGCTCGAGCTTTCGCCTTCGCAGATCGAAGCCATCTGCCACGATCTTATCAATTTCTCCGGAACGCTCGGAATGTACGAGCTGAGGTCGGCAGCTGAGAAATTGCGAGACCACGCACGCCGGCAAGCGCGGGCTGGAGTCGTCTCGGCTCAATTGGACATGCGAAGCGCGGGCGAACGCGCCATTGCCGCGCTGAATACCTTTATGGGGGGCGCCGGTGACGACTAAGCTGCGCCTTCATCGCGATCAGTTATCCGCCGTCGCGCGCGTCACCCCTTATGCGATGGCCGGCTATGGAGTGAATGTCGCGCTCGCGACCGCGGCCTTCTGGAACACCATACCAGCTCGAGATCTTCTTCTCTGGGCGTTCCTGTCGCTGACGGCATGCGGAATCGTCGGCGTGCGATCGTTTCATCGTCCGCCCGCCACTCACGATCGGAACCCAGACGAATTGCGGAGCGCGCGCAACGCGCTCCTCTTCGCCGTGCTTCTGGCGCTCCCCTGGTCGTCATTGGCGATGTTCTGGGCGGGCACCGTCAGTGGGACGAGCGAAGCCATCCTCACGGCATTCGTGGTCGGCATGGCGGCGAGCGGCAGCATCCTTCTTGCGCCGATACCGGCGGCGGCGCTGACCTATGCGGGCACGATCCTCGGCCCGCTCATCGTCAAACTGCTGGTTCTCGGCAGTCGGGAAAATGTGGTTCTCGGCGCACTCGCCATCAGCTTCCTGGTTTTCCTCATCGTCCTCGTCATGACGAACGCTCGCATGTTCATGGAGCGTTTGAAGGTTCTAGAACGGCTCAGGGTCTCCATCGAGGATGCAAAGGCTGCGAATGAAGCGGCGCAACGCGCTACGTCGGCGAAGTCGGAATTCTTCGCAACGATGAGCCACGAGATCAGGACGCCGCTCAACAGCGTGATCGGCTATACGAGCCTCGTGCTGGCCCGACGCGGGTTGAATGCGGAAGACGCGCGCGATCTCGAAATCGTGCGGGATGCGGGACGATCGCTCTTAAATACCGTGAACGACATTCTCGATTTTTCCGCTATCGAAGCTGGGCGCCTGAAGCTGTTGCTCGCGCCGACGCTGCTCAGGCCGATGATCGAGAGTTGCCTGTCACTGATGCAGGTCGAGGCGCGGGCAAAAGGTCTCGCTTTGAGCGCCGAGATCGATAGCGCGCTGGATGAGGTGAGCGTCGAGGCCGACGCGCAACGCGTCAGGCAAGTGCTCGTCAATCTCGTCGGTAACGCGGTGAAATTCACGTCGGAAGGGCGGGTGGATGTCGAAGCTAAATGGCTGAGGCGATCCGAAGACATCGTCGCCATCCGGTTCATCGTCAAGGATACAGGCCCCGGCATACCGCAAAAGTCGATACCCGAACTGTTCAACAGGTTCAGCCAGCTCGACGGAAGCTACGAGCGGCGCTTCACGGGATCGGGCCTCGGGCTTGCCATCAGCAAAAGCATCGTCGTTGCAATGGACGGCGAAATCGGCGTGCAAAGCGAACTTGGCGTGGGGTCCGCGTTTTGGTTCGAACTGCCTCTCATCGTCAGCCGCGCTCTGCCTGCCATCGAGCGTTCCGTGGAAGCGAGACCGGCCAGCCCCGGTGGCCTTAACATTCTCGTGGTCGACGATATGGAACCCAACAGGCGCCTTACCTCGACCGTGTTACGCCGCGCCGGTCATCGCGCGGTGACGGCCGCGAGCGGCGCAGAGGCCATCTCCCTGGCGAAGTCCGAGACTTTCGATGTCATTCTCATGGATATGCAGATGCCGGGGATGAACGGCCTCGCGGCGACGAAGGAAATCCGGAAGCTGCCGCCGAACCAGGGCCAAGTTCCCATCATCGCCATGACGGCGAACGTTCTTCCCAACGAAATCGCAAGCTGTTATGCGGCCGGCATGACGGCGCACATCGGCAAGCCTTTCGAAATCGATGAGTTGCTGCGCACGATTGAAGCTGCAAGCGACGGCGCGACTGCAAGCGCTCGCGCTCGTCTTCCCGCCGCCATGATGGCCGGACGAAAACCGCTCTGATCGCTGTCCAGCGTCGCTTGACCGATGCGCCGCATTCTGGGGGTGTTCTGGGGGTGGCCGTCATGTCACAACTGTTACATACTGCGTCGGATTGTGAATTGTTTGTGACGTCGAAATTCTGTATTGGCTGCCTCCTTCAGCGGGAAGAGCGTCGCTGCTTGAACGGTCGGCACAGCGGGAGCCGATACCGCCAGGCGTGAGGGTGACGTGTTCCTGTCAGCCCTGCCAGAGATGGCAGGGCTCTCCATTTTCTGCAGCCATCGCGCATAAAAAAGCCCCGGGTAACCGGGGCTTTTTCATCAATCCTAATAGCCATAGTAACCGCAGATGCGGCGACCGTAGCGCCAGAAGCAGGTGTAATCGTCGCCGTAGTAATAGTCGTCGTAATAACCGTCTCCGAAGAAGAACGGGACAGCTACGAAACGCCTGTGATGGCCGTCATGCCGATCGAAATCTCTGCCCATATGACCGCCGTTACGGAAGCCGAAGCCGGGCCCCATCCCACCCCATCCGCCGCCGTGGCCCATCCCGCCACCCCATCCCCCGCCGCCATGGCCCATGCCACCGAAGCCGCCGCCTCCGCCGCCCATCGAGAAGCCCCCTCCCCCGCCTCCTCCGTGTCCTCCACCGCCCCCACCGCCGCCCCCACCGCCGCCGTGGGCGTCAGCGGAAACGGAGAACGCCGTTACCGCAAGCGCGGCCGCAGCGATTGTTGCCAATCTTCGAATGCTTTCCATCTGAGTGTTCCTCATCCGCTTGGAGCTAAGTGACTCCGATGAGGGAAAAACCTTCGACAGATGCGTTTGTTGCGCGCTGTCTTGGCACAGACAGAGGCTGAGGAAAGTGAACCCGGCGGATGATTTGTCATCCACCCAATTCAATTCCAATGCTGGTCCAGGAGCTTATGTTCTAAATGTGCAGCCCGCTGCGGATTGCCAGTTCGAGCAATGCAAAATCTGAAAAAGCACATGCGCGTTGCGAATACGTGAAGAAACGGCTCAATGCCGCAAAAACATATGTCTGCGCGGTATCGGAACTGCGCAGTACCTTCGTGGATTCTCCTCGCATAAATTTCGAGTACGGGAACGCGCCGGCGCGGGAGAAGAAGATGTACGAGGACAATTGGCTGATCGAGTTCAAAGAGCGGGCAGCACCGCGTCTGCGAGAAATGTTCGAACGGGACTTGGATAGAACTCCGACTTTTCTGTCCGATCTGCTCACGCGTTTGCAGCAGTCGGAAAAAGAGAGCGCGCACACCGGCTGACACTGGAGATCTTTCAGCGCTTATTCAACCGGCCGTCGCACCTCATCCGATCGCACCGGTACACACTTGCGAACCCGCAAAAAATGAAGACGCCGGCTTCGGGGAAAAGCCGGCGTCTTTTGGGACGGCGCTATGGGGGAATAACGCCAGGGACTACAATCCTGGGGAGATTGTTCGTGTGGAACGGGTACATGCCGTCGTGGGTTCCGAGAGACTGAAAAAAAACGCGGGTGAAGACCAGTGAATTGGGTCCGCGAGGTTCCTCGCTCTCTAACGGCGCGAAGCGCAATACTTTGATTTCGCCGAGGTTTGGCGCACGACCACTCGAAACGTATCCGGACAATCCCTCCACCGTGCCTATATGACCGGCTCGCTGAGCCTCATCGAAAAGCCGCGGCTACTCCTCGCCTTCGGCCTTATCGACATCCTTGAAGCGGCTGCCGTTGGCGATGCCGAGAACGCCAAAATCCTGAGACCGGGAACGATCGTCGGCTTGACCCGTCGGCGTACTCGATAGTCCGCGCTTCAGCAATTCTCGCACGGCCGCAGCTCGGCTCGGCAGGCGATACCGATAACGAAAGTCATCGACGGCTCGAAGCTCATCCGGTTCGAGCATAATCTGCAGGCGTTCGTCTCTGATTGCGGCGCACATCGCGATCTCCTTCGCGCATTCAAAAAGACCGAAAATTAGTAAGCTGCTCAATTTGAGCGGCGACACAGCTTAACGACGAGCAAGCAGAAACGGTTTCCTAAGCGCCCTCACAAATTTGCGAGGGAACAGCAAGTTGCGCCATCAACGGATTGATTCATCGCGCAAAAGGATCAAGGCTCACGCCCTAGGAGTAAGGTGTATGAACTTTTGCGGCTCGAGAAGCATGGTGAAGACCGATATTCTCGGACAGTTCCCTCCGCCGCGCGTTCTGCTGGCGGAGGACAACACGCTGATTGGTCTCGACCTCGAAGAAATTCTCAAGGGGTATGGCTGCCTCGTTATCGGACCGATCTTGAGCGTGCGGGATGCGCTCGAACTTCTCTCGACTGAAGCCGTCGATATCGCTGTTGTCGATTATCTGCTGGAGGACGGCGAAGCGGCGCCCTTGGCTCGCGCTCTCGACGATAAGGGCATTCCATTTGCGATTTGCACCGGCGGAGGCGAGCAAGACCTCGGGACGCTTTATCCCAACACGCCATTCCTCGCAAAACCTTACAATCCCGACGACGTCTCGATGGTGGTGAACAGTCTCATAGCCAGCCGGCTCGCGAACGGTTGACGACTTCCAGGCGGCCGTTGCCGATCGCTTCACCGCACTAAAACAACACAAAACCTCGACGGCGGAGATTCCCGTTTGCTCAGCGCGCCGGGTATCGCGAGCTAGGTCGCGCGATAGAAACGGTGCTTCCAATCTGCATCAGGTTCGACAAAGGATGGCGTTCTCGTCGTCACGGATGACGATCGCGTTCGCGCCTCTTTCGAGGTGCAACAAGCCGTTCGAAATCGAAAAGCTTGCATCGAAGGCTTAAGTAAAATTTTGGACGAATAGGTATCGGGTCCGACAGTCCGCTATCATCGTGCGTTAACCCGCAGCGCCCAAGCTCCGGACGCTTCATCGACGATCTGCTTGCCGATGAATGATGAAACTGCGCGACGCATGACGCGCAACTCACTTAGCTCAGCTGCCAAGCTGTTTTGGCGTTGCCAGGAGCGCGCGGGCAGCAAACGAAAACCGACTGTTCCAAGCCCGGCTTTTTCGTCAGCCCCGCGCGACGGAACAATTAGCGCGTCCTCCTCCGCGTACTGCCCATACGTTGGCTGACGAGCAATGAGGTCTCATCAATGAATAGGTTCAACCGATTTTTGATTGCGGCGGTGGGGTCGCTGGCCATCATCACGATGTCCACTGCGGCCGATGCACGATTTGGTGGCGGCGGCTTCCATGGGGGATTTGGTGGTGGCGGATTCCGTGGAGGCGGGTTTCGTGGTGGGGCCATGTTCCACGGTGGCGGATGGCGCGGCGGCGGTTGGGGTTGGCGCGGAGGTGGGTTCCGTACCGGCGGGTGGGGTTGGCGCGGGGGCGGATGGCGTGGCGCCGGGTGGGGTTGGCGGCGTCCAGGCTGGGGATGGCGGGGCGCAGGTTGGGGATGGCGTCGCCCCGGGTGGGGATGGGGCGGGTGGGGATGGCGCGGGCGCCGATTTGGCGCCGGTTGGTGGTGGCCTGGGTTCGGCTGGACCGCGGGATCAGCCTGGCCCTACTACGGCTACTATGGCCGCAGGCGGATTTGCCGGTACTACTAGCCGGTACTCCTAATTGCAAGTTGTGCCCCGCCTGAATTGCAGCGGGGCGCAACACTTTGATCGATCCCCAGCGCGACGCCGGCAAAGCCAGCGGCGAGTGACTGCTCTGTTCGGGAACGCCCTCTCCAGACGAAGGTTTAACCTTGAGGTTATGGAGGCGACCATGGCTGTCACCAGCAATCCGACCTCATTAGACGTCCTTGAAGAAGAGGGCATCGAGCGCGCTGCAATCGAGAAGCAGCCCTACGCGCCCAATGCGCAGGACTTCGAAAGTCATGTCCAAACTTATCGCGATTTCATCCGTGGCATAATGTTTTTCGTTGGCACCGCCGCGGTCATCTTGATCGCACTCGCCTTCTTCTTCGTTTGAGCGCGAAAGGAACCGCGCGTGGCAAAGACACCCACTGAAGTTCGACAAGCCAGTCCGCGAATGACCAACTTCCGCGTACTCATCATATCGACGGTGATCACGGTGCTGGTTCTCGGTGGTTTCGTCATCGCGTTTATTCGTAACACTCCTGCAAAAATGGAAGGTGTGCCGACCAACACCGCGGAAGAGCCTGCTTCGCAGGGATCGCCGTCCGGCGCGCAGCCGCTCACCAAGTAGCGGCACATCCATTTCAAAAAATCGAATCTTAACTACCCGCTCCGATCTGAGATCCGTATGCGGAACTGTTCCTTTGGATCTCTGTTGCCGAAGCGGAGCATTCGTTTCCGCTTTGATTCGATAGTCTTGCGATTGCGTCCGAACACCGCTTCTCGGCGTATCGCTCGTATGAGATCTCAAACGTGGCGCCGATTTTTTTCTTCAATGTGCAAGCGTCGCGTCGCGCTCCCCGTGGATTCGGAGAAATCCGGACGTGGATGTTGCATATCGGTCGGTGGTGCGGCGATTTTCAGCGCAGTTTCAAGGTCTGGACTAGCTCGCTCCGAGCGCGAGTTGATATATTCTTTTGCTGTTGATACGAGAACGTGCACCATCGGCTGAGTTGCATGCACGGCGATCTCACGGGCATGATCCGTTTTAGGACCTTTTTGCTGTCAATGACGCCGGAATGCATCCGGTCTTCCTCAACTGGATTTCAGATGCGACCAAGATGGAACCTCAGTCTGGCTGTTGCGAGCGTTATCGCCGCCGGCCTTTGCACACTGAGCGCGGCGCGCGCGGAGGATACTTGCCCAGCTGGTACGCTCGGCGTTTCACGCACCATCGAGGTCGACACGACAGGCGGCCCGTGGATAGGTGCGCCGCACGGCGATCCGAATTTCCTCGCGCCGGGCGAGGTCGTTCTCACGTTCGACGATGGACCATCGCCCAGTAACACACGCCAGATTCTGGCCGCGCTCGCGAAAGAGTGCACCAAAGCCGTCTTCTTCATGGTCGGCGAAATGGTCGTCGTGCATCCCGAGATCGTCAAAGAGGTGGCGGACCAGGGCCATACCATCGGAACGCACACGTGGTCGCATCCGAACCTCGCGCGGCTTGCGTTGCCTGAAGTCACTCACGAGGTCGAAGCGACGTTCGACGTTGTGCAGAAGAACAGTCCGCAGCCGGTCGCGCCGTTCTTCCGCTATCCCTATCTTTCGAGCAGCAAGCTCGACGAAGATTATTTCAAGAGCCGCAATATCGCGCAAATCGCGGTCGATATCGATTCTTCCGACTGGCGCGTTCGCAGTTCAGCGCCTGTCATTGCGAGGGTGATGGCTGGTCTCAAGGCGCGTGGGCGCGGCATCATCCTGATGCACGACATTCACAAATGGACCGCCGACGCCGTACCTGGGCTCCTCGCGAAACTCAAAGCGGGTGGCTACAAGGTCGTTCTTCTGAAGCCGAAAACGGCGCTGGAGCTCGTCGCCGATGTTACGCCGCCTGAGCCTCAGAAGTCGTCGGTCAAATCCGCTTCGCGAAAGAGCAAGCATCAGCGGTTGTCATCGCGTGCCAGAAGAGCGGCACTCCTGGCCAGGAAGTCAGCGGCAATTCAGTAGAGCGGTCGCCGCCGTGGTCTGGTCACAGCGGGTCGTTGTAAAACCGGCGCAGCGGGCCAACTCCGGATAGACTCGCGGCGCCGACTGCAAAGCCGGCGCCGCGATTGAAAGTCTTAGGCTGCCTTTGCGACGGCGCCCGCCGGCACTTCGGAGATCGTCTTCAGGATCTGCGAAGCGATCTGGTATGGGTCGCCCTGCGAGTTCGGACGGCGATCCTCAAGGTAACCCTTGTAGCCGTTGTTGACGAACGAGTGCGGCACGCGGATCGAAGCGCCACGATCAGCAACGCCGTAGCTGAACTTGTTCCACGGCGCCGTCTCGTGCTTGCCAGTCAGGCGCATATGGTTGTCCGGACCGTAAACCGCGATGTGTTCTTCGATGTTCTTGTCGAAGGCCTTCATCAGGCTCTCGAAGTATTCCTTGCCGCCGACCGTACGCATGTACTCGGTCGAGAAGTTGGCGTGCATGCCCGAGCCGTTCCAGTCGGTGTCGCCGAGCGGCTTGCAGTGGAACTCGATGTCGATGCCGTACTTCTCCGTCAGGCGGAGCAAGAGATAACGCGCGATCCACATTTCGTCGGCGGCCTTCTTGGAGCCCTTGCCGAAAATTTGGAATTCCCACTGGCCCTTCGCGACTTCGGCGTTGATGCCTTCGTGGTTGATGCCGGCGGCGAGGCAGAGGTCGAGATGCTCTTCGACGATCTGACGAGCGACATCACCGACGTTCTTGTAGCCGACGCCCGTGTAGTAGGGGCCCTGCGGCGCCGGATAGCCGGACTCAGGGAAGCCGAGCGGACGGCCATTCTTGTAGAAGAAGTATTCCTGCTCGAAGCCGAACCAAGCGCCGGTATCATCGAGAATGGTTGCGCGCTTGTTCGAAGCGTGCGGTGTCTTGCCGTCCGGCATCATGACTTCGCACATGACGAGCACGCCGTTCGTGCGCGCCGGATCCGGATAGTGCGCGACAGGCTTCAGGACGCAGTCGGAGCTGTGGCCCTCGGCCTGTAGGGTCGAGCTGCCATCGAATCCCCAGAGCGGCAGATCGGCGAGATCCGGGAACGAGCTGTATTCCTTGATCTGCGTCTTGCCACGCAGGTTCGGGACCGGCGTGTAACCATCGAGCCAAATGTACTCAAGCTTATACTTCGTCATTCTGAGCTGCTCCCTGAGTTAGGTGTCTGAGGAATTCCTAGTGCGTGCGCGGCCGGCGTTGGCATGGCCCGGCGCTGAAGTCTGAAAGTGCGGATGGCGCCGCGATTGCGCTCAGGCCTCGATGAAAGCCTGCATCATCGGAGAGCCCGCCTGGGCGCCGCCAGCGGGCGGCCATAGCGAATTGAGATATGCTTGCGGACGCATTCCCGGCGCAGAGTCTCTCGCTCTTGTCTTGAGACACGGCGGTCAGCATCCATTCTCCCTCGTACGACACAGGCCCACGAAAGGCCCAAGGCAACGTGGCGGAACAGGTCGCGTGCTGCGAGCGTTCACCACGGCACGGATGCTACCGAAAGATGCAAAACCAAGCATGCCCATAGTTTGTGCAATTGCTGATTTTTATTGAGGCATCAGAATAATCGGGCGAAAATAGAAGACGAACCGGCTGCGTCATAACAGCGGTGGGACTTCAAGGAGAGATCACGATGACTGAGATGCTCATTCGACCTTCTGCGAAGATCTACCAATTCCCGAAAGGCGGACGTGCTTCCTTGCATGGACACCGCCTCGTCAAACAGGCTTCAGCGATCGTGCAGTCGCGGCTTGCGAGGCCAGTCGAGTACGGCAGCTGCTGGTATCACCAGGCGGCCATTGACGACTCCGAGCTGGTCCGCTGGAGCTGAGACTCGCTGAGTTGTAGCGTCATGAGTAATGTCACTTCCGCCAATGGCAGGAACTGATCGAGAGCGCGCGAAAGGCTTTGATCCTTTTCGCGCGGGGCAGAGAAGCGTTGCCGCCAAGGATTTGAAAGCACCCTCTATTTCGGCCTATTCGGCCTCCCGTTGTCCAGCAACGCTCACGGTCGACGAAACTGCGCCCTACCCGGTGCAGGTGAACGCGTGGACCTCTTGAAGACTCCCGAACGGCCCCGCAGCAAAGCTTCAGAACGTCATGCTCCGAAGATCGACCAGCCCATTCGGCTGGTGAGACGCTCGAGCGCGATTCGGCCCAGCCGCGAGTTACCCGTCTTATCCAGACCCGGCGACCAGACGACGATCGAGGCCTTACCAGGGGCTATCGCCAGTATGCCGCCACCAACCCCGCTCTTTCCGGGCAGGCCGACCCGGTAGGCGAATTCGCCCGATCCATCGTAATGGCCGCAGGTTAGCATGAGAGCGTTAATCCGACGCGCCCTCTCAGGCTGGATAACTGCATATCCAGTGGACGGATTGCTTCCAAATTGTGCAAGAAACCGCCCGGCCATGGCCAATTGTCGGCAAGACATTGCGATGGCGCAGTGGTGGAAGTAAACGCCGAGGGTGAAGTCGACTGGGTTATCGAGCATGCCGAACGACTTCATGTAGTTGGCAAGGGCGGCATTTCGGAAGCCGGTCCTGTGCTCGGAAGCGGCGACCTGCTGGTCGATCGTGATCGTCGAATCGTCGGCCAGGAACTGCATGAACCTCAGGATTTCGCCCAGCGCCTCACGGGGCAAATGATTGGCGAGGATCACGTCCGTCACCGCGATCGCGCCGGCATTGATAAACGGATTACGCGGAATTCCTTTTTCGTACTCCAGCTGGACAACCGAGTTAAACGGACTGCCCGATGGCTCGCGACCAACGCGGTCCCACAGTCTATCGCCGACTTTGCCGAGAGCGAGGGTCAGCGTGAAGACCTTCGAGATGCTTTGGATCGAAAAGGGCGTATCGGCGTCCCCTCCAACGGCGACGTTGCCTTCGGCGTCGACAACGGCAATGCCGAAAGACTTCGGATCGACGCGCGCCAATTCGGGAATGTAGGATGCGACCTCACCCCGGTCGGGCATGTGGCGCATTTCGTCGGCGATATCTTTGACAACGTCGTCAAGCTTACTCACGGCATGCACACTCTCGTGACTGCGATCATTCCCACCTACTAGCGGGCATTCGCGCAATCACACAAGCGGGCGAAAGTGCTTCAGGCTCACCGCTCCGAAGTCGAACGCGAGAGATAGTTTCGCTCATTGCCTACGCAGCGAGCAGATCTGCTTCGCGGCACGCGGTGTTGAACATCGAGATGCAGCCAAGAGAATTAGGATCGCATTTTTTAATGTGGGTAGCGTCGCTGCGCGGGGCGCCGGTAATTGCCGAATCGGCGCGTTTCAACTAGGGTTTCCTCGTTGTACGCTCCCGTACATTCATTTGATAATATTGTCTCGGCCCCGAAGCTTCCCACTTCGGGGCCATTTTAATTTTCGGGCCTCATCGTGCCTAGCGACTGAGCAGAACGAAATCCGCGCCGGGCGAAAGGCGATCGCGAAAAATACTCACGCGCTAGCTTTTCGAGTGCACTTTCTCATCGAGATCTTTCGCCATCGCGAGATGGTGCTGAAGCGTGGGAAGTAGTTTCGCCGCGAACGCCTTCACTTCGGGCGTCGGTCCAGTCGACGCAAAGTCCTGGAATTTTGCAACGGCATCCTCATGGGCCTTCAGCTGCTCGTCCGCGTAGGCGGAGTCGAAGCCGTTCTCGGTTGTGAATAGACGCAACTTCGCATATTTGGCCGCGTGCGTCACATCGAGAGTGTCCGACGACGGCTCGATCTTGGCCTCGATGAGAGCTGCCTTCAACTCGTCGCCTGCCTTCGTGTGATCCGTGATCATCTGCTGCGCGAAGTTTTTCACTTCGGGCGACTTGGCGTATTTCAACGCGAGCTCGCTCGTATCGATTTCGAATTTATTGCCAACGGAGGCGTTATTTACGAAGTCCTTGGTTTGGCTTGGAATGTCCGCGGCCACTGCCGGCAATGCAAATCCAGCCACCGCCACGATCATTGCTAAAATTGCTCTCATCGCGATCTCTCCTCAAGTCATTCGACTTGTGGGTCGTAACCTCCGCCGCGCGGCCAATGTTCCCCGTAACGCTGGGTTGACGGACCGGCAATTCATGCCGCGGCGCGTTTTCCCGAGGCCGGGAACTTTGGGAATTCTGGTCCGTTTTTTCGGACAACGCGGAGATTCTGCCGTGCAAGAATATTTGAGCGAATTCCTTCTGGTGCTGTCGGTCATAGGAGCACCGATCATCCTCGGCGCGCTGCTGTTTTACGGCATGACGCTTTCGGAACGCAGGCACTCGAAGCGTACGGAAAACTCAGCCGACCGGGCGACCAAGCGCGTCTATGCGGAGGAGGAGCGCCTTCGCCGCGAAAAAGAGCGGGAGGCGGCAAGCTCCACCCGCGCTTTGGATTCACTCAAACGCCGGACGGGAATGACCGGCTAGCGAAGCTCGCCGGTTTCAGTTGGCTGCCTGGAAGCGCCAGAACGTTCCCGCAGCCGACTCGACCGTCAGGATGCTTTTCACGCGTTTATCCGGCGGGCGAATGCCGAACTTCACGAGCGCTTTGACGTCGTCGAGCAATGCCGGATTTTCCGCATAGCCCGAGTGGTTGAGCCCCAGCGCATCCGTCGAGACTGCGGTGACGTCGATGGTGTCGACGCCCGGAATGATCAACGGCCCATCCTTGGGTATGTCTCCCGCACGCGGCACGCCGCCCCAGAACCGCGCCGAATATCCGAGCGCACGGTCGTTCGACGCGGCATAAAGCGTGACGCCTTTCGCGAAGTTCGTGATCTCGCGCGCGATAATGTTGAACTTATCGCGGTCGACGTCTGGCGCGGCGAGAATAACCTGGCTGATCACCACGCCTTCCGGAATTTTCGGCCTCAGCCTTTCCAGCACGCGGAGCAATAGCTCGTTACCCATCGAATGGGCGATAAGGCTGATGGACTTCGCGCCGCTCTTCTGAATGACCATAGTGAGAAATTCAGCCAGGCTTGGCTCGGCCTGCTCGACGCTGCCGCGATCGTAAGTGTAGCTCGCGACCTTTCCGCCGGACGGCCAGCTGTAGACGAATGGCACGCCGTCGAAGCCAAGATCGTAGGCGATTTGCGCGGTCCGATAGAGCGCGCAATCGAACGACGTGTTGAAGCCGTGCACGAAGACGAAGGCGTGATCCTTGAACGTCGAGGACTTCGCCAACTGCTCTTTGACGAGCGCCAGCATCTGATCTTCGCTGAGGCTCTTTATCTCCTGCAGCGTGAAATGCTTGTCCGGATCCTCTTTCTCTTCATAGATCTTGTATTTAAAATACGGGATCTCGTAGACCGTCGGCCGCTCGATGTGGGGCACCTTATGGCTGAGAGGAACGGAGATAAGCGCGCGCCCTAACTGCAGTTTGTGACCCCGCTCCGATCCGAATTGCAGGCGGACCGGATCAGGCTCGATGGCGCGATCCGTTCCATAGAAGACCGGAACGACCTTGAACTTCTTCGAAGGATCGCTGTCGATCGCTGCGCGCGCTGCGGCTGTCGGCGCTGCTGGCGGCGGAACGGCAACCGGTGCCGGGGCTGCGAGGGAAGGTCTGGGCGGCGCGGCTGATCGCGCCACAGGTGCGCCGTCTTCACGAGGTCTGGCGCCCGGCGGCTCTGCGGTGGTGACGTCAGGCATTGCTTCAGGCGGTGCGGCGCCCCCGGCCGGCTCGGAAGGCTCCGGCGGCGGAGGCGGAGCAGCTTCAACTGCTTTGGGCTCGATCTCCGGAGATGGCGGAGGCGCAGCGCCCGCGGCTTTCGGCTCTTCCGCCGGAGGAGGAGCACCAGCGCCGATGCTGCCTTGCCCGATATCGGATGGCACATTCGCACCGGAACCTCCGGATTCCTCACGCTCGAATGTCGAGCCGGGGCGAGGTGCCCCCTCGTCCTTTTTGTAGGCATCCGTCTGTGGTTCGGAGTCCTTGCCTCCCGTATTGTCGCTTCGTTGCTTCGTTTCAGGAGGCGGCGCCGCTTCCGGCGCTGCGGGCGCATTGGCTTCCGGCGGTGGGGGAGGCTGCGCACTTTCTTGGGCCTGCGGCGGAGGCTCGGCGCGCTCTTTGCCGACTTTCGGAGCTTCGCTACACGCCGCGAGCAATCCGCACGCCGCAAGTATCGCCAGACCAAATCCCGTCCTGCGTACCGGCTTGCGCCAGCCTTCAGTTCCCCAAATCACGCTACCCTCCCCTAGGACGCGGTCCGCGCACAAGCTAGGTAGCTTGTGCGCCCCAAGCAACCGGCTCTATGGCAGGAGATTGTGACGGCGGATAGCGTCGAATTCCCGGCTTGCGGGATGATCTCTTTCCTGCCCTACGTAACCGCAGATGAACGAACAGGATTCAGCTTCTCACCCATGGCCGTTACAGCCCTCCCCGCCCACAAAATTCCGGTTGCCGACTATGTTGCCGGGATCGCCAATGGCGACCGCGCCCTTCTCGCTCGCGCCATCACGCTTGTGGAAAGCTCGAACCCCGATCATGGCCGCCTCGCACAACACGTGCTGCAGGAGCTATTGCCGAAGACGGGTAAAGCCGTGCGGCTCGGCATCACCGGCGTTCCCGGCGTCGGCAAGTCGACCACGATCGATCAGCTCGGAATGAACCTTCTCGCCGAAGGGCATCAGGTGGCCGTGCTCGCGATCGACCCGACGTCCAAACGCTCAGGCGGTTCGATCCTCGGCGACAAGACGCGCATGAACTCGCTCGCACAGGAAAAGAACGCCTTCATCAGGCCCTCGCCGTCGTCGGGAACGCTCGGCGGCGTAACGCGACGCACGCGCGAAACCATGGCGCTCGTCGAAGCGGCAGGCTTCGATGTTGTTATCGTCGAGACGGTGGGCGTCGGTCAGTCCGAGGTTGCCGTGGCCGACATGGTCGATTTCTTCCTGGTGCTTCTGCTCTCAGGCGGCGGTGACGATTTGCAGGGCATCAAGAAGGGCATCATCGAGCTTGCCGATATGATCGCCATCAACAAGGCGGACGGCGACAACATCAAGCGCGCGGAAAGCGCCGCGGCCGAATACAAGAACGCGCTGCAGATTTTCACGCCGCACGGCGCGACGTGGTTTCCTCCGGTCTTGACCGCTTCAGGCCGCGACAATCGCGGACTGAAAGAGCTTTGGGCCAAGGTTCTCGAGCATCGCGAGAAGATGACGGCGACCGGCGAGTTCGCCGCGCGCCGGCAATCTCAGGCCGTGTCCTGGATGCGCGACATGCTCGAAGACCGCCTTATGGGCGCACTCAGAGCGCATCCACGCGTGGCGGCCGAGCTTCCGAACATCGAGGCCTCCGTCCGCAACGGCACGCTGCTGCCGACGCTGGCGGTCGACCGTATCATGACGATGATGGGGATCTGAGTTCTCAGCCAATCACGCCTGACATTACCTGCTTGCATCGCGAAGCGAGCGACGGGATGCCTCGGATTGCGCAACGTCATTGCGAGTTCTGCGAAAAATTAGCGCCCCGGGCGTGAAGCCCAAGGCGCAATGGTCTCGAATACTCATTGATCTCGAATATCGGGCTGATGCCGGCTATTCCCGCGCTATGCTACCGGTCTCAATGGGATGCTGACGAGATCTAACCTCGGACAGCGATATTTCGATTTCCGCATTTCGCGCGGCAACGAATTCCGCTTCCCGGCGCGCCGCATCAACTGCAGCCAATGACATTGCTATCTCCGCATTGCGTTCTTCCGCGAACTTGACGTTCTGATAGGCGGCCATGGCGGCGTCGATTTCAAGATTGCGGTCTCGTTCGAACTCAGCTTCCTGAACGGCCGCAACTCGAGCCATCGATGCGTCGGCCTCTGCGTTTTGTTCACGTTCGAATGCCGCTTCCGCAACGTTTTGCGCGTCCCGGGCACGCGCGCCTGCAACCGCAGCCAAGGATGCGCTGATCTCATTGTTTCTTTCGCGCTCGAACTTTGCCTGTTCGTATGCCGCGAATGCCATTTCAATTTCGGCATTCCGGGCGCGTTCGAATTCGGCGGTCCGCTCAGCTTCGACGCGAGCAACCGAGGCGTCGATCTCAGCGTTGCGATCACGTGCAAACGCTGCATCGGATGCCGAGGGCATGGCGTCTTCAGCAAAAGCGGAAATCCCCTCTACGGGGAGTGCAAGTCCTGTCAGGACCATTGCGAGCATAATGCGCATGTATGACATGGGAGTTGATCCTCGCTTGGCGATACGTTTTGCGATCAGCGCCGCAGGATCGAATTTGAATCCATCTTGCTTAAAATTGCGTGCATCTCGATCGACAAAAAAACGCGCGGAAATCCGCGCGTTTTTGGGCTCGATGACAGTAAGTTGTGGTTATGAACTGCGACGGTTTTATTTCAGCCTGTCACAATCGGCGCGTGGGTCTCCAAATATTAGGACGTGAGATGATCATTAAAGAACCTGGCTATTTCGCCAAACGCTTCTTCGGTCTCGGGCAGAAACGGCGATAGGTATTGCGCGTGGCTCTGACCTTCCAAAACCTGAAGCGCGGCAGTCACTCCGGCTTTGCGAAGCTTGCGATGTGTCCGCACCGTGTCGCTCAATAGCAGATCGCGCGTTCCCGACGTCAGAATTGCAGGCGGAAAGCCCGAGAAGTCGCCGAAGATCGGCGAGAGCATGGGATTGCGCGGATCGTGGCTTCCGACATAGAGCGCACCGGCCGCGTTCGCCCAACTCCGGCGCGAGACCAGGGCGTTATCGACGAAGGCGTTCGCCATGATCGTGTCTCCCGCCCATGTGAGATCGGCGACCGGGCTACCCGGAGCGATGGCGCCGGGTAGCGGTATGCCCTCGGCTTTCGCCCGATGGATGGCACACAACGTCAGCGCACCACCTGCGGACGTTCCGAAGATTGCCATCTTGCGCGGATCGTAGGCAGCGAGCAGCACGCCCCACACGGCCATCACGTCGTCAAGCGCCGCGGGATAGGGATAATCCGGCGCCATCCGGTAATCGATCGAGACGACTTTGCATCTGCTATAACCGGCCATCAGCATGCCCTCGCCAGCCCCGGCCTCGCCCGGAAAGAGCACGTAACCGCCGCCGTGAATATGGACGAGCAGCCGGTCGCGATTTTCAGGCGCGATCTCATGGGGCGTGATGACAAAGACCGGCACTCCGGCCATGTGGGTCTGTTCGACAGTCAGACCGAAATGCTCGCGAATGGCAGCGATCGCCGGTGCCGCGCCTGCCGCGCTCTTTGTTGCAAGATCTTTCCACGTCGCGGCATCTTCAGGCAGCGCGTTCCACCCTGGCGGATAGGGAGCAGCGATGACGGCCTGCAGGCCTTCGCTGACCGTTTCCGGCACCGGCAGGCTGCGCGCGGGAAGCTGGCGCGCCTTAAGCGTGCCGGCCGGCGCCATTTCCTCGGCACGCGCCACCGCAGGGAGGGCCGCCGCGGCGAGCGAGCTTCCAAGAAACAACCGGCGCGATAGCGAGAGCTGCTTGTTGATCGCGGCAAACGAGAGGACGCTCATAATGTCGGGGTTCTCCATCTCAGACAGAGACCGAAAGGCTTCAATAAGCGCTGCGCGTCAAGGCGGGAAAACCACGCACATGCAATGCGATAGCTTTTGAGTAGCTCAACGCGCGGCCATGGACGCGCGCGCTGAACTGAGGAGATTGGAAATCACTACGGGCTTACTGCAGGGCTTTCAGCAGCGTGCCTTTGGGCGCGAGACATGCCGGCGCTGGCCCAACGTCATCCGCAACAGACTTCAGCGACGCGAGATCTTTGAGCCTTAGCCCGTGGCGCGGAGCCGTTTCGATCAGTCCGCACGTCTCGAGCTGCGTCAGCGCGAGCGCCAGCTCCTCGATCGTAATGCCGAGAAAATCTGCGATGACACCGCAGTTGACGCTATCGTCGATGAACGTCGGATCGCCGCCTTCCTCGCGGGTTCGCTGCGAAACGGCCGTCAGGAATGCAGCGAGACGAATCGCGGGATGTTGGCTCGACGCGCTGACAAGGCTCTCGCGGCGAAAAATGAATTCGCGTTCTACCGCTTCATCAAATCTCGCCTTGTTGTGCGCATCGCCGGCGATGAGCTTATCCGCGGCATCGAGGGGGAAGCAGCGGACGCTCGAATTTACGGAAGCACGTGCATGGGTGGCGTGGCGCTCCAAAAAGCCCATGCCGACCAGATCACCCGCAAGCGCGTATTCGACAATCTCCGTGGTTCCGTCAGGACGGGTGCGATAGACGCAAAGCGCCCCAGTTTCGACACGGTAGATGTTTCTCTTGAGATCGCCGGATTCGAAAAGAATCTCGTCGCGTGTGAGGCTTCGGACCTTGCCCACTTCGCGAGCGGGCGTTTTTCGCACAAGTGTCGTGCTACCGGTATCACTTGAACCTGGTCGCAGCATGCTCGAACTCCACACAACAAAAACACCAACCGGCCCACCCATACGGAGGCCCGAGATCAATATTCATTCGTAGAAGGAATAGAACTAGCGGCTGAAGAATTGCCGTCGTGAAAACTGCGAATTAAAAAAGCCCGCATATAATGGCGTATTTCTCGAATAATGTCCAATTGTTTTGGAATACCTCCCATGCTCGGTGCATAACCGGTGCAGAATAATCTGCTCGTCTACCGCTTAACTTTATGCTCCGCGATCAGGTTCCGAAATTGGCGACCTATGTCTAAGGCGTTGGCGGCTATGGCCTTAGTTCGCGCCATGCTTGATCTATGGCCCGGCGGTCGATCCGCTCACCGAAGAGCACTGTGCGGATGGTATTCAGCAATATCAGCATATCAAGCGTAAACGACGCATTCCTTATGTACCAAAGGTCGAGGGCGGCTTTGTCCTCAATTGAGAGATGACGACCTCCCTTGATTTGCGCCCAGCCTGTCAACCCGGGCCGAAGCCGTAAACGCGCAGCGGAGAATGACGGCTGGTCAACCGGCAACAGTGGCCGCGGCCCGACAAGCGACATATGCCCGAGCAGAACATTGTAAACTTGCGGGAGCTCGTCGAGCCGAAGGCGGCGTAGAAGACGTCCGGCTCTCGATACCCGTTCAGCGTCGGCCAATGCACGGCCGTTCTGGTCACGCGGGCGCCTCATGGTGCGAAACTTCAGCACCCGGATCGGCCGCCCGAATGCGCCCGGGCGCTGTTGCCAGAATATAAGCGGATACCCGACGTCCAGCGCGACGATCATGCCGATGATCACCATCAGCGGCGCCAGGCAAACAATGCCCAACGTCGCCCCCGTTGCGTCGATCATGCGCTTCCAGCGAAGATAGGAACTGGCCGGAATATCGCCGCCGCCGAACGCCGGGGCCGGAGCGGTAGCCGGAGCAACTGCGGTCAGATCCGAGCCGGCCTCCTTCGCGCCTCCGTCGCTATGGGAGATCAATTCGCTCAGGCCATACTGAGCCGAGAGGCGATCCACGCGGATGGCCTGGGTTCGTTCAATTTCGGCCAGCAACTCTTGTGCCCGTCTCGACAAGTGAGTGTAGGGCATTGTGAGGACGATGCGGTCGATACGGATGCCGTGAACCGACAGATCATGGAGAACGTCCTCCGCCGCCTCGGGCGGGCCGAGAATCTTGCATGAGCGCAGCGATCGTCCGCGGTGACGCTCGGCATTGGAAAGAATGCCGGCGATATGAATGTGCTCACGCGCATTTTCGGCGGCACAGCGCAGAAAAAGATCCGCTATCGGAGTAAGACCGACGAGCAGAACGTTCTCGCGTTCATCGGGAAACTGTGCCTTCGCCATGCGGGCCCGTCGTCTCGAGGTATGACGAAGGCGCATCGCCGCGCGAACGCCGGCCAGCATGCACAGAATGAGAAGTCCCTGCATCACCGGCAGCGATTGCGGCATGTCGTGAATGCGTTGAATGCCGCTGATGGCAAGATTTCCGGCGATCGCAAAGACCACGGTCCACGCCGCGGCAGCGAGTATCAGCCAGCAATCGTTCAGCGACGTGAACCGCCAGACGGTGCGGTTGAGTCCGAAGAACCAGAGGACCGGGATCGCGATGCCTATCGTGACCAGAAGGTGGAGCTTGGCGTTCACGAGCGCGGAGAGCGGCGACAGCGGGCTGCACAGAAGGATGGCCAGCACCGTCGATATAGCGATCAACGCGACATCGACGGCCAGCAGGACAAGACGGTGCATCAAGGGAAACTCCGCGACGATAGCTGTCGAAAGGGGAAGGCCGTCAGTTGACTAGTTATTTTTGATCATTATTGCAACTCGCACCCCACCGACAGCTGTGGATTATTCGGACATCAGCGTAGTTCTCGCCGTCCCATTAGTGTTAGTTCTCTCGGGTTATTTCTGTAGAGGGACTCGCATGAACTGCATCGCTTCCGCACCAGCTTTGCAACCGACCTGGATAGCCGTGAATACGCATCCGAACCGAGAGCGCGCCGCAGAACAACATCTTCGGAACCAGGGTTACGTCGTCTATGGGCCGGTGATCCGGAAGCAGACGCGGCACGCGCGCCGGGTCTCCGACGTGCTTCGGCCTCTGTTTCCCGGCTATCTATTTGTTCGCCTGACTGAGGCGCAAAGCCGATGGCGGCCAATTCTGTCGACAGTGGGGGTCAGATCGGTCGTTTGCGCTCGCGATGCGCCTTGCACGCTTCCCGCCCAATTTATCGATGACCTTAGGGCGCGCGAGAGAGATGGCGTGATCGCACGCTCCGCCTCAGCACTTCAGATCGGAGAGACCGTGCGCGTGGGCCGCGGCGCCTTCGACGGCCTCGCGGGCAAAATCATCGATCTGGCCGAAAATGATCGCCTTATTGTCTTGATGGACTTTCTCAACAGGCCGGTCCGAGTCAAAATCTCCGGTGATCTTCTGTCGGTCGTCTAGCACGTCTCTTTGTTGTGTTGGCTCGCCACAGCATGCGTCCGAGCAAATCGCGGCTTCCGAACGGCGAACCTTTCAAGAAGGTCACTCCACGCGGTGATAGCCAGTTCCTTGCTGAAATTCGCCTCGCACATGGCTCTGGCGCGCTCGCCGAGTTGACGACAGCGCTGCGGGTCTTTCGCCAGCGTCGCAAGAGTTTCGGCGAGACCTGCGCCATTGCCGGATGCGAGCGCCACGCCGCATCCAAATTGATTTATGAGACGCGCGATCTCGCCGTTGGCGGCGCCAACAAAGACGAGGGGGCGCCCTGCCGCCGCTATTCCGTAGAATTTGCTCGGCACGATAAGTCCTTCGAGCTCAGGCCTCAGAAAGACGAGGTGAACGTCAGCAACGGACAAACTTTCCGCGAGCTGTTCGCGCGGCTGATATGGACGGAAGGTGATGTTGGTCAAGCCGAGCTCATCCGTCGCGCGCTGCAATTTCATGAAGCCGACGCCGCCGCCGATGAACAGCCATTGGATTTTCGGGGCGTCAGCCGTTTGCGCAGAGTTGGCAATGGCCTCGACCAGCATCTCGATGCCGTGTGCGCGGCCAAGATTGCCGGAATAAGCAACAACGAACTTCTCTGAAAGATTCCAATCGGACCGCAGGCGATTTTCCGTTGACGGCACGGGACGGATGGCTGCGGTGTCCGCCCAATTCGGAATGATGGCAATGCGTCTCGGTTCCACGCCGGATTGCAAAAGACGCTCCACCATTAGTGAGCCAATCGCGACGTTCATCGAAGCGCGACGAAGCGATATGTCACGCAGGATGCGGAGCGGCCGAAACAAATGTGTAGAGCGCCGGCCTGCGAGTTGAAGCGCTTCCGCAACCTCCGGAAAAACGTCCTGCAGCCAATTGATGTTGCTCGCGCCACGCACCCAGGCGACGATGGAAGCCAGAATCGAAAACGCCGGAGGATCCGTCATTGCAACAACGATGTCGCCGCGGCGTGCAACGCGCGCCAGCATCCATGCGGCGGAAAAATAGAATGTCAAATAATCGATCGAGCGCGAGAGGAGCCCGGCACGGCCGAACTGCGATGTCCAGATGCGTTCCACATGTACGCCCTTGATAGCTTCGTGCACGGGGAGGCTTGCTTGGGCGTCGTCATAGTGCAGGCGGCTCGTGATCACCGAGACCACTACGTCCCTCTCGGCAAGACCAAACGCCAGATCGGACAGCATCTGGCTCGTCGCCGAATGATCGGGATAGAAGAACCTATTTATGAAGATGACGCGCATGGGCGGGGTCAGCGGTCACGCCTGTGGAGAAGCAGCATAGCTCAAGCGCTCACACTTGACGGCTGGGGCCGCTCCTTCATCGGCTTCGCAGGGTTGCCGCTATTGATGGTCCACGGCGACGTTGTGCGCGTTGCGATGCTGCCCAAAGCCAGGATGCTTCCTTCGCTGATGGTCACTCCCGGCGCCACGACTGCGCGTGCTGCGATCCAGGCGTTGTCGCAAACAGTTATCGGTTCGGCTCGAAGATCAAACGCTGGTGTCGTCCAATCGTGATTGCCAGTGCAGAGATATACGCCCTGCGATATGCAGCAATGCGAGCCGATTGCGACCTCGGCTAGATTATCGATCCATACGTCTTCGCCGAGCCAAGAATGATCTCCGACCGTCAGCCGCCAAGGGAACTTCACGCGAAGACCCGGCTTGATCGTTACACCGCTTCCGACGCGCGCGCCGAACATGCGCAGGACGAAGCGGCGATGAGCCGATCCTGGAACCGGCGACCGGATCGCGAGCCATTGCACGAATATCCAGAGGCATTCGATCCAATGCGGCTTGCCTCGCGAAAAGCGGCTGTTGTCATAGGTGTCAAGCCGCATCGCGCATTCCGAATTTCAGAAGCGGACGCATGCCGGCGGCGATCCGCCGTCCAGCAACCACCGGTACACTTGGAGAAGTTGTCCGGCAGCGCTGCTCCAGCAGAAGTCACGCTCGGTGAGGCGTTGCCCGTTGCGCCCCATCGCTCGCTGTTCCTCCCGATCCATTTGCATGAAGGCGACGATTTCGACCGCCATACGATCCGGCTCGAGGGAAAGGCGGAATGCCGCGTTTTCGCTAAAGCCTCGAGCAATATTGCATGCATCCGTCTGAAGCACGGGAAGTCCGTAGGACCACGCTTCGAGAACCGCGATCGGCAATCCCTCGCTTAGCGAGGGCAATACGAATGCATCGGCAGCGCGGAATGCGGCGTCTTTTTCGCGGCCGAAAAGCGGTCCAATAAAGTGAATGCGCCGTTGCAGAGCGCGTGTCTTCACGGGTCTACGAAGCGCATCCTCGTGTCCGCCCTCACTCCATCCCGCGACCACAAGATGCCAATTCCCATTCGCTGCATCGGACGGCCATGCATCGATGAGTGCGGCCAGATTTTTCTTCGGATGCAGGCGGCCAAGATAGAGCATGACGCGATGTTCGCGCGGAACGACCGCCTCCCATGGCGCGGGCTTCGGAATCTCGATTGGCGGCTGAGCGATGCCGTTCGGAATTACGCAAATGGGATGGTGAAAGCCGAGTTCGCGAATTGCCTCGGCTTCAGCATCACAGAGAGCATGAAAACACGACGCGCCGCGGAGATGCGCGTTCTCGTAAAGCCTGGCGGCTATTCGCTTCTTCCAGGCGGAATTTTGCATCGCCCAGGCGTCGAGCATGCCATGCGGTGAGACGACATATGGGCGGCCCGTGGAAGCACCCCAGTGCGCGACCACGCTGGACGGATACTTCCAGATGCCGTGCGTATGGGCGATGTCCGCGCGCGCTCTCTGCAGACACTTGTGTGCCTTAGGGGCATAGCCGATCGCCGAAGGACCGACGACGCGAAGGGGCGTCGCTTCGATGCCATTCCATTGTCCGGCATCGTGATGCCAGTTATCATCTCGCAGGCCTAGAACATTTACTTTTGCCTTGGCGGCCAACAGGCTTCGCGACAGGCATTGTACGGCGGTTGCAACGCCGCCACCCGATCGCGAAAGAATGCCAGTAACGAGCACGACCTTCATTCGCGTGCGGACTTCATTTCCCCAGCGACAGCACGGCAGCGACCGCACCGCCTATGTGGAAGCGCTTTCGGGATCGTGAGTTTTTCGCGATGTCGACGGCCGCGGTCAGTCCTTTCGCAAAGCGATCGACATCCCAATGCGCGATGATGCGCCGGCTGGCTTCCCCCATTTCATTTCGCCGCGTCGATGTCGCGATACCGCCCATCATCCCTGCAAGCTCGTCGACGTTCTTCGGATCAAAGACGAAGCCGTTGACACCGGTTTTCACGAGATCGCGATGGCAGCCCGCGCCTTTCGAGACCAGGACCGGAAGGCCCGCGGCCATGGCCTCATTGACGACGAGCCCCCATTCATCAACGACGCTCGGCAGGATAAAAGCGCCAGCGGAGGCATATAGCTCGGGCAGATCCGCATAGGATCGATGACCCGGGATATGGACGTTCGATGCGACTGAAAACTCCGACGCGCGGCGAGCGACGGCGTCGCGTAATGCGCCATCTCCCGCGATGACGAGATCCCATGCGTCACGCGTATGCTCGCGGCGATATTGCGCAAATGCTTCGACGAGGAATTGTAAATTCTTCTTGGCAACAAATCGTGTGCAGCAGAAAAAGTAGGGTTGCGGAGGGAGATCATTATTTGGCGCGGAGCTCGCGGCGTGCGTTGAAAAATGCCGATTGTCAACGACATCATAACCCATCACGATTCTCTCGGCGGGAAATCCCAGCGATGTCAGATATTCCGCGTGCGGTTTGCCGGCGACGAGCGCCGACTGATAGAGCGCGACGAGCTGTCGTTTCAACGACTCGCGGCCGGCATGCCCGCAGATGCTTCCAGCGTGCGTATCACTCATCAGAACGGGGGGTATTCCCAGTCTGTTGCAGCTCCGCAATGCTGCCAAAGCGAACGGTTCCGAATATCCGGGAATTGCCACCGCATCGTGTGAAAATCCGGCGAGCTTGGCGACAAGCTCATTCGCAGACAGCGCGATGACGCCGGCTTCCCGCTTCTTCTCGCTTTCCTCCCAGCCATAATCGGCATCAACAGGAGACCATTCGACGGCGAGGACCGCATGGTCTTTCCGCAGCGCCTTCAGACGCGCGAGGTGATACGGGCCATAGCTCCGAAACAGCAGCGCTATTCGCAATGCCGCGCTCGGCCGGGTTGCATCAGCGAATGCGCGTACCAAGTCTGGTTCGGAACGTGTACGTCGTTTCTTCGACGCGCCAGAAGCCGCAAGGCGACAATCGCGGGTATGCCGAAGAGGAGAGATCTGAACATCCACGCTTCGATCGTTTGCGTCAGGATGTATATCGAGAGTGCGGCAAACATCGCGTAGGCGGGCTGCAAGCGTGGATCGCTGAGGCTCCGGCGCCAAAGCCTGCCGTAGAGCATACCCAAAGCGAACGCTGCGAGAGGCGCGAACATTCCGAATTCCATCCAGAAATCGCCGACTATTCCTGGCGCAGCGCCGATGGCCACTTTCCAGCCGGTGACGATCGCAATTCTATCGACGGGAATGCCGGCCTCCTGGGTCAGGTCGATATCGAGTCCGAGCATTGCGAGGACATCGGCATATTTCGTTGGCCAAATGGCCGACGGGACAACACGCGCCGTCATGTGGGCAAAGATCCGCAATCCGTAGAACGGCTCTCCTACCTCATTCACATACCGGACGATGGCAGACGAGAGGAGATATTCATTGCCAGACCAATTCTCGAGCATACGAGATACGGGACTATCGAGCGCCTGCACCGATCCCAAATAGATCGCGCCGCGATTGGCGACGAGCCATAGCAGCAGCATTCCGAGCAGGAGAGCCGCGGCGGACGCAAGCCAGAAAGGTATGCGCGGGCGAAAGGTGAGAATATAGCTCGCAGCCAATCCGGTGATCGCAAGAAAAGTCGGCCCTCGCCTCGCTCCCAGAAAGCCTTGCACGAGCAGCGGAACCAGAAAGATGAAGACTAGTAGCCAGTGTTGAAGGTGCATTCCGCCCTTACGGCGCGATAGTATGAGGAGCGGCGCTGCGACGAACCCGAACTGCGCTGCCTCGCGAACGTAGCCGCTGTCGTCCCATCCGCCGCCGTAGGCGCGCCCATAGGCAGCATCGAACCCGCCGACATTCACGATGCCAACGATCCAAGAGACCGATCCTAATATTCCGAACAGAACTGCGACGGCGAAAATGGCTTTGGCATCATGCTCGATGATGGTGCCCGGCGCACTGGCGACCTTGCGAGTTCCCCACCATATGCCGCAGATCAACGCGATGCACATGACGCCGGCAATGAATTGAAAGCCAGCCAGCTGATCCCAGTAGCCGGCACGCGACACGAATTCAAACTCGTCGGTCGCAAGGCCGTAGAGTGGAAATGCCACGTAGAGGAACATCAGCTGAGGAACGCAGTAGATGGTCGGATGAAACACATCGTGCCATCGCGTCCAGTCGCGAAATATCGCGAACGCGCCGAACGCCGCCAGCAGACCTATTAGCGTGTAATACACGGACTTAGCTAAGAACTCGCATGAGCGAGTTGTTTGGGGGTATTACGCGCAGGTTAGTTGCCTTCCTGAATTCTGGAGAGCGCACTAACGAGTCTGTCTCCATACTGATCCAATGTGAAAGACGCTGCCCTTTCCCTGGCATTTCGCGACATCGTCTCGCGAAGGTTTCTGTCCGTCACGATGCGCTCGATGGCGTCGGCTACGGCAGTCGCCGATCGTATCGGCACGATTATTCCGTCGATGCCGTCGCGGACGACGGAGCCGCAGTTCGGCGTGGTAATTACTGGAACGCCACTCGCCATCGCTTCGAGATGGACCAGCGCAGAGCCTTCGCACAACGTCGGCAGCACAAATACATCAGCCGCGAGAAATTCAGAGCGGATTTCGGATCTCGGCACTTGCCCGATATAGCTCGGACCATGGAAGAGTGGATCGTCCAGGACGTGGCGATGAACCGGTCCGACAACGCGCACGTTACAGCCCATTCTTCTTTGGGCGAGAAGGCGGGACGCCTCCGCGAGGTAGTGATTGCCTTTGAGCAGAGAGACGTTGCCGACGAACAGTGCGCGGCCCTGCACAGGCTCTGGTCTGCTTTGGAGCCAACAGCCATCGATGCCATAGGGAACGACTTTGACGCGCGAAGCGTCAGCACCCAAGGCAATCACGGCGTTCTTCACGAATTCAGACGGAGCGATGATCAAGTCCGCAATCTCGTATTTCATGCGGTCGCGTTCCCGGCCCGCGTTTACGCGTTCGATCGAACGTTCGCCGAGACGGTGCCCCGGGAATCTCTCATGTTCCTCATCCAGCCAGAGGCCGATATCCGGCGAGAGCATCGCTTCGTGCACGATTTTGCAGCCGCGCGCTTTCGCCTCCCTGCAGGTCTCAATGTCTTCATTGACCAGTACGGTGTAGATCGCGTTGGCACCGCCGAAATGCTCGCTGCGCGCTGCGGCGAGCAATGACGTCGCGCTTCCCGCTCCCTTCATTCTGAAGATCTTTGCAGCTTTCTCGCGCATGACGGCGGTACGCACCTCTCGCACTTTTGCGCGAGGAATTTCCGCCGGAAGCTTTCTCCCAAGCATGCGACGGACCGGCGCCGGCTGAAGCGCGCGCGGCAACAGATGTTCGAGATGACGCAATGAACCCGTGTTGCCGCAGAAGTCCGTGTACAGGCGCTCGAGCATTCCCGCCCGCTGCAGGACCGCTGGCAGCGCGTAGTGCAACCGCGCACCGGGTTGCAGCACCGCAAAGCGCAATGGCACGCTATCAGGCATAGGATTTCATCCTCTCGTAGGCGTACTGGTCTGAGCCGGACCAGATCGCCTGCAATTTTCTCACGGTGATTTCCCACGAGAACTCGGTACTTCTCGCCGCAACGGACTGGCGGAGCGCCCAGTATCGATCGGGGTTCAAAACGTAGTATTCGATCGCTTTGGCGATATCTTCCGGCTGTGCCGAAGGCTCGAAAAGATGTCCGCATCCTTCCAGCATCGTGTCGGCAATGCCACCGATGTTTCGCGCGAGGACTGGAACGCCCAACCGCAGGCTCTCTCTATTGGAGAGGCCAAAGGCTTCGGCATTTGAGAACAGACACATGAAGTGACACGAACGGATGAAGCGCAAGAACTTCGGCATGTCATGGCGCTTGTCGATGAAGCCCACCGCTTTCATCAGATGGTGACGAGGTCCCACAGCGGGGTCGAACCCAGCGGCCGCGATTTCAACCGGCACGCGGCGCGCATGCAGCACGTCGGCGATTTGAAGTAGGAAATGAAGATTTTTTCTTCGCAAGTCCTTACCTATGAATCCCAATCTCATCATGACGAGCGGTCCGCCTTGCTTTGCGCCGAATGCAGGTCCTTGGTCCGGAGGCAAGTTTGCTCCTGGCGGCACGATGTGAACCTTGCGTCCCGATATTCCGTAGCGTTCGACAACGGAGCGCGCTGCCCAGCGGCTCATGCACACGATGCGCTCGGCCGCTTCGTATTGATTGCGCTCTCTCGCGATAGCGTCGGCGGCCATTGCCTTGCCGACACCGCCACGTCCCGCCAAGCCGTAGTCGCTGAAGTTCTGCGCCAGCGTCGCGTCGATATAGTAGCTCGTTCGCCGGAAGCCGCTTCCTAGCGAGGGAAAAAGCGGAAAATGACTGAGGACCTCAGTTTCTGCATCAATCGGCCCGACCTGCGCCATCAGGCGGCGCAGAAATGGTTGGCTATATTGAAAACCGCCCATTTCCAGCCGCTTCATTGTCCTGGCGGCATTCCAAGCCAGCCGATGATAGCGCAGGACTTTTGTATCGAGGCGCCACCCCTCATCGAGGAAGCCGGCGCTCTTTCCTGCCTTCAAGAGAAAGTATGGGGTGTTGCTCCACGTATCGATCGACGTCGCGTCGCCGAGACAGGTCAGGATGCGCATTGATGAACCGGCGAACTGAAGGGCTCAGCATCCTGAAAGAGCAGCGCTTCCCATCGCGCGGCACATTTTTCGATGCTGTATTCACGTTGAACGCGACAGGCCGCCGCTGCGCATATATTTGCGCGCAGCTCTTGGTTCTGCAGAAGCTCGACGAGCGCTTCTGCGAGTTTCGTCGCGTCGCCCGGAGGCACGATGATTCCAGACTCTCCATTTCCCAGCACCTCGCGGCATGCAGGCACGTCCGACGCCACGACGGCGACGCCGGCGGCCACTGCCTCGATGAGGGCGATGCCGAAGCCTTCAGCGTTTGTCGTGCTAAAAGCGTAGACGTCCATTTGGCCCAGCAATTCCGGGACATCTCGGCGATTTCCGAGAAACTTCACCTGCTCCGCGATGCCCAAGCTCCAGGCCTGATTTTTGAGCGCGGCGTGTAGAACGCCTTCGCCGACGATCCAGAGTTCGCAGTTCGGGACTTGCAGGTGCACCAGGCTCAACGCTTGCAAAAGCGTGTCATGGTCCTTGATCGCATCCAAACGCGCGACCATTCCGATCACGGACGGCCGCTTTGCTTTCGTCTCTCGCGACCTTGCCGCTCTGGCAGAGAGGGAAGCAATGTCTATGCCGTTCGGAATTGCTCTGGAATGCTTCGGCATGCCAACACCGAGTTTCCGAAGCTCTCCGTCCACCGCCGTTGAGCAGGACGCTATTGGACAGCGAAGCAGTTTTGATCCCAATGTGATGGCTGCCCATCGGCGCCGGTCTGGCATTTCCAGCGGTGGCGGATTTCCCGCCTTCACTGCGATTGCTTTAATTCCGGCACTTCTCGCGGCCGATGCCGCGATTAGATGGGGCATGCCGAAGATGTGAATGATCAGCGCGTCTGGCGCATTTTTCTTCAAGATACGTCGCAGCCATCGCCACATAGCGAGATTGCCTTGAGGCTCTTTGGGGCCGATGGTCAGCACGCAATTTGCGAGCGCGTTGAATTCCAGCTCCAACATGCGCGTATCGGGTTTCATCGCGACGATATGCTGATGAAACCGCGATTGCCAATGCTCGGCCAAGCGCAAGCACGTCATCTCTGTTCCACCGGCCCCAAGTCCGTGGACGATATGCGTGAGACGAGGTCGAGAGGTCACGCTATGGGCCGGGCCGAATGCGCCAATTGAGCGAGGGATGAAAGCCCCAGAAGGTTGCTGTACTCGCGGGCCATGGCTTCGCCGGAGTATTCTCGCAGGGCTTTTGCTCGTGCGCGGCTCGCCCGCACGCTTGCCGCTTGCGGATCGGCGCGTACCAAATCGATTGCATCGGCGAGCGCAATCGGATCAGCGGGCGGCACCAGCATTCCGAGCGTGCCGCCGCTCAAGACTTCCCGGCACGCTCCGACATCACTCGCTACGATCGGCACACGCGCGATCATCGCCTCCACAAGTGCGAGGCCGAAGCCTTCATCCGGCGTCGTCGAGAATGCGAATAGATCCAGTCCGGCGATGATCACCGGCACGTCGCGGCGCATACCGAGCAGGCTCACCGTGCCGGAGAGGCCTTCGGCAACGATCATTTGCTCGAGCATTCCGCGTCGGCTGCCGTCGCCAACGATTTCGACGTGGATGTTGCGGCCTCTTTCTTTCAGCACTTTGGCTGCTCGGATCAATGTCGCCTGATCCTTATGCTTCTCCAGCCGCGCGACCATGCCTATCGTGAAAGGTTTGTCGCGGCTTGCTGGGCTTTGCCTCGCGGGCACTGCAAAATCTTCGGCGGGTATGCCGTTGTAAACGACCGCCGTTTCCCGTTCGCAAATGCTGAAATGCTTCATAGTCCCTTCTTGCACGTAACGACTGCAGCAGACGAGGCGATCCGTGAACGGACGGCCGAGTTGAACCAATAGCCGGAACTTTGCGAACGCAGATCCGCGGCTGGCATCCGGATAGTTGCCGACGTGCGCGACGACATGGCGGACACCGCCCAATCGGGCACCGAGCGCGATGAATGCATGCCAACCGAAGGGCATCGATAGCAGTCCGGTCGCGCGATACTTGCGGGCCGCCGCAAAGACGCGCGCGGTGAGAACGAAATATCGCGCCAAGCCTTTTTTGGGGATGTCGAGCGTCAGGCGGTCGACGGCGAGTGCATCAAAATCGGGGGCCAGGTCAGTCGGCGTCGCATGAAGGATCACAAGGACCGGCCGTATTCCCAACGCCAGCCAATGCCGGCATAAGACGAGCGCCATTCGCGGCGTTCCCTCCGCCGCGAGAGACGACACCACGATGAGCACGCATCGGCTCTCGCGCATCTTCCTGCGGTCGTCACTCCCGGCGGCATTGCTACCGCACGCCGGGTGGCGCCCAGCGGGTTCGATATGTTGACTTCCAGTGATGCTTTCGGACTATCATTCCAGGCTGAGGATCGCAATGACTCTGAAGCAACAGCTGCGCTTTTTATGGAGAACGCGACGTCTACGGTATTTTACTTGTCGTCTCTCAGGATCCGGAGACGCGCGAACGCAATGGAGCCGGTGACCAAAGTTTCGGACGCCGACAGGGCATCGAGAATGAGCCGGATGATCTCTGCTCTGCAGCTCGCGGGAATTTCAAAGCTCAGCGAGAAGTCAGTCCAATCGGAAGATCCTTCGAGGAAGACCTTGCTCTCGCCGAGCGCTCGGGACGGCTGTTGCAAACAGGCGATCTGCCATTTGACTCCGCGCAGCCCCTTCAGGCTTCCCTTCGAAATTCCATCAAGCCGATATCGTCCCGGCGCCAGCACCAGGACTTGCGAAACCGGGCGGAAGTCGACGCGTCCGCCTGCGAATTCAATCGACAGCGCGTTCATATCTTCCTGCGCAGCGATGATTTCGATCAGCGCGCCATGACTTCTCTCGATCGTCCAGTCGAATGGAAATCCCGAAGACCGAATCCGAAACCCGCCGTTGAAGAGAAGCCCCGCGTCGTCGAGTTGCTCCGGCGGGAGAAGTTCAAGCCAAGAAAAGTACGCCCGCTCGTAATTCTTTGTGTTGATCAGATATCTGAGATACGTGCCGATTTCATTGGGTGCTGGCGGATGGTCTGAGTGTACCAATCCCAGGAGCAATTTTAACGGCGCATCAGCGCTATTCGTCTTGCCGTTGAGCTCGCGAAAAAATTTCACCCGCCATGGCGGGCCCTTCGAGAGCGTGACGAGCAAGCGCTCCGCTCCGGCTGGCGTCGCGGCGATTTGCGCGAGTGCGGGCGTCACTCCGGAAATCAGATCCGGCCGAATGCGAAGCAACGCATTTGCACGATCGACCGCGCCTTCAATATCGTTCGCAGAGAGACTGTATCGTAACAGCCAATAGAGTGCCGCCGGCCTTCGCAGTGATCTTGCGGCTGCGGCCCGCATGTATTTGTTTGCCGAATTCGTGTCACCCCCGGCTGCCGAGAGCATGCCAAGAAGCTCAAACGCCTGAGCATTGAGCGGCTCGACGTATAGCGCACGAAAAATGCGCTGTCTGACCTCCTCGCTCGCTCGCAGGTCTGGATTGAAACTTCCGCCCTCGGCGTTGGCAATGCTTGCAAGCCAATTGCTCGCACGTTCGAGTTCTGCGCCTGCGTCAGTTGCACGGATCGAGAGTGCCAATTCTGGATCGGTGCGCTCGAGACAAGCGACGAACGTGCGAGAAAATACGAGCGCGCTGAGGACGAGGGCCAACGCGGTCAGCAGAGCTGTAAGGGAGTGCCGCGCCAGATTTGAATGCGCCGCTTCAGATTTTCTCGCGTTCTCAGCGCCCGGGCTCACAGTGGCCTGACCCGCCTTCGAAGCCGGCGCGCGAGACGGCTGCGAAGTGCGCGCGCCTCACCTTGACGATCGGCCGCCGATCGCCTCCTCGCGATCGCTGGCGCGCGATAGCCGCCGTTCGCGGGTTTACGCAGTGACTCGTGCGCGCCGTTTTGCGGTACGCCATCCAGGCGCTTCGCCGCCTTCACTTCATTCCATGCGACGAGAACGCGTTGCGCCAAACGCTCCTTGTGTGGATCCCTGCTCAAATCGGGATGAAGCCATTTGAGCAGATATGCCATGTGCCGCCGGAGTTCAGAGACGGTCGCCGTCGCGTCGAGACCAAGCACGCGGTAGGCGTCCGAATTCGACGAAAGCAGAACCTGCTCGATGAAGAAGATGGCAGCGTCACGGTGAGCGGATGGGCCGCGCAGGTTCAGTTTCTCGGCTTCGCATTCGGCGTCCGATTCCGCCGCCGCGAGGCGAAGGAGCAAGAGCACGCCGGGCGGTAATGGCGCCAATCTCATCAGGCGAACTTGCGAGGGTATACGGAGAAGATCGAGCGCAGCCTTCAATGCGTGGTTCTGATTTCTGGTCATGACGGACCGAGGATTGTCCGCGGCATTCTGCGGCCGCTCGTCACCGATTGGCCGTAAGAAAAAGCGTCGGCACCATAACCGTAGCCATACCCATAACCGTAACCCGCGGCTTTCGCGTCCAACTTGGTAATCACGCCGCCGATCAGCGGACCTTTCGATATTTCGAGGCGCCTCAGGGCGCTGCGAACTGCACCTCCTCTCGCCAGTCCGCTACCCATCACGAAAATCGTCGCCTCCGCGGCATTCGACAGCAGCAGCGCATCCGCCAAGCCGAGCACGGGCGGGCCGTCGATGATGACGAGATCAAATATTTCGAGGCTTCCCGAGAGTAGGGACATGAGATGCGGGCTGCCGAGAAGATCAGCCGCGTTCGGTGGCAGAGGGCCGGACGAGAGGAAGGCCAAGTTGGGGTTCGCGGTCTTCTGGATTGCATCTGCCGGCGTTGCTGCGCCGGCGAGACACGAACTCAAGCCGACCGAATTATCCGCTTCCAGATATTTATGCAGCGATGGGTTCCGCATATCGGCGTCGACGAGAAGGACCTTCAGGCCTAGCCGCGCGAAGTGCTGGGTAATCGCGATCGAGCTGATCGATTTCCCTTCTTGCGCCCCGGCGCTCGTCACGAACAGCGTTTTCGGCATGCCGCGCGCCGTAGAGAATTGGAGCGACGTGCAAAGAGACCGATAGGCCTCTGCGAGTGGAGACCTGACATCGAGAAGCGCATCCGTCACGCCAGCGGAAGAATCCACGAGAGGAATGACCCCGAGCGTCGCGAGCCCGGCGACACGCTCGGCCTCCTCGACGGAATCGATGACATCGTCGAAATTCTCGATGACGTAGGCGGCCACGATGCTCGCGCCGAAGCCCAAAAACAGAGCGAGCATCATGGATTTCAAAAGCAGTGGAGACGACGGCGAACCCGGCAGGCTTGCGGCGTCAACGACGAACACGTTGTTGCTGCCAACACCGGCGGCGACATCGACTTCCTTATATCTCTGCAGAAGACCGTTGTAGAGTTCCCTATTGGTATCAACCTCCCGCTTCAGGATGTTGTACTGGATCGATCGCTTCTGAAAATCGAGAACGCCAGTGCGCAGCATCGCGACCCGCGCCGAGATCTCGTTTTCCTGGCTGAGCGACGACTCGTAAGCATTTTTCAGCGAGGTGCGGATCGTTCTGACCTCTGCCGCGAGTTGCCGGTCCACTTCCGCTATCTTGTTCTTGATTTGAACCATGGCCGGATAGCTCGGCTTGAATGTCTGCAGCTTCTCCTGATACTCGGTCACGAGTTCGTTGCGTTTGGCCCTTAGGCCGTCGATCGCGTTGCTTGTAAGAAATTGCGGAAAGTTTAGCGCGTCGGATTTCTCAACCTGCCGCCAAAGCTGCTCGTTCTTTATCCGCTCGCGTGCAATATTGCCGAGCGCTGCATTGGAGTTCGCAAGATCCGTTTCGATGATCGACGATTTTTCGCCAACAGAGACGATCTGTTCCTTCTCGGCAAAGGCGAGCATCGTCTTCTCGGATTGCTCAAGGCGCAATTTCAGCTGCTTGATCTGATCTTCGAGAAAAGCCTTTGCGTAGGCGTTCGCCTCGAAACGCTTATCGAGATTGGAGGCGATAAAAGCGTTCGCGTATGCGGCCGCAATTTTCTGACTGCGCGCCGGGTTTGGGTCGGAATAATAGATGTCGACCAGACGTGACCCCGGTATCGGGCGCACCGAAATGTTCTGCTGCACGATGGAGGCCGCACCCGAGACGCGGTCTTTCTCGTTTGGTGGCGTTGCGGATTTGGCCGGCCGCAGCAAGCCCTTGATCGTCGCCAGAAGCGAGAAGGAACTTGGACGGAAAAATTCTTGATCCTCCGTTAGCCGCGCCAACTGGGTTACCCGTTCGGCGAGACTTCGGCTGAGCAGGAGCTCGTATTGAGTTCGTAAGAATTCGGCATCCGCTCCCTCGACAGGCGTGACGTTGCCGCCTTCAACGATCTTTGCGACGTTGCGATCAATTTGAAGCCGAATCTTCGAGGTGTAGAGCGGCGTCATCATCAGTGTTCGCACCGTGCCCAAGGAAAATACGGCGACGGTAACAGCGAAGATCAAGCCTTTGCGCTTCTTCAAGAGCCGCAGCGCGGCCCGCACCTTGGCGGCAAAGCCGGCGCCTTTCGGCAGCGCCTGGTCGAGCCCGCGGCCTCCGTACGCCTCATAAGGATCATTCGGTTCGAGCGCCCGGATGTCCGCATAGGTTAGTGGCGTTCTGTTCGCGTCCATGGAAGAAGTCATGAAGCCGTCATCTGGGGAAATTGAAGAAAGCTGCGAAGGCGCCGTCTACAAGAACGGAACAAAGAAGTTCGTGACCGGAAGCACCTTCAGCACCGCCTGGAAGGATTCCTTCATCGCGGAGTTGCTGACCACGACCACATCCCCTTCGACGATCGGCGGGTCTTTGGCTTTTCCCGATCGAATATCTCCAACATCGAATTTCGCAGCGGATCTCTCGCCGTTCACGTTGCGGAATATGGCGACGGAGGAGTCTGCGGTGTCGGTGAAGCCATCGGCGGTCGCGATGATTTGCAGCAACGTCGCCGGTCCGCGCAGCGGATATACACCCGGCTTTTTCACCGAGCCGTCAACGGTTACGCGCTGGCTGTTGTATTCCTTGATGTAGACATTCACCTGAGGTGATTGGAGGTAGTCGCGGCCGAGTCGCGCCGTGAGATCGCGCTCGACGTCTCGCGGTGTCTTGCCCATGGCTTGAACTTCGCCTGCGAGCGGCAGATTGATGGTGCCGTTCGCGGCGACCTGAACGGTCTTGGAAAGCTCGGGAACTTGAAAGACGGAAACTTCGACGACGTCCATGGGCCCGATTTTATACCCGGCGTTGGCTGGGTTCGTCGTGGATATCAGCGCTGCAGCTTCGCGGGCCTCCGTTTCGCCAAGCGTAATTCCGTGCGCAGGCGGCGCCGTTGGCGCGCCCGGCTTATCGATCGATGAAGACGGGCCGGTGAGATGCGAGCCTTCGCTGAGCGAAGCTCCACATCCGCCGACGAACAGGGCGAGCAAAAGGCAGGGAACCGCTGCTCGGGGAACCGCCCCCTTCCACTCCTGCACGGCGGCGACACGATCAGGCGCTTTTGGGTACAGCATTTGATTTTTGTGCCAACGACAACGGGAGGTTTAAGGGTGAGGCGTTTGTGAGAATGCCGCGCGGTCGCGCGAGTACGAGGTTATTCGCTTCAAGTTCTCCGACCCGCAATGCCGCGGCGTACCGCCCATTCTGCAAGTCAGGCACCCGGCGCACCGTGTCGTGCGCATCGGTCGCGATGAGGTGAACGAGACCTTCGTCGAGCAGACGCTCAGCCCAATATTTTGCGGACCGGCCGAACCTGCCCAGCAACGAACCGGACGTGATCTGGAGCCAAACGCCAGTGAGAGCGAGGCGCTGGATCAATACGAAATGCGGTTCGATCCAGGCAAGACGCTCCGGATGCGAGAGGATCGGAACGTAGCCGGCGACGATCAGCTCGAAGAAAAATTTCTTGAGAGGCTCCGGGCGCACGTGCATCGGCAGCTCGACCAATACGTAACGGCTATCGGCGAGTGTCAGAATTTCGCCGGTCCTCAGCTTCCCGACGAAGTCCGGCGAGATATGAGCGTCAGACCCACCGAACAGCCGCAAGTTCAATCCGGATCGCACGAGCGCCGATTGCAATCTCTCTGTCGCCGCCCGAATCTGCGGTCCGGTATTGTGATAGAGGCCAGGAAGAATATGCGGCGTGCAAACGATCGCCTCTACTCCGTCAGCGATCAGCGCGGCCGCCATTTCCAGCGACGTCTCGATGGTAGGCGCACCATCATCGATGCCCGGAAGAATGTGGCAGTGGACATCGATCAAAGGCGCCCCCAATCCCCGATTGCCGATATGGTCCCTATGTAGTAGTTATTAAGCTATCTGCATTTTTCAATCGAGAGTCAAGCTGACTCGGCAGACCCCCACATAACCTGTGTCAAACCTACCTCAATCGGGCCTGCGGAGGTGCTTTCGCGCGATCGGCGCTTCCCAAACTTGCCGGCGCAATATAGTTCTATCGTGTCATATCTGGCAAAGAGGTTCATCGATGCGATCGCGCATGATCCTGACTATGGTTTGGCTTCTAACGGGCATTTCGCTGGCGGAAGCCGCGAACGTGACTGTGATCAAAGGAGAGGCTTTCGTCAGCCGCGGCGAGGGCTACGAGACGCTCAAGGGATCCACCAATCTGGGCGCCGGAGATAGGATCGTTCCGAAGTCCGAAAGCTCTGTGAAGGTAACGTTTGCCAATGGCTGCGCCGTTTTTCTTGGGGCGGGCATGGTCTTCAGCATACCTCAAAATCCCCCTTGCGGCGGTCCTGTCGCCGAAGGCGGAATCCTACAAGAAGCGGACCCAACACTCGTTCAAGAGTGGTCCGCAGCGACGCAGACGACGGCCTTCAACGCGGCGCAGCCGAGTCTCCTTCCCTATCTTCTCGGTGCGGTGGCGATCGGCGGCATCTCTGCTGCAGCTGTCGGACTGAGCGACGGGGGCGGCGGCGGAAGTCCGACAAGTCCGTGACTCCACATTGGACAACGTTTCAATACGTTCCCTGCGGGCCCGGCACAGCGCACAGCCACCAAACCGTTTCTTTCGGCGCCAGCGGTGGCGGACGTTTTTTTCCGAGCATGGAATTGCGTGCCTCACCGGATTCGTTCTAGCGGCTTCGATCGCTCTCGGAGGCGCGACGAGAAGCGGATTTCCCGGAGATGTGATCCTGCAATTCCTCTCCATCATCCTTCTCACCGCAACGCTACGTGAGTTCATCTTTTCCGGCTCGCTTCGGCACTTCAAATGGCCGCTGATCTTTGCCGGTGCATTGGTACTTGTTCCGGCCCTGCAGCTGCTTCCGCTTCCGCCCAAGCTGTGGAGCCTCCTGCCTGGACGTGCGCTCATTGCGGAAACATACGCTCTCATAGATCGGCCTGTTCCACCGCTGCCGCTGACGATGTCACCATCCGCGACGTGGCTGAGCGGATTGGCGCTGCTTCCGCCCGTGGCAGTCTTCCTCGGAACTTTGTCGCTTGGCCACAAGCAACGCCGCCACATCAGCCACGTCATTATCGCCATGGGCATCGGGAGCGTTTTTTTAGGCCTGCTGCAGCTCGCCGAAGGCCCGAACAGTTCGCTCAGATTCTATGAAATCACCAATAGAACCGAGGCCGTCGGCTTCTTCGCAAACAGAAATCATTTTGCGGCCCTCCTCTATGCAACGACGCTCTTCGCGGCCGCGCATCTTGTCGACGCGATCGGCGTGGCAGGTCAGACGACGCCCCGCCGCAGACTCGCATCCGACATTGTCCTGCCTTTGCTGACGTGGCTAACCGCGCTTCTCCTGCTGACGGCCGCGCAATTGATGGCGCGGTCTCGCGCCGGATTGGTTCTGACGGATCTCGCATTGGCCGCAGCCATCGCGCTCGGCATGACCGACCGGCGCAGCAAAGCTTCGAGCGGCGGCTTCGGCCGATGGGTCGTCGCATCATCCGCCGCGGTGATTTTTCTGCTCCTGCCGCTCGCCATCTATCGCATCTTCGACCGGTTCGGAGCGGATCCCTTTGCCGACGCCCGCATCACCTTCGCGCGCAAAACCGCTTCCGCCGCTTATGCATATCTGCCCTTCGGTTCGGGTCTCGGATCATTCGTCCCGGTCTATCAGCTGTTCGAGACGACACCGGATCTCGGCCGCACCTATGCCAATCACGCTCACAACGACTTCCTCGAAGTCTGGCTGGAGACAGGAATATTCGGGCTCGCACTGATGGGTGTATTCGGCGTCTGGATCATTCGACGCACTGCGTCGGTGTGGAAGGAGACTCCGCAGGAACTCCGTTGCATCGATACCGGACTCGCGCGGGCAGCATCCGTGATGGTGCTGCTTCTGCTGGCCCACTCTCTCGTCGAATATCCACTTCGCACAACCGCGGTGATGACAGTTGCATCGGTCGCGCTCGCATTCCTTTTCAGGCCCGCACAATTTCATGAGAAGCGGCACGCCACATGCACTGCCAGCCCGATGGATGGCGAAAACTCTCTGGCACGCCGTCGCTCTCGGACGCCGGTCTCTCGCGAGCCTTGGATGCCCGACGGCGACTGGCCCGAAGCCTGGCAGCGAACCTCTTCGGCGCGCCGGGACCCTTCGTTGCCTTCGGAACCGCCCGACGAGGTAGCGACCATCGCTGCCGATCACGAGCACAATCCGGTGCAAACGGCTGGCGAGGCAGGGGACAACTAACACGAATTAATTCAAACATAACTCTTTAGGACTATTTCAGGTTCCACGAGCCGGAAAAGGGGGGAGTTATGGACGCGCCGCGCCTACCGGATGAACCCAATCCTGCAGGCACGGCATTGTGGGCCGCGGCACTTGCCGGGGGGTTGGGGTTGTCAGTCCTCCTCGCCATCAAGCTGCCGGCCGCCAACGTGATCGCGATCCTTCCGGCGAACGGCATTCTGCTGGCAGGGCTGATCGCCTTCTCCGGCCCCAAGCTGCGTCTGCTGGCGCTCGTGCTCGGCGCCGTCTCCGCCGCGTCGATAGCCGGCATCCTCAATGGATCCACGGGCGCCGCCATAGTCTTCGCCCTCGCGAACACGGGAGAGCTGTTGATCGCGTCGTATCTTATAGCCGGCGGTCGTCGCCGGGCGAATGCCGAGGCCGGCTCGGATGTCTCGAAAGACCAGCAATGCGAATGTAAGACCAAATATTCTGGCGAGCGCGACCGTCTGACGGGTCTTGTCAACCGAACGCTTCTCATCGAGCACATCGAGACCGCCATATCTCGCAGCGAGGACGTGGCTCTGTTATTCATCGATCTCGACAATTTCAAATCCGTCAACGACACCTTCGACCATAAGATCGGCGATCGCCTGCTAAAGACAGTTGCGGGCCGATTGCGCCATAGCGTGCAAGCAATCGACGTCGTCGCCCGGCTCGGCGACGACGAGTTCGCCGTGTTGCTGAGCAAAGGCGCCAACCCGGCTGCAGCAGAAATCGTTGCACGGCGCATCTCGGACTTTCTCAATGCGCCGATAACGGCCGGCGGGCAGGACATTCGCGTCGGCGCAAGCATCGGTGTCGCCTGCTGGCAGACCGAAATGCTCTCCGCCCATGAGTTGTTCAGGCGCGCGGATGTGGCCCTTTACAGAACAAAATCAACCGCTCGCGGGACCTATAACTTCTTCGAAGCGGAAATGGACCAGCGTCTCCAACAGAGACAGGAGCTCGAACAGGACCTTCGACGCGCCCTCGCCGAGCGTGCTTTCGACGTTCATTATCAGCCGATCGTTCGGCTCGCTACGAATGAAGTGGTCGGGCTCGAGGCACTCATCCGCTGGCGTCATCCCAAGCGTGGAATGGTGTCGCCTTCCGAATTCGTTCCCATCGCGGAGGAGATCGGCATCATCGCTCCCATCGGCGACTGGGTTCTCCGCCGTGCGTGCCAAGACGCAGCCCAGTGGCCCGCCCATGTCAAAATATCGGTGAATTTTTCGCGGGCGCAGTTCGAATGTCCCGACCTCAGTGATCGTCTCAAGGCGGTGCTATCCGAAACCGGCCTTTCGCCCAACCGGCTGCAGCTCGAGATCACCGAGACGACGATCATGGCCGATTTTCCAAAAGCCAACGCATTGCTCACCGAACTGCGCGAGCTCGGCGTCGAGACGGCGATGGATGATTTCGGAACGGGCTATTCGTCCTTGAGCTGCCTTCGCAGCTGTCCATTCGACCGTTTGAAAATCGACCGCTCGTTTATCAACGATCTGACAACGAGCCTTGAGGCCCGGCTGGTTCTTTCAACCGTCATCAAGCTGGCAGCGATGCTCGGGATGCACACGACGGCGGAAGGCGTCGAAACGCAAGAGCAGTATGAAATCGTGAAGGCCGAGGGCTGCGGCGAGGTCCAAGGGTACTATTTCAGCGCCGCGAAATCCGCGGCAGAGATCTCCGCTTATTTTGCGAAGCAAACCCACAATTCGATAACTGCGGTATGACCCCCGTTGCATGCCGCACGGACTAGCACCTCCACAAGTTGCACTGCAATTTAAGGTGGAAATGCTCGCGATCAAATAACGGGTGTTCAAAGCGCAGCTGTAGCAAAGCGCCGCTAGCCTTCGCGATTGAGGCTCGCTAATCACTGCGGTTGGCTGGAGCAGAATGATTCCTATTCGCTAGTCACGCGCCCCAGCCATTTGCCGTGTCACTCTGCAGGACTGCGATGAAATCCTCCACCTCGCGCGAACCGCCAGTCTATGTCGTGCTCATCGACAACCGAGGCGTCATCATGGACGTGAGCGCCAAAGCCGGGCCGGCCGACGGCAATCAGAAAATTGCGCTCGGCCAATATCCTGTTGGCGACTCCTATTTTGATCACTGCGATGATGATCATCGAACCGAGATCCAATCGCTCCTGAAGCGCAAGCGCAGCCTCATTTCATTCGTCGTACCGTCGCGGCCGAAGCAGAAGCAGTGGTTTGTCATCATCGGGGTTCCTGTGAGTTCAGACGCGGCGAGCGGCGCGGTTCTCATGCACGTCGATATCGCGGCGTGGGTCCCCGAAACCAAAGAAACCGATACTGCGTCGAAGGCGCAGAAAGCGCCTGTCACACTCAATCCCGGTCTTATCCAGGACACCATCGCGCGAGCACTTTTCCAACAATTCGGGCCCGGTTTTAGCGAGGCGTCTGCTGCTCCGATCCTGCCTCCCGACGTCGAATCCCTTAGTCCGAGGCAGCGGGAAGTTCTGATGTTGCTCGGCGCCGGCAAGAGCAACGCCGAAATCGCCGACGAACTTTCCTGTTCCCTGAATACCGTCAAGCGGCATGTGACAGCGGTCTTGCAAAAGCTCAGATTGCCGAACAGAACGCGCGCTGCGATGATCGCAAATCAGCTCAATATGCGAGCGAAGGGTTAGCGCGCCCGACATTCTCACGCCTGCACACACAGTTTGCTTCGAGCGTCGAAACGCGGCAGGCGCGGCTGGCGCCGCGGTCTTGGCCGGGGCGAGAGCACCGTCTCCAGAATGTCCGGGCTTCGCGCTTCTTTCATCAGGTGCACAACGGCGCGCGCAAGCGCGACCTCGCCGGCTGCGGACTCTTCGGGCGGCGACACGATGGACATGCGAATGCGCGGCGCCGGCGTTTTTCGTGTCGTCGCGAACTTTGCGGCGAGGAACGCCGTCGTAATCGGAATGACGGCGGGGCCTGACGCAGGCCCGACGCATATAAAGTGCAGATCCCTACCGATATAGGGCAACACGGCGTCGAGACAGTAGAGCAACCGGCGTGTTCCCGCCTCGATCGCCTTTTCCGTCGTCATTCGCCGCCGCTTCGAAAATGCCAGCTCCAGCACGACGACATCCAGACGTTCGAACTGTGCGAAGGCGATTTGGAAGAATTCACTCAACGAGTGCGGGCGGTCCAAATCCACGTGCTGGCAGTGGGTGCCTTCGCGACCGTCGATCTTTGCGTCGAACGCCTCGAATTGTGCGGGCGATGCACCGAGCGCCAGCCTGCCGCCGTGTGCGAGAACCAAATCGGTTATCGCCTCTCCAAAGGGCGTAGTGGCCAACGGGATAGCCGCGACTTTTCCCGTCAGCGCCCGAGCCGGCCAGTCGCTCTCAAGGTCCATAGCTCTCACAGTCCTAAACAACCTTAGATTGCATACAAAGTGCTATGCCCGGATAACACCGGAATAGCAACTAGTGGTAGCGCCCGGAATGCGCCCTTCGGTGGATAATTCGTCAAAGGACTATTTGCTTTCTTTGACATAGGCTGCGTAGGCGTCCGGGAAGCCGCGCGTCGAGAACGTCAGGCTGAGCGACTTGTTGGACGTGTCTTGGACAACGGCGGATATTTTCGATGCCTTGCGCATCTGGCTGAGCAGCGGCTCAGTCAAATCGAACTGCGCGAAACATCCCGATCGGCGACAGGCTGCATAGGGAACAGTGAGTGCGGCCTTGCCCTCAACGTCTACGACCACGCCTGCCGGTAGCGATACGCCGACGGGCAACCGGAGCGCCCCCTTGAGCTTGCCCGCCGCGTCCTTGTCAATCGTCAGCACGCCAACCGTTTTGTTGAGCTTTTCGCTTACGAGCGTTTGCGAAAGAACGCAGGATTTGTGGCCCTTCGTTTCAGCCTCGCACGCCACCAGCCAGTCACCGATCGTTTGAACCACCGGCTGCGCTTTCGCGGCCTCTACCGATGCCGGCGCCTCCGCACGTGCAGCGCCAGCGAGAGCAGCCACCACAATTCCGGCCATAAAGCGCAGAATGGATTTATTCATCTCATCATCTCCAATTCAAAATACGTATTTAGCGGTTCGAGACGCGGCCGGAGGACGAATGGGGAGCGGATCGTCCTCCGGCCCAACATCACCAATCAACCCTGACGCCGAGGCTTCCGCCATATCCGACGAAATCATATTTTCCGAATTGGACGTTCCCTTTGGCGAAGGCGCTGATGCCGTTACTCGTCAGGCTGAAGACGTTGACACCGCCCGTGACTTCGCCAAGCGCGCCACTGCGATCGTCTGTCGCCTTGAGTTGGTAATCGCCGCTCGTCACGTCCGCTGTGTTGTTGCCGAGAAATTCGTAGAGGGCGCTGACGCCGATAAACGGCTCATATTTTGCGCGCTCCTTCGCAATGGTCGTTCCGAGACGCACGCCAAGCCGGCCGCGCAAGCTATCACCGTTCGAAAAGTTCACCGATGTATCGTACAGATCCATCGCGTCGATGTTCGCGTTGACATAGGAGAGCGTCGCCCCCGGCTCGATGAAGGCATTGCCGCGCGTTACGCGATACCCAACATCGATGACACCGCCGATTGCCGTCAGATTCGAATGCTCTTTCACCGACTGACTGCCAGAGTATTTGACGTTTCCGAGATTTGCCATGAATTGGCCGTCGATGAACCAGCCGCCTTGCAGATAGGTGACGTAAGCACCGATGGCGCCGCTCTGGAAATCGGCCCTGTTGGCAGAGCGATCGAAATTCAATTCCGATCGCAGATAGCCGCCCATGACGCCGACCATCCAGATGCCGTTTCCGTCTGCGGTGCTGCGGATAACGTCGTAGCCTCCGATGACGCCGCCGCCGTCGAGTTGCGCGTTGACGGAATACGCCGCGGTCGAATTCATCAACGTGAACGCGTGGCTCGTCGAACGCGATTCCGACGATCCAAGCACCTTTGCCCAAACACCGGACGCCGGCTTTGCGCATCCCGCGTTCGTGTCCTTGAGGCTGACCGGCGCACACGTCTCATTCAGCGCCGTGCGCAAATCTGCCGTCCGGTCAAGCCAGGCGCCCGCTGCGTTGTGCCAGATCGATTGGGCCGCGGACGTCAAACTCGGCAGCTCGAAGAACGTCTGATTGGGCGCGCTGGCGAGTACCCATTCGTTTGAGCCGTTGAGATAGAGATCGTACGTAAACATACCGGTTTCGATCGGGCCGTTGGCCAGGAAGAAGCTACCGGCTGGCAGCGAGCCCGTAGCACCCACGATCTTGGTTCCGTATGGGTTGTAGGCGCCGAAACCTGAGCTGACGTTGTTGATATAGACGGCGGTCGTTCCTGTTACATCGCCCTCGATCTCGAGCGTATCCGAGATGGAGTTCGACGCAGTTCCGAGGAACGCATCAACCTTCAGAGCGCTTTGACCGTCGGCGCCGTAGTAAGTTAGTTCGCCTCCATCGGTCGGCCTCAGAATAAAGACATCGCCCGCATGGCCGTCCTGCAAATCGATCGTGCCCTTGTCGCCATTGCCGCCGTTGTTGAAATATTCAACACCCGTCAGAATGGTGATGTCGTTGTAAGCAGGGTTGTTCGGGTCTGTCGTGTAGATCGTTCCCGTGTTGTTGAAGACGTCTGCGAGACCGCCACCGAGATCGCTCGTTCCGGTGAAGTGCCAGCTGTCGTTGCTCGTGTTGTTGAAGACGTTCGCCGTTTCGGTATAGTCCGCGCCGGACAGGTCTATTCTGCCGATCATCGTCCCGTCGTTGTTGATCGTGACGGCGCCGCCGCGTGCTTCAACAATGAGGTCGTCCGTCAACCCACGAGAGCTGCGAATGAGGCCTTCAGCATTGTTATTGATTGTCGCGCCTTCCTCGGTCGAAAGCTCGATCGCTGCCCCATGCCTTCCACCGCCCTCGATCAATCCGGAGGAATTGATCGTTGCCGACTCGGCCTGAATCGATATCGCACTTTTCCGACCTTTGATCGTGCCGTCGCCGTTGTCGATCGTGACGAAATCATCTGCTCTCACGTCGACGCCGGTGCCGCGACGGCCTCGGATCATGCCGCCGTCGTTTCCGATCCAAACGTCACCATCGATGCGGCTGAGCTTGATGCCGTCGTCGCGGCCCTGGATGGAGCCTCTTTGATTGTCGATTCCGACATCGCCATCGACACGACTGACGTTCACGCCATCGCCTCGCTCGCCGATTATTCTTCCGCCGCGGCTGTTCGATATGATGACATCGTCGCCGACATTGCGAATTCTCACACCATCATCGTGGCCAGTGATCTTGCCGCCAAATCGATTGTTGATCCAAACATCATCGTCGACGTTGCGGATGTCGATGCCATCGCCGCGCTCGCCCTCGATTCTGCCGCCATAACTGTTGTCGATGGCAACGTCGTCATCGACATTCCGGATGTGAATTCCGTCGTCGTGCCCGACGATCCGTCCTCCGCGCGTATTGTCGATGCCGACCCATCCATCCGCATCTTCGATGCGAATTCCGTCGCCGTTCCGCCCGCGAATGCTGCCGCCCGCGCTATTGGCGATCATGACATCATCGACATCGTTGATCTGAATGCCGTTATCGCGTCCGGTGATTTTGCCGTGAAAGCGATTATCGATGCCGACGCCGTCGCCGACATGCCTAATGTCGATGCCATCGTCGCGCCATCCCGCGATGGTGCCGCCATAGCTGTTGATGACGATGACGTTGTCGCGAACGTCACGGACGTGTATGCCGTCGTCCTCTCCGGTGATCTTGCCGTCCCGATTGTGAATGGCGACGCCCCCCCGGACGTCGCTTACGCGGGCGCCATCCTCCCCGCCGGTAATGCTGCCACCATCGCTGTCGATTTTGACGTCACCACGAACATTTGAGATATCGACGCCGCTGTCGTAGCGGCCGGCGATCTTTCCGTCGTCATTGAAAATCGTGACGTCGCCACGGACCTTCGAGATTTCTACGCCCGAGTCTTGGCCGAATATCCTGCCGCCGTCATGATTGTCGATCCTGATGTCGTCGCGGACGTCGCTGATATCGATGCCGTCGCCGTGACGGCCGGTGATCGTGCCGCCGTGGCTGTTTGTGATCGTGACATCGTCGCGAACATCGCGGATCTTGATGCCGTCGTCACGACCTGTGATACGGCCTCCGAAGCTGTTTGAGATTCGCACGTCATCACCGACATCCCTGATGTCGATGCCGTCGTCGTGTCCGTAGATTCTGCCGCCAAAGCGATTGTCGATACGAACGTCACCCCTGGCGTCGTCAATATAGATGCCATCGTCGCCGTGACCGATGACTTTGCCTCCGAAGCGGTTGTCGATCCGGATATAACCTCGGACGCGGGTGATCTTGATTCCCTCGTCGGAGCCCTCGATTAGGGCATCGTTCCAGTCTCCGCCGTAGCGGTTCTTTATGGATACATCGCCGTTGATGTTTTTGATCCGGACACCAGCGCCATGGGTGTTGACGATATGATCGTAGTCATTATCGACGTTGGCGTGATTTTTATCGTGGATATAGACGCCGCCAGGGTCGGCAACTGCCGTTCCGCTGCCGACGATCAAAGTTAGCGCCAGGGCGGAGATGAAGCAGGACGGCGGAGTGATGCCGTGAAAGCGATGTCGCTCCGTCAACCATCGCCCGAAACCGAATTTCCCGTTCTCGCAGTTTCGGCCAAGCTTATCGAGCACAGATGCGCGCTTGCGATCCATGAAAGTCCCCCAAATGTTTGGAACGCAGCACACAAGCCCTCGCGTTCGGAAAAGCGGTGCCTTCCGTCGAGAATTGCCAGCACAGTGAGCAACACTGCGAATCGCGAGTTGTGATCCTTAGGTACTATATGAGTAGTACCTAGAAAAGCATCCGTTCGCTCTATTTCTGATGGTTTTCACAGGAATCGACCGCGCACGCCGAAAATTTCGCAGCAAACAATGGCTCGATCGCCCCGGTTTTAGCGGGACCTCATACGCGCAGAGTGGAATCGGAAGAATTTCGATCCTGCCGTGGCGGCTCGGCTGCCATCAGAATCAAAGCGAGGTCGCCTTGGCGTCCGCAAAGGCTAGGCTCAACTGCTGCGCGGAGGCCGTACGAGAGGGCGGAAGATGGGACCGCGCTCGATATTTCGAACGGCGTGTGTCACGTCATTCTCGATAGATGCTGATGCCCTGCTCAATCCCGAGGGCACCAAGTCCGCCCGAAAATTCGCAGCAACGAGATGATCATCGTGCCTGAGGAAGGACTGATGTTCGTCCACGATTGGTCGCGCCGGCGGCGACATGAGCGAAGCGCGCCATGCTTCGAGTTCCGAGCAAAAGCTCGTCACATCGAACGCGGGCGCGCCGCGCGTTTCAGGTTTACTCTCAGAATATATTTCGTGCGGTCCGGATAGGAGTCGTTGCGCCAATATGGAAGGGCGGCGAATGATGTCGTTTTCCGGGCTTTCTGCAGTATTTCTCTTGATCGGACCGACGGAATCCGTACTGCGGCTATGCCAGGCCTCCTGGGCCACATTGCTTGTCATCTCGATAATTCCTGCGCACATGCGAGCGACGGGGAAGAGAAAATTTTTCATGTTTTATTTCCACCGGAGCACGCCTGCGTTCCATTCGAGATGCTGGCCGAGATGATGGTCAACGCGCTCGATCATGAAGTCGCTCGCACTGTCGCCGCCCGCTGCGCCTCCAAATCGATGCCCCGCACCAGCGCGTTACATCTGCCTTAACGGCTGGTGAAAATCGTAACGGGCCAGCTCATCCGTGCCCTGCCTGAACTCGCGCTCTTCCGCAGCCTTGATGGTGTGGCGGCTGACGACTTGCGACAGCTCCTGGATCGTGCGTTTGCGTGCGGCGCCGGTTACGGCCAGCACGGTGAGAATTTCCTGAATCAATTGCTCCTCGACGGCAGCATCCTGCCGGTAGGCCTCAAGTACAGCTTCAAGCTCTGGTCGCATAAAATTCTCCTCGAATCGAAAGTATTAATCTTAATTAACTAGTACTTCGGGAGAAAATGCAACGATTGCTCTCGATCTACATTATGCAATTCGTGTGGATGGCGCTTTCTCGCGCTTTTTGCGCGCTCGGTAACGATCCGATAATTCTTGAATAGTACCTTGGGATCATGTTGAATTTTATTCAAAGCGTGGACGGTAGGCATATGCGGCCTGGAGCATTGGCACGAAACTTTTTGCGCAGACGAGACGACCGCCATCGGGTCAGCATTACAGCGATCCTGGAATGCCGAGGCATCACCCAGAATGTGCGCGTCGTTGATTTTTCCGCTTCAGGCCTTCGTGTCGACGGCATTCGAGGGCTTGCGACGGGAGACCCCATTCAAATCTCCCTCACGCCAGACATATCGCTAGCCGGGGAGGTCGCTTGGGCCGTTTGGCACAAAGCAGGAATCAAGCTGCTGCCGGAGCTAGATGAGACGCAGCCGGCGTACCTGTTCCTCACAGAGCAGGCGTTCGCCATCGAACAATTGCGTATTCGGGCACTGGCGTCGCTCGCCAAGGACCGAGCGAGCGCCGCGGGCCGCCCGGGCCGGGGATCAGTCTAGGCCACCATTCCGCAAGCGACAGGCTCGCGCAGGGTTATCCATCTAGATCGGAAGATGCGCTCGGCGGCTTCGCTTTTCGGGCGGGTTTTGATTGCGCTTGTCCGGAGAATTCGATGGCAATGAACCAATGGCCTTCGCTGTCCGATCTGATCGACGATGAGGAGCAGGCGGACGGCCTTCCGAGCACCGTCGTTCCGTTCGATCCCGCCACGGCTTCGGCTACGGATTTGCTGCTTCATGGGTTGCAGATCGCACGCTTGGGTGAGCTGGATGTCGCCGCGGAGCTTTTCGCCAAGGCGATCGTGAAGGAGCCGGATTCGGCCGATGCCTACGAGGCCTTGGCAACGGTTCTCCTTCCGCTCGGCAAGCTCGAGTTTGCAGCGCGTGCCAAGGGCAAGGCTATCAGCCTCGGTTACAATTCCGCTTCGTCGTGGGAGATGCTCGGCGATATTTTCGTCAAACTCGGACAATTCGAAGGCGCCGTCGAAGCCTTTACGTCGGCGATAGAACTCGATCCCTCCGCGCCATCGTTGCAGAGCAAGCTGCAAAACACCGTTGCACGGCGTGCGGGCGGTCTGCGGGTGGCCGCGTCCGTCGCGGCTTCGCCGGCAGTTGAAACCGCGGTACGCGCGGACGCGGACCTCTTCGAAGCGGATTTCCTCAGCACGGACCTCATCCCACCTGCCTGGCGCAGAGTCAGCCTCGTCACGATCACGCCCGATGGCAATCCGCATACGGCAGGCTTCGACGATCTTGCACTGGGATTTGAAAGCGGTCTCAGGTCGCTCGGCGTTGAGGTCGAGCGCAAAACCAACGCGCTGCAAACTTCTGGCATCAATCTGCTGCTCGGTGCTCATCTTATCGACACGCCGGAACTCGCGGACCGCGTTCCGATGAACACCGTGATCATCAATCTCGAACAGGTGGCCGGGTTCGATGTGCGCTCGCGACCGATTTACCTCAACCTGTTGAGCCGCCTCGCGGTTTGGGATTACAGCGTCCGCAACATCGATGCGTTGCGCCGGCTCACCGGTAACCCCTATGTTCGCCACGTCAGCGTCGGATATGCGCCAGAGCTGACGCGCGCTCTTCCGCCGTCCGAACAGCCGGTCGACGTTCTCTTTTACGGCAGCTTGAATGCGCGCCGTCAGGCTGTCCTTGTGGCGCTCGGCGCTGCCGGGCTCAACGTGAAGCATCTCTTCAACGTTTATGGAGAAGCGCGCGACCGGGCGATTGCGGACGCAAAAGTCGTTCTCAATATGCACTTCTACCAGGACAGCATCCACGAGATCGTCCGGACATCATACCTCCTCGCGAACCGCAAAGCTGTCGTATCCGAATGCGGGCCGCATACGGAGATCGACGACGACATCAAGAGCGCGATGCTGGCCGTTCCGTATGACGATCTCGTGTCTAGCTGTGTATCGCTCGTTCGCGACGAGCCGCGCCGGCGGGCACTCGAGCGGCGGGCATTCGAAGTGTTCGCGAAACGGGATCAAGCGAAAATCTTGCGCGAGACGATAGCGGCGACGGTCCTGCCGAATGCCCACTAGTCCGGTGGCGCGGAAGGTTTTAGGCAGCGTTTCGTAATACGCTGCTCAACGGCGCGAGCTTCGACCAGCGGCCATCAAGCTCGGCAATGTCCGCCTGATGCTGCGCGCCGAAACCGTTCTTGATGTCGAAGCTATCGCGTTTCTCCGAAATCTGCAGCTTGCGCGCCTTGAATGCATTCGACCACGGACTGAACCCGTACCACCGGATCGATCCAAGCTCGCGGCTGCCGTTGCACTGGCGCGGCAAATGCGATGAGTGCCTGCCGGGCGTATACGCTCCGATCGCGTAGCGGTGGTAGAGCCGGCTGCGCGTCGGAAATGTCAGACCCGGAATAGCCAGGGACGCGAAATCGATCTCGTCTTCCCAGATGCCCGTGGCCTTCTGCTCGATCAACGGCCGCAGCGGATCTGGAGGATTTTGCGGATCGGTATCGACCATCACGGCGCCGGGCAGGCAGACGCCCGTCAAGTCGTGCTGAGCAATAACCCGCTCCATCTTTTGCAATCCGGGAGCGACGAAAAATTCAGTGGTGTTGAGTGCGAGTTTCCACGCGTCCGGGAAACGTTGCTCATGCTTCATCACTTCGAAATCGCAGAGAAGCGCCGCGAACGTGGCGTTTTCAGATGGAACGATTTCCCAATGGGGCACAAGCTCGCGACAGATTTCGACGGACGCATCTGTCGAGTGGTAATCGATCAGGACGCCGTGATCGAAAATCTCGCGATGATGGCGGAGCCACCAAGGAAGCAGATAGGCCTCGTTGAAGAAGTGCGAGATAACGACCCGCTTCGGCATTGTCGTTTCACCCGATCTCACGAAGCGTCGGAAAATAGACGATGAATTTCGGCGATGCGTTGCCGCTCTGCTGGCGGATCTTTCGGATCAGCTCATCGGCAAAATTCCAGGCACCGATCAGAAACGTCGTGTCGCCGGCGATTTCGGCCGCCTTGCTGAAGGGCTGGATCGCATGTTGCGTGCCTGGGATCGTCAGTCCAACCTTCAGTGCCGCTTCGTCGAGATAGACATCGGGCACGATGCCGGCGGCGCGGACGAACGTCAGCGCTTTTGCCGCGACGCCGACGAGACCAATCTTTCGGCCCGTTGCGCGATGTTGCTTGACGACTTCAGCTGCGGCGCTCATTGCGCCCTTGGCGCCGTCAGCAAACGTCGCGTAGGCGCTCAAGACTTCGGCGCCGGAGAGTTCGCGTGACAGCGATGGCGGCGTCGGCGACGGCCACGCGACAGTGAAAGGCTCGCCGCCATCGAAAGCGAACGGCGCTGACGCATCGTCGGATCTTCTGAGGAAAGAAAGCAGGCTCACGCCGTGGACGGAGGTGAGCTGGGACGCCTCGACACGCAAGCCGCAAGTCTCTGCCAAGCGGGCCATCGAAGCGACGGTATAGAACGAATAATGCTCGTGATAGACGGTGTCGAACTCGCCGTTGGCGATCATCAACGCCTGGCTCGTCTGGATGATCGCGACACCGCCCGGTGCCAGGCATTCGCGCACGCCGCGCATGAACGTCGCCGGGTCCGGGGTGTGGGCCGCGACGTTCATCGCGATGATGATATCGAACTGCCCTTCCGGCCGCGCGTACGGGAAGAAGCCGGTGACGACTTTCCGTCCGGCGGCGCTCGCGATCTTATTCAGGTTTTCGGCGGGATCGACACCCACGGCGTCGAAGCCTCGCGCTTCCAGGCATCCCAAGAGGCTGCCGTCGTTCGAAGCGATTTCCAGAGCGCGGGCGCCGGGCTTGCTCGCGCGCAGCAACGTATCGGCGAACCATTCGAAATAGGCCTTGAGCGTTCCGCTGGTGCCGCTCGCGTAGAGGTAATGCTTGAAGAGCTTGGCCGGATCGACGAAGTGCGTTAGCTGACCGTGCGTGCAATGTGGACAGATCGCGAAGCCTAACGGAAAGGCTTCATGCGGCTCATCGGCATCGGCGAGCAACTGATTGGCCGGTGGCTGAACATCCAGACCGAGCAACGGCGTCACGAGCCCATTGCAAACGATGCAGGTACGCTGTGGTTCGCAATCTGCCGTCATGATGCAACTTTTAGTTCGGGGCGATAGCTGGCACTAAACCGCTCACAGCGTTCGGCCATGCTGACGGCGCGCGCCGCGCCGCAGAGCGATTGGATTTTCTGGCAATTCATCTGGAACGAGTACGTTGTCGAGCTGCCGTGATCGATCACCGGCACACCGTGGAAGGCGGCGATGCTGTCGGCGAGCTGGCCGATACTGATGTTGAGCGAGCCGGTATTGAGAATCGGCGGAAGTTCGTCGCGAAACTCGATGAGCTTCAGAACGTAGTGAGCGAGATCCTCGAGGAAGAGGATGTTGCGATAGGAGCGTCTGTTGCGGACTTGGACGCAGCCGTCGCGCATCGCAGCGATATTCATCGCGTTGAAGATCAGCTCCGGGCGGAGGAAAGGGCTCATGCCGCAGACCGTCCCGAGGCGAATTCCCGTTATGGCGTTCGCGAAGCAGCGCGCGAGCGCGTCCATCGAAACCTTCGAGCAATCGTACGGATTGACCGGGTCGAGCCGCGTTTCGGATTCGTCGAGGGACGGCGGTGCTATGCCGTTCTCTGACATCATCACCGAGTAGACGCTCGCGGTGCTGGCGTAGATCAACCGAGCATTGAGCGGTTTGCGCCGTGCGAAATGAAGAAGATCGAGGCAGTTGTTGGCGAGGGCGCCGTCGGGGTCACTGAGCGACATCGGAACGCTCGAATGCCCGGCGAACCAGAGAATGACGTTGAAATCGGCCAGATCCGCTATCGTCAGTTCCTGATAGCGGCAGCGCATGGCGTTCGGTACGCCCGCGAGGCGATCGACGTTCTGGTCGCAGACCGAAACGTCAAGTCCGGCCTGTACTAGAGCCGGCAACAGGTAGCTGCCCACGTAACCGTGGCCGACAAGAAGAATTTTCACCGCGCCTCCCACAGATCGCACAGTGACTGATCTGTTTCAGGTTTGGCTTGCGCGTGCCTTGTGACGATTACCGGGGCGCCGGTGCCATTTTCTTCCGCCGGCGCACCGCAGATGCGGGCCCTGCTCCAACCAGTTCTAGAAATGCCAATTCGGCCTGGCTGACGTAGCGCTCCTTGTGATGCAGCACATGGAAGGAGCGGTGCGGCAGGGGAAACTCCGGCGAAACGAGCCTGCCCGAAAGTAGCGCAGATTCTGCGACCAGATTTGAAATGGCCGTCACTCCGACCCCGACTTCCACGGCGGAGCACACGGCCTCGTTCGATGGTAGTTCGAGCGCGACATCGAGATCGGCCAATGTCATTGACATTGACTTCAAAGCTTTTTCGAATTCGGTCCGTGTCCCGGAACCCTGCTCCCGCAAAACCCACCGGGTCGACAGCAAATCGGAGGTCTCAAGCTCGGGTTTCGAAGCCAGCGCGTGCGTCGGCCCAACAACAATGATCAACCTGTCGCCTTCGATGCTGCGGACAGAGAGGTGAGGATCGTCGATTACGCCTTCGACGAGTCCGATGTGGGCAGCGCCTTCATGGGTCGCGGTGGCTACTTGTTGCGTATTGCCCGCACTGAGCTTCAGCTTGATGTCGGGATACAGCCGATGAAACGTCGCGAGAATGGGCGGAAGCCAATAGTTGATGATGGTCTGGCTGGCGAAGATCGACAAGGTGCCACGCTTCATTCCAGACAGGTCCTGCAGGGCCTTTTCAGCCGTTGCAGCACGTGCGAGTACGCCACGTGCTTCAGTGAGAAATATACGGCCGGCGTCCGTCAACTCGATGCGCCGTCCGACTCGATCAAACAGCTTCACCGCGTAGCGGTCTTCGAGTGCTGCGATCGCCGAACTCGCCGCCGATTGTGTGATGTTGATCTCCTGGGCAGCTTGCGTCACATGCTGGCGCTCCGCTACGGCAACGAAGATCCGCAACTGCTCGAGGGTCATATGGTCCTCTTCACGTTCAAGCCACGGCTTTGATCAGGGTCAAGCTGAAGCTCGCAATAAACAATGACGACGCGGCGCCAAGCATAAGCGGTTTCAAGCCTCTCGCCTTCAGCTTCGAGATGTCAGTCTCGAGGCCCATTGCCGCGAGCGATATTGATAGCAAGACCGTCGTCAACGTCACGAGAACCTTCTTGGCTTCGGTCGGAATGTCGATGAGGCTGTTCAATGCCACCAGCGCGATAAAACCGACGAGAAACCAAGGCATCGGTGCCTTTTCCGTGGCGCTTGCCGTTGCATGGTAGCTCTTGCGCCGCGCCGCGAGAACGCCGAGGGCAATCACCGTCGGCGCAAGCAGCATTACGCGGCTGAGCTTGGCTATTGTTCCATACTCTCCGGACGACTGGCCGTCTTGAAATGACGTCGCAACGACCTGGGCGATCTCGTGAATTGAAGCGCCAGTCCATAGACCGAAGGCATGCGGATCGAGGTGAAGCAAGCCGGGCAGGACCGGATATGCAAACATTGCGACTGAGCCAAAGATCGTTACGCAAGCAACGGCATACGCGACGTCTTCGTCGTGCCCTCTGGTGACGGTGTTCGTCGCGATAACGGCAGACGCACCGCAAATCGACGTTCCAGCCGCGATAAGCTCAGTCAGCTTGCGTTCAACGCCGAGCATGCGGCCAAGCCAAGTCGTAAACGCGAACGTCGCGAAGAGGGTCACAACGATAATTGCAAATCCGCGCGGGCCGACCTCGGCGATCTGTTGGGCAGTCAACTGCAGACCGAGCAAAATAATCGCAAAGCGAAGGATGCGGCGAAGCGAGAACGTAACGCCTGCCTTCGCTCGAAGGGGAGTGCCGATGATATTGTGAAAGGCCATGCCAATGACGATCGCTAGGATCATCGGGCTGAAGGTTGCAACACCCGGAATTTCGCGAAGAGCGAACGCAAGACCGGCGATCGTTGTCGTCAGCAAAAGGCCCGGCGAGATGACACGCACGTAGGACGTGGGCGTATGGCCCGGGGAGGGCGTGGAGACTGGGCGGCCAAAATGCTGCTCTGGCTTCTCGGACCGGATAATTGCCAGGAACGACGGCATAATTTACTCCTCCAATGCTTTTCGCTAGCATGGAGTGCTCTCATCCTCCGTTCTAACGCAAAGCGCTACTTGTTTCAATCGATTCTACTAATCGATTGAAACATGGGCCGAGTTCATGGGAGTTGCGAAAAGGAGCGAGATCGCTCGTCAGGCGTGCACGTGCCGGCCGGCCGCGGGGGTGCAGCCTGCCCCCAGCCCGCACGGAGCATCGCCGCTAACCTCGAATTGGAAGGTCGCGTGGCGGATCTCGAACTCGTCGTGCAGCATTTTCGTCGCCGTTTCGATGAATGCATCGCCTGGATGGCCCTCGGGCATGACGAGATGGCAGGTGAGCGCGGTTTCGGTCGTGCTCATCGGCCAGATGTGGAGATCATGGATGCTGGCGACGCCGGGCAGCTCCAAGAGCCGCGTCTCAACTCTCGCAACGTCGATGGCAACCGGCACACCCTGCATCGCCAGGCGTATGGAATCCTGCAGAAGACCCCACGTGCTCCAGACGATCACAACGGCGATGATGAGGCTGACGACGGGATCGACCCAATTCCACGCAGTAAGCATGACGGCGACGCCCGCAATCACGACACCTAGCGAGACGCCCGCATCGGCCATCATGTGCAGATAAGCGCCCCGGATATTGACGTCGCGTTCGCTGCCCGAGAAGAAAAGCCACGCAGTGAAGCCGTTGATGACGATACCGACCGCAGCGACAACGATCATCATTCCAGCTGCCACCGGCGCCGGTTCGATCAGGCGCTGGATGGCTTCGAGGACAATGGCGCCGACGGCTACGAGAAGCAGGACCGCGTTGGCGAGCGCGGCCAATATCGTCGATGATCCGAAGCCGTAGGTGAAGCGTGGCGTCGGACGGCGCTTCGCGAGCGCGCTGGCGCCCCAGGCCATCAGCAGACCCAAAACGTCACCGAAGTTGTGACCTGCGTCGGCGACGAGGGCCATCGAGTTGGCGAGAAAGCCGGCTATGACCTCGACGATAACGAAGCCGAGGTTGAGAGTTGTACCCAGCGCGAATGCGAACCCGAAATCCTTCGGTATGTGGCTATGGCCATGAGCCCCGCCCCCGTGATCATGGTCAGCACCGTGCTTGTCGTGCCGGTCGTGAACTTCGGTCATGATCCGCTCACAAGGGTTTAGACGTCCAACGTATTATCTGCGCCGTTGCGGTAAAATGGGTGTTGCGCCCGGCAAGGCAATGCTCAGAAACGCCGGGGCCCCAGTTTGCGATCCAATCAGCTAGCGCTTATCGATGCCGCTGATGCGCTCGAGAAGGCGTGGACGGTGCGGCGGCGCGACCGGGACGCTCGCACTCTGAGTTGCTTCTTCAGCGGGCAATGGCGGCGGCTTGTCCCCGCCAGAATCGGCCGTAGCGCCCGCACCATTGCTGTTCAACGCGCGGAGATACGATCCCGGCCGCTGCTGATCGGGCGTTTCGGAGCCGTCGTCGTTCGAGGCCGCCGGGCGCGGTCCGCGCGGAGATGAAATGCGTTCGGCGAGCGATGGCCGCGGGGAAGCGGGCTTCTCGGCCGGAGTTTCCACGGCGGGCTCCGGGTTAATCCGCCGCAACTCGTCGTGGAAGCGAAGGGCCTGCCGCGACAGGCGTTCCTGGCCCGAGGCAATCTCCGCACGCAGCTCAGTGATGATGCGGCGCTGATTTTCGAGCTCGGCTTGCAGGGCGCCGAGGTTCGCTTTTTCCGCCATGCCGGCGGGCTCCGCGTCTTTCTCTTCGTAGACCTTGAGCGCCGCTTTCAGCTTCGCCATCTCGGTGGACTTCGCATCCACGGCCGCCTGAAGATCGGCGACGCGATCTTCGAGCGCCATTCTTTCCGCATCCTCGCCGCCGAGCGAAGACTTGAGCGAAGTCAGCTCGGCTTCGGTCTTGGCGAGAGCCAGCAGCAACCGCTTGATTTCGGCGTTCTGCTCGTCACGATCGGGTGCCGACTGGGCGACAGCGGCGGCGCCCTTCAGGCGCTCGATCAATGCGGCTTGCTCACGCGTTTTCTCGCGCATCGCCTCGAGCTCGGTGCGCAGAGCGACGTCACTGTCGGCAACTGCGCTTCCCGCACCGGCGCGATTGCGAACCGCGCGCGTCTCCAGCGCCGTGCGCAACTGAGAGAGATCTCGTTCGCGTTGCTTGTTGAGTTGCGTCGCCTCTTCGAGCGCGGCTGCTTGTTTGGTGCTCGTTGCCGACAACGTCTTGATTTCGCGGTCGCGGGTTGCGAGCAGCTTTCGCGTTTCGACGAGACGCTGCTCGACCTTCGGCAGCCTGTCGAGGATCGCCTGCTCGAGGACGCGGCGTGCGTTCTCGTGCTCCTCGACGCTCATCTTCTGGTCGGCGATCGACTCGGACAGTTCCTGGATCTTGGCGTCGCGGCGGTTGACCTCGACCCGTTGGCGCGCGGCCGTCAGGCTCGCATCCTCGAGCTTGGATTCGAGGCGGTGCACTTCCATCGCGAAATCGGCGCGCAGGCGGTCCTTGTCGGCACGGATTTCGTCTTCTGTGAGCGGGAGTGTCCGTTTCAACGCCTCTGACGTAAAGCGTTCGACGCGCCGCCGATAGGCAGGCAAAAGCACAACCACAATCAGGGCCGCGATCAGAAAGCCCAGCATTACGAGCATCGCGGCGGAAAGGGTTATCAAGAAAACTCGCCCTGAATTGTAAAGCTTCTCGGCCCCCGCCGACGGCAACGTTCCCTCACTGCCAGGGAAGCCCGATTTCGGGCCTCACTGCAATGCCGAACCCGTACTGAGCTGCAAGCCTGCATCAGAATGGGTTCCAGGTCGGGCTCCTTGTATACTTCAAATAGCCGACGTTGGCACCCAGCCGAAGGCCTACCCCGGCCCGAATTGGCGCCAATGAGACGTGGCCGGACTTCTGAAACTGGACGCTGACGCCGCCGACGAGGTAGGCACTCCCCTCGACGCCGCCGAAACGATCAAAAATGTCGTTCGGATCGCGGAGGTTGTAAACGAGAGTCATGACTTTAGAGCCGTCCGCGCCAAAATCATAGCCGACGGACGGACCCTGCCAGTAGACCCGGAATGAACCGGCGTCCTTGGTATAAAGGGTGCCCTCGCCATAGGCCAGACCGGCCACGAACGCACCGGCCGCGTCCTGCCCCAGGATGTAGCCGTTCGGCCGGCCCGCCTTCTGGAAGGCCCATTCGACGGCCGACGCCAAGCCGCCGCTGACCGAGCCGAAGAAGTGGTTTCCGGCACGGATGATTTCATCTTCCGTGTACGAATCCCGCGGTGGGGGCGGGCCGCCGTCGTAGCGGTCATCGCCCCGGCTCGCGCTTTGCGGAGGCGGCGCATACGGCGCGCCATAGCCGCCCGGATCGCCACCCTGATCGCGGGGGCCGTTGTAGGGGCCATAGGGATCTCCGCCTGCGGAGTTTTGCGGTGGAGGGGCGTATCTATTGTCCGGAGCGGGTGGAGGGGCGTCGTATCGATTGTCCGGAGGCGGCGGAGCCGAGCGGTAGGAATCCACGCCGCTTTGGCCCGTGTAGGTGTCTGCCGGCGGCCTATAGGAGTCGTCCTGAGCGTCGGCGCTCGAGCCGCCGACAATCAGGCACACCACCAGGCTCAAGACCGATGCGCAGGCCGCACCTCTTATTCGCGTTGTTCTGTCGAAGCCGCGGCGCCGCATCGGCGTGACCCCTCATGTTCCTTTTCGACAAGACCCTCGCCCGGCATCGCACGCGATGCGTGCAGCCCACCTCGTGACCGAGCGAGTGTTCGCCTTCTATTTTACAGATTCGCCGCCATGTGTTGCTAAAGTATGGCCAATTCGCGTTGCCTATGCGCTTGGAGCAGGCATTCCGGCCTCACCGCCGCGCCAGAGCGGCTGCCGTCCCCAGGCAACGAAATGGGGATTGCGATAGCCCCGTTCGAAATGCCCGTATGTCAACTGCGATCCGTCGATTTTCGCGACCGTGCCACCCGCGGCCTCCAGGATGGCTTGGCCGGCGGCCGTATCCCATTCGTAAGTTTCGCCAAATCGAGCATAAAGATCGCCCTCGCCTGCCGCGATCAGGCAGAATTTCATCGACGACCCGAGCGGTCTTGCGTCCTGGACTTTGAGTGTCGCCAAAAGACTTGTGCTGGCGTTCCCGTTGCCCCGGCTGTTGAATGCCACGAGCGCCGCTGGATCAGGGTTGCGCGTCGTCAGACGCTTGAACGGCAACGCCTCGAATGGCGCTTCATCCTTCTGGGACAGTCGCACTTCGTAGGACGCGCCATCCGACCTCGTCACGAACAGCCGCTCGGACGGGGGCAGGTAGATCAAGCCAAAGCGCGTCTTGGCGTCTTCGACGAGACCAATGTTGATCGAGAACTCGGGCTTGCCGCGAATGAAAAGCCGCGTTCCGTCAAGCGCATCGACGAGGAAGAAACGCTTGGCGTAGGCGCAAGCGCCGCCCGCCGCAATCTGCTCCTCGGCAACGACAGGAACGTCAGGCGCGATTTGGGCAAGGGCCGTCAGCAGAATGCCCTCGGCCTCCTGATCTGCGACAGTCACCGGCGAACGATCGGCTTTCTGCTCAAATTTTACGCCGTTGGTGAAATGCGCCATCTCGATGCGGCCTGCCTCCCGGACAGCGGGAAGCAAGGCAGCGATCAGAGCATCATGATCGTTGACGTCGATTGGCGACATCGTGAAGCTAACCCCAGTTCGAATCAGTTTGCACGGAGCGTGCCCGCGTTACGAATACGTTTTCCGCACCGCAGTTCTTACCGTGGCGCGTAAGACCCATGTCTTCCATGAAAATCCGGGCCTCGAGAGCCCATTGGCCGCGAGACTTGGCAACCGTCATTCGGCGCATGTATCAGAGCACAGGGCATTATCGCAAGCGGCCCCCGTCGGTTCGCGTCGCGCTGTCGCGCTTGAGCTGCCGCACGCTCTCCACCGAGAGCATCTCAGAAAAGGGCTACTAATGAACCAGCGCGTTCCGCCGACAGATCTCGAACTCGCGGCAATGATCTCGAGCAAGATCTGTCACGACATCATCAATCCGGTTGGCGCGATCTTCAACGGACTCGAAATCCTTGACGAGGAGGACGACGAACAGGCGAAGAGCTACGCTCTGAACGTCATTCGCAACGTAACGGAGCAAGCGTCGGCGCGGTTGGAATTTGCGCGTTTCGCTTTCGGCGCCGCCGGATCTGCCGGCAGCATGATCGACCTTGCCACCGCGGAAAAGATTTCGCGCGGCTTCGTCAGCATCACGCAGGGCAAGCACAAGCTGACCTGGCGCGGCGCCCCGGGCCTCGTCGCCAAAGACAAGGTGAAGCTTCTTCTCAATCTCATTGCCTCTGCCGTGACGGCATTGCCGCGCGGAGGCGAAATCGACGTTTCGATCGGCGGCTCATTCGAGCAGCCGGTTTTCCTCATCCGCTGCAAAGGCACGGCTGCGCGGCCGCCGCAGTACCTGACCGATTTCGTCGCCGGCAAGCCGCTGGCGCTCGATGCAATTACGATCCAGGCGTATTACACTTGGCGGATCGCGCCTTCGGCCGGGATGAGGCTCGAGATCCTGAAGGACGGCGCGGATATTCTTCTCGTCGCGAAACCGGCAGGCTGAGGCTGACGTCAGGCCGACACTCCGCGATCTCCCGGATCGCGGACCGCATTCCGCCATACGTCTTAATCGCACCTTAATATTTTAGCGGCACTTTTCAGAACATCGTCCGATGTTCTGGTCGCCTTGCTGTCGGTTGGTGCAGCACTCTGCTTGCGAGACGCCCTAAATATGCTTCACTGCTTTGTCATTGATGATTCAGAGATCGTCAGAAAATATACCCGGCTCATCTTCGAGAACTTAGGTTTTCGCGTGAGCGAAGCCGACAGCCCCATCGCGGCAATGGAGCGGCTAAGGACCGAAGCGCCGGATTATATCCTGCTCGATTGGCGCATGCCGGGCTCGAACAGCATCGAGCTTCTTGGGAAGATACGGGCGCTGCCGCTCGGCGTGCGGCCTTACATCATTTACATGGTCACCGAAAACGACCCTCTCGAGATTCAGCGGGCGCTTTCACACGGTGCCGACAATTTCCTTTTGAAGCCGTTCAACCGGCAGATCGTCGAAATGAAGCTGCTCGAGATTCGAACCGCCGCCGCTTGATCGAACGGCGGTTCGTAGAATTCGCCTCACGCTCAGTCAGCGCTTTCTTTACTGGGCAGCGCCCGCGCCGTCCTGCGGAGGCAGCGGCGTTGGATAACCGCCAGCGTCCGTGTCCGGCTTGGCGGCGGCTGCATCAGCAGCGGCCTTCTTGTGCTTCGCGGGCTTTGCCGGAACATCAGCTAACGAACCCGTCTCAACCTTGCTCGCAGCACCGATGGGCTTGACGACCGCGTCAGACGCCGTTGCGTCTCCGGTGACGTCCGGCGCCGTCGCAACCTGCTTCTTTTCTTCCGTCTTCTTCGCCTTGTGAGCGAGAAGCGACTTCGGATCCGGAACCGGCTGGCTGGCCGTCTTGTGCGCCACGGGCGTTGCAGCAGCGTCCGTGTGGGTCGCTGCTTCCTTCGTTACGCTTTTCTTCGCCGGCTTTTCTTCCGCTGGCGCTGTGCTGGCCGCGGTCTTTTTCGCAGGCTCAGCATCATCCGCCGCCGACTGCTCGGAACTCGGAAGCGCCGAACCGCCCCAGCACACGGTCGCTTCTGCGGTGCAGGTGTGCTCATCGAAAACGATGAAGTTCAGGAACAGCTCGCACGAAACGCTCTTTTTGCCGGTGCGATAGTCACTTACACCGCGCTCCGTCATCTTCGACTGAATGAGCTTGTCGAGAAGATCCTTCGCGTCCTTGGTCGGGCCGTCCTTGCCGTAGTCGTTGACCGTGAATCCGTAGCGCTTGCACTCCGCACTTGCCGAAACGGTTGTTGCAACGGCGAAGAGCGCGGCCAATGCGAATGCGGTACCGAAGTTGACCGAGAAGCGCATAACGTAATTCTCCCTCAAAGCCCCACCTTGAGATCAGGCTGTCTTTCTATTGTCAGCACAATGGCAAGACGAGGGCGAGTGGCGCATCGGCACCAGTTGACAGGTTTGTCACCGGGGGCTGGGAGAATTCACAGAATCCCGGCGGCCAGGTGTGGTCTGGCCGCCATTATGCTCAGGAAAACCAATGAGCTAGAGATCAGTGCATGTAGGGCGAGTTACCGCCGTAGATGCTTCCTACGCCCGAGTCGAAGAAGAAGCTATTGTCGAACGGCCCGGCGATCGTCTGCTCCCGGAACGACGGGGGACCGGGGGGCCGCTTTCTGCGCGCCGGATTGCCGTAGGTGTTGATCGACTCCGACTTGTCGTAGGAGTAGCCGCCGCGCTTATGACGAAGGGCATAGCCATTCGACGAAGACTCGGGGCCTTCGGCAGCAATCACGGGGGCTGCGATCCCGAATAACCAAGCACCGGCGACGATGGCCGAAATAAATTTGATTTTCATCGCGGTAGCCTCTCTGCGCCGGCGTTCACCTGGAGTGGGTTTCTATAACGAATAGATACTGAAATTATCGTTGGTCGAGTTGAAGAAATGGTTGCGAGCCTCGATTGGCGCAAGGCTGTAACTTCTTGACCACGGATCGGCGAATTCACTTGCGGGCGTCAAACCGAGACTGGACGATTTACCTGGCAAGTGTTGTACGATTGCCACCATCGGCGCGGTTTCTTGCGCAAGGCATCGTCCATGCGGAATTGCGGACAGTTCGCCATTAGCTCCGCCGGACGTCTAGGAGATCGCGCATGGATTATGCTCTCCTGATCCTTCAGCTCATCAGCGGGGCTCTCGGCGGCAACGTCGCCGGTGCTCTGCTCAAGAATCAGAGTCTCGGCACGTTCGGCAATGCGATCGCGGGGATCGTCGGCGGTGGGATCGGCGGCCAGCTTCTGGAACTCGCGTTCCGGACGACAGCAGGCGGCCTCGATCAAGCTTCGATCATCACGCAGATCTTGGGGTGCGGCTTCAGCGGCGGTCTTTTGGTGGCGATCGTCGGTGCCGCGCGCAACGCGATGGCCAAGTGATACGGGCTCGCATCGAGACATAGAAAAACTCGCCGGCGCTAAACCGGCGAGTCATATTTTTCGAGGGCCCGCTTCAATCAGAAAGATGGCAGCCGCTCAGCCGCAGGCCTTCTGGCGCGCCATGCAATGCGGCAAGCCGATCGACGACGTATCGCACTGAACCCTGACGGCGCCATGCGGTTTCCAGCCGTGGTTTTCAATCGAGTGCTTGAGCGCCTGGCCAGCCATGAACTTCGCGAGGTCTTCCGTGACCATGACAGACTCGCCGCCAGCGAGAACACAGCCGGCGTAAGCCGAACTCGAAGCCATTCCAACCGTGGCTGCGAAGGCAATGAGCCCCGTACGAATAATAGTCTTCATTTTTTAGTTTCCCCTGGACCGGTGCGTGATGCCGCTACCTAAGATCTCGCGGATGGAGCGCCTGCGATATTGCGCTGTCCGACGAGCCGCTTCCCATCTGAGGTTTCAGCCGTCGTCGCACGATTGTTCAAAGCCTCGGATTCGAAGCTTCCGAATGTGGAACAGGCCAAATGCTTCGAAGTGCACCCCCGAATCGTTCGGACCGACCTCTCGCATCATAACGCCAAAGCAGACGGAGAGCTGTTCCCCATCTGCGGCAATGCGAAGATCAATCGCTGCCAAAGGATCACAATCGTACGTCAAAGCGACGCGGAATTTCGATAGACGATGCTCAAACCAACACTATCTCGCCGCCGCGACCAAGGCCGCGACGCGAGCAATACTTGTCGCAACGAACTTCAGCCGGCTCTTTGGAGATCGACGGCCTTTGGACCTTTGCCGCGTTTATCAGGCTCGGTCTCAAATGAAATTCGCATCCCCTCATTGAGCTCGCCGATGCCGGATCGCTCAACTGCGGTTACATGCACAAAAACGTCATTGCCCCCTGCATCCGGCTTGATGAAGCCGTAGCCCTTCTGGGAATTATAAAATTTAACGGTACCTGTCTGGCGCATACATGCTCTCCTGGCGGCCCGGCATGATGGAAGCTCGATTGAAGCTTCGCATCGACACCGCGGCGGGCCTCGGAGCCGAATGATCCCAAGCGCCTCCTGCCGGATCGCAAAAATACGCGCCGGTCATGTCGAACGCGTCGGGAGCTACCGTGCCGCTGCCCGCCGTAACGTGCGGCAATTTATCCTGTAAATAGGGGCACCTTGCAAGATGAAATGCTGCACAGCAACCATTGGGCCGTTACTGAACGGCGCTGCGCAGCTCAAACGCCGACCCGGAACCCTCCGCCAGCTGATCTTTCAGCACGGGCATAATCGTCTCAAGTTCCGCTTCGAGCATATACGGCGGATTGATCACGAGAACGCCGGAGGCCGTAAGGCCAAGGCCCGCAAACGACTTCATGACAGCGAGCCTGACATCGAGAAATTCGAGCCCGGCCCGCGACGTAGCCGTCGCCACGAAGCGGTCCGCCGCCGCTTCATCCTTCAACGGATACCAGATGACATAGGTGCCGGTTTCGAAGCGCGTCATCGCCTCGCCGACGGCCGTCGCGAGGTCGGCGAATTCGCTTCGCTCCTCGAACGGCGGATCGATCAGAACGAGACCACGCCGTTCCTTCGGCGGCAGCAACGACTTCACCGCGTGCCGGGCGTCGATGTTGAGAACGGTCGTCGACTTGAAGGGGCGAAGCTCTTCCTTCAGCCGCGCGAAGTCAGCCGCGTTGAGTTCGTTCGCGATTAGCACATCGTCGGGGCGCATGAGATGGCGGGCGATGAGCGGGCTTCCCGGATAGTAGCGGAGTTCCGCCCCGTTCATTGCGCGAACGGTTTCGAGATAGGGCGCAAGTAACTCGGCGGCGGCCTGAGGCAACTCCGCTTCGAACAAGCGGGCGATGCCCTCGCGCCATTCGCCGGTCTTGCTCGCTTCCGTTCCTGCGAGATCGTAGCAACCGGCTCCGCCGTGCGTATCGATCACGCGGAACGGCCTGGGCTTCTGCTTCATGTACGTCACGACACGCGCCAGGATGACGTGCTTCAGGACGTCCGCGAAATTTCCGGCGTGATAATCGTGGTGGTAGTTCATGCTTCGATGACCGAGTTCATGGGCCGCGATAAGCGGCGATGCGGCGGGACGACGGCATCAGGCCTTCTGTTCCCAGCGCCCGGTTTGCGATTGCTGCCAATACGTGACCGTGCATCCCGCGGCCTTCGCGGCTTTCCATTGGGCACGCGCGGTGGCGACGGCATCAGGATCGTGTCCGTCGAAGACATAGACAAACCTTTCGGCTCCCTTGAACTCGCGCGCTTCAGCGCCGTCGACGAGAAATCGCACGCCCGCGTCGTTCGGCGTCTCGTCGGTCAGCGTCAGATAAACCGGCTGCTCGCTCGCGTGGCCGATGCGGGCCGTTCCGTGCGGCAGAAAACTATCGTCCGCGTAGGTCCACAGCGCTTGATCGAGCGCCTCGAGCCGTTCCTCGTTCCCGACCTGGACGACGGCGCGCCAGCCGCGCGCGAGCGTCTTCTCAAGGAGGCTCGGCAGAACGCGCTCCAGAGTCTGCTGTTCGAGATGGTAGAAAAAGACGTCCATCCCGCTTGCATGGCGCACCGGAGGCGAGAACGCAACATTTTGCGGGTTGGTCGGACGAAGGTCTTGAACTGCGGTGCGGGGCACCTATCTAACCCCGTCCGGAGCGGCGCCAGTTGATGCGGCTGACGCCCGTGCGGGCGGCGAGCATGACGGCCAAAGCCGCGCGCTCCCGCCCGCTGCGATCTTCTTACAGATTTACTTCTTTAGATACTTCGCCGGCACTTCGCCTGCGTCGATCAAAGCCGTCACGCAGGTCTGCGTCAGGCCTTTTCTGTTGGCCTCAATGCACCGGCGAAGTTCGGCGCTTTCGGGCGAATATTGCGAACAGAAATTCTGATAGTCTCCTGCGCAAGCCTGTCTCACTTTCGCGGTGTAAGCGGCCATAGCCGCACCCGCGAAAAGCGCAGTCCCTGCTGCCAAAACGACTGACATCAGCGCCGCATCAAGCTTTCTCATTCGTCTTCCCTCGTCGTTACGTGATTGGCGTCCTCTACGCGAACGAACTTGATTCGAAAATTAACTTTTTTCCTCGTTGCGAGCACGACATATCGCTCGCACGATTTCAATTTGCGGAGAGGATGTTGCGCAGTTCGCGCTCAGCGCTTCGTCGGCGCGAACGGATTGTCGCCCGAGCGAAGACTGAAGCGAATCGGAACGCCGGGAAGATCGAACGTCTCTCGTAGAGAGTTCGTCAGGTACTTCACATAGGACTGAGGCAGGGCCTCCGCGCGCTGCGAGAAGGCGACGAACGTCGGCGGACGAGTCGAAGGCTGCGTAACATAGCGGATCTTGATGCGGCGTCCGTGTACGGCGGGCGGCGAGTGACGGCTTAGCGCGCCTTCGAGCCAGCGATTGAGCTGCGGCGTCGAAACCCGGCGGTTCCAGGTCTCATACGTTTTCGCGATAGCCGACATCAGATGATCCAGCCCGCTCTCCGAGCGCGCCGATATCGCGATGAGCGGAACGCCTGGAACCTGCGCCAGGCTTTCGGCGACGCGGGCCTTGAGTTCCCGCAGCGTCTTCTGTTTTTCGGGGACGAGATCCCATTTGTTGATCGCAACGACAAGCGCGCGGCCTTCTTCGGTAACGCGGTGGCCGATCGTCAGGTCCTGGTGCTCGAAGGGCCGTTCGGCATCGATCAGAAGCACGACGACCTCGGCGAAGCGGATGGCGCGAACGGCGTCGCTCGCCGACAGCTTCTCCGCCGTCTCCGTGATCTTGGCCTTGCGGCGAAGTCCGGCGGTATCGAAAAGCCGGATAGCTTGCCCCTTGTATTCGAAGTCGCTCGAGACGCTGTCGCGCGTCAGCCCAGGCTCCGGACCCGTGATCATCCGGTCCTCGCCCAGCAACGCGTTGACGAGCGTCGACTTGCCGGCGTTCGGGCGGCCGACGATTGCAACGCGGATGCGCTTCTCGCGTTCCGGCTGTTCTTCAGGCTTCCCAGCGGCAGCTTCAGCGTCGGCGGAGCGACGCTTTCGCGAAGCCGGGGCGGCCTTCAGCCCGAGCGCGGCCAGAACGTCGTCGGCGAGGTCGCCGATGCCTTCGCCGTGCTCGGCCGAGATCGCAATCGGTGCACCAAGGCCAAGCGAGAAGGCGTCGAGTACGCCGTCGGCGCCCTTGTGACCTTCGGCCTTGTTCGCAATCAGAACGACCGGCTTGCCCGACTGGCGGGCGATGCGGGCAAATTCCTTGTCGGAGGCAGTGACGCCGGCGCGCGCATCGATGACGAAAAGAATGAGATCGGCCGAGGTTATGGCCTGCTCGGATTGCTTGCGCATGCGGTCCGCGATCGAGCCGCGCTGCGCCTCTTCGAGGCCCGCTGTGTCGACCAGGCGAATTTCGTTGCCGAAGATATCCGCAGTGCCTTCGCGGCGATCGCGCGTCAGGCCCGGCAGATCGGAGACCAGCGCCGCGCGGGTTCCGGTCAAACGGTTGAACAGGGTCGACTTGCCGACGTTGGGACGGCCCACGATGGCGACGACGGGAATGTGATCAGGGAGAGTCAAAAGAGTGCCGACAAGAACATGATTGCTGGGGGATCGCCGTCTCGCCGCTCAGAAGCGGAAAGCCAACGTCGACCTCCTAGCCCAATTCTCAGTTGAGGGCGATGAGTTTTGCCGAATCGGTCAATACGAACATTTTGCCCTGGGCCACGATCGGCGGAATATAAACCGTTTCGCCGACGCTCAACTGGCCGCCAACCTTGCCGGTTGCTGCGTCAACGCTGACGATATCGCCCTTGCTCGACGCCAGCCACAGGGTACCAGCCGCCATGACGGGGCCCGAATAGCTCTTTGCCGCAGGCAGCTGGGTCGTCCAGCGCGTTTTACCGTCGGCGCGGTTCAGCGCCATGAGGCGGCCACTCGTATCGACGACGTAAACGGCATCGCCTGCGACCCATGGCGGCTCGGCGCCAGGAATGTTCGCGGACCACACACGATCACCGTTCTTGGCGTGAGTGGCGATCATACGTCCAGCGTGACCGATGGCGTAGACCGTTCCATTATCGATCGCGGGGCGCGCGACGTCGCTCATCGAAGCGATCTGCGAGGTCTGGCGGGTGCGCGAAAGATTTTCAGTCCAGACGGTTGATCCGTCCGTCAACTTGAAGGCCATGATGTCCCCCGAAGGGTACGGGACGACAACAACGTCCTGATCGACGGCGGGGCTCGACGAGGTCATCAAGCTGGCGCTCTGCGGCAGTCCGCGAGCAGACCAGATCTCGGCACCGTCAACTCCGTTCAAGCAATAGAATCTGCCATCGATCGTAATGATGTAGAGCCGGTCACCGGATGCGGTCGGCGAGGCGCGCACCGGGACGTCGAGGTTTTTGGTCCAGATCGATTTGCCCGACGCCGGGTCGAGCGCGGCGACGACGCCGTAGCCGTTCGCGACATACAGGCGGCCGTTCTCGGCGGCGAGACCGCCTCCGTAGCCGCCGAGGCCAACGGTCGTTTCGGGCTTCGTCGAGATCGTGAAGACGCTCGAACCCGAGAGCGAGAAGGCCGCGACATTCGCCGCTGCATCGAGCGTGTAGATGCGGCCGTCGAATATGATCGGGCTCGCCGTCACGCGGCCGGTTTTTGAAGTTCCTTGTCCGGCGCTCGCACTCCACGTCTGATGGAGCGGTCCGTTAAGCGCGAGATTGCCGGGGGCATTGCCCGGTTCGCCGCCCGGCTGGGACCATGTATCGTTCGCGCGCGGCGATGGGATTACGACCGGCGCGTTTGCGGCGGCCAGATTGGCGGAGATGCTTTCCGTCGTGTCGACGATCGGAATGCGGCGGCCAGGCAAGGGCGTCTGCTTTTCCTTGAACGGGTTGAGCTCGCTCATCTTCGGCAGGGACGGACCATCGCCGGCGCAACCGCCAAGCAACAGGGTCGCGGCGATCACCAAAAGCGACGACGCGCCGAAACGTATCTCAAGTCCCCCTTTGCTCAACCCCGTTCTCCCCTCACCGCTTCGCGGCTCTACTTCTTATCGGCGCCGGCTTCCGTCTTTGCCGGCTCGGCCGGCTTTGCAGGCTCGGCTGCCTTTGCCGGCGGCGGCGTCGCGGCTGGCGGCGCGTTCGCGGCAACCTCGTCGGCAGCTATGCCCGACATTATGACTTTTACACGCTCCTGGAGCGCATCAGAGGCATTGGGGTCGAGAAGCAGTGGTTCCAGATACTTGCGCGCCTCATCGAACTTCTTTGCCTTGAATGCAGCAACGCCGAGCAATTCGCGCGCGCTCTTGTCGTAGGGCGCGTTCTCGCCGATGAGAGGTGTCAAGCGATTCTGGATTTCCTGATAGTCCGCATCTGCCGTCCGTAAGGATGCGGCCTGCAGTTGGGCGAAGTTTTTCAACAGATCATCGGCGCCTGGCTGCTTCGCAAGCGAATCGTAGGTTGCAACGGCATCCGCCGTCTTGCCCTCTTTTACCTGCGCACCGGCGAGCTGCAGCTTTGCGAGTGCGGCGTAGCCGGCCGGACCACTTTCCGCGATCGTCTGGAAGGCCTTTGCCGCCTCTTCCTTCTTTTTCTGATCGCTGAGGCTTTCGGCGGCCGTGAATTCAGCTCCGCCCGCCTCTGCGGCCGTAATGCGGCGCGTTTCGAGGAATTTGTAGCCTGCCACGGCAAGAACAATGAGCGCTGCGGCGCCCAAGATCAGGCCGTTATAACGCTGCCAGATTTTCTGCATCTGCTCGCGGCGGAGTTCCTCCTGGACCTCGCGGAGCAGACTGTCATCATTGTCGGCCATTAACTCTCAAACCTCATTCAGTCGCCGGGACTGGCGGAGAATATTCTCACGATCAGCCCGGCTAGCGGGGCATAGATAGCGGAGCGGGCGCTCCGAGCAAGCCCTCGCCCGAAGTTTCCTTTGTGCAAGCGTACATAAACCTTGGCCTTGAACAGCTAAGTGCTCGTGGTCTTGGGCTTTTTCGTGGCTCGGGCCGCGGCCAGCGACGGTTCGGCCTCGTCGTTCTTCAGACTGTATGTATGCTCTTTCGCAGGGAATGTCCGGCCCCGGACCTCCGCGGCATATGAGGCTATCGCGCTGTCGATGGCCGCTCCGATCGCGCCGAATTTCTTCACGAATTTTGGGACGTTCGGCGACAGGCCCAGCATGTCCTCCATGACGAGAATCTGGCCGTCGCAGCCGGCCGAGGCGCCGATGCCGACGGTTGGAATGGGTATGGCCTTGGTGATCCGTTCGGCGAGCGGAGCGGTCATCGCTTCGAGAACGACGGCGAATGCTCCAGCTTCGGCGACGAGCCGCGCGTCCTCTTCAATCGCATGCCACTGATCGATCGTGCGGCCCTGCGTCTTGAATCCGCCGAGCACGTTCACCGACTGGGGCGTCAAACCGATGTGCGCCATGACCGGTATGCCGCGATCGACGAGATAACGGATCGTTTCCGCCATGCGTCTGCCGCCTTCGAGCTTCACGGCGCCGCAATCGGTTTCTTTCATAACTTTCGCAGCGTTACGAAAGGCCATGGAGGGACTTTCTTCGTACGTCCCGAACGGCATGTCGACGACGACGAGGGCACGCTTTGAACCCCTGACGACTGCCTGACCGTGCATGATCATCAATTCGAGCGGCACAGGCACGGTCGTTTCGAAGCCGTGCATCACCATGCCGAGGCTGTCGCCGACGAGCAGGAAATCGCAGTGGTTGTCGGCGATCGCTGCCGTGTGCGCGTGATAGGACGTGAGCGCAACGATTGGCTCACCGCCTTTCAAGGCTGTGATGTCCGGCGCCATGAGCCGGCGGCGCTTGACGTGGATAGACATTTTACTCCGATCGGCGCAGGCGCCGTGCATTCTCAAAGTGAGCAATTGGGCCAGCCTGAACGCACCCGCAGGCACGCCAATGTCCGGCGAAAACACAGTTTACGAAACCGTGGGGCAAGCCGCTAGCGCCGAGCGCCCGGCAAAAGCCCGCGGCATGGTAAATTTCTCCACTGGCTTTCCACAGTTAATCGGGCAATATCGGCGAAAGCGTTGAATTAGCGCCACATCGCCAGCCCCGAATCTCAGGTGGTGCGGCACTGTGGTTGCGTCGTCTCACTGGCCTCTGATAGCCAATTCATACCGCTGACTGAGGTTAATTACGAGCCTGCTGCCAGCGTTCTGACGGGTGTTGTCATTTCGACGTCGGGTGGGTCGCGTGCGTCGTTCCAGCAAGTTCAAAGGCAGAGTTTCGCCGGCGTTGCGTTCGATCGCAGCTAGCATTCTCGTATTGAGCATTTTCGTCGGCCCGTCTGCCGTCGATGCAAAATCCAAATCCGGCATTCTCAAACTCAAATCTCTGAAAGCTCCCGGTGAAGGCGCGATCATCGCGCCGCCGACGTCGCCGCTTCTTCTCGTCGTTTCGATCAACCAGCAGAAGATCCGCGTTTACGATGCGGATGGCGAAATCACATCTTCTCGTGTGTCAACGGGCCGTCCCGGTTTCGATACGCCAACCGGCGTCTTCTCGATCCTGGAAAAGAACGTCTATCACACGAGCAACATCTACTCCGGCGCGTCGATGCCTTATCAGGAGCGCATCACGTGGTCGGGCGTTGCGCTTCATGCGGGCGTCGTTCCCGGCTTTCGCGCATCACACGGCTGCATCCGCCTTCCCTTCGCTTTCTCGAAGAAGCTTTACGGGCTGACGAAGATCGGCAGTCGCGTCGTCGTCACCTCCGAGGAAGTCGAACCGATCGCGTTCGACAGTCCGAAACTTTTCAAGCCTCTGCCTGCTGACGAAGTTTCGGCGCTGAGGTCTGACCGATCGAAGCCCGCACAGCTCGCCGTCAACAGCAATCAAGCGGACGACAGCTCAACGTCGGATGCACCGCAGGAATTGCCGCTGTTCATCGGCGTTTCGCCCGCGCTCATCAGAGCCGTTGCCGACATGCCGCGCGATCCGCAGCGCCGTCCGACGACGCGCGCCGAAGCCGACCAGATCATGCAGCAAAAGCTTGATCGCGCGCGCGCAGCCCTGAAGTCCGCTGAATCGGCGCTCGCCGCGGCGCAGGAAAGAGTGGGAACGACGGCAAAAGACTTCGATAGCACCAGCCAGCGGTATGAAGCGGCGCGGCGCTCGGTGGCGCCGATCCGCGAAGCTCTCGCAGCCGCGGAAGCACGGCAGCAGGATGCCATGAAGGCGTTCGAGACCTATATGTCGGGTGGAACGCCAAGGCCGCAGTTGGTCGCCGATCTCCAAACATCCAATAGCTACGCCGGCATCGCCCAGGATCGCGAAAGCGCGCTCGAGGATGCCTTGCTCGATTTGACGATCGAGGCCGACAAGGCTCGCGCGCAAGCTGCGCAAAGCGATATGAGCTTCGCAGAAGTTCAAGCGTCATATTCGGCGGCGCAGACGGCGCGCGATAGGGCGGCCAACGCCGTGCGCGACGCGGAAACGGATCTTTCATCGGCAAAGGCCTCGCTGGCGGACGCCAACAAGGAAATGCGGCTCAGATCGAAACCGATTTCGGTGCTGGTCAGTCTTCGCGCGCAGCGGCTCTACATTCGGCAAGGGTTCGATCCGCTTCTCGAGGCGCCGATCAACGTCGCGCCGTTGCCGCACAAGGTTGGAACGCACGTCTTTACGGCCATGAGGTATGGCGCAGATCCCAATACGTTCGATTGGAGGCTCGTCAGCGCGCAGACGCCGGTTCCGGGACAACCGTTCGACGAAGAAGGGAAGAGAAAGAAAAATAGAACGGCGCTGGCACTCGGACGCAGCCTGAACGTTCGAATGGCCACGGAGGCGCTCAGTGCCTTCACCATTCCCGATGATATCCTTCAGACGATTAGCGAACTCGCGCGGCCCGGCTCGTCGCTGATCGTTTCCGACCGCGAGCTGCCGCTCAACGAGAACGGCGGCGGTACGGAATTCGTCGTCCTGACGCGCTAAGCAGATCTCCACAGTCCGTTTCGCCGTTTGGCGACGGCATTCGCTCAAAACTCCGTTCCAGTGTCGTTGACAGGGGAATTGGCGCGCCTATACCCCAAATGCGAATTCCGGCGGGGACACGATTTTGCTGACAAATCCCAGCACCAAGACCTTTGCGAGCTGGGCAACCTGGACAAAGTGGGCATTGCTCATTTGCTCGGCGGGTCTCATCGCCGTTCTACTCAACAAGATGTCACCGCGAACCGAACCGTGGACCTTCGCGGTCAGCGTTCCGGAGATTCCGGTGCTCGGCGCTCTCGATACCCGCAGCGAAGTCATCACGGCCCCTGACGCGAAAGAATTTGTACACGGCGCATCGGTCATCGCCACTCCGGACGGCCTTTTCGCGACGTGGTATCGCGCGACGTATGAAGGGGCTTACGATGCCGAACTCGTTTCGTCGCGCTTCGACGGCTCGCGATGGTCGCCCGAGTCCGTCGTCACGAATAGCGCCCGCGTTAGCCGCGACTTCGGCATCACGATCAAGTCGCTGGCCAATCCTGTTTCCTTCCGGCGCTCGGAGAACGAGATCTGGCTGTTCTTCGCTGCCTCCAAGCTCAGCGGCTGGGCGACCTGCGAGATCGGGCTGATCCGCAGCTTCGACAATGGCCGGACTTGGGGACCGGCCGAGCGGCTGCAGGCGTCGCCGTTCCTGAACATGTCTCATCTCACCAAATCCGTTCCGATCCTTTTTTCCGACGGGCGGATCGGCCTTCCCGCCTATCACGAGATGAACCGCAAATATCCGGTCCTGCTCGTGCTCGACAAAGACGGACGCGTCGTCGATCGGCGCAGGATGGGTAACGGCGGAAAAGTCGGATACCAGCCATCGATCGTCCCGACAGGACCGGCGACGGCGATCGCCTTCGTCCGGCGCCTGAAGAGCGCGCGTCCGCAAAGCATTCTGATCACGCGAACCACCGACGGCGGAAGGACCTGGACACCGCCGTCGCCGATCGATCTCCCAAATCCCGGCGGACCGATATCCGCGATACGCTATGACGCTTCGCACATTCTGCTGGCGTTCAACGATGATCCCAAGATCGAGCGCAACATCACGCTCGCTCTCACCGATCTCGAGGGCAAAACTTTTCAACGTGTCGGCGTCGTCGCGCGAATGGATGACGAAAACGAGAAAAACGCGGTGACGTATCCCTATCTGATCGAGTCGGCGCCCGGTCAGTTCGATGTCGTCTATTCGCGGCCGCTGAAAACCATCAATCACGTCCGGTTTTCGAGCGCCTGGGTGCAACACGGCTCGCAATCGCGGACGGCGCAGCAATGACCACGACCCTCGATTTTCTGATGAACCGAACGAGCGCGATGCTGATCGTTTTCATCGTTTCGGCCGCGGTCGCGGGCTTCGTGACGAAATCGCCGGCGCGGCGTGCCGTTTTCGGGCTGGCAGGGGGTCTCGGCGCTTTCCTGATCGCAATCTCGACGCGGTCCCTGATCGAGTGGATGACTTCAGCCGTCGAGCGTCCATCGCTGCCGGGACTGGTCGTGCTTGTCGTTCTGGCAATCGCAACCTTGAACAATCAGCGGCTCGCCTCATCAGCGGAGTTTCGGTTCGGCACGCTGATGCTGGCTCTTGCCGGGTTCGCGCTTTATCCGGCGGCCGTGGGCTTTCTGAATTACGACACGTACGTGCTCGGCTACAGCGGATACCTTTTGCCGATCGCAATCGCGATCGTTCTCGGCACCGCGATTTTCCGCGGCTATGTCATCACGGCGTTGACGCTGAACGCGGCGATCATCGCGTTTCTCGCCGACGCAGGACAAAGCCGCAATCTCTGGGACTATGTCGTGGACCCGGTCGCCTGGATCATCGCGACCGGCATGTGGATCGTTCTCGTCACCCAATTTCTCTCCGCGCGTTTCCGGCCAGCTAAGGCGCTAGCGCAAGCTTAGCCAAGCACGAGGTTCCTGTTCAGGAAAGTTGCGGGATCGGCGCGACGCCGATCAGCCACTGATGACCGCCGAGCAGCAGCCAAGCATAAAGCGCTAGACCAACGACAACGACGATGACGTCGTTCAACGCGCTCGCCGGCGCGGGAGGTGGCAGCAGTCCGCGCTTTTTCACGGAGATACGGTCGTAAACCGCAAACGCCAGGAACGATCCGAAAAGCAGGAGCGCACCGAGGTCGCCGTTCGCGAGCAAATGCGCAAGCGCCCAGATCTTGATGGCGATAAGCAGTGGATTGCGCGTCGCCGTACGAATACGCGACGGAATGAGCGAGGCGACGAGCAGGATGATCGCCGGCAGCATCAAGGCAACGGCGATGTGGCGCGTCCACACCGGCGGTTCCCACAGGATCGGGTTCTTGCCTGGATGAAGCTGCAGCTTGTGATAGCCGAGCACGATCACAACCAAGCCCGCGAGCGACAACAGCGAGAAGAGGATCTTGTAAGGCCCTTCACCGATGCGCGCCTTCAGACCGTCGCGCAGCTCGGGTTGGGTCGGAACCAAATGGACGCCGAGAAATAAGATCAATCCGACGATTAAAACCATCATGGCGCGCGCCCTCCCTGATAATCGCCCGACCGCATAGCATCAAAAATGGGCGAGCGCCAAATGCGTTCGATTTAAGGGATGTAACCCTTGTCGAGTTCGAGCGCCTGGCGCGCAAGGACTTTGCCTTCAGGACTTTTATGAACGGCCGTCCAGCCGAGATCGGTGCCTGCTTCTTCCGACGAACTCGAACGAAGGTCTATCGAGACGACATCGCTTGCCTTGGCATCGATCGGCGTCAACAGCGGGAAATAGAGTTGCTCCCAGTGCGTGCGCGGCGACAACGGTCCCGTCGAAAATCCGATACCGGGCACGAGTTCGACTTTCCACCACGTCGCAAAGCCATAGATCTTGGCCGGGCGCGGAAAACGCCACTCGGCATCGCCGCGTCGTTTCGACTTCGTTTCAGATGTGAGGTCGATCTCGTCCCACACCATCGCGCTCCGGCAACCGTCGAGAATTTCATCCGGTTGCAAATGGCGAACATAAGCGTTGTTCAGCGACATCGTTTGCGCAACGGCGAGATCGAGGCCGTGACCGACGCGATCCCAGGCGCGAAGTTCTTCGTCGATGCGCGGCGTGACGACAGGGGCCACGTACTGAATGATGCCATTCGGAATGACGCGTCCGCCGGGCTTCAGGAAGCGCTGACGCGCGTCGGCGAGCGTCGCAATGATGTTCTCCTCGAGCGCGTAGTTGCCGAGCGTTTCCGATACGATGATGTCGACGGCGAGCTTGTCCTGGAACTCCGTCGAGTGGCACGGGATCAGATGGCAGCGCTTCGCCTTGTTGGCTTTCAACACCGCTGCTGCGACGCCTGCGACCTCGGCCGCCTCGAAAAGAAAGACGTCTTTCGCACCGAGCTTCGACGCCATCAATCCAAGCAGCCCCGTACCCGCGCCGATATCGGCGACAACCGATTTTCCGGGCACGATGACGGACTTCAGCGCCGCGAAGAATGCTTCGTTGCGAACCTGATCGGCGATCAGCGTGCGATGATATTCGATGCGCATTTCAAAGCTTTAAATGTGGACCGCGGATCTGATAGAGCATCAGCGCTGTGGCGATGGCGAGATTGAGCGAGTCGAGTTCGCCGGCCATGGGAATTTTCACAAGGGTCGTACAGGAGGCTGCCGCGCCGGACGAGAGGCCGGGGCCCTCGCCGCCCATGAGCAGCAAGACCGGATCCTTGTAGCCGACTTTTCGGAAGTCTTCGCGCGCGGCGAGATGCGTGCCAATGACGTCGCCTGGCCATGCTCGCGCCAACGCGACGAAGGCCTGCTGATCCATCTTCACGAGGGGGACCGCGAAGATCGAGCCCATGGTCGCGCGAATGGCTTCGATGGCGTAGGGATCGCACGTGGTGCCAACGAGAATGACGCCCGCGCAGCCGGCCGCGTCCGCCGTACGGACGATTGTTCCCAGGTTGCCGGGGTCGCGAATTTCCTCGAGCGCAAGCCACGTTCCTTCACCGACCTTCGCCGGGGCAGGAGGTTCGATAAAGCGCTGGCGAAAGACGCCGAGCAGCGTTTGCGGATTGTCTTTCGATGCCAGCTTGGCGAGCACGGCTTCCGAGACTTCCAGCACTTCAGAGCCCGCGTCGAGCGCATGCCGCACGAGGCCGCGAGCGATGCCGCTCGTCGCCGTTCCTGTTTGGTAGATGAGAGTTTCCGGCACGAAGCCGTGCTCGCGCGCCGTCACGAGCAGCGATGTGCCTTCGGCGACGAACAAGCCTGTTTCCTTGCGGACCTTGCGCATCTCGAGCGCGCGGATAGCTTTGATCCGGTCGTTCGTCAGGCTGGTGATCAACTTCGGAGCGTTCATGCGTTCTGTTTCCAGCGCACGAACAGCGAGGTCGGGACGAGCGGGCCGGCTTGCGAACGAATCGCCAGCTCTCCGCTATCGAAGGTGCCGCCTCGGCCTTTCAGCTCTTCCCGCATGAGCTGATCGAAGGCAAGCGACGAGGCGCGGATGGCGTAAATCGTTAGGACCATCGCGGCCATTTCCGGAGCGAGCAGCTTGGCGAGATCGGCGAGCAGCCGGGGCAGATTTTGGAAGAGATCCCAGATCTCGCCTTCGGGGCCGCGCCCGAACTTCGGCGGATCGACGATAATCATGTGATAGGTCTTGCCGCGGCGGACATCGCGGGCGGCGAACTTCGCGGCATCGTCGAGCAGCCAGCGGATTTTCGCGGCGCCGAGTTTTGATGCTTCCTGGTTTTCCTTGCCCCACTGGATGGCTTTTTTGGACGCATCGACGTGCGTTACCTCGGCCCCCGCGGCGGCGGCCAGCAGCGACGCGGCGCCGGTGTAGCCGAAGAGATTGAGGACGCGCGGCGTCTCGCCTTTGACGCTCGCGAGGTGATCGAGCATCCAGCGCCAATGCGGCTCTTGTTCAGGGAAGAGACCGAGATGCCAGAGCCCCGCGAGCTTGCAGAGCATGGTGACGCCCTGCGCTTCGGGTTTTGGCGTTTGTGCCAGGGAGAGCCTCACGGGCCAGGCGTCGGGCACCGGCTTGTCGATCCGCCACTTGCCTTTTTCATCGTCCTCGCCGGAGGCGGAGAAAACAGCATTCGCTTTCGCCCATTCCGACTTGCCGAGCTTCGGCTGCCAGAGCGCCTGCGGCTCAGGGCGGTCGACGATGATCTTGCCGAAGCGCTCAAGCTTCCGCCCAGCGCCGCTATCGAGCAGCGTGTAATCCGGAAATCCGTCAGAGGTGATGAGGTGCAAGTTTTCGAGCGGGGGCATCGGCGCAGGTTTTTCGAACGAACGATCGCCCGCGCTTTAACACGAATGCCGCTCATGTCGAGAAATCAAACCTCGAGGGGCGCGGTCGCAGGCGGAGATTTGGCTAATCTCCGCCTTCTCGCTTCATCAGGCGGCGAGGCCAGCGATGCTTGTCTGAGCGGCCTCGATGGACTTCGCCCGCTGGTCGGGGCCAAGCGCCAAGCCTTCGGCGCGGATGAACGTCACGTCCGTAACGCCGAAGAAGCCAAAAATTCCGCGAAGATAGGATTCCTGATGATCCAGGAACGCAATGGGCGTCTGGGGCCCGTAAAAGCCGCCGCGCGACGAGGCGACGATCACCTTCTTGCCGCCCGCCAGCCCCTCGGCGCCTTTCTCGGTGTAACGGAAGGTTTTGCCGGCGACGGCGAGCCTGTCGATCCAGGCCTTGAGCTGGCTTGGAACGCCAAAGTTGTACATCGGAGCGCCAACAACCACGATGTCGGCAGCGAGGAACTCGTCGAGGGCCGCCTGCCCTGAGGACACGTCCTGGCGTAGGGCTTCGGCCTCCGGAACGGCCCCCTGGGCGGCGGCGAGGTGGGCGCCGGAGAGGTGGCCGACGGGCTGCTGGCCAAGGTCCCGGTAAACGACCTCGAGGCCCGGGTGCAGCTGCCGCTCGGCGGCGACGATCTCGGCCGAGAGCTGGCGGCTTACGGAGCCCGGGCCAAGGATGCTCGAATCGACATGCAAAAGTTTCATTGGGTGGATCTCCATCCAGCGGATTGACGGAGACTGGGAGCGATGAGTTGACATGCGCCCCAGTCGGTCACATTTTGTGACCAACGCTAAATTGTTCACTGGCGGAAACCACGCAAGGAGGCACTTTTTTGGAAGTCGGTATCAAACCTGAAACCGAGAACTGCCGTGCGGTCGCGGACGTGCTGGCTCGGATCGGTGACAAATGGACGGTTTACGTGGTCGGGCTCTTGTCGAACGGACCGATGCGTTTCAACGAGATCCGGCGGTCGGTCGGGAGCATTTCGCAGAGAATGCTAACGCTGACGCTTCGCGGACTGGAACGCGACGGCCTCGTGACGCGGACCGTCTATCCGACCATTCCGCCGCGGGTGGACTACGAGCTGACGGAGCTTGGCCGGACGCTGATCTGTATCCTCGGTCCGCTCAGCCAATGGGCGATCGCGAACCGCCAGACGGTCGAAAAGGCGCGCGCGAGGTTTGATGCCCAAGCGGAGAAGTCGTCCGTCACCAGCGCCACAAAAATTGCTCTGAAGCGGCGGCTGCCTGGCATTTGGCGGAGCACGACGTGACCCTGAGCTGCGTGCCGCGATAAGCGTAGTATCGATGCAACACCGTCTCAAAAAGCGGTCGTTGGCCTAGATCCCTCCGCAAATTGCAGATAGCCGGAAAAGCTAGGGTGCGCGTCACGTTACGATGCTGGAGGGTTCCTAATGCGATTTGATCGAGGTATTGCCGCCGCGGTCTTTCTTTCGACCATCTTGATCTCTGCCGGGGCGCAGGCATTCGAGACGACCTCGATTGGAGGAACGAACGCGGACGGCTCTGCGCACTATCAGGACCCCGACGAGGCATCGGCGCTGCTTTCGCCTTTCGGCTCCGGCTCTACGCAGTCGAGCACGGACACCACGAGCAACTGGCGGGGCTCTATCGGCGCTGGTGTTGGCTCCGGGTCAGCGTTCGGTTTCACGTCATCGCAAAATTCATCGTCCGAACCGGCCTCTGGGTTCAATAATCCGCTGCTTCGCGAGCGCAACTGATATCCGCCAACGCGACGCTAGAGCCTTTCCGCTTTTCTTTGAATCGCGAAAACGCTCTAGCCTTTTGTTTTGACGCAATTCCGGACGCAAAACCGTTGCACACTTTTGCTGGAATTGCTCTATGAGAAGCCGCTCGAGACAGCGGCTACTCCAGATCCTCGACCGTCACGGCCTCGCCACCGCCCTTGATGCGTTGCGATAGAGCCGCTTCGATGAATTGATCGACGTCGCCGTCCAAGACCTCGTCCGGGTTCGTCGACTGGGCGCCCGTGCGAAGGTCCTTCACCAGCTGATACGGCTGCAGGACGTACGACCGGATCTGATGGCCCCAACCGATATCCGTCTTCGCGGCCTGCTCGGCGTTCGCCTTGGCTTCCCGGCGCTTCAGCTCCATCTCATAAAGGCGCGCCTTCAATCGCTTGAAGGCGATATCCTTGTTCTGATGCTGCGAGCGCTGTTCCTGGGCAAAGATGACGATGCCCGACGGCTTATGGACGAGGCGGACGGCAGATTCCGTTCTGTTGACGTGCTGGCCGCCGGCGCCTGACGAACGCGCGAACGAAATGTCGACGTCGGCCGGGTTGATTTCGACGTCGATCGTGTCGTCGATGACCGGATAGACGGTGACGGACGCGAAGCTCGTATGGCGGCGGGCGTTGGAATCGAACGGCGAGATGCGCACGAGACGATGCACGCCGGCTTCGGTCTTCAACCAGCCGAAAGCGTTTTCGCCTTCGATCTCGAACGTCGCCGACTTGATGCCCGCTTCTTCGCCAGGGCTTTCGTCGATCAGCTTGACCTTGTAGCCACGGCGCTCGGCCCAGCGCACGTACATGCGCGCCAGCATCGAAGCCCAATCCTGGCTTTCGGTGCCGCCGGCGCCGGCGTGCACCTCGATGTAGGTGTTCATGGCGTCGGCTTCGCCCGACAGCATCGCTTCGATCGACCGGCGCTGTGCTTCGTGGTCGATGCGCTGGAGCGCGCTTTCGCCTTCGCGGACGCTCGCGTCGTCGCTCTCGGCCTCGCCGAGCTCGATCAACGTCAGCGCGTCGTCGTAGTCGCGTTGCAGACGCTTGAACTCAGATACGGAGCGCTCGAGCGATTGCCGCTGGCGCATGACCTTTTGAGCGTTCTTTGCGTCGGTCCAGAGATTGGGGTCTTCAGCTTTCGCGTTCAGCGAGGCGAGACGGTCTTCGGCCGTCTCCCAGTCAAAGAGACCTCCTCAGGAGGGCAAACGCCTCCTCGATGCCGTCGGAAAGTTTTTGCGCTTCAGCGCGCATGGCGGCCTCCGAAGCCGGCTCGTGCCGGCAAAAAGTGATGCTTAAAAAACAGGTGCGGAGCTATAGAGATGTGCGAGGGCGCTGTAAACGCAGACGGACCCTACGCGGCAATCGGCGCCAAGCTTAACTACCACATGCCATTGGGAGAAAGAGATCCGCTGTCCGGCCGGGAGCTGGGGGACGTCGGCCGCGCCACCCGGTCGCCCATCGGCGCCAGTGGCGGCGGCGGGGGCGAAGCATCAGCGGTAGCGTTGGCGATGCCGATCATCGCGTAGGCGTCGTCCGGATCTTCGTCGGGTTTGAAGGCCTCCATGATGGATGCCGGATCGTCAGCCGAGGCTCTGAGGCCCGTCTTCGGATTGACGCGCACGAACTTGATGCCGGGCGGAACGCGGAACGGCGCGGGCGGCGTCGCTCCCAGCGCGTCCTGAACGAACTCACCGAAAATCGGGGCAGCGATCGCGCCGCCCGTGTTGCCTTTACCGAGCGGCTTCGGCGTGTCGTAGCCTACGAAGACGCCGACGACCATCGTCGGCGTATAGCCGAGGAACCAAACGTCCTTTTCTTCGTTCGTCGTGCCGGTCTTGCCGGCGACCGGACGATTGAGGGATTTCAATACCGTGGCCGTGCCCCGCTGGATGACGCCTTCGAGAATGTGGGTCATTTGGTAGGCGGTGTGCGGGTCGATGATCTGGCGGCGGCCATCGACGAGTTCGGGCTCGGGCTGGCCCGCCCAATGATCTGCCATACAGCCCATGCACTGGCGCTCGTCATGACGCCAAATCGTATGGCCGTAGCGATCCTGAATCCGGTCCACCAGGGTCGACGTTACTTCCTTGCCGCCGTTCGCCAGCATGCAATAGGCGGTCGCCAAGCGAAGCAACGTCGTCTCGCCCGCGCCGAGCGACATCGACAGCACCGGCAAGAGATCGTCGTAGATGCCGAACCGTCGCGCGTATTCGGTGATGACGGGCATGCCGAGATCCTGCGCCAGACGCGCGGTCATCTGGTTGCGCGAATGCTCAATGCCGAAGCGCAGCGTTTCGGGGCCGGTCGTGTCGTTCGTTTCATAGTTCTTCGGACGCCAGACGTCCTGGCCCGGGCCCTGATCGATCTCGATCGGCGCGTCCAGAATGATCGACGTCGGCTTGTAGCCGTTGTCGATGGCCGCGGCGTAGACGAACGGCTTGAATGACGAGCCGGGCTGGCGCTTTGCCTGGATGACGCGGTCAAACTGGCTCATGTCGTAGGAAAAACCACCGGCGACTGCGAGGACGCGCCCCGTGTAGGGGTCCATCGCGACGAGACCGCCGCCGACCTCCGGAATTTGCATCAGGGACCAGACGCCCTGGATTTTGTTCGGGTCCTTCGGCGCGACATACACGACGTCGCCCGGCTGCAGGATGTCGGCTGTCGACTTGGCGTCGATCCTCTTGGCGCCCGGGCGCTTGGCCGCCCATTTCATTTCTTCGAGCGTTACTTCGACGGCCTCACGATCCTTGACGAAAGTCGCATCCTGCTGACGCTGCGGCTTGAAGCCGATGATGGCTTTCGACTTCTGGGTCTCGAGCACGACGCCGAGACGCCAGGGCTGAATGTCGGACGGGCTCGAAATCTTGCCGAGCGCCAGACCCCAATCGCCCGAAATGTCGATCTTCGAGACGGGTCCGCGATAGCCCTGCGTCCGGTCGAACTTCACGAGGCCATTGATCAGCGCCTTCTTGGCGTATTGCTGCAGCTGCGGATCGAGCGTCGTGCGGACCGACAGGCCGCCGCCGTAAAGCTTGTCCTCGCCGTACTTCGAAAGAAGCGAGCGGCGCACTTCCTCGGCAAAGAACTCCGCCGTCGAGATATGCACGGCGTTGGGACGCAGATTGACGACGAGCGGTTTCTTCCGCGCGATCTCCGCCTCTTCCTTGGTGATGTAGCCGTTTTCGGCCATCTGGCCGATAATCCAGTTCCGCCGCTCGGTCGCCTTCTCCTTCTGGCGGAACGGATGGTAATTGTTCGGGGCCTTCGGAAGCGCCGCGAGATAGGCGGCTTCCTCGATGTCGAGGTCCTTGAGCTCTTTGTTGAAGTAGGTCAGCGCGGCCGCGCCGACGCCGTACGAGTTCATCCCGAGGAAGATCTCGTTCAGGTAGAGCTCGAGGATGCGATCCTTCGAATAGGCGCCTTCGATGCGAATCGCGAGGATGGCTTCCTTGATCTTGCGTTCCATCGAACGCTCGTTTGTCAGCAGGAAGTTCTTGGCGACCTGCTGGGTGATGGTCGAAGCACCTTGGGCGCGCTTGTTCGAGCCATGGATTTTGGATTCGACCGCCGCGAAGACGGCGCGGCCGATACCCTGAAGGTCGATGCCGCCGTGCTCGTAGAACCGGCGATCCTCGGCCGACAGAAACGCGCCGAGGACGCGCTTCGGAACGGTATTGATCGGGACGAAGATGCGCCGCTCGCGCGCGAACTCGGAGATCAGCGATCCATCATGGGCATGGATGCGCGTCATGACCGGCGGCTCGTACTTCGACAAGCTTTCGTAGTCGGGCAGATCTTTCGATGCCTGCCAGATCAAGAATCCAGCGCCGGCCGATCCCGCGATGAAGATCAGAACGAAGGTCCCGAAGACGAACCCAAGGAAGTTGAGCAGCAGACTCCGACGCCGCTTTTTTCTTCTCCGGGGCGCCGTGGGTGGCGGCAGCGTTGGCGCACGCATCAAATTCGTAATTCCGTCAGTCTGGCGCTGGCTTCGTCATTTCGAGCGAAAGGGCTTACGTCTATTGCCGCATCGCAGCAATGACAATACCCTCAGAGGCTGCGCACATTAACACGGAATGTGGCAGGACGTCGTCCATAGCCGAAAGCCCTATGGCTTCGAGGCCGTTCTTTTGTTGAAGTAAATTTGCACCGCATCGGTGATCGACGCCGCGACCTTCGATTGCCATTCGGCGGTCAACATCTGCTCTTCGTCCGTTTGGTTGCTGAGATAGCCCAATTCGACCAGGACCGAAGGGGCGTGGGTCTGCTTCAGCACCTTGAAGGCCGCGGACCTGCGGGGAATCTTCGACATCGCAATCGTCTTGCCCAACCGCTTGGACAAAACTTGCGAAAAATCCGCTGAAAAGTTCGAAGTCTCTCTTTTGAGCAGATCTATCAGGATGCTTTTGACCTGGTCGCCGCCCTCCCGATCGATGTTCTCGATACCAGCGATGAGATCGGAGGCGTTTTCCTTTTCCGCCATGATACGGGCCTGTTCGTCCGAGGCGCGGCCCGAGAGGGTATAAATTGTCGCGCCGCGGATCGCCCCTCTCGCGCTTTTCTCTTCGATTGAATCGGCGTGCAGCGAGATGAAGAGGTCGGCCGAGTTCTCGGCCGAAAACGCAAGCCGCCTATCGAGCGAGACGAAGACATCGTCGGCCCGGGTCATTTTGACCTCGTAAAGCCCGGTTTTCGTCAGCGCTTCCTTCAATTGGACCGCGACGGCGAGCACGATCGTTTTTTCTGTCACGTTGTTGGCGCCGATGGCGCCGGGATCGATGCCGCCGTGTCCGGGGTCAATGACGATCACGGGTCTGCCGTGCGGCTTGCGCGCCGCCGGAGCGTTTTCGGGTGCGGCGTTGACAGCCTCAGGCTCGTAGGCGGCGTTGTGGGTCATGGCTCCGGTGCCGGCACCGAACGCTTCCGCATCCATCGGCATCAGGGCAATCGCGAGCTTCACCGCCGAGGAGCCCTTTAGCCTCGTCATATTGGCGGAATTGATTTTGACGGGGCCCTTGGTGTCGATGACGACGCGGGATTTGTGCTCGGCGAACTGTCCGTAGCGGAACGCGGAAACGAGACCCGCGCTTTTCTTGCCGGCCGCTGGATCGAGCCGGAACGAGAGATCGGGCAAGTCGATCACGACGCGATAGGGATTTGCGAGCGTGAAGACCTGAGCGGTCACCCCTTCGCTCATGGTCAATTCGAAGATCGTGGAGCGTCCGGTGATGGTCAAATGGGCGTCGAGCGCTTCGGCCGCCTGCGCGGACGCGGAGCCCAGCATGAAGAGCCCGATCCATGCCGCCGCCACCACGTTCTGCAAAAGTTCCTTGGGCCGGCGCATTACTTAACTGTTCCCCTTCGTCGCCCCATTCGCCTCATGCCCGGCGTATCGTTAAAGCTTTGTTTTCATTCGTATTATAAAAGTCTCATTCGTACCACTCGGGGACGATCCAACTCTAGGTTTATAGCACTTGCCAGGGCCGGAGCGACCTCGTACAGTTTGAATTGTATTCGGTGGCGTTCCAGACACACGCCTGGACGGTGTGAGTCAGACGGGCGCCTGCGATACCTGATAGGCCTGCTGCGGAGATAAAAAACTCTGCTTTTCCAGGCGATTAGGTGAGCACGGATGGGGCCTGCTCGAGGCAAGCGTACGGGAGTATCACGTCGCTCAGCAGGTTCTACGGCTTCGACTTCAGAGCCCCCGGCGGCTCTTTTGACGAAGCATTAAAACTTTGTGCCGGTCGCCCCGATTTGTCAGTCGGGTAACAGCGCGGATTGCCGGGCGACCATATTGATCCACCGCGATGCCGGAAGGCGTCGGATTTTTTCCCCCGGCCAACGTCCCCCAATTCCGGACATGCAGCTGGGCAATTCACGACAGGCCATGACGAGAGCTTGCATCATCCATGACGGCGCCCAGCGGACTCCGGTCCGCGCGGCACCCCCATGCGTTCCCGCGCGCCTTCGGCGCACTGGCGGGACCGGGATGACGCAGAAAGCGGCGCGGCCACCAATTACTTCTTCAGCGCCATCAACCAAAAGCACGCGCCGCCGCGCGAATCTCGCAATCCGCTCCGTTGTTCGCGGTTCGAGATGCGAGCCGCCGCCCCGGCGCGCCAAGGAACATAAGCAATGTCCAACACGAAAATGCTCATCGATGCCACCCACCCCGAGGAGACTCGGGTCGTGGTTCAACGCAACGGCCGGGTAGAGGAATTCGACTTCGAAAGCGCAGCCCGCAAGCTGCTTCGCGGTAATATCTATCTCGCAAAGGTGACGCGCGTTGAGCCGTCACTTCAGGCCGCTTTCGTCGACTACGGCGGGAACCGCCACGGGTTTCTCGCCTTCAATGAAATCCATCCCGATTATTATCAGATTCCGGTCGCCGACCGGCAGGCGCTTCTCGATGAAGAAGCAGCTGCCGAAGCCGAGCTTGAAGCCGCCGCAGACCGGCGTGCAGAAGCTCTTGCGCGGCGCGCCGCTTCCCGCAGCGGTTCGGACAGTTCCGAACACAGCGAAAGCGAAGCCAACGGCGACGAAGAGTACGGCGATCACGGTTCCGATGACACCGGCGCCGAGTCCGCGCACATCGTCGACGTCGAAGAAGATGAACACATCGAAGAAATCGGCGGCGACGAGGACGAGGAAGCTCCGACCGTCATCGCTGCGTCCGTTTCGCGTTCGGACGACGACGTTCGCTCCGAAGCGATAAAGGAGCACTCCGAGGCCCCCGTCACAGCCCGCAACGACAACGATGCCGATGACGAAGCGGCACGTCCGAGCGATAAGGCTCACGACAGTGCGGCGGCCAGCGACGCGGACGCGCCGCACGAACATGGCGAGCATGAGCACGATCACTCTCACGAGCACTCAGCGAGCGGCGAGAGCGACGATGACGATCATGACCATGATCATGATCACGCAGAACACGATCACGATCATGCCGATCATCACCATTCCGAGCCGCACGCATCGCATGACGAACGCGGCGCCGATGCGGAGGAAGGTTCGGGCCGGGAAGATCGCGAAGAGGCACCCCAGCGCCAGCGCCGCCGTCCGCGCAGCTATAAGATCCAGGAAGTCATCAAGCGCCGCCAGATCATTCTCGTTCAGGTGGTCAAGGAAGAGCGCGGCAACAAAGGCGCGGCTCTGACGACGTATCTGTCGCTTGCCGGCCGGTACACCGTTCTCATGCCCAATACCGCCCGTGGCGGCGGCATTTCGCGCAAGATCACCAATCCGCAGGACCGTCGCCGCCTCAAGGCCATCGCTCAGGAGCTCGAGGTTCCGGAGGGCATGGGCCTTATCATCCGCACGGCGGGCGCGGCGCGGACGAAGCAAGAGATTAAACGCGATTTCGAATACCTGCTGAGGCTCTGGGAAAGCGTGCGCGAGCTGACGCTGCAGTCCACGGCACCGAGCCTCGTCTACGAAGAGGGCGATCTGATCAAGCGGTCGATCCGCGACCTCTATAACAAGGACGTGGAAGAGATCGTCGTTGCCGGCGAAGCGGGGCATCAGGAAGCCGCCGACTTCATGAAGATGCTGATGCCGAGCCACGCGAAGAACGTCATTCCGTACCGGGAACCGACGCCGCTCTTCACGCGCTATGGCGTCGAACGCCAGCTCAACGCCATGTTCCAACCGCAGGTGACGCTGCGCTCGGGCGGCTACATCGTCATCAATCAGACGGAAGCGCTGGTCGCCATCGACGTGAACTCCGGAAAATCGACGCGAGAGTTCTCGATCGAAGAAACGGCGCTCGCGACGAACCTCGAAGCGGCCGATGAAATCGCCCGGCAGTTGAAGCTTCGCGACCTTGCGGGCCTCATCGTCATCGACTTCATCGACATGGAAGAGAAGCGCAACAACCGGGCCGTCGAGCGCCGGTTGAAGGATGCTCTCCGTTTCGATCGCGCGCGCATTCAGCTCGGGCGCATTTCGCACTTCGGCCTCATGGAAATGTCGCGGCAGCGGCTCAGAACAGGCGTGCTCGAAGGCTCGACCTCGCAGTGTCCGCATTGCCAAGGCACCGGTATCATCCGTTCGACCGAGAGTATCGCGCTTGCGGTTCTGCGCGGTCTCGAAGACGCGATCACAGCCGGTGCAACGGGTGCTCTGACGGCAACGACGACGCCGGCTGTCGCGCTCTACATCCTCAACAGCAAGCGTGCCTACATCACCGACATGGAAGCGCGTCACGGCCACACGATCACCGTGCTTGGCAGCGACCGGGTCCAGGGCGCGAACTTCACGGTTGAACGCGGCGGCGCCGCGGCCCCTGTGCGCCGCGTCGAGCGGGCTGCGGTGAATATGGATTGGGGCTTCGACGGCGAGGAAGAGGCGCCATCGTTTGAAGGCGGCGAGATCGAAATCGCGCCCGATAGCGACGAAGCCGATGATACCGCAGCCGGTCGTGAATCCGGTCGTGGCGATGGCGAGGAAGGCGGCAACCGCCGCGGGCGCCGCCGCCGGCGCCGTGGGCGCGGTGGACGCGGTGGCGAAGGTCAGGGTCGCGAGCGTGGCGGCTTCGAGCCGCGCGCCGATGCCGAGAGCTCCGGTGCTTCCGGTCCGCATAGCGACGACGATGTCGAAGCCGGCCATGGCGACGATGAGGACGCCGACGCCCAGCCGACTGTTGACGCCGGGGACTTCGGAGAACAACCCGGCACCGGGAACGGCGACAAGCCTGGACGGCGCCGCCGCAGGGGTCGTCGCGGCGGCCGTCGCGGCAGAGAACGCGGTGGCCGGGAAGGTTCGAGCCTGACCGCCGAAGGCCATGAGGGCGAAGGTTTCAGCGGAGACCAGCCCGAGGTCATCGACGTGGAGTCGGTGGATGTCGAATCCGTCGATGCCGGCGCCGGTGTCGAGGCGGACGAAGCATCGGATAAGCCTGTGGCGCGGCGCTCGGCTTCCGGCCGATCGGAGGGCCGGAACGCCTCGGCCGAGAAATCGGGCGGCGCAAATCAGCGCCCGCGGCGCATTTGGGACGCACCTTCCGCATCAGGAGACGACAGCGGCGCTGAAACCCAGCCTGCCGCCGCCGCTCCGGATCTTCCGGTGAAAGTCGAGGAGCCAGAGCGAGCCGTCGAAACGCCGCTCGCCGCAGCGCCGGAGGAAAGCGTTCCCGTCACGCGGCTTCGGCGGCGTCACGAAGTCGGATCGAGCGAGCCGCGCATCGAACGCGTTGTCGTTCGGCCCGGCGAAGAGAGAGATACCACGGTCGCCGAAGTTCAAGCGGTCCCACAGCGTAAGGGCTGGTGGCAGAGAAAGCTCAGCGGCGAATAACGAGGCTAAGAGGCCAGGGCAGCAGTCTTGGCCTCTCTTCTCAAAACGTCCGGCGCCGCGCGCTTCGACTCCACCCGGGAAAGAGCAAATCCCTCTTCAACATTTGCTATTCTCGGTTGTCACTCTGATGCCCTAAAGTGATGACTGATGCGGCTATCATCCGCGTCGTAATTGACCCAGCGGGGGCTTGCTACCTAGTTTGCCCGCGCGTGGTGTCTCGACGAGGTTCATCGAGAACGGGGCAACTCCAATGCCTGACATCCCGAGGACTTTTCCGGCGTTCTCGGCCGCCAAAAGCGGCTTGCTTATTGCTGCCGTCTTGGCCGCCTTGTTCCTCTCGCCGGCGCCCTGCGCACGCGCGCAGGGGTTGCCGCTCATCCGCGATGCCGAGATCGAGGCGTTGTTGCAGGACTATGCAAAGCCCATTTTCCAAGCGGCCGGATTCGGCGGCGGCCGGGTGACCGTCCGGATCGTTAACAACGACGCCTTCAACGCGTTCGTTCTCGATGGCGGCAACGTGTTCGTGCACACCGGCACGCTGATGCAGGCGAATACGCCGAACGAAGTCATCGGCGTCATCGCGCATGAAAGCGGCCATATCGCCGGCGGTCACATGGCAGCTCTCAGGGCGCGGATCGCCAAGGATCAAACGCGCGCATTGCTGACGCAGGTGCTCGGCATCGGCGCGATGGTCGCGGGCGGCGTGTCAGGCGGCAGCGGCGGCCGCCAGACAATGGAGGGCGGCCAAGCGCTATTGCAGGGCGGCACGTCCGTCATCATGAAGGGACTGCTGGCCGAGCGCCGCTCCCAGGAATCCGCCGCGGATCAAGCCGGCATCAAGTATCTCACCGCCACGAAGCAATCCGGCAAGGGCATGCTCGACACGTTCGAGCGTTTCAAGGAACAGGAATATCTGACGGATCAATTTCAAGATCCTTTCGTGCGATCGCATCCCCTTTCCGTCGATCGCTTGGCACGGCTGAACCAGCTCGCAACCACAAGTCCGTATTTCGCGCAGAAGGACCCTCCTTCGCTTCAGCTTCGTCACGACCTGATGCGGGCGAAATTGTCGGGCTATCTTGAAAATCCGACGACTGTGTTCAACCGCTATCCTGAAAGCAACACGACGCTTCCGGCCCGCTATGCGCGGGCTATCGCAAGATTCTTCAAAGGCGGTCCTGGCGCGCTGGAAGCGGCAGTGCAGGACGCCGAAGGGATGATCCGCGAGAACCCGTCGTACCCGTATTTCTACGAGCTCAAGGCCGACTTCTTGATGAGATCGGGAAAAATGGCCGCAGCGGTGCCGAGCTTGCGGCAGGCGCTTAAGCTCGCGCCGAGCAGCCCGTTGATCCGCGTCGAGCTCGCGAGCTCCTTACAAAACAGCGATAATGCCGAGGCGCAAAAGGAAGCAGTGGACCTTTTGCGTAAATCCCTCGTAGACGATTCCGAAAATGGCCACGCTTACAGATTGCTCGCCAATGTCTATTATAAGCAGGGCAAGTCCGCAGAAGCCGATGCCATGACGGCGCAGGCTTACTTCTTCGAAGGAAACATCAAGCAAGCGCAGCTCTTCGCGAAACGCGCGCAATTGCAGCTACGTGCGGGTTCACCCGAGTGGCTGAAAAATGACGACATCATCAATTACAAACCGCAGACGTAAGCGGCTTTCGTCTGCGACAACGCGAGATTGGATCCATGACCTTGAAGACCAAATTCGATAATTCCACCAAGCTGGCTTCGATCAGCAAAAGGTTTGCCGCAGCCTTGCTCGGACTAGCCTTGCTGGCCTCGGTTGCGGGCGTCCACTTCGGGCCGGAAGGAGTCCGTGCCGAGCCGGTCGCTCCGACGGCGGGTGGCTCTGCCTTCACCGACGAGCAGAAAAAGGCACTCGGCGAGATCATCAAGGACTATCTCGTCAAGAACCCGGAGATCATGTTCGAGGTTCAGACCGCTCTCGACGAGAAGACGCAGAAGGAACAGGACGCCAAGCTCAAGGCGTTCATGGCCGAGAACGCCAAGTCGATCTATCGCTCACCCGACAGCGCGGTCGGAGGCAATCCTGACGGCGACATCACGGTTGTCGAGTTCTTCGATTTCAACTGTGGCTATTGCAAGCACGGACTTCCCGAAGTGCAGAAGCTGATCCAGGACGACAAGAACGTGCGCTTCGTGTTCAAGGAGCTGCCGATCCTGTCGAAGGGATCGGAAGAGGCTGCGAAAGTCGCACTCGCCGCGAAGCGCCAGGGCAAATATTGGGAATTCCACCAGGCCCTGCTCGGCTCCAAGGGGCAGGCAAACGAGGCGTCGGCGCTCAAGGTCGCGGAGAGCCTCGGTCTCGACATGGCCAAGGTCAAAGCCGACATGGCGAGCGACGATGTCAAGAACGAGCTTCTGGCTGAGATGAAGCTTGCGAAGACGATGGGCGTCAACGGCACGCCGCACTTCCTTGTCGGCAACAAATCGATCCCCGGCGCGCCGGATGACCTTCATGATCAGCTCGAGACGCTGGTGACGGAATTCCGCAAGAACAAATGCTCGACCTGCTAGGGAGGCGACTGGAAATATCTAGTTGTCGCAGCTAGTTACCATAATTCTCACAGCAAAGTGCGCGGTCATGCCCGCGCACTTTGCGCATTCGTAGAAAGCTGATAGACCGGGGGTTCCGCGCAATTGGTTCGGGCATCTGCCCGGTGCCCGAACGGCCTCCAAACATGACATCCCTCATTTACGTTCTGAACGGCCCCAATCTAAATATGCTCGGTGTTCGGGAACCGGAAGTCTATGGTACCGAAACGCTTGACGATCTTCGTGCGCGCACCGAGAAGGCGGCGGCGAAGAACGGACTTTCGATAGATTTCCGGCAGTCGAACATCGAGGGGGAAATCGTGAGCTGGGTGCAGGAGGCGCGCGGCAAGGCGAAAGGCATCATCATCAACGCGGGCGGGTATACGCACACGTCCGTCGCCATTCTCGATGCCCTGCAAGCCGTCAGCCTTCCGGTCGTCGAGGTGCATCTTTCGAACATCTTTCGGCGGGACGAGTTTCGCCAGCACTCCTACATTTCGCTTGCCGCGACGGGCGTGATTTGCGGCCTCGGCGCGAAGGGCTACGAGCTGGCCATCGATGCCATGGCCAACATCCTGAATAAATCTACAAGCAAAGCGTGACGCCGAACCCCGCGCTTACGCTATAAGACGCACGCCAACAAAATCGAGGATACGGGACTGATGAGCGCAAAAGACCAAGGGCCGAAGACGGGAAGCGCCGAAGGTCAGATGATCCGCGAGCTTGCCGAGCTTTTGAACGCTACGGGTCTGACGGAAATCGAGATCGAGAAGAGCGGCCTCAAGGTTCGCGTCGCGAAGAAGATTTCGATCAATGCCGCCGCGCCGCAGGCCTATGCCGTAGCGCCGGTTGCCGCCTCGGCGGCTCCCGTCAGCGAGGCCGCGCCGGCGGCTGCGTCTTCGGGCGATCTCTCGAAACATCCCGGTGCCGTCAAATCGCCGATGGTCGGCACGGCCTATCGCTCGCCTGAGCCCGGTGCGCCGGTCTTTTGCGAAGTCGGCAGCAAGGTCAATCAAGGCGACACGGTTCTGATCATCGAAGCGATGAAGACGATGAACCAGATCCCGGCGCCGCGCGCCGGCACCGTCAAAGCCATCCTCATCGAGAACGCGCAGCCCGTCGAATATGGCGAGCCGCTGATCATCATAGAATAGAGCGCTACCGGTAAGCCCGGCAAAGACGCCTGGAGTGCAAATGTTCGATAAGATTCTGATTGCCAACCGAGGAGAGATCGCGCTGCGGGTGCAGCGGGCCTGCCGCGAGCTTGGGATCGCAACGGTCGCCGTCCATTCGACAGCCGATGCGGATGCTATGCACGTCAGGCTCGCGGACGAAAGCGTTTGCATTGGGCCGCCGCCGGCGCGCGATAGCTATCTCAACATTCCGGCGCTCGTCACGGCCTGTGAAATCACCGGCGCGGACGCCGTGCACCCGGGCTATGGGTTCCTTTCCGAGAACGCGCGGTTCGCGGAAATCCTCGAAGAGCACAAGATCACCTTCATAGGTCCGACGTCCGAACATATCCGGATCATGGGCGACAAGATCGAAGCGAAGGAGACCGCAAAGAAGCTCGGCATTCCGGTTGTGCCGGGTTCGGCCGGCGCGGTGACCAGCGAAACCGAGGCGATGAAGATTGCCAAGGAGATGGGATTCCCGGTCCTCATCAAAGCGGCCGCAGGCGGCGGCGGGCGCGGCATGAAGGTCGCGACGTCCGCCGCGGATCTCGGCGTCGCGCTATCGACGGCGCGCTCGGAAGCGAAAGCCGCCTTCAATGACGATGCGGTTTACATCGAGAAATATCTGCAGAAGCCGCGTCATATCGAAATCCAGGTTTTCGGCGACGGCAAAGGCAACGCCGTCCACCTCGGAGAGCGCGACTGCTCGCTGCAGCGCCGGCACCAGAAGGTTCTCGAGGAAAGCCCCTCGCCCGCTCTCAACGCGGCCCAGCGCCAGAAGATCGGCACGACGGTCAGTGAGGCGATGAAGAAGCTCAAGTACCGCGGCGCCGGTACGGTCGAGTTCCTGTTCGAGGATGGCGAATTCTACTTCATTGAGATGAACACGCGCCTGCAGGTGGAGCATCCGGTTACCGAGATGGTCACCGGGACCGACCTCGTGCTTGAGCAAATCCGCGTGGCGGCCGGGCTGCCGTTAAGCTTCACGCAGGAGGATATCGACCTTAGAGGTCACGCGATCGAGTGCCGTATCTGCGCCGAGAATCCGAAGGATTTCCGCCCGTCGCCCGGCCAGATCACGTATTGGCACCCGCCGGGCGGTCTTGGGGTTCGGGTCGACAGCGGCGTTTACCAGGGCTACAAAATTCCGCCCTTCTACGACAGTCTTATCGGCAAGCTCATTGTGACAGGCAAGACGCGCAACGATGCTCTGATGCGTTTGCGCCGCGCACTTGCCGAGTTCGTCATCGACGGCATTGAAACGACGATCCCGTTGTTCCAGGATCTTGTTAAAGATCCCGACATTGTAAACGGCGTCTACGATATTCATTGGCTCGAAAAACATTTAGGGATGAAGTAGACTTTGCCTCTGCGCGATATGTTCCGCGCGCGTCCGAGAGTTCGCTTGGCAATTGGTAGCATGGCGTCGCGCGACGACCCGATGTTCGAAATTACTCCTCAGGTTCTCCTGAAGGCCTATAGCTGCGGCATTTTTCCGATGGCGGAAAGTGCCGATGACCCTGCGCTTTACTGGATCGAGCCGCAGCAGCGCGGTGTGCTGCCCCTCGATGCACTGCATGTCCCCCGCCGCTTGCTCAAAACCATCAGGACGACGCCGCTTAGGGTCGCGATCGACAGCGACTACGACCGCGTCATCGATGGATGCGCGGCGCCGCGGGCCGGGCGGATGTCGACCTGGATCAACACCCGCATCCGCACGCTCTACCGCGAACTTTTCGAGATCGGCGCCTGCCATACCGTCGAGGTTTGGAACGGCGACGAAATGGTCGGCGGCCTCTACGGCGTGGCGCTGAAGAGCGCGTTCTTCGGCGAGAGCATGTTCTCGACGGAGCGCGATGCTTCGAAGATCGCACTCGTGCATCTGGCCGCACGGCTGATCAAGGGCGGTTTCACGTTGCTCGACACCCAGTTCGTCACCGAGCATTTGCGACAATTCGGAACAATCGAGCTCGACCGGTCGGCGTTCCAGAGGCAGCTTGAATTGGCGCTCGAGAAGAACGCCGATTTCTACGCCTTGCGCCGTGACGCTTCAGGAGCCGAGGTCGCCGCGATTTTCTCATCCGAGCACTCGCGCCAGGCGTAGCTATCCGCGATCGTGTTTTACGCCGAGCGGCTGTTCCGGCCGAGCGAACAGCGAGATGGCTCAATATCGACGGTTATCGTCACGGGAGGCCCCATATGGATAGATCGGGCGATTGCCCTGAAACCTAGCCGACATGCGGATGGCCACCGGCTGCTCACACGCGCGGGTCTGCCGAGCGATACGGCCTCTCTCGCCCGCTATCTCATCGGCAAGATCGTGGTGCGTGAGCTGCCTGATGGCGTCGTCAGCGGCCGGATTGTCGAGACCGAGGCGTATGTTGTGGGCGACGCTGCCGGACACGCCTACCGGGGTATGACCCCGCGTAATGGTTCGCTCTTTCTCGAGCGTGGGCATGCCTACATTTATTTCGCCTACGGCAGCTCGTACATGCTGAATGTCTCGAGCGAGACGCCGGGGATCGGAGCGGGCGTCCTGATCAGGGCGCTCGAACCGCTCGAAGGCATCCCGATCATGCGGCTCAATCGCGGCATCGAGCGCCTGCGCGACTTGGCGCGCGGACCCGGTAGGCTCGCTGCAGCTCTGCGGATTGACCGTCATCTCGACGGGCTCGATCTTTGCCGAAAGGGCCCTTTATGGCTCGGACGTGGTGACCACGAACCCGGCGAAATCGGGCAGAGCATTCGGATCGGCATTTCGCGGGATGCGGACCGTCCCTTGCGATTTTATCTTCGGAACAGTCCGTTTGTCAGTGGCTCAAGATCTCTGAATGAATAGGAGGCTACGCTTAGCCAGTCTTGAGTCTGACGAGGTCGATAGTACCGCGGTGACCGTCCTGCAACGGCCGGATGTTAGCTAGAAATTCAATCTTGCCTGAATTGACGGCGACTCGGTCGCGGCCGTTCCGCTTGGCAGCATAGAGTGCATTGTCCGCGTCGCGTAGCAGCGTTTCGAAATCGGAGGCGGCATCCTCAGAACAGGAAACGCCAGCGCTGACGGTGCAGTTGAATGGGCCGCCATTTCCGGTGAATCGGCGTTTGGCAAGGCGCATGCGCACGACGTGTGCGAGAAGCGACGCTGTAACGAGTGAGGCGCCAGGCACCACCAGCGCGAACTCCTCGCCACCGAGCCGCGCTGCGAGACCTTTCGACGGAGAGGCCAACCTGAGGATCTCCCCGAACGCTCGCAGCACCTCGTCGCCGGCCAGATGTCCATGGACATCGTTGATAATCTTGAAATGATCGGCGTCGAAAATGACGAGCGCGGCGGGGCCTTCGATGTCGTCCGCGATATGGCTGAGCAGTGCGCGCCGATTGAGCAAGCCGGTGAGAGGATCGGTTTCGGCGTCGCGCTTATGGCCGCGTGCCAACCGTGCCTGGTTGAGCGCCAAGGAAAGGGCGCCGATACCGGCGAGGGTGATCAAGCATATGCCGATATTGAGGTCCTCTGCCCAGTTCGACGGGATCTCTGACAGGCGCCATTCGCCGGCATCCAGCAGCACCATTGCACAAGGAACGAAGGAGAGCCCTGTCAGGATGTAGAGCGCTGTCAGCAGCCCGATAGCCAGTCGGGCTTCAGCGCGCCCGCGCCAGTAGTCCCAGGCCGTTACAAGCAGGATCACCGTCGCCGCAATATTGAGCACGACGATGGATGCACCGTTGTAGCCAGCCAGCATGGGGACTGCCATGGCAGTGGAAGAGGTGACTGCGATGATGCCCACGCCGCACGAGGGGAAAACGCCGGTGCGAAACTCCCGGCCGGCACCGAAAACGAAGGCGAGGCCAGTCAGCAAGATCGAGTATCCGGCCGCGCCCAGCACCGGAGACATGGTCTTTGCGTACCAGCTATAGATGAGCACGCCGAGTGCCATGAAGGAAACGCCGAGGTTCCAGGCAATCAGGAAGCGTTCCGTCCTGGAGACAAGCCAGCTGACGAAAAAGGTGATCGCCAATCCACAGCCGGAAAGAACAAAAGCCGTCAGGAGCGAATGGTAGTCCAACGGCACGGCAAGACTCTGAAACGGTTGGCGAAAGCGCGTCGATTATCGATTGGTGGCCATTGCGAAAAGCTTAAGCCGACAGCGTGGAAAACCTGATCGATCGCGCGACAGGATGCCGCTTGGCGGCGATGCCCCTCCACGCATCCATATTCGGATTTGTTCCGCCCGACCCGCCGATGCCCCAGATGCTGGCGGAAACAATTGGAATCAACGTCCGCTAGCATCAGTTGCGGGCGCACCCCTCCTGCAACGCAACCAGGTCAGGCGCTGCCGATCCGGTCCGGCGCAGCCGCGAACGATTTCATTCCCACTCGATCGTGCCGGGGGGCTTCGAGGTCACGTCGTAGACGACGCGATTGACGCCGCGGACCTCGTTGATGATCCGCGTCGCGACGCGGCCGAGGAACGCCATGTCGAAGTGGTAGAAGTCCGCCGTCATGCCGTCGACTGATGTTACGGCGCGAAGTCCCAGCACATGGTCGTAGGTTCTGCCGTCGCCCATGACGCCAACGGTGCGTACCGGCAAGAGAACGGCGAAGGCTTGCCAGATGGCATCGTAAAGTCCGGCGCGACGAATTTCGTCGAGATAAACGGCATCTGCCTTGCGCAGGATCTCGAGCTTGTCGCGCGTGATCTCTCCGGGGATGCGGATCGCGAGACCGGGTCCCGGGAACGGGTGGCGGCCGACGAAGGCTTCGGGCAATCCGAGTTCGCGGCCGAGCGCGCGGACTTCATCCTTGAAGAGTTCGCGCAGCGGCTCGACGAGCTTCATGTTCATGCGCTCGGGCAAGCCGCCGACGTTGTGATGCGACTTGATCGTCACCGACGGGCCGCCGGTGAACGAGACGCTTTCGATGACGTCGGGGTAGAGCGTGCCCTGCGCAAGGAACTCGGCGCCGCCGATCTTCTTGGCTTCGGCCTCGAAGACGTCGATGAAGTGCTTGCCGATCGTTTTGCGCTTCGTCTCGGGATCGGAGACGCCCTCCAGAGCCTTCAGGAACTGCTCGGAGGCGTCAACGTGGACGAGCGGAATGTTGTAGTGATCGCGGAAGAGCCCGACAACTTCGTCCGCCTCGCCTTGCCGCATCAGGCCATGATCGACGAAGACGCAGGTGAGTTGATCGCCGATCGCCTCGTGAATGAGGACGGCCGCAACGGCGCTATCGACGCCACCCGACAATCCGCAGATGACGCGCCCCTTGCCGACCTGACGGCGGATTTTTGCGATCATCTCGCGCCGGTAGGCAGCCATCGTCCAGTCGGCTTTCAGACCCGCGATGTTGTGGACGAAGTTGGCTATGAGCTTGGCGCCGTCGGGCGTGTGGACCACTTCGGGATGAAACTGCACGGCGTAGAAGCGACGCTTCTCGTCGGCAACGGCTGCGAACGGTGCGTTCTCGCTCGTCGCGATTACTTCGAAGCCTTCGGGCAAACGCGTGACGCGGTCGCCGTGGCTCATCCAGACCTGATGGCGCTCGCCGGGCGTCCACGTGCCGTCGAACAGCGGGCTTGGTTTGCCGATCGAGAGGAAGGCGCGGCCGAATTCGCGGTCGAGGCCGCTTTCGACCTTGCCGCCGAGTTGTTCGGCCATGGTTTGCTGGCCGTAACAGATGCCGAACACCGGGACGCCCGACGCGAAGACGGCGTCAGGTGCGCGTGGCGAATTCGCCTCGGTCACGGACGCGGGGCTGCCCGACAGGATGACGGCCTTGGGCTTCAGCTTGGCGAACGCTTCCGCGGCGTTCTGAAAGGGATGGATCTCGGAATAAACGCCCGCTTCGCGCACGCGTCGCGCGATGAGCTGCGTCACCTGGCTTCCAAAATCGATGATGAGAACGGCGTCGGTCAAAGTCGGGGCGAGCCTCTGTTCAAGGCCATCCCCTACGCGAAGACGGCGGCTGCCGCAACGCCTGCCGGGGCCGCTCCGCTGCGACAGTGCGGCCTGGGCTGGGGAATGGCCGTTTCTGGGCCCGGAGAGGGTATCAATTCAGTTGCCAAATCGCGAAATTCAAGGCTCCGGCAAACGTTACCCAGGCGAGATACGGCACGAATAGCCAGCTGGCGCGCGGATCGATGCGCCAGGCCATCACGATAAACAGGACGATTGCGATCCAGAGACCGGCGAGTTCCAGAAACGCCAGCGAAATCTCGTGCTGCCCGAACATGATGTAAGACCAGAGCGCATTGAGGATCAGCGCCAGACCCCAAACCACCATCGCGTGGGTGAACCCCGCGGCTTTCCATGCCAGCCAGCCGGCGATGGCTATCATGATGTAGAGGATGGTCCAGGCGACCGGGAAAGCCCAGTCGGGAGGGGTCCAAGCCGGCTTTTTCAGCGCTGCGTACCATTCGCCGGGCATGAACGTCACGCCGGAGGATGCCGCGATGGCGACGAGCGCCGCGAAAACGATGAGTGATCCGATATTGCGCAACGGCTCTGCTCCCAATTTTTTCCGATCCACCAGCGAGGCCGGGCGGGAGACTAAACGCCAATCTTCGCAAATTGGATGCACCAGCCGCGCGCACATTAGGACCGGGAGATTTGGTGCTCCCCCCGCGATCTCGGGAAATTTTACGAACCGCTCTAAAAGCCTCGAACCAAATTGGTTGACGTGTCCGCCGTTCTTGTAAAGGAGAACGCCATCCATCACGGGCGAGCATCAACCGAATGACTTTTGGTCAGAAGGAGCCCCTCGGGACTGGCGATTTTTTTGGCGGCATGGAAGTTGGAGAGCTGAGCGATGCTAATGGTCAAAACGCGGCTAGGTCAGAGCGCTATTGCCGGCATCGGCCTTTTCGCGGATCAGGATATTCCCAAGGGCGCGGAAACATGGCGCTTCATGCGCAATTTCGACAGGCTGCTGACAGAGGGCGATATCGACAGCCTGCCGGAGCCCGCCCGCTCGAACATTCTCGACCACACCTACCTCGATGCCGCGAGCGGCCTATTCGTGCTCTGCGCCGATAACGCCCGCTTCATGAACCACGCGGACGAACCCAACACAGCGGGCGTCCATGAGCCGGGAGCAATCGAGGGATATGACATTGCCCTCCGCGATATTCGCGCCGGGGAAGAAATGACCTGCGATTACCGGACTTTCGATGCGCACGTCACGTTGAAGCTTGGTGAGAAATAGCGAGCTTCAACCCGCTTACTCTCCCGGGACCACGACGGGTTCTGCGACCTTCCGCGCCGAACGGCGGCGCTTGGCTGCCAGCGACCGAAGCGCTTCGGCTGCCAAGATCCGGCGCTGCAGGTAGGGTGAGAAATAGCCTGCGTAGCGACGCCAAAGATCCGACCGCATCCAGTCGTCTCCCGAAACGTGACCGCGACAGTGGGGAGAACCGCACGAGCAGGCGAACTCATCGTAGGGCGAGCCGTCGCTCATCGCGTAATCGTAGGTGATTTCCTCGCCGGGCTGGATATCGCGCATGGCGACGAGCGTGATCTGGCCAGAAAGACCGGAATTCGGCTCGCAGCTATGGTTGACGTAATCCGGCGGCTCACAGTCCGAGAGCGAAACCAGATATTGGTTTTCCTCGACCTGCAGGGAATATCTCCGCACGGTTTGAGGCATGTCGTGCAGTTCTTCGCCGGAAATCAGCGTTCCACTCCAGACAACGATCAGCTCGCCCTTGGCGATGGCTTCTCGTGCGACGACGGTGTGGCCGCCGCGATCTGGAGTCGAATGAACTTCGCATTTCGGAGTGAGAAAAGAGTGGGGCCTGTCGCTCATTCAATGACCTCAATTGGCCTCACGAGCGTGGGCACGGCGTGACCGCGAAAAGCGAACCATGACACCTGTCCCTCGATTTGCCGCGAGCCGGCGACAAACGCCTGCATCAGATAGTTTCGTCGCGTCCGATGTCAACGGCGAAAAGTAGGCATTTCAGTGATGACTGTGGGCTCACAATTTATGTCTGGAGTACACGAGCGGCAAAAAAGTTCCCGGAAGAGTTCGAATACGGACGATATTTGCCACTCGCCGCCGGGAGGGACGGAAGGAGTCCTGCGCGGAGCAATCCACAGAAACTTGGCTTAGGCCTTGCGCGCTAGAGCGGCGATGAAGAAGCCGTCAGTGCCATGGCGCTCGGGCGTCAGCAGTAACGAATCAGTCCGGCCGTCTGAGGACGGCGGAAGATCGCCCGACTCGGCGTCCCAGATTTCCGCGACCGGGATGGGAAGAAAGTCAGCGTTTTCGGCTAGAAAACGGGCGATCTGCTCCGTGTTCTCTTCAGGAAGAAGCGAGCACGTGACGTAAACCAGCCGGCCGCCGGGCTTCACCAGCGCCGCGGCGCGCTTCAATACTGCCCTTTGCTCGGCCGTGCGCGCGTTCAGCGCTTCAGGCTTCAGCTTCCACTTGGCGTCGGGGCGCCGCCGCCAAGTTCCCGTCCCGGTGCAGGGGGCATCCGCCAGCACCACGTCGAAGCGCGGGCCAAGGGCGTCGACCGCGGCTTCGTCTCCGGCGCGCAGCACTTGCAGGTTTCGAACGCCCGCGCGTTTCACTCGCTCGAAGATCGGCTTCAGCTGATTGCGATCGGCATCGTAGGCATAGAGCTGACCGGTATTCTGCATCAGCGCGGCGAGCGCCATCGTCTTGCCGCCTGCGCCGGCGCAAAGGTCGAGCACCTGCTTTCTCGGGCCGGCGCCCGAGAGCAGCGCGGCGATCTGTGAGCCCTCGTCCTGGATTTCAAACCAGCCGGCCTGGAATGCCGCTTCGGCCTGCAGGTTGGGCGTGCGCTGCGCGCCGACGGGCGGCGGCACGCGGACCCCGATCGGGGAAATGGCGCACGGTTCGGCTCCGAAACTCGCAAGCGCCTTCAGGACTTTTTCGCGCGTCGCCTTCAGCGTATTCACCCTCAGATCGGCAGGCGCGCGGCGGGCCATGGCTTGGCCTTCGGCGACAGCCCGCTCTCCGAACTGGGCGGAAAATGCTGGCCACAGCCATTCGGGAATGTCGGCTTGGGCATAGTCAGGCGCTGCGTCCAGAGGACGTGTCAGGCCAGCTTTTTCGGCATCGGTCAAAGGCTCGGGCGAATGATCGGCTCCATCACACGCGGTGATGACGGCTTCGGGCGTCAGACCCAGCGCCGAAGGCGCCGCACCGATCGCGAGCGCACGCGGTGTGTCGGCGCCGAGCGCCCAGGCGATCGAGGCGCGGCGGCGCAGGGCATCGTAGACCATTCCGCCGATAGCGTTGCGGTCTCCGGAACCGGCGAAGCGGTGCGCCTTGCCCCAGTCGGTCAGGGCGATAGAAACGGGCTGATAGCGATTGAGGATGGATTCCAATACTTCAATCGCCGCAGCGATGCGTGCGCCGGGTTTCATGCAGAGATCATTTCAAGTGCCAGTTTCGGATGCCGGTCTCAGATTCCGGTCAGGATTTTAATGGCGAAGACGATCCACATGGTGATCAGCACCACCGCTCCAAGGCCGAAAATGCCTCCACGATCGCGGACGGTGTTGTACGTCACGTGGATGTAAGCGTGAATGATGCGCGTGATGACGAAAAGCCACGCCAGTACGAGCAGCAGCACGTCCCCGACCTTGGTAATCAGGATGAAGGCGACGAGCGCGTAGAAGAGGACCGGGAGCTCGAACTGGTTTCTGAAGGCGTTGGCATACTGCGTCACCTTCTTCGGCCACTTCGGCTCACCGAGCGCAATGTCGTTGGGTCGGACTTCGCCGTTGTTGAGACATCTGGTACGCGCGATCGCCATCATAATGAGGAGCACGAACGTCAGCCCCACTTCGACGAAAACCGGCAACAGGAAATCAGTAACCGTCATTGGTGTCCCCCTCTCGCCGGTCTGCTTCGTTCAAATTTCGACTTCAATAGATCAACCACCGATGCCCGGATAGTTGGGACTTTCGCGCGTGATCATGACGCCGTGCGCGTGGCTCTCGCGAATTCCTGCCGGAGAGACGCGGACGAACTTGGCGCGCTTCTGCAGCTCGGGGATCGTTTTCGCTCCGAGATACCCCATGCCGGCGCGCAAGCCGCCGACGAGCTGGTGAACGACGGCTTCCATCGGACCCTTGTAGGGAACCTGCCCCTCGATACCTTCCGGGACGAGCTTCAGCGTATCGCGCACTTCGGCCTGGAAGTAGCGATCTGCCGAGCCGCGCGCCATGGCGCCGACCGAGCCCATGCCACGGTAGGATTTATAGGTGCGGCCCTGGTACAGGTAGGTTTCGCCCGGCGCCTCATCGGTGCCGGCGAGGAGCGATCCGATCATTACGCAGGATGCTCCGGCTGCAACGGCCTTGGCGATGTCGCCGGAAAAGCGGATGCCGCCGTCGGCGATGACCGGCACGCCCGAGCGGGCGGCTTCCTTCGCGCATTCCATGACTGCCGTCAGCTGTGGAACGCCGACGCCCGCCACGATGCGTGTCGTGCAGATCGAGCCCGGACCAATACCGACCTTGATCGCGTCGGCTCCGGCTTCGATCAATGCCTTGGTTGCATCGGCCGTCGCGACGTTTCCAGCAATCACCTGCACGCTGTTCGACTGGCGCTTGATACGTGCGACCGCATCGATGACCTTCGCGGAGTGACCGTGCGCGGTGTCGACCACGATCACGTCGCAGCCGGCGGCGATGAGGCGTTCGGTCCGCTCAAAGCCATCTTCGCCAACCGTCGTCGCGGCGGCGACGCGCAGACGTCCCTGGGCATCCTTCGACGCGTTCGGATGTTTCGCGGCCTTCTCGATATCCTTGACGGTGATGAGGCCGATGCAATTGCCGGCGTCGTCGACGACGATCAGCTTTTCGATACGGTTCTGGTGGAGCAGTCGCTTAGCTTCTTCCTGCGAGACGTTGCGCTTGACGGTTACGAGGTTTTGCTGGGTCATCAGCTCGGAAACCGGCTGATCCAAGCGTGTCGCAAAACGAACGTCGCGGTTGGTCAAAATGCCGACGAGCTTGCCCTTGCCGGCGCTGCCGTCCGGCGCTCCGGCGCCGCCCTCAACGACCGGAACACCGGTAACGCCCTTGTCGGCCATCAGCTTCAAGGCTTGGCGGAGCGTCATTTGCGGGGGGATCGTGACTGGATCGAGGACGATGCCGCTTTCGTAGCGCTTCACCAGTCCGACCTGCCGCGCCTGCTCCTCGATGGTGAGGTTACGGTGGATGACGCCGATGCCGCCTTCTTGGGCCATCGCGATCGCCAGCCTCGCCTCGGTGACGGTGTCCATCGCAGACGACAAAAGAGGAATGCTCAAACGGACGGCTTTGGTCAGCTGGGTCGAGACGTCCGCCTGACCCGGCATCACGTCGGACGGGCCGGGGACGAGCAGAACATCGTCGAACGTAAGCGCGATCCCCGAATCGAGCGCGGATAGGCTCGAAGTCATGCGGACTTCTCCAAATTTGCGGGGGCGACACGTTCGAGGCCCCCTGGGGCGGAACATTGTCGCGCGGTCTATAGCACCAAGGTTCAGCGCTTGGAAGCGCCCGAGCCGCGTCAAATGGGGATCGTGGTAACCAATTCAGCGGAGGGCGGAAAATGCTCGCCGGTCGTCATTGCGGTGTCGCAGAACGCTGGCAAATGGAGGGCACGGGGTTCACAGCCCCCATGAGATTTGCTTCCGATTCGGCCGCTGGCAGGGCATTTGAGCGTAGCCCCCTGCCCCGGCGCCAAGGGGGAGCAAAACCGGTACCGGCCACTAGCCGGCATCCTCTTCCGCCGATCCCTCTTCCTTCCTTCCCCGAAAGCCCGTCGCCAAGACGTAAAGCTCGGAACTGTCGGAACGGCTGGCCGGCGGCTTCACGTGGCGCACGACTTTGAAATCGCGCTTCAGCGCGTCTAGCAGATCACGTTCCGTACCGCCCTGGAAGACTTTGCAGAGAAAGACTCCGCCCGGCTCCAAGACATCCGCCGCAAAGGCGGCTGCGGCTTCGGCAAGACCCATGATGCGTATGTGATCGGTTTTGGCGTGCCCGACCGTCGGCGCTGCCATGTCGGAGAGAACGATATCGGCGCGGCCGCCGCGAAGATGCGATTTCAAGAGGTCTTCGGCGTTCGGATCGGTGAAGTCCATTTTGATGATCTCGACGCCCTTGATCGGCTCGAAATCCAAATAGTCGATGGCGACGACCTGGCCTTTGCCCTCGCCTGCCTTGACGCGCTCCGCCGCCTCCTGCGACCAGCCGCCCGGCGCCGCACCGAGGTCGATGATGCGCTGCCCCGGTTTCAGGAAATGATAGCGCGCATCGATCTCACGCAGCTTGAACGCCGCGCGCGAACGCAGACCTTGCTGCTTGGACGCCGCGACGTAGGGATCGTTCAACTGGCGTTCGAGCCAGCGCGCAGACGATGCGGAGCGCTTCCTCGCCGTCTTCACGTTCGTGCGAAGCTGGCGCTGTCCGCCGCTCAGGCTGCTCCGGATGCCGCCGCCGCCCTTATTGTTGCCCTTGCTTGTCACGATTGTTCAGCGCCGTTCGACCGCTTCGAGCGAGAACGCCGGCGGCGTCCGGCACGCCAGACGCCGTCTTCCATCATCAATTGCATCAAAATGCCTTCTCTCAGTCCGCGGTCGGCAACACGCAGGCGATCCGCGGGCCACAATTTCAGTATCGCATCCAGGATCGCGCATCCGGCGAGCACGAGATCGGCTCGCTCGCGGCCAATGCAGGGCTCCGAGATGCGTTCCTCGTAGCTTTGTCCGAGAAGCTTGGACGTTACATCGTCAATGTCGCTGACGTTCAACCAAATTCCATCGACGCGTTTGCGATCGTAGCGCTCGAGCCCGAGCATCACCCCGGCGATGGTCGTGACCGTTCCGGATGTACCCAGGAAGTGGACCGGCTTTCCGGCCATTAAATCGCGAAAACGATGCTGGGCTTCAAATGGCAGAAGCAGCTCCGTCACGGCCTTCGACATCGCCGCGAAGGTTGCCGGGTTGACGTCGCGGCCGCCGAAGTGTTCGGCGAGCGTCACGACGCCGACGGGAAGCGACTCCCAGGCGACGATCGCATCGTTGACGTCGGAGCGGCCGGTCCAGACGTCACGCCGGGAGCCGAGGCGCGTCATATCAAGCCATACGATCTCGGACGAGCCGCCACCGATATCGAACACCAGGACGTAATCGGCTGCGGGGTCGATCAGCGTCGCGCAGCCCGCAACGGCGAGATGCGCCTCGGTCTTCGGCGTCAGTATCTCTATATCGAGGTCGAAGATGTTTTTGACCTTGTCGACGAAGGACGATCCGTTGGCGGCAACGCGGCAGGCTTGCGTCGCGACGAGACGCGTCCTCGAAACATGATGGCGGTGCAGCTTTCCGGCGCAGACCCGGAGCGCATCCAGCGTGCGGTTCATGGCAAGTTCGGAAAGACGGCCGGTCTGGCTGACGCCTTCGCCGAGACGAATAATGCGCGAGAATGCATCGACGACCTGGAACCCTCGCCGCGACGGGCGCGCCAAAAGCAGGCGACAGTTGTTGGTACCGAGATCGAGCGCGCCGTAGATCTGATCGTTCGGACGATTGGGTCCGGCGGAAAAACTCCGCTCGTCAAAACTCTGACGCTGCCATTCGGCGGGGCGTTCAAGCCTCGACGATGTCGTCAACCGGTTCGACAGAATGCCGGGCCTCGCCGGGCTTCTCTGGCGAAACCGGCGTTCGCCGCCATTGCCGAAGCGGTTCGGCGGCAGCGGTAACTCTTCCTGCCCGGAGACAAGGCTAAAGTCGTCGTTTGAGTTGTCGGGGGAACCTGAGCCGTCGGACCGGTCAGGATCTGAATTTGCAGGCTTCAACGTCGCTCTCCAGGACCTGGTATAGCGCTAACTTGCCGCAATGCAGCCGCGCTCCTCAGGCCGTTTGATCTGGACCTCTGTTGACCCAAGTGTAGCAGGTCGCGCCCCGTCGTAAAGCTCTAGCGGGCGGTTGCTTAACACTGCAAAGAAGAGGCGCGATCTGGCTCGATCCGGCGCGATTTATCGATGTTGAGGAGAAAGGCCCTAAGGCTCGCAGCATTGGTTGTGGCGGCCATTTGCCTAATGGAGCCCACAGTTTTCGCGGACGGTCTCGGCAGCGATCAGATTGGAGCGCGTCTCCGCTCGGCGTATCCGGCATTCATCACCGGCATCGAAGGGAACGAGATTGTCTTCCGGGACGGTTCACGGCTGCCGATCTCGGATGGAAAAGAAAAGTCGTTCGAGGCGTGGCTTGCCAACCCCGATATTCGCGACATGTTTCGATTTTCCTATCCGCGAGGCGCGCCGGCCAATCCCCCTGCCCGCGATTTCGATCCGGGTCGCGCGCGTAACGATGCGTTCTTCAAGAAGATCTATGGCGATTGCAGGAAGCCCGGGTTCGCCTCGGCGCTGACGACGATCACGTGGCTTCCGTCAAAGTCCGGGCAACGGATCCACATCTCCCGGCTCAACGGCGCTGCTGAACATCTGCAAGCCGTCAGCCGCGAGCTCGATGCGCTTCCGGCGAAATTCGATGTCTTTCTCGTTCCGTCCGCCGGAGGTTACATGTGCCGGCCGATTGCCGGGACAGAACAGCGCTCGGCTCATGGCTATGGCATTGCGATCGATATCGCGACGCGGCGCTCGCACTATTGGCGGTGGGCAAAAAGCGCTTCGGGTTATGCCTTCCGAAACGAGATCCCTCCGGAGATCGTCGATATCTTTGAAAAGCACGGCTTCATCTGGGGCGGCCGCTGGTACCATTACGATACGATGCACTTCGAGTACCGCCCCGAACTCCTCGCGGCGCCAAAGTAATCTCGCCAGTGGAGCCGATAAATCCAACACGGCCCGATTCGGCTGAATCCGCCAGCGAAGCGCTCGACGTTGAAAAGTGGAAACCGCGTCAGGAAGACCCCGGTTGCCGCGCTTGCAGACACGGGAGGCTGCTGCTATGACCCGCGCTCCGGCGGGCAACGCACCGCCTGATCCCGGCTTTGGGGGATCGTCTAATGGTAGGACTGCAGACTCTGACTCTGCCTGTCTAGGTTCGAATCCTAGTCCCCCAGCCAAATTACCATTATATTTCAAATACTTAAGCTGACGCCTAGATTTCCATCATAGGCTCATTGTCGAAACGACGCTTACAGAAGCCCGCCCGTTGTCGAAAACCCCACGCATTTGCTGAGGAACTTTGCTTAGTACGACAGATTTTTTGTTTGCAGTTCTACGACCCTTCGCTTTCCGCTTTCACTGCGTGACCAGCGGAGGAGCCGCGAGCTGCGAACTTAGCTATCGGAAGTTCGATACGACGTCGTGACCGCTCCGATCGGCGATTTTTTTTAAGCATCGAAATACTGGATCTCGACTTGGCTGTTACTTGAGTCCGGCTTTGCGTTTTCGAAACGGCGCTGGCGGGTTCGAGGAGACTGTGGCTCTCAATCCGGCGAACCTCGGGTCAGGGCTCTGCCAGCGTGAAAGCCGCCGCCCTTCTATTGTTCGGACCAGCCATTCGTTGAAGTAGCCCAAAGTGGGCTCCCGGCACCAGAGTTTCACCTGATCCGCATCGTCGCGGAACAAAAAGGCTTCGATCCGGCCCTCATCGAGTAGTCAGCCTGCATTCGGCGCCATGCCGGCCTTAAGGACTTCACCGAAGAACTTCCGGGCGCGCACATTGCCGTAATCACGCACCGCGCGCTTGAGGCGCGAGGCATCGAAAGCGGGTAAACTGCCATCGTCGGTGGAAGCGGCTGGACGCAATTGTCGGGCCGAAGGGATTCAGGTCTTCGGAGGGGTATTCGCGCCGACCATATTCTCCTCTTCTTTGGGAAGGCGCGCTCCGACGATCTTCACTCGCGCGACATCGGCGTTGATCTCCCCCAGTTCAATAGAGCTATCTGTGACTTCGCGCTCCGTCCCACATTTGATCCTGCTATCCTTTTTCGGAATGTGGCGTGAGCCGCGATGTCCCGACCACTACAATCGATCGTTTTGATCACGGACCGGCAAGAGACTGCCGGGTCTCTAGGAAGTCGAGAAAGCCGCACAGGATGAGATTGGCAGCGGATGCGGTCGTCAACATTTTGGCATGCCGAACTCAGCAAGTTCATTTACGACAAATACAGATCGACATTGTTTCTATGCACCACATGCTGCAAGGGACTAGATAATATTGACGTCTCTCTGTTACGAAACTTCCTTTGCATTTGCTCGGCGTGTCACATGCACTCCGAAATAACCGGCTTGCAGTTCGATGGGGCTTGCCACTTTGACGATCGAAGCCAGCCCACCGATTGCCAGTAGCTCCATGGACCGGCTTCTGAAGAGAGCAGCACTAACAAGCGTCCACCCTGCCTCGCGGCGCGCTTTCAAGGCGTTCCGGAACGGCAGCCACGTCGGCCATCATGAGCTCTCTTTTGCGGCGCGCGACGGAAGTCTGCGCGTCGACGTCGCCGTAGAGTTTGCAGTGAAGCTCGGTCCGCTGACAATGTTCCGTTACGCCTTGCGCGGGCATGAGATTTGGACAGACGGCCGCCTCGCGCAGGCGCACATGCGAGCTGATAACAACGGGTCACGCGAGAGCATGTCGGCTAGGCGAGACGGCAACGACCTGTTGGTTGAAGGCACACGTTGCCGCCCGACGCGATTTTCGCGTATTGCAAGCTTGGCCACGCATTGGAACATTACCCAATTGAACGGACCTATGCTCCACCCGCAGAACGGAGCGCTTCTGAAATACGACGTCCATACACATGATCGGGACGAGCCGCTCACTGTTGCAGGCGGTCATCGCGTGGCCAGACGCTATTCTCTGCGTGGACGCACGCCGATCGATCTTTGGTATGATCAGTGCGAGAACTGGGTCGGCCTGAAGGCCAAGGCCGTCGACGGCTCGCTCATCACCTATTTCCTGATCACAAGCTGAGCGGTCCCGAACACTTCGGCGTTGCCGCACACCTAGCCTAGATTTCCGGTAGCTCGACCGTCGACGAAGAGGCCATCGTTGAAATAGCGGTATCGAAGGCCATGCGGTCCGGATTGTCGCTCGGCCGCAGCGCATTGTCGATGACGACAATCGGCTTCCCATCTCGTATTTCAAGGCTCACATTCTCGCGCGCCAGCGCATACTCGCCCTGGCACCACTCCAGAATAGAAGCGAGCTTCCTGCAGCTCGAGCCCCAGCCTCCGTGGTCATTCGCGACCGCCGATAGCGTCCGAAACAGCGTTGCTCAGGATCGTAGCCGACGTGGCTCGCATGGACGATGACGAGGTCCTCGCCATGGTGCGAAAAGGGCGCGTGGCGGTCGGTCGCCACCTTGCCGCCAACGCGGCCATGATCGAACGGGAAGGTTCCGAAGTCTTGGGCGATCGGTACGACCAGGTAGCCCTGGCTCTCATCGGAGTAGAACGCGCGCGATGGCATCATGAGCCTCGGCGCAAAACCGAGCTGGCGGCAGAGATTATAAGGCCGGGGAACGAACCGGCTGTATCTGAGGGCACGTCCGCCGATGCGCATCGTGCCCATAATGTGGTGCATTGCGACTTCGGATCAGCTCATCATAACGAACATCGTTGACGCCGCGCAGCCCCGGTGGGTGTGATCGGATCAGCGATCAAAGCATTGGCTTCAGCAAATATGGATTGGTTGATGACAGGCTTATGACAAGCGGGCACCGGCGCGTTCGGCACGCACGAACCATGATCCAGCTCCATTGCCGACACCGCACAATTGAAGTCCCGCTTCTTCGTAAACCTTACATCCCCAAGAAAGCCGCCTTGCGTGTTTATGATCGGCGTGCTTCGGTCTCGGCGAATTCGTTCCGCTATGCTCAAGAGCTTGGCTGGTTGGCGCGTCCGTTGTCTCGAGTGGAGGAAGTTCCGTGCAGCTTGGACCTTTTCTGGCTGAATCAGTTCCCGGCATGGGAATTCTCGGGGGAATCGTTGGCACCACCAACGCGATTGCCAAGAACGTCGAGCGGGTGAGCCGCAGAACCGTTTCAGGGAAAGACGCCTTGCTCGATATCGGCCAGGAAGGGTTCAAGAACGGACTGGCGACGGCACTCACGTTCGCGGCCGTCGGCTCCATCGGGGGCGAGCTGATCGTCTCGGTTGGTGCGACGTTGATCATCGGCTCGACGCTTAAATATCTCTGGGACCGCGGCTTCGAGCAGGTGGCCGCGCCGGCTAGGGCACCGACCCGCCGCATGGCGGGCCCGGCCGTACGGAGGCCCGTCAGCACGGCCCCCCGCACCGCGCGTCGTTCTGTCGTAACCAGTCCGATATTTGCGGCCCGACGCCCGGTCATTGCGGCTGATGCGTGATGTCAGCGCCGCGCTGGCGCCGGGCCGTGCTACTCTGCGAGGATGATGGAGGAAACCGACGATGGCATCGCTTGTCGCAACTCCCGGCCCCTCGGTTCTCCGCGCACCCCCCCGCTTGGTCAAGCGTCAAGCTCGCAGCCAAGCTCGGAAGGCCGAGCCCGGCTCGCTGACCGCGTTCCTCGAGGGGCTTCTGCGCTACCGCGATAACGCACACATCTCGGTCCGCGATTTGCTTGGCGGGCTTGAGACCCGGGCGTTCGGCATTCCGCTGGCGGTGCTCGCGGCTTGTGAGGTCGTGCCGGTACCCATCCCGGGCTTCAGCCTGGTGATATCGGTTCCCATGGCCATGGTCGGCGCGCAAATGATCGTCGACCGCGACCGGCTGTGGCTCCCGAGGTCTCTGCTCAACCGGCGCGTTCCGGCGTCTGCCTTGAAGCGGGTCGCTCGCGCCATGCTACCGACCGTGCGGCGCATCGACGGGCTGACGCGTCAACGCGGTGTTGTACTGACGGGGACAGCCGGGCGCCGGGTCGCCGGCTTGGCGGTGCTGCTGTTGGCCCTCCTGATCGCGCTGCCAGTTCCGGGCACCAACGCTCCACTGGCACTGACGGTCCTCGTGCTGGCCCTCGGGCTCGTTCGCAACGACGGCTTGCTGATTGCCGCGGGACTGCTGCTCACCGTCGTCGCGGCGGCGCTGATGGGCGTGGCGTCAGTGGCGCTCGTCAACATGGTCTTCGGCACCGGTCTTTGAGTGAATCGGCCGTCAGTGAAACTAAGAATCTTGCAGAGGCCCTCCAGCCTGTGCCTCAGCAAGGATCTTGTAGAGCCTCTTCACGCGGTCGGTGCCATACGTTCGCTCGAGCCGCCGCACGATGAAATGTGCGCGGGCGACGTTATGGAAATGTGTGGCGAGGATCATATTGAGGCCCGCGCCGCCAAGTGCGCCGATCACGGGCACGGCACCGGCCACCGCGCGTTCCGAGACCACGATGCCGAAGCGGGCCGCAATCTCGCTGACGAAGCTGCCCATGAGCGGGCCCGCGGCGCGGGTTGCACCACGCTCCACGAAAACGGCCGTGGCTTCGCTCGCCAGCCTACCGAGGAGAGCACGGGAGGCGTAATAGCCGACATCCATCCGTTTGCCGCCGCCGCCCAATGCGAACACCTCCAGACACGCGAGGCGCGCATCGATCCGTGACAGGTCCTCGCCCTCTTCGCGCGCGATCTCGGCAATCGAATAGAGCAAGAGTGTTGTCGTTAGTGGAAGCTCGAAGGGAAGCGCGGCCACTCCGACAAAGCCACCGATCCCGCCGGACATGCCGACCATTGCCGTCGACAGCCGAGTCCGGGCGCGGGGGCGCTTGGACCTGCCAAGGGATTGCAGCGCAATGTCAAAACATCTTTGGATGGCAAGGGTCGCGGCGCGATTGAGCGACTTAGACAGGGGCGGTGGAAGCAGGCTGAAGACCCCGACTACCGATTTTCCCGAGTACTCGCTCAGAAGTGCGGCGAAGCTGCGCTGTTCGATCAGCGAGACGGCCTTGCTCAGCAGAGCGACGTCGGCCGGCGGGAACAGAGTATCGGGCTCGATCATGGGCATAGGGCGCCTTCAAGAGGGGACGCATGCCATTGAGGCTCGCAAGGATCGCCGATCCATTGCTAATGAGCGCAGCCAAAGACGGGCTGATCAGGCTGCCGGGCAGGGCAAGACCGAGTGCCAGCGTATTCAGTCCTGCCACGATCGCATAATTCTCTTTGATGAGAGAGACCGCGTCACGCGAGATCTCGATTGCGGCGACGAGCTTCCACAGCGAGTCCTCCATGAGCACCACATCGGCTGACTCATGGGCAACGTCCGCGCCGTGCTTCATCGCGACGCCCACGTCGGCGAAGCTCAACGCGGGCGAGTCGTTGATGCCGTCGCCGACCATCGCCACGACGCGGCCTTGGCGTTGAAGCGACTGGATGACATCCGCTTTGTCGGCGGGAAGCATATCGGCGAAGTAACGGTCGAGCCCTAGCTGCCGACTGACAGCATTGGCGACAACCGCGCCGTCGCCGGTCAGCATGATGAGATCCTTGAAGCCGAGCGCCTTGAGTCGGCAGATGATTTGGGGTGTCTCCGGCCGGATCTGGTCGGCATAGGCGACGAGGCCGGCAATTACACCATCAACGGCGACGTAGAGACTCGAGCAGCCGCGCTCGTCGAGCGCCCTGCGGTCAGCCGCGGTCGACTCGACGCAAATGTTGGCCATGCGTATGAAGCGCTCGTTGCCAATGTGAACGTAATTTCCATTGACCTGCCCTTCGATCCCGAGGCCGAGGCTATATTTGGCGTCGTCGCATGGTGGGAGTTTGATCTGCAGGTCCCTGGCCTTGGCGCGCAGGGCCTCGGCCACGGGATGTCGAAGTCGGCTCTCGGCGGCCGCGGCGATTCCGAGGAGATGCCGGCCATCGAAGTGGCGTTGATAGGGAATGATGTCGAGCACGACCGGGGCGCCGACAGTCAGAGTTCCGGTCTTGTCGAAGACGATTGTGTCGGCCTCGGCAAGGCGCTCCATGTGGCCACCGCTTTTGACGATGATACCGGAGCACGCGGCGCGGGTCATCGAGGCCAGCATGGCGGTCGGCGCGGAGACGCGGATGCCGGTGCCGTAGTCGACGATCACGAGAGACAAGAAACGCGAGAAATCACCTGACAGCGCAGCCGTTCCCGCCGCCAGGGCGAGCGTGGGCGTAACGAGGCCGTCGGCCAGCTTTTCCGCATGGTTCTGCATGCGGGTGTCGCCGATGGGCGCGGAATCGATGAGGCGAACGATTTGCGCCGCGGTGGTCTCCGAGCCGACGCGCGTGGCGCGAATGACGATCTGGCCCTCGCGCATGACCGTTGCGGCGAAAACGTCCTCGCCCTGGCCGCGCGTGACCGGCAGCCCCTCGCCCGTAATCGTCTTCTGGTCGATGGCTCCGCTGCCCTCGATAATTTTGCCATCGACGGGGATAGTCTCGCCGGGATAAACGACGACCTCGTCGCCCACCTTCACGTCGCGGGCGGGGACGGAAACGACGCTACTGTTGACGCGAATCCAGGCCGTCTTCGACCGAAATTCGAGGAGCTCGCCAATCGCGCGTTTTGAGCCCGCTGCTGTTAAGTCACGGATCCAGTCGCCGAGCTTCACGAGCCAGATGACGAGCGCTCCAGCCACTGGATTGCCGAGCGCGAGTGAGGCGACGACCGCTAAAGTATCGAGGAAATCGACATTGAGGCGGCCCTCGCGCGACCACACTCGCCAGGCCCTGAGCGCGATCGGATAGGCGTTCCACGCCATCAGCGGCAGGTTCACGGCGATGGCAAGCGGATTGGCGACGAAGGCGAGGGCGAGCGACACGGTCGGCAGCAGCAGCGGAATACGTGGCTTCTGCGGCTCAAGCGCCATGTGGTCCGGCTTCTGTGTCCGATCGTTCTTCGGCGGCGAGGCAAGTGCAGTCGTGCCGACCAGCGTCCGCAAATCGTTGAGGCTGAGTGCGCCCAAGTAACCCAGCAGCAGCTTGAAGGACTCCTGATGCACGGGATCATACTCCAGAACCAGGCTCGAGCACGTGTAGTTTATTCGCGCCGTGTGAACTCCCTCCTGGCGATTCACCCATTGAAGGGTCGCTTCGGCCAGCCCGCGATTCCGGCAAAGTGCCGAGATTCGCATGCGCACGCGACCCCGGATGAAGTGGCGGATCTCAAAGTTCATGAGGCAAACAAGCCTGAGATTGTTCCCCGACCACTACACGCCCTTAAAGGCAATTGGCGCGCGCACCGGCATGAGCGCCGACGGCGGTTGGTGCATCTCGATGAAATGATTGATGGAGAACACGGCAAGAGTCAGCCAGATTGGCGTTGCTGTCGTGGCCCCGATCTCGAATACCGTGACCGCGATAACACCGAGCGCGAAGACGATCTTGAGGTCGACTGTGTTGTGGCTCGTCTTCTTGATCTGCCGATCCATGTTGGCGAAGAAATCTACCACGGCCTTGGCGGCGTGCGAGTGCTCTGCCAAGTAGTGCGCCTGGCTCACGATCTTGTTCGCAAGCACGTCAATATCGGTGGATGGCGGCGTTGCCATGCCTGCGGTTCCCCGCTCAGCACCGTTTTGGGCCGTGGCTTTGGAATTCTGCTTTGAGTCGTAATGCATGACCACGCTGCCGGTCAGCGGATTAAGTGTGATCCTCTGGATGCCGGGCAGTACGTTGAACACGTCCCCAACCTCCTTCAAGAGATCCGGATTACCCTTGCCTCCTCCAACCTTCATGCGAATTCGGCCAGGGACTTGATGGGCAATGTCAATCTTCAGCTTGTGCTTCTTGGGCCTCGGAGGCGGAAGGAAAGACGTCGCCGTAGGCCGCGAACTATCGGGTAGGGACATGCCGAGCTCAGCCCATGGTGCGCTGAGCTACGCCCTGTGCCGGCTTTGGAGCGGCGCTTGCAGGCTTGCCTGCAAAATTGGCTGGCGCCTGATGGGCCTGTGATCCGTGCACGTCGTTATGCTCCGGATGCGGTGCGTCGGGGGTGGCGTGGTGGGGCGGATACTCCATCTCTCCTTCTGCGGCCTGCGCAGCTTCGGCATCAACCTCAGCAACGATGTCGTTGACCCGTTCCTGAGCCTCCGCCATCGCCTCGCGCGCACGCTGACCGACCTTGTAGGCTCCGCGCACAGCGGTGGTAAAGAGCGGGTCAAGAAGGGAGAAGGCTCGAGGCATGATCTTCGGCGCGGCGACGGCCGCGGCTCCGAGCAGCACGGCCGGCAGCAGCGCAGCCTCGACGACCGCCACACCTACCCCCACGACGCCAAGAGCGACGAGGCTTGCCATCACCGATTCAGGTTCGGCCGCCGGAAAATCTGCATCCGCGTCAAGATTGTCGTGCTCATCACTTGGATGATCGCCGTGAGCAGCTCCTGACGCGTTGTAGGGCACGCTTTCGACGCTCATACTCTCTCTCCGCGTGATGACCGAAATGCCGCCATTGAAAGGGATGACTGTGAAGGTCTCATGACACGTACGTAGGCACCGAAAATACCGCGTTGGCTCATTGATTGCCTGATAAGGCAATGGGTATTCAATTGGGACCCTCTCGGCGCGCATCTCAACGCCTTTATCGAAAGCATCGGAATAGAGGCCGGCATGGGGAGCATGGGCTTTCTGCGCATCTATGAAGACGGCGGCAACTGGATAAGGACCGAACAAGAAGGGCCGCGACAACCAAAGTCCACGCCATCGCCAAAGACTAATCCGCAAGACCCATCTTGAGCGTTGCGCTTGCCTACTTCGCAGCACTTCGATTTCCCGGATCGCTTCCGGGACGAGATTGCGAAGACTGATGAGGTCGATGAAACCGGTCTTGGAATCTGCCGGGAAGTGTTCGACGCGCTTCAACGCTGCTTTGCCTTCCGCCGCGAGCGCTGCGTCCCATCACATCGACGACCGGTAGCCGAAAATGTAAAATCGCCACCAGCGGCCAAATTTGGGGCAGCAATCGCCATCGCGATTTTTCGGAAGTGAAGAGGGCTACTGCTGGAAGTAATCGAGGTTGCGTTGCATCGACACATGGCCATCTGAGCGAGTCGGAGGCGGCGCCATAAGGGTAGAGGCCAAAAAACGGGGATCCTCCCATGACCGACGCCACCCTCTCTCGCCGTATCATCCTCAACGGATCGACTACTTTCGACGACGATGTCCCCGCCTAGCGCCTGGCGCGGAGTACCGATTGGACAAGATCTGCAGCCAATGATCCAGCGTCAAATGCGTTTTGTAGACATGTCTAAGGGGTGCGGGCATCGAACGGTTCGAGTGGCGCGGGCGAAGCGGGGTTGCGGCATGATAAGAAGAAGACATTACGGCTTCGCGATCTTCGCGGTCCTGATGGCCGCGAGTCTCATTGCTTTCGCGGTTTACGTTGTGACCGGTTCGCGCGATCGCAGTGCGCTGTGGCACATTGTTCACGACCGGTGCCTGCGAAACTGGGAGAGCCGCCATGATTTCGCGCCCTGCGCCGATCTCGACGTCAAGGAAGGCGTGGAGCGCGGTACGGCCGTTCTGAAGGACCGGAACGGCAAAGCGCAATTTCTGGCGATGCCGACGCGGGCGATCACCGGCGTTGAGAGTCCAGCGCTTGGGGCGGGGGACGCGCCAGACCTTTTTGGCGCCGCCTGGGATGCGCGCCGGCTCGTTTTCGAACGTTTGGGGAAGGAGCTGCCGCGCGACGGCGTTGGGCTCGCGATCAACTCGGCATGGGCGCGAAGCCAGGACCAGGCTCATATTCATGTCGATTGCCTGCGCCCTGATGTTCGCGATGTCCTCGCGAAGCGCGTGGCGGGCATTGCAAGCGGCTGGATGCCGGAGCCAATCGTTCTAAGCGACAGGCCCTACAAGGTCTTGCGGATCGACGGGGCGGATCTGGGAGGGCGCAATCCGTTCAAGCTCGTTGCGGAGGGTTTGCGGGAAGCAAGGGACAATATGGGACGGACGACGATCGTCGTTGTCGGCGAGAGCTTCGCGAACGCAACGCCAGGTTTTCTCGTCCTTGTCGATTTTGCCGACACCGTGCGAGGCGACGTCGGTCACGGCGAAGACTTGCTCGACCATGCGTGTTCGCTCGCACGGCAGGACTGATGCTTACGATTTGGCAGGTGTGCCTGATGCTTGAAGGGTGCCGCCAGTTCGGATGCGCCAACTTGAAAAATGCCCGCGCTCCGGCAACATTTGGTGTCCAGTCCAAGGAGGCGGAGGCAATGGACGACGACGAGGACGGTTCCTCCCCTTCGTGGTGGCCGGGAACGAAGCTCCGTCCAATTACGCCGATCCCGAAGTCTGCGTGCCGCCCTATTTCGTCGCCGCCGTGCGTTCGCTTGATGTTGATATGGCGGACGCCCCAACCCGGATCGAAGACTGGAGGATCGACTACAATCAAAACCGACCGCATACGAGCCTCAATGGTGATCCACCCCCAGTGAAGTGGTCTGACTCGAAGTATGGCTTTTTGCCCGAAGAGGACAGGCATGGCGAGGAAGAGATACAAGGCRGAAGAGATCGTCKCRAAGCTWCGKCAGGTGGACGTTCTRGTGTCGCAAGRSACCAAGGTYCCGGATGCGGTTCGRTCGATTGGGGTGACRGAGGTCACRTATTACCGCTGGCGGCGTGAGTACGGCGGTTTGCAGATGGACCAGGTCAAGCGGATGAAGGACCTCGAACTCGAGAACCAGCGCCTTCGCAAGGCAGTGTCGGATCTGACGCTCGACAAGTTGATCCTGGCCGAGGCTGCCAAGGGAAA
>NZ_JBFRFO010000008.1:0-323362 GCF_052114865.1 Hyphomicrobium sp. 2TAF46 | reverse complement strand
CTTTCCCGTTTTTTTAGGCGTAGAGGAGGTTTGCGGTTTGAGAGTATTTTGCAGTGACGTTGGCCTGGAAGGCGAGGTTTAAGACGCAGCGGCGTGTGTCTGCGCCGGTGATCGGCCTGACGCGATGCAGGTTGATGTCGGCGCGCAGGAGGTAGGCGTCCCCCGGGGCGTGATGGCTCCGCTCGACAAGACTGTTGTCGGCGGCCCAGGCGATCAGATCGGCGATGTCTTCATCCGGTCGCCGGCCTTTGCGGCGGCATAGATCTGTCCAGTTGGCGATCATTTCCAGCTCACCGCCCTGCCCCTCGGGCGGCGCGTCGATGAACAGAACGAGAGCGAAGGCGGGATCATCGAGGTGCCAGCCATGAGTGTCGCCGCTGCGGTGAAGCAAGTTGGCGACCATGAACTCTTCCGGATGCTGGCACGGATAAACGGTGCGCCCCGCCACCCGTTCCACGCACGTGCGCAAAGCGCTGTGGTGATAGAGGCCGAACAGAAGCGGGGACTGGGCCTTGATGGTCGTTCCGCCGAGAACGGAGAGGCTGCGCGGCGTATTGTAACCGGGCATTTCGAAGGCACGGCGCGACGCGCTGGTCTCGAGGCGCTCCAGCTCGGCTTTGAGGAACTCCAAGGCGACAGGCGTCAGGAAGCTTGGCAGCTTGACATAACCGCAGCGCAGGAACTGCTCGCGCAGGTCTGCGAGGGCTGCCGCGTCGAATTCCTTGGGCGCCGTGAGCTCAAAGAGAGCGGCGAGCCATGCGAAGGGTTCAGGGGCGGCATCGGATGTATTTCTTTGCGGGCCTTCGCCCTGACGTTGGCGGTTAGTCATGGTTATGTGGTGCCGCGCCCAGTTCTATAGACAAGAGTATCGATGATGGTCAATATAAAACATCACCAATATTGCGCTTGGTAATATCCATTCAAATATCCAATATCTAATATATAGATATTTGAATTGCCGAGCCCCATTTAGATGGAGAATGTGACACGTGATTCCCAGGAGCTTATCGATGGCCGACTGGGGAACACTAGTGACGCTCTCCGTCTTGTGGGGATTGTCTTTTATTTTCAACAAGATCGCCAGTCATGAACTGCCCGTCTTTTCGTTTGTTGCGCTACGAGTGATGCTGGCCGGAACAACTCTCGTATGCCTTTCAAAAGCCAGCGGCATACCACTATCGGTACCAAGAGCCGCACAAATGACCGTGATTTTTATGGGGCTAATGAATTGCGTTATTCCGTTTTGCCTATTTGCCTGGAGTCAAAAATATATTTCCGCTGGATTGGCATCAATTCTAAATGCCACAACGCCGCTTATTGCCATTGCCCTAGCGCATTTAACCGCACGAAGTGAAAAAATTACCCGCGGTCGACTGCTGGGGACAATAATCGGATTTGGCGGGGTAATAGTGGTTGTTGGGCCAGCGACCCTCAAAGGGGCGAACGCCGGCGCATTAGCGCAAATGGCATGCATAGTCGGCGCGTTCTCTTATGCCCTTGCTGGCTTGCATGGTCGACGCCTTGAAAATATGGGGGTGTCTCCAATGAGCGCAGCCACGGGTCAAATCGTGGCGTCGGCATTTTTTTTAGTTCCATTGTCAATAGCAATCGATCGACCATGGGAATTGGCATTGCCAAGTCTTTCAACCTGGAGCGCTATTGCGGGGGCCGCCATACTATCAACGGCTCTGGCTTATATTTTGTATTTCCGACTCTTGGCCGCGGCCGGCGCCACGAACTTGTTGCTCGTTACTTTTTTAGTACCGATCAGCGCAATAATTCTCAGCGCTGTTTTCCTGAATGAGAGACTTCAAACCAGACAATATCTCGGAGCGCTTATCGTTGCAGCTGGACTGACCCTCGTCGATGGCAGGCTTCCGTCCTATATAGCAAAGAGAAGCATGCTCATCGCGGACTCGATGCAGCGATAATCTCGCCGCTATCAGCGTTCTTGTCAGACGTCCGGCGCCCCGGGCCATGCCTTCAGCGAGTCATCGAGCCTCAACCATTGGACCTTATCCTGAACGAACCAGTTTTCCTTTGGATTAGCAGCGTTTGGGTTGTCGAGTGTTCCGACTGTCACCCATACGCTCTCCGGATCCGCATCAAACACGAAGGTCAAGGGGCTCCCACACGAGCCGCAATGAGACCGAACGGCGTCGCTGGATGAGCGATAACCAACGAGCTCACCGCGTTCGATCAGAAATGCACTCCGGTCAATGGCGATATAGGTCAAGAAGGCGGCTCCGCTGTGCCGTCGGCACATCGAACAATGGCAGTTCACTGAAACTTTAGGTTCCGCGGTCAAGCGATAGCGAACCGCGCCACACAGACATCCTCCGAACACGTCGCACCCTCCTTTGCAAAAGCGAAGCTTGTTCTCGCCTTGTCTCAAATGCGTCTAGAAAAATGCCATCGCCCGCAGTTCCAAGCTATGGCGGGGCTTGGCATCGCTTGGCGTCATTGGATCATCGAACGCCGTATGAGGCGTTCGACAGCTTGCAACTGACGGCTCGGAATCGAATCCCTTGAACAGCACCATCTCGTCGGGGGCCATGCCGGGATAGAAGAACCACTTGTGCGACGGGTCGTGCGTCACTTCCAAAATCTCTCCCTTGCGATCGGGATAGATGATGGCGGCGCGCACATAGTCATCGATACTCACACTCGAAGCATCTGCCATCGCCAGTGGCGAAGTCGCGACCGCGTAATGCAAAGGGCGCCAAACATTCACCTGCATAAAGCGGCGATGGATGCGCATCATGATGGCATCGTCCTTCATCAACTCAACTGCGCGATTGACCGCCGAGCGCGTCGTGTAATCCACATGTACTAGCCTTGCAGGGCGCCTGACGCCCGGCAGGACGGCGTCATAACGAACGTTGTGATCGAATACGACCACCTCGTCGGCGTCGAGGTGCTGTTTGAGCAGGGCGGCAATCTGCGGATAGTAGTCGCCCTTGATGCTGTCTGCCGATTCGAAGTCCACATCCCGCGTGTTGTGAGCAATCAGACAAAACCCCTCGCGCTCCAAGCTGGGTTGCCGTTCGAGCGCCCGAGCATCACGAATCTCGACGGATACAGGCGTATGGACGCCCTCCGAGCGCTCGGGCTCGCCCGGCTTGCTGCTATAATATATTGGGGGCCCGCTATCCTGATCCAGATATGTAAGCTCAGCTTTCACATGTCTGGCGGTGCTCATGCTACGTATTCCCTAAACGTCCAATTTATAAGCTAAACACTACTTCCCTGGCGGGAGCTGGACAAACGAGTAGTTGGTCTCTTATTTGTAAGCACAGCTTACATATGAGCGTGAGATGAAATCCTATCTTCCGGCCCTCGGCGCACTGCGTGCATTCGAGGCCGCAGCCCGGCACTTGAGCTTCACCAAAGCGGCCCATGAGCTGAACGTGACGCCAGCGGCGGTGAGCCAGCTTATTCGCCAGCTCGAAGCTCAAGTTGGTAATAAGTTGTTCATCCGGACGACGCGATCTCTAGAACTGACCGAGCGCGGTCGCGCCGCTTGGCCCCATCTTCGAGACGCCTTCGATCGACTTCACGTCGGTGCTCGCGAACTGCGGAGCGTTCCTGGCCCTGACATGATTACGGTCAGCGTCACGCCTTCATTCGGGTCATGCTGGCTCATGCCGCGCCTTCCAGACTTCAATGCCAAGTATCCGGGAATTTCGGTGCGCCTGGATGCGCGCGATGAGCACTGTGATTTCAGGCGTGATGATGTCGACATCGCCATTCGCCAGGGCCGGGGAAATTACAAGGGATTGACCAGTGAACTCTTGATGTCCGACGTTGCACTGGTCGTTTGCTCGCCCAATTTTCTGGACGGGCGGATTGCACTGACGCCACAGAAACTCCTTAAGCACAAAACGTTGCTTCATGTGGACTGGCAGGTCGCAACGGATGCGGCGCCGACGTGGGCGCGATGGGTCGATCATCACAAAGTGGACGGTGTGAAGCTGACGGGAGGGCTTCGTTTCAGCATCGAAGACCTTGCGGTCCGCGCGGCCATCTCCGGTATGGGCGTAGCGCTCGTCACCAAAGCATTCGTGGCTGACGACCTTGCTTCGGGGCGGCTTGTGCGTGCGCTGCCCGAAAAATACGACATGCCGACAGCGTTTCACCACTATCTCGTCTATCCGACACCGCCTTCGGAAAAGCGGAAGCGGTTACGCATCTTTCGCGACTGGCTGCTGCAGCATGCCGAGAAATAACAGCGGCTGAAAATCTTCCGCCGCCACCGGTGCCTGGAAAAGGGAAGTTGGGAGAAGCGAGCGGCGGCAGGGGCCTTGACGACTGTCATCCCATCGCCAAGTCCAGAGCTGGTGCCGGAGCCACGACTGAAGTTCGCACTTGATGAGATGCCGGAGTGATCGATAACGCCCACATGGCGCAGCCGGATGGCGCCGCTATCCAAATTATTCTTGCTTCGGTCAGGTCCGGCTTCGCGCACGTGCCGGTAAAGCATGACTTCCGCTGCGAGTCATACGATTGAGCGTCTCAACAAAAGCCTTTTGCCGTTGGGCCGGGACGCTCGTGATACCGACCGCCCCTGAAAACCAGAAGCCATCGGCTGCCATTCTTACTATGAGGCAGTCGATCGTATCGTCAGAATCGCCGTGTTGCTTCATCTGCCTGGAAAGCCATCTCACCCACCGGGTACGCATTGCCTTCTCAGTAGCAAGCATGATGCCCAGCGTATTCCAGTGCTCTGCATCCGGACTATTCTGGAACTCAAGACTCGCGAGGAGGTAGGCGCGCGTGAAGCGACCGGCAGGGTCCGGATCTTTCGCTATATAGCTCTCGACGCTCGCCGAAAGATCGGCGAGGAGCTTGTCGACGAGCGCGACGATCAGGGCCTGCTTCGTCGGAAAATGGTGCAGGAGTCCCCCCTTGCTGACGCCGGCGCGTTGTGAAATCGCCTCGAGCGCGGCGTTGGAAATTCCAACCTCGGCGCAGAGCTTCGCCGCCACATCGAGCAATTGGCTGCGAACCTCAGCCGGTCGCTTCTTTCGGCGGTGAGCAAGACTCATGAGGATTTATCTCTGCGGTTATCAAGCGAGGCGGTCACGCCAACCATTGAGCGCAGCGCGCCGCAAGACGTCAAAGTGCGCCGGGGCGCCAGACCAGCTTCCATATCGACCGGTTCGCTCGCCATCCAGTTCCGTCGATCAACAAAATTGGAGGTGGAGCGGCACTTTATCCATCGGCCTTGAAAAAACCGTCCGGATGGTATCTTTTACGATGTCGTCTCGCAAGGCCATGCAGGGAGTCATGAAACCCACCCTTTTCCACTATGGTGCGCTCGGCGCCGCAATCATCTGCGAGCTCATTGGCACCACCCTTCTGCAGAAGTCCGAGCAGTTCACGCGGTTCGCGCCAACTCTCTTCATGATCCTGTTCTTCGCGGGCTCGTTCTTTTTCTTGTCACACGCCTTGAAGGCGATACCGATCGGCGTCGCCTATGCCGTCTGGGCCGGCGCCGGCATCGTCCTCACGGCCGTTATCGGCGTCACGGTCTTTCGTCAGACGCTGGACGTCGCTGCGATCGCCGGAATTGCGATGATCGTCGGTGGCGTGGTCATGGTCAACGCCTTCTCGAACTCCGCAATGCACTAGCCGCTGCCCCCGCCCGTTCAGCACGAACACAGCCCTTTTTGACCTTCAGGACTGCAAAGGCCATCGACATGTTCAACGTCCGCCGAACACTTGCCCGCTCCGATCGATGGTTTGCGAGATGGCTCGGCGCTCTCCCGCTTCTCATTGTGGCGACGGGACAGGCCTGCGCCCAGGCCGGAGGCGACATGCCGCCGCCGGCGGTGGCGGTGCTCAAGCTCTCGGCGCGCGCCGTTCCGGTTATGAGCGAACTCCCCGGCCGCATTGCCGCGACCCGCGTTGCCGAAGTGCGCGCGCAGGTCACCGGCATTTTGCAGGAACGGGTGTTCGAGCAGGGAACCTTCGTCAAAAAGGGCGATGTCCTCTACCGCATCGATCCGAACCTCTTTCGGGTGCGGGTTGCGAGCGCCGAGGCGACGTTGCAGAGGGCCAAAGCCGTTCAGGCGAATGCCCAACAGCAATATGATCGCCAAAAGGAATTGCGCGCACGGGATGTTGCGAGCGGTGCCAGTTATGACACTGCAGCGGCCACTCTCGCCCAGTCGAACGCAGATGTCGCCCTCGCCGGAGCGGCTCTCGATGAGGCGCGGATCAATCTCGGATACACCGAGGTTCGCGCGCCGATCACAGGTATCATCGGCGGGGCCCTCGTCACCGAAGGCGCTCTGGTGACGACGACCGATGCAAACCAGAATCTTGCGCTCATCCAGCAGATCGATCCGGTTTATGCGGATTTTACGCAATCCTCCGCCGAACTGCTCGCGCTCAAGCGCGCCGTCGCGGAGGGTAAGCTCGAGAGCCCAGCGCCAGGCCAGGCACGAGTCGAACTCGTCTTCGATGATGGCACTGTCTATCCGCAACCGGGAAGACTCCTCTTCTCGAGCGCAAGTGTTGACGCGATGACCGGCCAAGTCACCTTGCGCGCCGAGTTTCCCAATCCGAAAAGCGACCTGCTGCCAGGCCTTTATGTTCGCATCCGCGTCGAGCAAGCCGTCCGGGACGGTGCGATTACCGTCCCGCAACGCGCGGTTCTTCGCGCCCATGATGGCAAGGCGCAGGTCTACGTTGTCGCGAACGATGGCACCGTCGAAGCGCGCGACGTCACCCTCGGGCAGACATTCGGCGCGGATTGGGTCGTTGAATCCGGCCTCAAGAGCGGCGAGTACATTATCGTCGATGGCGTCCAGAAGGCGCAGCCGGGCGGCAAAGTTACCGTCGAGGCCTGGAAATCCACTGATGGCGCCCCGCCGGCGCCGGCAGACAAAGCGGCAACGCAAGCAATAAGATAGGCACCTCGATGGCTCAGTTCTTCATTGGCCGGCCGGTGCTGGCGTGGGTGTTCGCGTTCTTCATCTCGATCGCGGGCATGATTGCGTTGCCCTTCCTGCCGATCGCGCAATATCCGAAGGTTGCGCCGCCGCAGGTTATGATCTCCACGCTTTATCCCGGTGCTTCACCACAGGAGATCTACCAGGGCGTCACGCGCCAGATCGAGGAAGAGTTGAACGGCGTCGATCGGCTGGTCTACTTCGAATCGACCTCGGACACCTCCGGCGCAATCAACATTACAGCGACCTTCAAACCCGGAAGCGACATCGACCAGGCCTCTGTTGACGTTCAGAACGCGCTACGGCGCGTCGAACCGCGCCTTCCCCGGGCCGTGACGGCGCAGGGCATTACGGTTGAAGAGGCAAGCACAGGCTTTCTGCTCTTCATCGCACTCACGTCGACGGACGGAAAGACGGACGAAATAGCGCTCGGGGACTACTTGAGCCGTAACGTCCTCGGCGAACTCCGGCGCATTGACGGTGTCGGCCGGGCCCAGCTCTTCTCGGCACAGCGCGCCATGCGCGTCTGGATCGATCCGGATAAGATGGTAGGTTACAACATCACCGCCTCGGACGTGAGCGATGCGATCCTGGCGCAAAACGCGCAAGTCGCCGCCGGGCAGATCGGCGCCGCTCCCAATCCGGTGACTCAGGACCTGACTGCCACCGTCCTCGTCAAGGGTCAGCTGAGCGATCCCAAGGAGTTCGGCGACATCATTCTCCGCGCCAACCCGGATGGATCGACAGTGCGCCTGCACGACGTCGCCCGCGTCGAGGTCGGCGCAGAGACCTATAGCTTTGCGAGCCGCCTGAATGGCCAGCCGAGCGCAGCTGTCGGCGTTCAGCTCTCAACGACAGGTAACGCCGTCGCGACGGCGAAGGCCGTGAAAGCCAAGATGGATGAACTCGCCCGCTACTTTCCGGCGGGAGTCACGTATTCGATACCCTACGACACCAGTCCCTTCGTCTCGGCATCGATCGAGAAGGTGCTGCACACGCTCGTTGAAGCGGTCGTTCTCGTCTTTATCGTCATGTTCGTCTTCCTGCAGAGCTTCCGCTACACACTCATTCCGACACTCGTGGTGCCCGTGGCGCTGCTCGGCACCCTCGCCGTCATGTATGCCGCCGGCTTTTCCATCAATGTCTTGACTATGTTCGCGATGGTGCTTGCCATCGGCATCCTTGTCGACGACGCAATCGTCGTTGTCGAAAACGTCGAGCGCATCATGGCCGAAGAAGGGCTATCGCCGAAAGACGCAACCCGCAAGGCCATGGGCCAGATCACCGGCGCTATTCTTGGCATCACATTGGTCCTTGCGTCCGTCTTCATACCGATGGCCTTTTTCCCCGGATCCACGGGGATTATCTATCGTCAGTTCAGTTTGACCATGGTCGTCTCGATCATGTTCTCGGCGTTTCTGGCGCTGTCACTGACGCCTGCGCTCTGCGCGACGCTCCTCAAGCCCATCCCGCAAGGACATCATGAGAAGAAAGGTCTCGGAGGCTGGTTCAACCGAGCCTTCGATCGATTGACATCGGGATACGCGCGGCGCGTCGCCGGTTTGGCCAAGCGGGCAGGACGGATGATGGTCGTCTACCTCGCGCTCGTCGTCGGCCTCGGATATCTGTTCCTCAAGCTGCCAAGCGCTTTCGTTCCCGACGAGGATCAGGGCTATATCATAGTCGACGTCCAGGGGCCGCCCGAAGCCAGCAAGAATCGAACGGTCGCGTCTCTTGAGAAGATCGAGGCGGTCTTCAAAGGCGAGCCGGCGGTCGACAACGTCTTTGCCGTGCAGGGCTTCAGCTTCTCCGGCAACGGGCCGAATGCCGCCCTGCTGTTTCCGACCTTGAAGGACTGGGCGGAACGCGGCACGGGTAACTCCGCACAAGAGATTGCAAACCGGGTCAACATGCAGCTCTTCGCGCTCAAGGATGCAACCACTTTTGCACTCTCGCCGCCGCCGATCGAAGGTTTCGGCACCACCAACGGTTTCTCGTTCCGTTTGCAAGATCGCGGCGGTCTGGGTCAGGATGCCCTCAACCAGGCGGCCGGTGAACTCATCGCCAAGGCTTCGAAAAGTGGAATTATTACCGGCATCCGGCCGGAAGGCATGCCGGACGCCGCCCAGGTCATGCTGGTTATCGATCGTAAGAAGGCCAATACCTTCGGCGTGACTTTCGCCGACATCAACAACACCATCACCGCAAACCTCGGCTCCTCCTACATCAACGACTATCCGAACGACGGGCGCATGCAGCGCGTCGTGGTGCAGGCGAAGGATCGAAGCCGCCTTCAGGCCGAGGATCTCCTGAAGCTCAATGTGCGCAACGCCAACGGCGGCATGGTTCCGTTGTCTTCCTTTGCAATTGTCGAATGGCGAAAAGGCGCAGCGCAGATCGTTGGCTACAATGGCTATCCCTCGGTGCGGATATCCGGCGCAGCTGCTCCGGGATATTCCTCTGGGGCGGCGATTGCGGAGATGGAGCGGCTCGCCTATGAGCTGCCGAAGGGATTTGGCTTCGAGTGGACCGGACAGTCGCTTGAGGAGATCAAGTCCGGCGACCAGGCGCCGTTCCTCCTGGCGCTCAGCATTCTTTTCGTATTCCTGCTGCTCGCCGGCCTATATGAGAGCTGGTCCATTCCTCTTGCGGTTATCCTTGTCGTTCCGCTTGGTGTGATCGGTTCCGTGGCGGCCGTCATGCTGAGGGACATGCCTAACGACCTCTATTTCAAGGTCGGGCTCATCGCGATCATTGGCCTGTCAGCAAAGAATGCCATTCTGATCGTGGAATTTGCCAAGGACTACTATGCCGGCGGGAAGTCGCTTCTCGACTCTGCTGTTGAGGCGGCGAGAATTCGGTTGCGTCCCATTATCATGACGTCACTCGCCTTCGCGCTCGGTGTCGTACCGCTTGCCATCGCCACAGGACCGAGCGCCGCGAGCCAGAATGCGATCGGAACGGGCGTCCTCGGCGGCATGATCTCGGCCACGATCCTTGCCATCATCTTCGTGCCCGCGTTCTTTGTGTTTGTCCTCACCGTCCTCAAGACGAAGCGGCCAGAACACAGCCAGGGGGACGAAATGATCGCAGATCCGGCGTCAAGTACGTCAACGTCTAAGAAGCCGGAATATCTGTCGGGAGCAACAAGCCTGCCGTAGGAAGTACGGCGGCGGCGTGCATGACTGTAACAACATATTTGTTTCGGCAAAATCGGTCCGGCATCGGAATCCGGCACGCCGTTCAAGTACGGCACTTATTTTGATTCAGGCCGTTCGCCTGAATTTTGGCTTGCGCATTTTGGGTGGTCGCTCATTCGTTTCAATGATCATCACGCCGGTCGGCAACTACGTGCGATCGTTCTCCGCCGCCCGCCTCGAGCTGGAGAATGCCGTCTGATATGTTGTAGTAGTCCGACTTGGATGAGACGAATATATGCGCACTAATGACAAGGCCTGTTGGCGGATCGAGCGCGCCAGCAAGGACCGAGAGGCGCGATCCATCCCGAGGCCGCCAGAAGAGGCTCGAACCACAGACATCGCAAAAGCCCCGTTCGGCCTCACTCGTCGCCGAGTACCATCTGAGCTTGTTTTCGCCGGATACCAGCTTGAAATCCCCAGGAGACACTGCCGCCGCGGCCAATGCGTATCCGGTCCATTTTGCACACTGGCGACAATGGCAGACCATAACGTCGCGAATGGGCGGACGAAGTTCGAAGCGGACGGCGCCGCAGAGGCAACTCCCGCTTAAAGGCTTTTGAGCCATGGCGCTTTCCTTCCGGTATGCGACACCTCGCCGAAGGCCTTTATCGAGACCGAATGCAAGAAGCGAGGATGTGAGGGCGACAGTCTCCGAGCCGATCCTTACCGACTATGCGCGCCGACTAGATCATCACGCGCCTTGTCCATGTGGCGAACCATCATTTCGGCGGCGGCCGCGCCATCACGCGCCTGGATTGCTTTTACGACAGCCGCATGCTGCTCGTTATAGAGCCGCATATTTTCCCGCGTTATAATTTTCTGGCGCATCTCGGCCCAAAGCGCGTGCGTTCTGATGACGTTGATCTGTTCATAGAGCCATACCATCAAAGGATTGGACGTCGTCGACGCGATGGCCAGGTGAAATTTTTCGTCGGCGACAGCATAGCGTTCGCTATCGCCCGCCTTTTCGGCTGCTTTGAGGTCTTTGACGAGTAGCTGCAGTTTGTCTAGGTCGACTTGACTTGCATGAAGCACGGCAAGGCGCGCCATCTGCGGTTCAATGACGGCGCGAACTTCGATTAGTTGTAGCGGACTCGTTCGTTCGACGATGCCGCTTTCATCGGTCTTTCCGTGGTAGCTTACATACGTGCCGCTTCCGGGCCGACGCTGAACAAGCTTTTGAACTTCGAGAACTGCGAGCGCCTTGCGCACGGTCGTCCGTGAAGCGACGAACTCTTCTGCCAGCTGACGCTCTGTCGGCAGTTGCGCACCACGATCGTAGACACCGCTTGTGATTGCTTCCGCTAATTTGTTCGCGATCAGATTTGCGCCGCGTGGGGGAGGGGCTTTGGGGACTGACCCCGATGCCGTTTTGTTGAACATTTATAGTCCTCCCAAAGCCTGCAGTTTCCGCTTGTCCATGCCGCCACAATTGGCCGGTCGCCAAGAACCAATTGTATACCAATTTATCCGTTTGGCCCAGATCGCTTCCTGTGCTATCATAGAAGCCTTCGCAGTTTTCTATCAAATTGGTTTGCAGTTGGCACAGGGGTTCGCATGCCCCATCTGGGTATGGTGCAACTTTCCAGAACCAAAACGGATTTCAGGTCCGTCACTGCGCTTTGCTATCTAAGTCGCCGCCCACCTCAATACAAAGCCTGCTGAGTGATGCCACGTGTCCTGTCGACGCGTGGTTTTCGTATTTTATCACAACAAACGCTGGGGATGCCGATGACAACGACATATGAGCGGACAATTGGCGAAACAAGTGGCAACACGCTGCACCGGGCCATCGATTGGCGGGGTGCTTTCTGGGTCGCGAGCGGCGTACCGGCCCTCGTTCTTTTCTCCATCGGAGGCATAGCTGGCACCGCCGGAAAGCTCGCCTTCATTGTTTGGACGATCTCGATGATCATGGGTTTTCTGCAGTCCTTCACTTACGCAGAAATCGCGGGGCTCTTTCCTAACAAATCCGGCGGAGCGTCGGTCTATGGCGCGACGGCATGGTTGCGCTATTCCAAACTGATCGCTCCGCTGTCGGTCTGGTGTAACTGGTTTGCTTGGTCTCCCGTTCTGTCCCTCGGCTGCGCCATTGCGGCCGGATACATTTTGAACGCGATCGCGCCGATTCCGGCTTTTACCGACAAATCCCCGGAGGTCGTTGCCTGGCTAGCCGACCCGACGCATGCGGGCAAAGCTGCGGCAGATGCAATCACTGCCGTCACGGCCGATCACACGCCAGCTATCCAGTCTTTCAATGTGCTGAGCGTCGCGGTTCCCGGCCTTGGAACTCTGAACTTCAATTCGACCTTTTTTATTGGCGCCGCGCTGATGCTGATCGTTTTTGCTATCCAGCATCGTGGTATCCTTGGCACCGCCAATGCGCAGAAGTGGATCGGCCTTTTGGTTATTGTCCCGATGCTGATCGTTGGCATTGTGCCCTTATTTAACGGCCAATTCCATGCCGCTAATGTTGCGGGCCCTTATTTGCCGGGCGTCGATGGCAATGTTGGGTGGACTCTCTTCCTCGGCGGATTGTTCATCGCGGCATGGTCGACCTACGGGTTTGAGACCGCCGTGTGCTACACGCGCGAGTTCAAGGATCCGAAAACGGATACATTTAAAGCGATCTTTTATTCAGGTCTCCTTTGCTTGCTCCTTTACATACTTGTGCCGTTCACCTTCCAAGGCGTTCTCGGCGTTGATGGTATGAAAGACCCTGGGATCGTCGCGGGAACGGGCGTCGCCGACGCGATGTCGAACATGGTCGCCGCAGGCAATGTGATCGGCAAGGAGATTTTCGTGGTGCTTATGATCCTTGCGCTGATCCTTGCAATCATGACCGCGATGGCGGGATCTTCCCGCACGCTCTACCAGGGTTCAGTCGATGGATGGCTGCCGCGCTACCTGACCCATACGAATTCCCACGGCGCTCCGACCCGAGCGATGTGGACAGATTTGGTATTTAATCTTTTCTTGCTCGCGATTGCGTCCGATTCGGCTGGCTATTATTTCATTTTGGCCGTGTCGAACGTTGGCTACATTATTTTTAACTTCTTGAACCTCAACGCTGGCTGGATGCATCGCATAGATAGCGGGCATGTTGAGCGACCGTACCGCGCGCCGACGTGGTTGATCGGCTTGAATACCATCCTCGCTTTCGTGAATGCCATGTTCATGGGGGCTGGAGCGAAGGTTTGGGGCTACTCTAACGCGCTTTGGATCGGATTTATCTTCGCTGCCCTCATTCTTCCCGTGTTCGCATTCCGACACTACGTTCAGGACAAAGGGCACTTTCCTAAAGGGGCCCTTGAAGAATTGGGCTTGGTCGGAGAGGATCTCGGCGAGCGAAAGGCGGGTATATTACCGTACTTGGCATTGCTTGCAGGTGTCGCGGTTGTCCTCGCCGCAAACTTGCTCTTCCAAATGCCACCCTCCTGAGTCGGGCAATAGATGTGTCTCGGGTCGAGGAAAGTATTGAAAGCGGGCTGATAGCCCGCTTTCGCTATTCAGATAGAATTGCGCAGGAGTTCAGTGGTGTCGATGCAGGGGCAGCTTCCCACCCGTAGGACTCGAACCCGATCGTCGAGTTGCCGGACCAGCGTCCACCGACAACTCAGCGACGCACGGGTATGAAAGCGCACGGCCATGTCCATCCATGCTCGTGCACCAACGGCGGAATTAGAACTTCGCGTAGGCATTTCTGAGATCGACGAGCGGATGATCCTTGCTCATCTGAAACTTGATCAACAGCTCCCTCGCCAGCATGTCTCGATCTTGCTGATTATCCGGCAGCTTAATGCCGACGGGAACTTGCACCCAGCCGTTGACATTCCGGTCGAAAACTGCAGGGCGGCCTTCCTCGTAACCCATGTGAACGTCCTCAAGCCAGTTGAGATCGCTCCAACCCATAATCTCAATGTAGTTCTTCAGGAACTCGGTAAGCCGCGAGTAGTCGGGCAGCAGGTTGACATCATACCGATAACCAATGTGCTGGCCGATTTGCTTTTCGCGTTCGGTCTCGACGCCATCGCTCCTTATGAAGTGGTCGACGTCCTTGTTCTCATTGGCGACGGCGACGACCGGTCTGCCCTTCTTGATTTCGGCCATGGGTTCCCTCTCAGTAACGAGTCATATCGGGGCGACCGACGGTGTGCTGCGTACCAGCAAGCGGCACCATTGCGAGTGCCGAAGCTTCCATCGTCAGAGCTGCGAGGTCTTCGGGCTCCAGCGAATGGATGTTGGTCTTACCGCAGGCGCGGGCCATCATTTGGCATTCCATCGTCAGCGTATGCAGGAAATTATAGACGCGTTCGGCTGCCTTGTCCGGATCGAGCCGTTTGCGCAAGCTCGGATCCTGCGTGGCGACACCAACCGGACAACGTCCGGTATGGCAATGATAGCAATAGCCCGCAGGCACGCCCACCTCGTTCTCGTAATCCGCTTCGGGAATCGACTTATTGCAATTCAAGGCCATCAGAGCCGAATGTCCGATGGCGATGGCGTCAGCTCCAAGCGCGAGCGCCTTTGCGATGTCTGATCCGTTCCTGATGCCACCTGCGTAAACGAGCGAAATCTCGCCGCTCTTGCCGACGTCGTTCAAGGCCTTGCGGGCCTGTCGTATCGCAGCGATACCAGGAACACCGGTATCTTCCGTCGCGAGATGCGGGCCGGCACCGGTGCTACCTTCCATGCCGTCAATGTAGATGACATCGGGGCCGCATTTCGCGGCCATGCGCACGTCATCATAAACGCGCGCCGCGCCGAGCTTCAACTGGATCGGAATTTCGTGATTTGTTGCCTCGCGAATTTCTTCAATCTTGAGAGCAAGATCGTCGGGCCCAAGCCAGTCCGGATGTCGCGCCGGCGAACGCTGATCGATGCCAGCCGGTAACGACCGCATTTCGGCGACCTGGTCAGTGACCTTCTGCCCCATCAGGTGGCCACCGAGACCAACTTTGCAGCCCTGGCCGATGAAGAACTCGACGGCGTCAGCAAGACGGAGATGATGCGGATTGAATCCATACCGGCTCTGTATGCACTGGTAGTACCATTTGGACGAATAGCGGCGCTCATCCGGGATCATGCCGCCTTCGCCTGAGCACGTCGCAGATCCGGCCATCGTCGCGCCGCGCGCGAGCGCGATCTTTGCCTCATAGGATAGGGCGCCAAAACTCATGCCGGTAATATAGACTGGGATATCGAGCACCATCGGCCTTTTAGCGCGCGGTCCGAGCACCGTTTTTGTGACGCACTTCTCGCGGTAGCCTTCGATCACGAAGCGCGTCAGCGTTCCGGGCAGGAATGTCAAATCGTCCCAATGCGGAATCTTCTTGAAGAGGGAAAACCCGCGCATCCGATAGCGGCCGAGCTCCGCCTTGATATGGATGTCGTCGATGACCTCAGGCGTGAAGATCTGACTGTGACCGAGAAGCTGATGATTGCGTTCCGCAGGTCGGCGGGGATCCGCATCGGCTTCGATAGATTTCTTCTGTGGACCCATCGGGTTCCTCCTGAAGGCACAACACGCAAAGTAATCACTGTTCCGCGTTGAAAGCGAACACCCCTAAAGCACGAGCTTCTTCTCGGCAGGCTCGAGATTGTCATAGTTCCAGAGCTGCTTGCCGGCGACGATCTTGGTCATCTTTTTAAGGTCCTTCGGCGCATCAATCTCGTAGGTCTTGAGCTTGCGCTGCAGCCAGGAAACGTCGAGATCGGTCATTTCGGCTTCGACCGCATCGACCCCAAGGCTCGCAATCTTGCCGCCGACATAAATCGTGCCGTCATACATGCTGTCCCCAAGGTTTGCGCCGGCATCCCCAAGAACCACCATGCGTCCGCGCTGCATCATGAAGCCGGAGAAGGCGCCCGTCCGTCCTCCGATGATGATCGTTCCACCCTTCTGATCGATCCCCGTGCGGGCGCCGACGTCGCCCTTGCAAATCAAGTCGCCGCCACGGATCGCGGCGCCGAAGCAAGAGCCCGCGTTCTTGTCGATGACGACCGTCCCAGCCAACATGTTTTCTGCGCAAGACCAGCCGACGCGGCCCTTTATGTGGACATTCGGCCCATCGAGCAGCCCGCAGCCGAAATAGCCAAGTGAACCTTCGAAGTAGAGTTTGAGGCGGTTCAATATGCCGACACCAAGAGAATGTCTTGCGCCGGGATTGTGGACAACAATTGTGCCGTTTCCTTCGCTCATTAGTTTCCTGATTTGCGAATTGATCCCACGCGTATCCATATCTTTGGCATCAAATTCGGCGCGCTTGTTGAAATCGACCTCATAGGCCCAAGGATAGACATACCCATCGCCTTCAGCCCCAACGTCGAAGAAGCGCTGCTGCGTGCGACCCAGGAGCTGCTCGCCGTGCATGCCCTGGACATTCGCCTTTTTCAGTTCTGCCATACACGCACCTCGCCTTCATAAGGATCGAACGTATCGATCTCGTTCGGAAAGATCGATCTGATCGCGACTTCCTCGCTTGCCAGCGCGATGAAATCTTGACCCTCGTAGAGGACCATGGGCTTCGCAGCCATCGTGTCCTTGGCCATGCCGAGACTGTCAGAAGTCGCCACCAAATACGTGAAAACGCCATCCAGCTCTTCGATCGAGCGGCGCATGGCGTCCTCGAGAGTGTCACCCTGGTCCATACGGTCGGCGAGATAGACCGCGATCAGCTCGCTGTCGCAGTTCGACATGAAACGGCGATCGCGCCGTTCGAGCTCGCGCCGATTATTCCAATAGTTTGTCAGTTGTCCATTGTGCACCACTGAGACGTCGCTGAACGGATAGGCCCAGTATGGATGCGCGGACCGGATGTCCACATCCGATTCCGTCGCCATGCGCGTGTGGCCGATTGCGTGTGTGCCCTTGAAGCCATGCAATTTATATTGCTCCGCGACCGTCTTCGCGTCGCCAAGATCCTTGATGAGCTCAAGACCGTGCCCGATCGACAAAAGCTCGACGCCTTCGATATCTTCAAGGTAGTCGACAAGCTTTTTGAGATCGCCCTTGTAAGCGATGACATACTTGTTTGCGTACCCGGTAGCGTTGGCCGCATCGACAATCTTGGCATCGAGTTCGCCCAGCCGATGGTCGACCTCGGCGCGCCGCTCCTTGACGAGTTCCCTGATCTTGAAGCCGTGGCGCAGCTCTTCCTGCTCGGCGACTTTAAAGCGGAGAACATAATTGCCATCTCCGCCGCTTTGACCGTAAAGCGCGTATCCCGTCGAGTCAGGCCCACGATGCTTCAGTGATTGAAGCATCTTTGTCATCTCCTTGCCGATGTCGCTGGTGCGACCGCGGTGAATGAGACCAGCAATTCCACACATTCGACTTTCTCCGGTTCTTCGAGCCCGATCGCGAAAGGATTGCTACTCTCTACGGTAAGCAATCGAGATAGCGCTCGACATCCCACGATGTTACCTGGGCATTGAATCTCGCCCACTCGTCGCCCTTGTAGTGGGTGTAGACGCGGTACATCTCGTCGGGGAGCGCCCGCTTGATGATCTCATCCTCGGCAAGCCGATCAAGGGCGTCACCAAGTGTCAGGGGCAGCTTTTTCACAGCCTTCCCTTCCTTCATCGCCTGATAAATATTGCGGCTCTCCGGCTCGCCGGGATCGACTTTTCTATTGAGGCCGTCGTCGAAGGCCATCAGGATAGCCGATGCCAGCAAATAGGGGTTCACCATGCTGTCGACGGCGCGATACTCAAATCGGCCGGGAGCCGAAACTCTGAGACCGCAGGTGCGATTCTGATAGCCCCAGTCGGCATAGACTGGCGCCCAGAAGCCCTGATCCCAAAGACGGCGATAGGAATTGACCGTCGAGCAGCCGATGGCGGTGAGTGCCGGAAGGTGATCAATGACGCCGCCGATACAGTTGAGGCCAACAGGGCCCGGCTTCTTTGCGTGCTGCGTGTTATCGGGCATGAAGTAGTTGGTGCCGCCGGTCCGGTAGGTGAAATTCTCGTCCATGCCCGCGATTTCTTTTTGGCCGAGCGTATTGATTTCTTCGCTACCGCCGTTCCACAACGATATGTTCGTGTGACAACCGTTGGCCGAAACGCCCATGAATGGCTTCGACATAAAGCAGGCAATCAGCCCAAACTCGCGCGCAACCTGTGAGCAGATCTGGCGATACGTCGCGAGCCGATCGGCCGTCCGAAGGGCATCGTCGTAGGTGAAATTCAACTCGAGCTGGCCTGGCGCGTCCTCATGATCGCCCTGGATCATGTCAAGACCCATAGCCTTCGCGTACTCGATAACCTTCATGAAAACAGGCCGTAGGCTCTCGAACTGGTCGATATGGTAGCAGTACGGCTTTGAGTATCCGCCGGCCGGCTGGCCGGATTCATCTTTTTTGAGCCACATCATCTCGGGCTCGCACCCCATGCGCAGTCGCATGTTGTGCTTCTTCTCGAACTCATTGTGAAAAATGCGAAGATTGCCTCGGCAGTCCGACGTGAGATGGGCTCCGCCGTCGATGTCCTCCTCACGGTTTCGGAAACAGGTGCAAAATACGCGCGCGACTCGCTTGTCCCAGGGAAGCTGCATGAAGGTTTCAGGATCCGGAATGCCGATCAGCTCCGAAGCCTCAGGGCCATAACCGATGTACTGACTATGCCGATCGACGAAGAGGTTTGCAGTGGCGCCATAGACGAGCTGGAAACCTTTTTCCGCTGTCCGCTCCCAATGGTCCGCGGGAATTCCTTTGCCGACGATGCGTCCCGTGACCGAAATGAATTGATAATAGATGTAGGTGATTCCAAGCTTATCGATCTTCTCTCGCACCCGTCGCACCAAATCGCCTCGTCCGGTTGCGTTGACGTATTTTTCGAGGTCTGTCGGCTGCTGCATGGGACTCACTCTCCTGGCTAGAGTTGCCACTCATTGGTTTTTTGCTTTGACTTTCATGCATGCATTGAGGTGCGGGTGGTCGTGTTGAATTAGCTCCATGGATAGGGACTGTTGGACACGGGATGGAGGTTGCCTTTGGCGTAGCGATCGTAACGGAACGGTTCGAGAAGGGAGCAGTTCGAGCCGATCAGTTCTTTGGCGACCAGTTCGCCGACCCCGACCATCTTGTAGCCGTGGTTGCTGTCTGCGATGAAATAAACGTTCTCGCAAAATCGGTCGAAGATAGGAAAATTGTCGGGCGTAAAGCAGCCGATGCCGCCCGACGGCTCATGCTTATATTTGCCGCTTTGTCCCTTGAAACGTGCTTGGCAGTGGGCCAGCGCCGAACACCACATCCGCTCAAATGACGGGCCAACAATGAAATCCGGACTCTCGGGCCCATATGGGTCGACGGCGACCTTATCGGGCTCCGTTTCGATTTTGAACGGCATAGCACCGCCCTGAATGCCGCCGAAATAGAAATCCGGCTTGTAATATATACCCCATAGCTTGTCGGTAATGAGCGAGCCGTCGGTGTCCGAATAGAGTGGCGCATCGGTATCGACATGGAGGACGGGGGGGGCTTTGCCGTCGTTGGTCTTCTGATAATCGGGATCGACACCAAGTGTCCCTTCCTGCAACGACCAGAAGGTCCACATCTGCACGGGATCATGACTTTTGCGGTCGCGGCCCACGATCGAAATCTCGTTCGGGAGCGCGAGCATATCCCAGATTTGCTTGACCCAAGGCCCCACGCCGACGACGACCTGATCGCAACGCACCTTACCCTGATCGGTGATAACGGCTGTGACAGCACTCGATGAGCCATTTACACGTTCGAAGCCGGTTACTTTGACGCCCGTCTCGATAGTGACGCCTTCGGCGCGCGCAAGCGCAGCCAAACCGTCCATGCTACGCATGTTGTTGGCATAGCCGCCCTTCTTCTCGTGGAGGACAGAGGTGATATTTTTGGCAGACCAGTCCGAGAACAAATTCTTCATGTAGGCGTCGCAGTCTTTCGCGCCTTCAATGAACTCGGAAGGATACCCAATAGCTTTCTCTTGCTCGTAGATCGTGGCGACCTGGGCGTGCATCGGCTCAGGGCTGATCTGCATGTAACCGACACCGTGGTAGCTCAGCGTCTCGGCATGACGTTCCCAGATCGAAACGCTGTGTGCCATTAGCTTGCGCATCGCCGGCTGGTAGTAGTTGTTTCGAACAACGCCGCAGGCGATACCGGAGGCCCCAGCGCCCACAGCTTTCTTGTCGACAACGAGAATATCTTTTCCGCTACCGCGCCCTTTGGCTTCGAGCTCTTTTGCAAGATGGTAGGCTGTGCTCAGCCCGTGCACGCCGGCGCCAATGATGAGATAGTCAATCCCTTCGGGCAGCGACATTCGAACCCCCTATACCAATTAACACCACTTGGCTTTTTCTTAGGGTACGTAGATATGCGCGTATCTATGGTATTTCTAAGTTAGCACACCAACATTCATGTGCCAAATAGTAAAATTGGTATGGTATTGGCATACCCTATGTTGCGGGCGCCCGAAGGCCCTTGCGGAACCGGGCGCCAGCCATTTGGAGAGATAGAGTGAAATGAAACCTTCTGACGAATGTTTCGAAGCGCCGTTTCTCAATCTCGCCGATCCGGATTTTTCAGTGCGTTCGGAGGCGGTCAGAGAGGCGCGCAACAAATGCTGGTACGCGCGGACACCCTACGGGATCGCGGTATTGCGTTATGCTGAAATCGGCAGTCTGCTGCGTGATGCACGCCTTCGCCAGGGAAGTTACCGGTGGCCGGCGCACAATCGAGCGTCGGGCCTCTTCGCAGAATGGTGGCTGCGTATGTTGCTCAACAGGGTCGGAACCGATCACGATCGGCTGCGCCGCCTTGTTAATCCTGCCTTCTCGCCGCGGCTTGTGACGCCTCTCATCCCCCGTTTCGAAGCGATTGCCGAAGAGATCATCATGGCGTTCAAGGCCCGAGGTCGCTGCGAGTTCATGTCGGAGTTCGCCGCACCATTCTCGACGCGCGTCATTTGCGAAGTGCTCGGCCTTTCGCATGATCAGTGGGGGCCGCTCGCCGACGCTTCCGCCGACATGGGGCTCGCCCTCGGCGTTACCTATGAAGAGAATCAATGCAGAGTGAACGCCGCGACCAAGCGATTGTTCGACTATGCGCAACAACTGGTCGCTGAGCGCCGCGCCCGTCCGCGTGACGACTTCGTCAGCAATCTGATCAAAGCGAATGAAGACAAGGAGAGGCTTGGCGACCAAGAGCTCTACGACATGATCGTGCTCGCAATTTCGGGTGGAATCGAGACGACGCGCAATCAACTCGGCCTCGGCATGAGTCTGTTCTTAGATCATCCGGAGCAGTGGAAACTCCTCAATGCCCAGCACAAGCTCGCGCGCAATGCCGTTGAGGAGATCATGCGCTTACGTCCAACAACGACTTGGGTCACGCGCGAGCCTTTGGAGGACATTACAATCAACGGCCTCGTCATAGAGAAAGGCACTACGGTGCACTTGTTTGCAGAGTCCGGCGGTACCGACCCGCGCGTTTTCGATTCATCCGTCGATATTGCGACCGAGCACAAGCGCCATTACGGTTTTGGCGCGGGACCACACTATTGCCTGGGGCAGGCGATTGCACGCAGCGACATGACGGAGGCTTTCCGTCTGCTTTCTCGCCATCTCATCGAGCCCCAATACGATGGCGCTCCTGCCTGGCTTCCGGACAGTGGCAATACCGGCCCCATCAAACTGCCCATAAAATTTAAGCTTTGAGTTGGCGCTTCTCGCGACATAAATGAGCTCTTGGGCGGATCGCGAAAGAGGCCCGTTATCTTTCAGCCTCCGATGCCGTGGCTGCCGAACTGATTGGCGATCCCAAATCCGCGGGGGAATTCGCGACCCACTCCCTCTCCGCCAGCTGGAGCCGGGACAGTCAGTTTAGGGAGGCAAGTCCGGCAAAGGCGCTCGCCAATGACCAGTCCACGCAGTCGTCAACGGTGAAGCGAGAAGAATTGGAACATTGCGTCGGGACTGGGAATTCAGGCAGTGGGAATGGCGGGAGTAGCCAACTCTCAATCCTTATTCCTCAGCAGCATGGCAACGCGCGTGAAACTCCCCATCAGTTTCTGCTTGACGTCCGCATTCAATCCGACCCTGTCGATGGCCATCGACATGCAATTGAGCCAAGCGTCGCGTGCCTCATGATCGATCTCGACGTGCGCGTGCATCTTGCGCACGTCTGGACGTTCGATCCTGTCGGCATAAAAGTCCGGTCCTCCGAGGAACCCCGAGAGAAACTCGAATTGCTCCGTGCGTGAATGCGCAATGCCGTGGCCGCGCAGATGCAGTATGTGTAGGACTCGGGCTTCGGGCTCGTGCTCTACAATGTCGTAGAACGTTTCGACGAGGTCGCGAACGCCGTCATCGCCGCCGACGAGATCATAGAGTCTGCCGACCCTTTTTGCTGACGGCCGGGCTTCAAACGTCGGTGCCCCATCCTTGTTCAGCATGATCCACCTTGAAGATGTGTCCTTGGACATCCGTTTCGGCCGTATTGTAGATAAAATTGCATCGTCCGCAAACCACAACTTCGATGAACTTAGCGACCCTGCCAATTTACTCTGCCTTTGTCGGCCGCTAACGGAGCTTCCTCACGGCCTGGAGCGCAGAGCGGGGCGCACTCCACCTCTTTGTTAGGCGGCGGCGATGTGAACCAAGGGGTCAAAGAAATCCGACGAGCATTCGGGTGATCCAATCGTTTGGTTGAGTTTGCGAGACGGTTTGCTGGGTTTTTGTTTGAACGTTTGCTCTCGGGCCGATCAATCACTTGGCGTAACGACGAAACTCCGATTATTTAGGCCCATGAGCAAACATGGCGCATTGGCCGGACAGACGGCATTGATTACGGGCGGGGCGAACGGAGTCGGCGCTGCATCGGTGCGGACCTTCCTCCGCGAAGGCGCCCGAATCGTTTTCGTGGATCGAGATAAGGAAGCTGGGGAATCTCTGATTGAAGAGCTTTCCGAATGGGAAGCAAGCGTTCGCTTCGTGCACGCCGACGTCAGCCGGCAGTCCGACGTTGAAGCCATGGTGGTGGCAAGTTACGATTTCCTCGGACGTATCGACATCCTGTTCAACCATGCCGGCATCATCATCGTAAAGCCGTTCCTCGATTTCACGATCGAGGAGTGGGACGAACTCATGGATAACAATTCCAAGAGCGCTTTCATGGTGACACGCCTCGTGTTGCCCCGCATGCTCGAACAAGGCCGCGGAGTTATCATTTATACGTCCTCGACGGGAGTAAAGGCTTCGACCCACCTCGAGAGTGTCTACTGCGCCTCCAAGGCCGCCATGCATCAACTTGCCCGAAGCATCGCGGTCGAGTACCGGGATCGCGGAATTCGCTGCAATACGATTTGCCCAAGCTTCATCCGCACCAAGCATGGCGAGGACGAGATCGCTCAATTGCGCAAGTATGGCGTCTTCGCTTCCGAAAACGACGTCAACATCATGCAGGGCCGGATCTGCGAGCCGGAAGAGGTGGCGAGTGTTGCGCTTTTTCTCGCGTGTGACGCCTCAAGCTTCATAAACGGCGCGGAGATTATGGTCGATAATACTTTCACGGCGGTTTGACCGATGTTATGGGGCATCCGGCCGGTCGAGCAAAAGTCTGTGTACGGCCTTGCCGTCGACGGAATACGTAAACAGATCCATCTTGGTCTAGTCAGACCCGGCGAAAGACTCCCTCCCGAACGCGAATTGGCGGATACGCTCGGCGTATCTCGAGTGACCCTTCGCGAAGCGTTACGTATTCTGGAAAGCGAAGGCTACCTGGGCGTGAAGCGCGGTGCCGCAGGTGGCGCGTTCGTTGTCGACGAGGCGGAATTGCGGAGCCTCGCCCTTCGACGCATCGCGCGAGACCCCGCCATGGTCATGAGAATCATAGAGTTCCTTGCCGTGAACGAGCGAGTGGCGGCTCGTTTCGCAGCGCAACGGCGAACCCCCTCGCACCTCAAGCGTATGCGGTCGGCGCGGGCTGAAATGGCTCGCGCTGAGACTCCGAGCGCCCTTCGGCACGCCGAGACCCTGTTTCAAATGGCAGTGTCGGAGGCGACCCAAAACTCGTTTCTGGTTCAAGCAATCGAAGATGCGACAGCGGCGGCGTTCATGCCGCTTGTGCAAACACAGATCGAGAGTGCGCGGACAGCATCAGCTCAACTTCGATCCTCGCTTCTCGATGCCATCGATGACCGCGCCGATGTTGAAGCCGAAGCAGCAATTGAGAAAATAATCGAGCACGACTGGGCTCGATTGCGCGCACTCGCCAAACTTCGCTGATTTTCCCAACAAAGCGACCGCTAAGGCGCCACTCTGCCTACGCTTAGTGCAGAGCATTTTGCATTGCGGCGACGATTTCCATTTCCCGTCACTCGACTCTCGGCCTCAATGGTATATTGTCCCGCCCATTGTACCTTTGACCAAAAAGGAAACCCTGTGCTGACACAGATGGAAGTCGCGAAAAGCAAATCAGTTGGCAGATTGCAGGGAAAGACGGCGATCATCACTGGCGGTGCGGGAGGAATGGGACGCGCCGCATCTGTATTGTTCGCTGCGGAAGGCGCCAAGGTCGCTATTCTCGATATTGCTGGTGAGGCAGGCGCCGAAACGGTGCAGCTTATTAAAGACAGCGGAGGAGAGGCGGTGTTCCATCACGTGGACGCGTCAATCACGAGCGCGGTCGAAAGTGCTGTCTCCAAGGTCGAAGGCACGTTTGGCAAGATTGACGTGCTTTTCAGCCATGCTGGAACAATCATCGTCAAACCTTTTCATGAAACTACGGATGACGACTATGAGCGGCTGATGAACATCAATGTCCGGTCGTCGTTTGTGACTTGCCGGACAGTCGTGCGACGTATGCTGCAAACCGGTGGCGGGTCGATAGTTATTACGTCCTCTATCGGTGGCGAAAAAGGCTTCGCGCTGGAAGCGCTATACTGCATGACTAAAGGCGCAGTCTTGCAGTTGGCACGCTCAATTGCAGCGGAATATCGAGACAAGGGCATACGAGCCAATGCCGTGATGCCGGGGTTCGTAAAAACTGCTCACGGCCTAAGAGAAATCGACGAACTCGATGCTCTCGGACAGGTCTGGGAGGAAAGTGCGCTCGCGTCTGCACAGGGCCGGATTTGCGAGCCTCAAGAAGTTGCACAAGCGGCGCTTTTCTTGGCGTCAGATGCGGCGAGCTTCGTTAACGGGGCAGCGCTTTATGTCGACAATGGTTGGTACGCCAAAGGATAACGTTGTGACTCCTGCTGCACCGATCTCTGGGAGCAAAGAATCCAAACTCTCGATTGGCTTTTTGCTCGCACGCAATTTCACTCTGTCGGCGTTTTCGCTTTTCGTCGATACGTTGCGATTGGCTGCGGATGAAGGCGATCGAAGCCGTCGCATCCGTTGCACGTGGGATATTCTTTCCGCACGGGGGGCTCCAAGCAGGTCAAGCTGCGGTATCGAAGTGGCGGCCACCGGCTTCCTCGAGCGAGCGAACGCCTATGACTTCATCGTAGTGGTGGGAGGCCTTCTTGATCGGGGCCCGATGATTGACGCGGAGACGTTGTCGTTTTTGCGCGGGCAGCAGCCCGAGCGTCCTATTGTCGGAGTTTGCACGGGCAGCTTCGTTCTTGCCCAGGCGGGCCTTTTGGAGGGCCGTTCGGCGTGCGTGAGTTGGTTCCATCACAGGCAGTTCCGCGAAGAATTTCCTGAGATACCGGTCATTGCCGACCGCCTTTTCTTGGCTGACGGACCACGCATTACGTGCGCGGGCGGCGCTGGAACAGCAGATCTTGCCGCGCGCCTCGTAGCGGGAAAGGTTGGAATGTCGGCCGCGCAGAAAGCGCTACAGATTCTACAAATAGAAAGCCCCCGCGCAGGACAGGCCCCACAACCACGTATGCCATTTGGGGTTCAAGTGTCCAATACACGGCTCGCCCGCGCGCTTCTCATTATGGAGCAGAACCTGGCCGATCCACTTTCCATGCCGACAATAGCGGCGAAGGTGGGCCTATCGGTCCGACAATTGCAACGATTGTCGGAGGCAGACACTGGCCTCACACCTAACGACCATTACTCTCAGATACGGCTTCGCGCCGCGGAATCGCTTCTTCGGGAATCCAATCACACGATCTTTGAGATCGCCCTCGAATGTGGGTTCGGCCAAGCGTCGAGTCTCACCCGGAGTTTCCGCAAGATTTACGGCTGCACGCCGTCAGCGTGGCGGCGGCGCCATCGCGAAAAGGCCAACGGTGCCTCGCGCGTTCGGAATCTCGCGCAGGACCGTGCGCACGCATTCGCGAGTGATTGCTCAACTTAGCCGGAACTGGGGAGTTTTCCATGAAACTAAGGCACATGCTGGCTTCAATTGTTCTCGCAATGATGTCGCTGCCCGCGAGTGCGGGTGGCGTGCCCGAGTCTAATGGCACGATAAAGATCATGTACAGCACGTGGTCGAGCATCAATATACAAGCGCAGATAGCCGGCCAGATCCTGCAGAAGCTGGGCTATACCGTGAGCTATCTTCCAGTCGACGACTCGGCTCGATATCCGGCTTTCGAAAACGGCGATGTCGCGATCTCGATGGAGACTTGGGCCACCACACAAAAAGCAGCCTTTGAAACATCGCTGGCGACGGGAAAGATCGTCGACCTTGGTTCGCTTTCGGCTCACGCCAAAGAGGATTGGTGGTTTCCGAGCTATATGAAAGAGAAGTGCCCAGGGCTGCCGGATTGGAAGGCGCTAAAGGATCCGAAATGCGCGGAGGCATTTTCAACGCCCGAAACGGCTCCGAAAGGCCGGTATCTCTCGGGCCCGGTGGATTGGGGCGGTTACGACGTCGAGCGAGTTGAAGCACTCGGCCTCCCGTTTGAAGTCGTCAATGCGGGCACGGATGCGAGCATGTTCGCTGAGCTGAAATCCGCTTACGAGCGCAAGGCTCCGATCATGCTGTGGATCTACTCGCCTCACTGGGCGCCGGCTAAGTACGACGGTCAGTGGGTCGAGTTCCCGAAATACGAAGACGCTTGCTATAAAGATCCGAAGTGGGGAGTGAATCCCGATAAGGCCTACGACTGCGGCAAACCCGAAGGCTGGATCAAAAAGATGGGCTGGGCAGCAGGCGAGAAAAAATGGCCCTGTGCGTATCAGGTTATCCGTGCCTACGATCTGGACTCAAAAACGATTGGAACGCTCGTCGGGCAGACCGACATCGACGGCAAGAAGATCGAGGACGTCGCCAAAGGTTGGATCGACGCCAACGAGCCGATCTGGAAGAAATGGACCACGTGCGGCGGACAATAGGCTATTCGCATGTGGCCAACGGGAACATCTCCTTCTCGGCGGAAGGAGATGTTCCAACAGTCATTCCGCATGATCTGTGTGGCGACGCTTTCCTAGCGAGCATCGAATGAGTGAAACGACATTCGACCGCCAGAGCGCAATTTCTGGACTTATTCGAATTCCGGCAACTATGTATTTTGTAGTTGTTTTGGCTTTAGTTCCTTGGCTCTCTGAGGCCTTGCCGAAATCATGGGTGGATTTCCCTGCCGATTCGGTCATTCCCCTCGCGCCATGGATTGGCGACAAACTCACGTGGTTGGCGCGAGAGGCCACGATCGGCTCGGTCCGCATTTCAGACATCACGCGTGGACTAGCGAGCATTCTTGATGCACCGATGAACGTGCTCGGCATCGTACTCGCCAACGGCGTTCAACGGGGCACGGGAGAACACGTTCACACAGCGGTACCAAGCCTCTCTTGGCTTGCCGTTGTCGGCGCGTCGGGAATCTTTGCGCATTTACTTGGCGGACGGCGGCTCGCCATTACGGTTGTGGTGGGCCTGCTCTACATCGTTATTTTCGGATTGTGGACGGATGCAATGGTAACCGTCGCGAGTGTCGCTATGTCAACGACTACGGCAGTGGCGGTCGGAGTTGCGATTGGTTCGATCGTCTGCCAAAGGCCCTGGGCGACGTCTATTGTCGTGGCCCTCATGAATGTAATGCAGACGGTTCCGGTGTTTTCTTATCTGGTGCCCACGCTCCTTTTTCTTGGCTATGGGCCGAGCGCGGCAATGGTTTCTACCGTCATTTATGCATTGCCACCCATGGTCCACGCAACCATCCTTGGCCTGAAATCTGTTCCTTCCGAAGTCATCGAGTATGGGACGATGGCAGGTGCCACGCCCCATCAAATGTATTGGAAATTCAGGATGCCGAGCGCCATGCCCATGCTTGGTGTCGGGCTCAATCAAGCGATAATGGCCTGCCTCAACATGGTAATCATCGCGTCGATGATCGGGTCTGGTGGATTGGGCTACCTCGTTCTGACCGCGTTGCGCCGACTGGATATCGGTGCCGCCTTAGAAGGAGGTTTAGCTATCGTCGTTCTCGCGGTCGTCACGGATCGTCTGGGCCAGGCTGCTGCGCAGCGCCTCGCGTCCGGACGTGCGATCTCGCACAAGCAGTTTCCCTATTTACGAATGGCGATCGCGTGGATCGTCGTTGCCACTACCCTAGCCCTTATATTCCCCCTTTTTCAGAAATGGCCGGACACGTACGTGATCACCACGGCGCCTATGTGGAATGCCCTCATCACTTGGATCAACATTCATTGCTTCGATGTATTAGACGCGATTAGGAGCTTTACCCTCATCAATCTCATGAATCCGACAAAGAACTTTATGCTGTCGGTTCCCTGGAGCGTCGCAATGGCGCTTCTTGCTGTCGGGGGCTTCTTGTTGGGCGGCATGCGGATAGCAGTGATCGTTACGGCACTGGCGGCATTCGTATTGCTCACCGGTTTTTGGCGGCCCGCAATCGTCTCTATTTACCTCATCACTCTTGGTTCGCTTCTGTCGCTGGCGATCGGTCTTCCAATTGGATTTGCGATCGCACAAAAGCCTAGCTGGCGCGCGGCAACGGATTTAGCGCTCGACACGCTGCAAACGATGCCGACATTGGTTTACATCCTTCCTGCCGTGATGCTGTTTCGAAATGGCGATTTCTCCGCCGTGTTGGCGATATTCTCTTACGCGGTGGCACCTGCCGTGCGCTACGCGATTCATGGCTTTTCGAGCGTACCCTCAACGCGGGTCGAAGCGATCCGGATGTGTGGTGGAAGCCGTTGGCAAACGTTTAAGTGGGTCCAATTTCCATCAGCATTTCCCACATTGCTGCTGGGAGTAAACCAGACCGTCATGATGGCGATCGCCATGCTGGTTATCACCGCGCTCGTTGGGACACGAGACCTTGGTCAACAAGTGTTCATCGCTCTCTCTCAGATGAAAGTGGGTAATGGCGTCGTGGGAGGGTTGGCTGTGGCTGCGATCGCGCTCACGGTCGATACGCTTTTGCGAGCAGCAGCGAAACGCGCGGCCGAGCGCAATAATCTGAAGCTTTAGGGTCCAGGACAATCCCAGAAACCCGCCTTAGCGAGACGCGGAATATGACCATGTCGGCGAGCATCGTGTCCCTCAACACTTCACCTGCGCCTGAGCCCTCACGGCGGAAGATAGCTCTCGAGGCTAAGAACCTCTGGAAGATATTCGGGGCCACCACTCGAGAGTTTTCGGCAAGCAACTGCTCGGAAATGGACGCGGGTGCCTACGCCGGTCGAGGGTGGGTTCCGGCTGTTCGCGACGTTTCACTGGAGGTAGCGGCGGGGGAAGTCTCTGTGATCATGGGGCTGTCGGGCTCTGGCAAATCTACTTTGGTAAGATGCCTGTCGCGCTTGATTGAACCAACATCCGGATCGATCCTTTTCCACGGCAGGGACTTGCTGGCGATGCCTGAGGCGGAACTTATCGATATTCGCCGCAAACGCATGGGAATGGTTTTTCAGAATTTTGCTTTGATTCCCAACCGAAGTGTATTGGGCAACGTTGCTTTGCCGCTGGAGATCCTCGGTATCAACCGCACTGCGCGTGAGGCGCGGGCTCGGGAAATGATCTCGCTCGTCGGCCTTAATGGTCGCGAGGATCACGGGCCGGGTGAGCTGTCGGGGGGCCAGCAGCAGCGCGTAGGGATTGCCCGGTCGTTGGCCGTCGATCCTGAGATTTGGTTTCTTGATGAGCCGTTCTCGGCGTTAGATCCGTTGATACGATCCGACCTCCAAGACGAGTTGCTCCGCTTGCAAAACACGCTTGCGAAAACGATCATCTTCATCACTCACGATCTCGACGAAGCCATCAAGATCGCCGATCGGATTACGATCATGGAATCCGGCCAAGTTGTACAAACTGCATCACCGGAAGATCTCGTGACAAAACCCGCCAACTCATACGTGGCCCGGTTTACGTCGAAGGTCTCACTGTCAAAGGTCGTGCGTGCCCGAAGCTTGATTGACCGCTCCATCGGCGTTCCACCTCACGCCGTGACTATTGCTGCTGACCAAACGGTCGAAGAGTTTGCGCCGTTATTGGTATCGAGCGATGCGCCGCTCGTAGTGGTGGGGAACGGTACGCAATTCGGTCTTTTGGATAAGCGCCGGGCCCTGAACGTCTTGGCGGGCATTCGGCCGGCGACTTGACTTCGACCTGAGATCTGATCCACCGCGCACGCTATCGATGCGCCGGCCGAGTAGACGACAGGGGAGATCGGGGTGAAGGAGGGCGCGATGCGCTCCCCCTCTCCCCTGCTAACTACTCCAGCTCGAGTTTAGGACGGAGCTTGGCAAGGATCGGTCCCAGCACGAAAGCGCCAATGAGCAGAGCGAGGATAGTGACCGCGAGCGGATCGCTGCCGCCGACAAGGGTCTTAAGGTTTTGCAGAACGAGGCCGAAGAGCGCGGCAAGAGCCAGGAAACCGAGACCGGGCGCGACGGCCCCCTTCCAGATTCCGACTTTGTGCTCACGGTGACGAGCGAAGAACACGACGACTGCGAGGCTCGCCAGGGCGTAGAGCAACACCACGCCGACAGCCGAGAACCCCCCGAGCCAAGTATAGAACTGATTGATCGGATCGAGGTGTGTAACAGCCCCGAGGATCACGAGCGCAGCCACCACAATGGAGGTGGCGATCGAAGCCCGGTGGGGAGAGAAGTGACGACTGTGGGCCACTCCCAGGCTCTTGGGGAACACATTTCGCTCCGAAAGCACGAACACATACCGGGAGACGATGTTATGGAACGACAGGATGCAGGCAAAGAGACTGGTGACAAAGAGCACTTGGATCGCCTGGAAACCGACGGGGCCAAGATAGCGGTGGGTCGCATCGGAGAGCATTGTGCCGCTGTTCTCAGTGGCGATTTTCACCGCGTTCTTGTCGCCAACGGCGGTGATCAGTGCCCATGACGAGAGCGCGTAAAACACGGTGATGAGAATGAGTGAGCTATAGGTGGCGCGTTTGATGGTGCGCTCTGGATCGTGGGCCTCGTCGCGGAACACAGCCGTTGCCTCGAAACCGAGGAAACTCAGGATCGCGAAGAGAATCCCCACTCCCGGTGCGCCGGAAAACACCTGATCGTGTGAGATAATGCCAGTGGACAGTCCGCTATCGCCACCTCGGGCTATCACCACGGCGTCGAATACGAGGCAGATGGCGACCTCCGCCAGGAGACCGACCGCCAAGACCTTCCCAGACAGCTCAATGTTACGGTAGCCGAAATACGTGACGACGGCGAAAACACCAAACGCGTAAACCCACCACGGGGCACTTGGGAAGCCCCAGCTTTGCAGCAGATTGTCGATGCCGGGGCCAATCAGGCCGTAGCAGCCGGTTTCGACGGCAATGTAAGATAATAGGGCGACAAGGCCTGCGCTGAGACCAATGCTGCGCCCGAGCCCTTTATCGATGTAGGCGTAGAAGGCACCGGCGGTCCGAACATATGGGGTCATCGCCGTAAAGCCAATTGCGAACAACAGCAGCGCGATTCCGGTAACGATATAGGTAGCAGGAAACCCGGTGCCGTTACCGGTCCCGATACCGACGATGACGGTGCCTCCGAGCACGCCGAGTGGTGAAGCCGCGGCAGTGACCATGAACACGATCTGCCAGACGCCGAGGTTTCCCCGGAGCCGGGTGGTACCGGTGGACCGAACCGGAACATCCGCAATCGGCGACAGCTCAAGACTCACGTCCGAGGCCATGATGGCTTCCTTCACATGTCGAAGCTGGGCTAAGAAGATGACTCGGAGCGGACCGATGACGGCTGCACTCCAATACTGCGCTCTGATATGAGCGCTGCAATCTCTCTGCTGTCTAATATATATATGATATATGCATTGTACCGCCCAACTCTAGGCGATCTCTCTGAATATGCCGTCGTTCGCATCGGCAAGCACGACGGCCGCGGCCCCAAAGCTCAAAATTTTTCTTCGTTCGCCAGTGATCGCTCGTGCGCTGTGCCTATTCTCGATTGCAAGCCGGAAGCGTTTCGCAGCAGGTTCAGAGAAGAGCATTGATTGCGCGAATATCGATAGAAAGAAAAATTATTTTACACGCAGAGAATAGTCGTCGAAGGCTCCGACGCCATGGTGATCGGAGACATATGCCGCGGTGAACCTCATTTGCCCAGGCACACCGTTTCTCTACGGCGCCGTCACCATTTCGTAGATACGGCCGCGCCCCACAATGAGCACATCGCCCTCAGTCGCAATCATCGGCGGGGGCCTATCCGGCGCCGCCGTCGCCTACCATTTGGCTGAATACAAAACTGGAGCGGAAATCACAGTGTTCGAGCCGCGTCCGACGGTTGGGGCTGGTCTTGCTTACGGGACCACCGATCCAGCCCATCGGATCAACGTTCCGGCGGCGAAAATGAGTCTCATCCCCGGTCAGGATGAGCACTTCACGAATTGGATTTCTCGGACTGATGCAGTGGCAGACGATGCGGAAGCGCTCGCGGAGGACGGCCAGCTTTACGTCCGCAGGATGCTTTTCGGCAAATACGTCTATGAGCACCTCAAGCCAAGAATAGTGTCCGGTGACATCACGCATATTGAGGAATACGTTCATGCAATCGAAAGATCGGGTGGGCGGTGGAGGATAACAGCGGCGGAAGGCAGGATATTTTTCGCCGATATCGTGGTCCTCGCCACGACGCATCCGCCACCCCAACCGCCGCGTGTCATCGCGGAGGCACTCAAAGACGATAGCCGTCTCGTTGCCGATCCGGCGAACGCGTCATTGGAGGAAATTGACCGCCAAGCTCGTGTGACGATCATTGGCTCAGGCCTGACGATGGCCGATGTGGTCGCATCGCTAGACAGAAAAGGTCATCACGGCGTAGTGACCGCGATCTCGCGGCATGGGCTGCTTTCACGCGGCCATACGCGCCAACCGTTTCAGCCGTTCGGTGAGTTCGTCCGCGATCCACCACTCTCAGCAGTCGGACTTCTTCGGAAGATCCGTTCGACGATTGAAGAGGCCGAAGCGCTCGGAGTTCCGTGGCAGGCTGTCATCGATGCGGTAAGGGCGCAAGCGGGGACCTTCTGGCCGACGATGTCTCTTAAAGAACGGAGCCGGATCGTCCGGCATCTGAGATCCTATTGGGATGTTCACCGCTTTCGCGTCGCGCCTCAGGTTGAACACGTTATCAATCGAAGGCGCGCGGCGGGCACCTTCACGCTGCACTCCGCCTCCATCAGCGGCGCCGAGCCCCGGGAAGATCACATCCTCTTGCATCTTTATCCACGAGGCTCGATGCGGCCCCTAACGCACCAAACCAACTATATCATCATCACTACAGGGCCGGCCCACAATCGCGTCGTCGAGGGGGAACCCCATCTCGCCTCTCTTGCTGCATCGGGGTGGATCCGGGGCGACAGTCTCGGTCTCGGAATTCTATGTAACCGGCAAGGACGAGCGATCGCGCAAAACGGTCAAGCGATGGCGACTCTTCTCATCGCCGGTCCTCTGGCGCGCGGCACGTTCGGCGAACTCATGGGCCTACCGCAGGTGACGAACTATGCAAAATTTATAGCCGATGAGGTCCAGCACGAGCTTGCCGGACAGCGACGTTCGAGCGAGCAACGCCCCGAACCCACCGTCAAAGCGCAATAGAGAAAACCAGGAGCAGCCGTGACGCAGCGCATTGTCGACATGCGGAGCAGACCCGCATTCATGCACGACTTTTACGGCGCGCGGCGCGGAACCCCTGAATTTGAGACCGCCAAGTGGCTCAATCGCCGCGTCGGTTCAAAGGACGACGAGCACTTTGTCCGATCCCACACCCTCGAAGGCTTCCTGCAGGACATCCGCAATGCCGGCATCACGACGGCGGTCGTGATCGGACGCGATACGCCGGCAATTCAGAACACCAACGATGACATTGCAAAGCTCGTGGCGGGCCACGGCGAGCTTGTCGGGGTGGGCTCGGTCGATCCCGACCGCCTGGGCGCTGACGGTGCTATCCAAGAAGCGGAGAGGGCCGTACGTTCCCTAGGCCTCAAAGCCATCAATCTCGAACCCGGTTTCGGGACGCCGGCTCGTCACTTCGATAATCGTTTGTTGTTCCCCGTATATGAAGCGCTGCAGGGGTGGGGAATTCCTGTCTTCCTGATGTCGGGACCAACGACGCCAGACTTGAGTTTCAATAATCCGGCAGCCATCGGCCGTGTGGCGCGTGCCTTCCCGAACCTCTCGATCGTCGTCCATCATGGGACATGGCCCAACATTCTCGACATCATTGGCGTTGCCTTCCGCTATGCAAATGTGTCTGTCGTCCCCGATATGTATATCTTTCTGCCGGGAGGTAGTTTCTACGTCGAGGCCGCGAACGGTTTTATGCGCGAGCAATTGTTGTTTGGCTCGTCATTCCCGTTCCGGGACATGGCGCAATCGGTCCAAGATTACCAACGACTGGGCTTCAAGGACGCGGTTCTGGAATCGATTATGTTCGGTAACGCCAATCGTCTATTGAAGCTTGGCCTATAGCTCGACGCCGGTACTTTGTCGGCTTGGCGTCAGACGATCCTTGTACTTGCGATCCTGGCACTTGGCTCCCAAGGGTCTGGTCTGTGCAAACCCTTGAGAGTTGCCAACACGTCCTGGCTCTAAGGCAACGTCACGCCTGCAGTAAAAAGAAACCGAGAATCTGCGAGCCGCTGGTATTCAGCAAGCGCAGCAGGAGCATCGACACTCGTATCCCAATAGCGGAAGTCGAGGAAAAATTTGTCGACAGCGACCTTCAAACCCGCATTCCAATAGGCATAAGCGTCATCGCCGACGAATGGCCCCGAACCATTGCCAAAATACTTGGATGTCCAGCTCGTTGTGTACCCGATTTGGCCAGTCAGGGACGGAGCAAACTCGCGGTAATGCGGAAGCTCGTAAGCGATGGACCCTTCCACAGTGGCTGTTTGCGGGATCGCCTGGTCCTGATCCGGCGTGAAATAGCCGGTCAAACCGATTGTCCAGTTCTTAATGGGGGAGGTCGATGCGGAAGCTTTGAGCTCGACATAGTCGAGATCGCCCTTGGTCAGTCCCGCTGGGTTCGTGCGCGCGCCGTAAGTATACCAGAGAATTCCGAGGTCAAAATTGACCGGACCGACGACCGGCCTGATGCCAGCATACACGTCAACTTCCCATGGGCCCGTTGCCTGAAAGCCTTCCGCCGCGAGCTCCCGTGAGCCAATGTTCGATCCCCAAATTCCGAGGTAGCCGATGCCATAGGTGAATTCGAGATAAGGCTGGAAGGCCGGCCTTTCGTCCGTCAGCGAGATGCCGCGAAAGAGATAGTCGCTGGCGCCCGAAATAGAAATCGAATAGCCGAACTTATTTTCATCCGCAGCTGCTGCCGTCGAAAGCGCAAAAGATGCGAAAGCACCAAAAGCAAGCGCACGGGATGATCTTGCAAAAGCCCGCATCGTATTTTCCCCCATATTCCATATCGGCAAAGGCAACGCCTGCCACGTGGGGGATAGATCACAATAGAGCGTAATTCACGCAACAATAATATACTTATTATTCAAGCTATTGGGTGTGCATGTACCAAATTTGCCTCTGGCTATGCACGCTATAACGGAATGTCTTAGCGGCGGCGATCGACGGAATAGATAATGACAAATAAATAAGATGAAATCGCGGGCAATAGCGGATGGCAAATTCTACTATCGCATCCACCTTGAGAATCGAAAGCAATGTGTTGCCAATTTTACGGCCTGACTTCGGCTCTTCGTAATGTCGATAATTCAATGGCGTGCACGGAAGAAGATCCGGCTCTCGGCCTCAACGAAACCGCGAACATATCGTGAGGCATCCCTCAACATTTTTCCGGCACGATAGTTCATCTCGCGCTTCAGTCCGGAACACCCCCGTCAGGTGCGGTGATCTTCGTTCTCATGCTTGAGCGCGTTGATCACGGAATGACCAAAGACCGTCGGCTCTTCAAGGAAGTCGAGGAACCCGCAGAGGACGAGGTTGACGCCAGCCGCTTCCAACGCCCGTATCTGCTCGATCAAGCGCTCGGGCGTTCCGATGAGCCCGGTCTTGAAGCCATCATTGGGTTGCACAAGATGGGCAAGGCTTGAGTTAGCCCACATGCCGACGCGATCTCTTGTTGATGATCCTGCACCTTGAGCATGCGCACGGAATGATTGCACCGACGCGGAATCGGCGCGCGCGATAATCTCGTCGAGAACACCTACTGCTTCGCTCTCCGTGTCACGTAAAATCACGAAGGCATTGACCGCAAATTTCGGCTTGCGGCCCAGCGGCTCGGCAAGCTTGCGAACTTCCGCGATCTGCGCGGTAATCCCATCGATGGTGTCACCATTCATGAAGTACCAATCCGCCCGGCGCGCGGCAAGATTGCGTGCGGCGAGAGAATTACCTCCCTGGAAGACGTCGATCGGATGCTGCGGCTTGGGTTTGAAGGTCAGCTCGCGAATGCGGAAGAAATCGCCGGCGAAGGAATATGGCTCGCCCGAAGTGAGGCCGCGCAAAACACTTATGAATTCGTCTGAGCGGCGATAGCGCTCGTCGTGATCAAGCCATGACTCGCCAAGGCGGACGAATTCATCCTTGAACCACCCGCTCACGACGTTGACGTGAAAGCGGCCTTGAGACAGCAGCGACAGCGTCGCCGCAAACTTAGCGACCATCGCCGGGTGCCAAAGCCCGGGATGCAGTGCCGCAATGACGTTCAGCCGCCTAGTCGCGGAAATGAGAGCTGAACTCGCCGCGAGCGCGTCGTACATGTCAGGGCTCGATCCTGTCGTCGAAACGAACCGTGCCGCGACAAGCGTATAGTCGAACCCGGCTTCTTCCGCCCGTCGCGCGACATCGAGCTGAAAAGCCAAATCGGGATCGGCCTTCTGCGGGATGCTGCTGAACAGCACGCTGCCGAGGTTGGTATTCCAGTAGGCAAACTGCATTGTTGTCTCTGCTCTAGCGCTCAGCGATCAAAGAACGCGCGCCAATTCGCTAAGCTCCCACGGGTCTACTCGTTCATGGAACGAGGGGTCGTCGAAGCCTGGAATGGCTCGTCTCGCTTTTCTGATTTCGTGGCGTTTAACGGTCGTGAATATCTTTACGAACTCCTGTCCGAGCGCCTCGACAAGAATGGCGTCGGCTTCGAGCGCTTTGAGCGCAGGCTCAAGCGCCGTGGGCAGCGACACAAAACGCGTTTCTTCGTCGCCAGCCGCCCGCGGAGGCGGCGGAGTCAGCGCTCGGCGAATGCCGTCGAGTCCAGCCGCCAAAATCGCCGCGGCGGCAACATAAGGGTTGGCTGCACCCGCGCCGATCCGGTTTTCAATATGGATATCCGGGCCGCCAGGAGCTTTCACCCGCAGCGCAACGGTGCGATTGCTTGTTCCCCAATCAGCTTCAAATGGCGCGAAGGAGTGTGCTCTGAATCGTTTGCTGCAATTGATAGTGGGAGCCAGGAGAGCGGAAAGCGCCGATGCGTGGTGAAGCTGGCCGGCAAGGAAGTGACGCCCAATAGCAGAGAAATGATCGGGCGCGGCGGGATCTGCAAAGGCATTGGCCCCTTCGCGCCAGAGAGAGACGTTGTAGTGAAGACCATTGGCGCTTCGGGCGATCGAGGGTTTGGTGATAAAGCTCGCGAGCCGCCCGGATGCTGCCGCGATCTCCTTTGCGATGTTTTTGAATGCAAAAGCCTGGTCGGCTGCGAGAAGACCACGGCGTGGCGCGAAATTCACTTCAAACTGGCTTGGGCCATACTCCAGATTTGCGGTCGTAACTTCAATGCCTAGCGCATCGAGTGCCTCGGCGATCGCGTAGATAAGTGGTCTGTCACCGGCATCAAATGTCGCAAACTGACGGACCGTATCGCTCGCGGGCGCGAGTGATATGGGATCAAGAAGATAGAATTCGTACTCGAAGCCGCTCAGGACTTCGAATCCGAGGGCCGCGGCATCATTAAATAGCTTTCGCGCGACCGTGCGTGACGCACCGTTCACGATTTCACCCGTTGCCGCGTGATAGGCGTCGGCGATAAAGCGTGCCGTCCCGTTGGAGTTCGGAAGGACGGCAAAGGTCTGAAGGTCCGGCACGAGGGTGATATCGGGATACCCCCGCTCCTCAAGATAGCCGGTGCCTTCAACCGCCTCGCATTGAACATCGAGTGCGAGCGGGGGCAGAGGAAAGTTAAGTCCGCGTTCGATCAGACTCCTGAGCCGCTTTGCTGGAACGACTTTCGAGCGTGCGATGCCGTGAAGATCGGGAACTTCGACACGCAAAAACCTGACGTCCCGCGCCCCGATGTCTTTTTCTATCTCATCAAAGGCCGATTTCGTTGCGACCTGGATATTCATGGGGGTCAGATCCAGGAGTGCAAAGGCGGATTGACGCCATTGAGGTAATATTGGCCCACAGCGAACGCCTTCCAGCGCACGGGATCGTGCACGGTGTGGGTCCGAGCGTCGCGCCAGTAACGGTCAAAGCCGTTCGCTTCAAGGGTTGCGCGCGAGCCTCCGAGCTCGATGAGTTTGTTGGCGGCGAGGATGGCGATGTCTGTGGTCAGAACTTTTGCTTCGGCGACGGCAACCTTCGCAAGCGCAATCGTATCTTCGTTCGTGTTTCTAAGCGTAGCGTCGAGCTGATGCGCGGCGCGCTCCAGCAACGCGTCTGCCGCATCGAAGCGAATCTCAAGATCGCCGATATCGCGTAGGGTGAACGGGTCTTGTGTCGCGGATTCCTGGCCGCTGTCGATCCACGGCCTCGCGCGCCTTCTAACGAAGTCGAGCGTCGCTTCGATCGCACCTTTCGCAATGCCGAGGTCGATGGCGGCGTGGATAAGCTGGCTTTGAGGCCCCGCGGCGCTCGGTTGCTCATAAACGATGTGTGCCGGGAGCACGCGGGCAGCCGGAATCGCGACGTTATCGAGCGTCACCGTTCCGCTAGCGGTCGTGCGTTGTCCAATGCCCGACCAATCATCGACGACGGTGAGCCCCTGACTATCGCGGTCGGCAACGGCGACGACGACATGCCCTTCTTCATTTAGCGCAACGATCGGGACGAGATGCGCGAAGAGAGCGCCGGTCGAATAGAATTTCTTGCCATTGATGCGATAATTGGCGCCGTCTCGCGTGAGCCGGGTCGAAAAATCTTCGACGTTCTTGCCGCTCGATTCGGAAAAGGCGTTGCCGAGCCTATAGCCGGAGAGGATGGCGCCAAAAAGCTCGTTTTTCTGCTCAGGGCTTGCGGTCGAGCGTATCACGTCGACAATCTCAAAGTGATTTTGGGCAAGTTGAGAGAGAGATGGATCGGCAGCTGCGAGGGTTGCAAACACCTTGGCAACCGTCGCTTGAGAAACCCCTGCCCCGCCATTTTCCTTAGGGATTGTTATGCCCCAGAGGCCGCTTTGCGAAAAGATATCGATCTCGGCAAGGGGATAGTGTCGGGATCGGTCGCGCGCGATCGCGCCTTCCGCAAAGACCGGCGCGAGGCGGTGAGCGGTCTCGATGGCGTGCGCATCGTCCTTGATCACGGTGGCGCTTTGTGCCGGTCGCAACGGCGCCCAGCCGGGAGGAAGTGAGCGCGCGGACACACGGTCTTTCTCTGCGGCAAGTGGCTTATGTTCGGACATTTGTCGTTTCTTTCGTTTCGCAATTCTCTTTGCCAAAAGCGAACGGGTTGTCGCGGTTCGCACTGTACGGCCCGCCTCGTGCGCTGAGGCTGCCGCTAAATCCAGGAATGACGGGGAGGGAGGACGTGATTGAGGTAGTAATTCCCAATGATCGGATGTTTCCAGCGCACCGGATCGTGGACGGTGTGAACGCGCGCGTTGCGCCAATGGCGGTCGAAATTATTCTTCAACAGCGTGGAGCGAGCGCCGCCGTGCTCGAACAGCTTGTTCGTTGCGAGAAGCGCGAGGTCGGTCGACAATACCTTGGCTTTGGCCACCGCGATCGATGCCGCGGCGACGGTCTCAACCGTTGGATTGGCAACGGCCGCATCGAGAACACGCCCTGCCCGTGCAAGCAACGCCTCGGTCGCGTGGAGCTTGATCTTAAGATCGCCTATATCAGAGATCGTGTAGGGATCCTCGACTGCCTTTGCCTTGCCGCTGTCGATCCATGGCCGAGCCGAGTTGCGCACAAACGCGATCGTGTCCTCGATGGCCCTCCGCGCGATGCCTGTGTCCACCGCGGCGTGGACGATCTGGCAAACTGCGCCGTTGGCGCTTGGACTATCTTGCGATGTGTAAGTCGGTATGACCCGCGACGCCGGCAACACGAGATCTTCGATGATTACAGTGCCGCTCGCGGTCGTTCTCTGACCAAAACTCGACCAGTCGTCGATGATGGTGAGACCCCGAGCATTGCGATCGGCGACAGCGATATAGAGACGGCCTTCGGGGTCGACAGTCGTGATGGGAACAATGTGGGCGAGAAGCGCGCCGCTCGAATAGAACTTGCGGCCATTGACGACGTAGTCATCGCCCCGTCTTGTGATCTTCGTCTCAAAATCGGCGGCGGTACGGCTGCCAAGTTCGGAAAAAGCGTTGCCGCTTCGGGTGCCAGCAAGTATGGCGCGGAAGAATTCGGCCCGTTGTTCGGGCGTCGCCGTCGTGCGTAGCGTATCGATGAAATCGATATGGTTTTGCGGCAATTGCCCGATCGAGGGGTCGGCTGCGGCAACGATGCTAATAACTTCCGCGATGGTGGAATAAGAGAGATCCGGACCTCCATACTCCTTCGGAACGTTTAGCGACCAAAGGCCGCTTTGCGTAAACTCCGCTATCTCGGCGACCGGCAAGTGCCGCTGCCGATCTCTCTCGCTTGCCCCTTCGGCAATTTTTGCAGCAAAGCGTTTTGCAATTTCAATGGCCTCGTCTGCACTGCTCACAACGTGAGCGCCTTTGGGCTCCTCGAGGATTGGGAGCGACGTCTTGGTAAGACTTGCAGCAGATTGATGCTCGGTCATTTCTCTTGCTCTTGTTTTAATTGAAGTATCGGTCCGCGATGTGCTTGCCCATCAACAACCGACGCCGATTGGTCCGTTCTCCGTCGCACGCACCACCCGAGGAGATCGCTCTCCATGGCGGCGATCACTCGTTCGGCAGCGATGCACGAGGAGGCAGTCGGGAGTGCAGCGACTGAGTGAGAGACGACACGTCCACCCATGACGCGGCGGTTGACCTCAGCTTCATTGATCAGCGCGATAATCCTTTCATTGCGCTGAGGCATGAACCAAGAAAATCATGGAAGAATATGCGCTGGATTGATATCTGCTCGCCGACGAACACTAGCGGCCGTTCATTGCTCATTGCGTGTGACCGGCCCGACAATGATGGCGGAAATTCCTCTATTTTCGCGTGAAGTGGATTACGAGGCGATTGCCGAAAGCCTGCAGTATTTGAACCAGCAGAATAAGCAGGACCACAGTCACAAACATCACGTCGGTCTTGAAGCGCTGGTAGCCATAACGAATCGCGAGGTCCCCGAGTCCACCGCCCCCGATCGCTCCCGACATCGCGGTGTAATCGACGAGGACAACTGCCGTCACGGTCACACTGGCGATCAACCCCGGCAATGCTTCGGGCAGAAGGGCGCGAAAAACAATTTGGGAGACGGATCCGCCTAAAGCCTGTGTCGCTTCAACAACGCCGCGGTCAACCTCGCGCAGTGCCGTCTCGACAAGACGGGCAAAAAAAGGCGCTGTACCGATGACGAGCGGAGGGATCACCCCGCGGACGCCGAGTGACGTGCCAGTGAGGAGCACGGTAACCGGCATCAGCAGAATGAGAAGAATGATGAAGGGGATTGATCGTATGGTGTTCAGCACAACGGACAACAGGCCGTAAGCGAATGTTTGATCCAGTAGCTGAGTGCGCCCGGTCAGGAAGAGCAGAATGCCGAGGGGCAACCCGAGAAGAACCGTGAAAAACAGCGAGCCTCCGAGCATGGCGAGCGTCGCCAACGTTGCCTGCAAGATATCGTCCCAGCCGATCGAGTGCAGAATCACGGATAGACCTCAGGTTGCCGTTGCTCTCAACGGTGCTCCGGAAGCGCCGCCATTTAAATGTTCCGCCGACACGCCGCTCGTGATGAGACGCGCGATTGCGCCGCGCACGTTGCCGTCCGTGAAGGATATCGTGAGCTGCGCATACGGCACATCGCGGATCGTGCCGACGCGGCCGCCGGTTATGACATAGTCGATGCCGAACTCGCGCGCGACGCTGCCTAGAATGGGAGTGTGGGCCCTCTTCCCAACGAACGTGAGACGATAAATCTGTCCACGCAGTATGCCACCCCTGGGCAATTCATCGTTCTCAGGCTCCGCTTCGTGCACGAGTTCGCGAGTCTTCGCGTGACCGGGGTGGAGGAATACGTCCTCGACACGCCCGTGTTCGACGATCTGACCATGATCGAGCACGGCCACGCGATGTGAGATCTGACGCACCACGTCCATCTCGTGCGTGATCAGAACGATGGTGATGCCGAGATCCCGGTTGATCTCAGCCAGAAGCTTCAAGACTGACCGCGTCGTCTGCGGGTCAAGTGCGCTGGTCGCCTCGTCGCACAAGAGGACGTCGGGCTGCAGAGCCAAGGCGCGCGCGATCCCGACCCGCTGCTTCTGCCCGCCAGATAGTTGTTTCGGGTATTTCGCCGCGTGTTCTTGGAGACCGACACGCGAGAGGAGTTTGCTTACGCGCTCGGCAATCGCGCTGCGGTCCCGCGCGCCCGAAAGCTTAAGTGGAAAAGCTACGTTCTCGGCGACGGTCTTCGCCGAGAGAAGATTGAAGTGCTGAAAGACCATACCGATGCTGCGGCGGATTGTTCGAAGTTCCGCCCCTTTGACAAGCGTTATGGGCTTGCCGTTGAAGACAATTTCGCCCGCGGTCGGCCGCTCCAATAGATTAATGAGCCGCACGAGCGTCGATTTTCCGGCGCCGGACGAGCCGATGATGCTGAAGATTTCGCCGCGTTGAATATCGAGGTTGATACCGCGAAGCGCAGTCGCCGTCTGTCCTCCGACAAGAAAGTCCTTGGAGACTCCTCTGAGGCTGACGATCGGCTGAGATGGCTGGCTGTTGATCACTCCGGCCCCTATTGATGGACGTCGCGCAGCTAGAATCGCACAAAGAGCAGGCCGGGGATGCCCGTCCTGCTCTTGCTGTGTCGCTTGCGATTAGAATGCCGGATAGATCTGACCCTGATAGTGAGTTTTGATAAACTCGCGGGTAGCATCGCTATTTAGGACTTTGGCGATGATCTTCACGTCGGCGCGGTCCTTCTCCTCCGGACGCACGACGAGATATTCCCCCCAGATGTTTCGGCCGTCCTGGCCGCGGTCGATGTAGAGTGATTTTTCCAGCGGGAGCTTCGACTCGAAAACGTAGTTGCCGTTGAGTGCGGCGAGATCGACTTGCTCCAGGGCCCGAGGCAACAACGCTGATTCAAGTTCAGTGATCTTGAGGTGCTTCGGATTGTCCAAGATGTCCTTGAGTGTCGGCAGCGGATCCTCGGGGCTTTCGAGTTCCGGCTTGCCTTTAAGTTTGATCACACCGATCTTTTGCAACAGTAGAAGACCGCGGCCTCCATTCACTGGATCGTTGGGAATGGCAACGGTCGCGCCATCCTTGAGTTGGTCAACGGAAGTAATCTTCGTTGAGTAGGCAACAAACGGCTCGATATGCACGGGAACGATCGGCACAAGGTTGGTGCCTCGCTCACGATTATAATCGTTGAGGAACGGACGGTACTGATAATAATTTCCGTCGAGCTCTTTCGAGACGAGCTGCGCGTTAGGCTGAATGTAATCCGAGAAAACACGGATATCTAGATCCACGCCTTCCTTGGCTACGATCGGCTTGATGAACTCGAGGATCTCAGCGTGCGGCACGGCTGTCGCGCCGATGACGAATTTTGTTCCAGCATGCGCCGTCGTTACCGCAGCGACAGTTGAAAGCGCCGCCGTCAGAAGCGTCCAAATTTTCATTGGTCCCCACCTGTTATGACAAATGCACGTTGTGCTGATTGCTCTCATTCATTTCTAAAGATGAATGGCGATCACCTGATAATGATCGAGCAAGTCAAGCCGCTATGGTCGGCGTTATGGTTCAGCCGTTAGGGGGCAGCAACAAACTAAAAAATCTAACCAAATTAGTCTGCGTGATAATCGAAACGATGAAATGCTATCACTTCATTCGATGGCCTAGCGCTCGCGACGTTGCTGTCACCAACCGTGTCGATGAGATCGCAGGCCCACCGGATTGGGAAGGATACGTGCAGATAGCGGCCATCCGGCCCTCGCGAGACACCCTCGAAATCAATCGAGGCGACCGGCTCGCTTATTAGCCTAAGCCCTACTTCGGTAAGATCGAAACCTGAAGCGCCTATTGGACCGGCGCAGGCGTACTATTCTGATCTAGATCAGGACAGTTGCTTGGAAACAAGTACAAGCGTGATATCGCCGGGAAAGGGCGCGACGGAAAAGCCCATGTTTCGCTCAAGTTCGATCGCGTCGTAATTCTCTCTGCTTTCGATCGACTCGATCGACTTCAATCCCCGAGCAGCGGCCTGATCGGCGACCAAGGCCAACATCTCCCATCCGATCCCTTGATTGCGATGATCAGCGTGGACCGAAATCGCGACTTCGCCCTTTTCTTGCGCTGCGTCGCTGGCGAGAGCCGCCACGGCAACAACCCCGCCATCTTCTTCGTTGAACGCAACATAAGTCTCGTTGGCTTTATGATCGATATGCGTCATGCGCCGGATTTGTTCCGCTCCCACCTCCTTGGCACTTGAGAGGAAACGGAAACGCAAATCTTCGGCGCGGATATGATGAAAGAAATCCGACAAAACAGCATCATCGTCCTGCGTTGCCGCGCGGACGTTCAATTTTAGACCTGACCGCGTGGCAATGTGCCAATCATTCATACGACATCCCCATGCCGAATAGACTGCCTCTCCCGATACGGTAAAACCGCAATACTACAGAAATCTGACATAGCCGGCGGGCACGGTTCCGCGTGCCCCGGCGCATCATCATCCTAAAGTCATCCAAACCCTGTAGCTTTTTTCGACGTGCTAGCTGCACTCACGCGGCAATGAATCTAAGAGCCAAGGGATAGACGTGCATGGAGAAGACCGAGGTCGTCGCTTCGCTTGGGCAATCGCTGCTTCTTCGACCCGCCTATCTCAAATCCGCGCTTGCCGCCAACGATCGCCTCAAGTTCTATCTGACGGTCCTCCAAACAGCATACAGCCATGCCGCACAGCCTGACGTCGCGTCGCTTGACTTGCATCGCGAATATGCGGTGGCGAAGGTTGATGCGCCCTGGCTTCTGACGCTGCCTGCGTCCAGCCACATTAAGTCGTCCCTGCTGCACGCAGACGACCTGCCCGAGCTATTCGAGAAACTTGCAACCGACCTACGGCTTATGGGTCGTCCGCTAGAGGGCGATGATAACGGCGCCCATCATGAGTTTCTCGGTAGAATCGACCGGTGGTGCGATTGGCTCGGTCAACTTGCCTCTGGCACCCTCAATGCCGATCAGTTGAAGCAATTGACCAGCGGCAAGCGTGGCGAGGGCGACAGCTTTCATATCCTGGTTATGGATCTGCATAAGGCCATCAATCGTCTGGCGGCAGACCTCTCGGACGAAACGATCGATGGCGCCCATATCTGGCAATTGCCGGCAGAGGACCGGCCTCGCATTGCCGCGTTCATGCGGGGCCTCAACCGCACCCGGCCGCTCAAGCTCAGCCATCCCGGGCTCGATACTGCAGCGACGCGCGACGGCGCGAGACTCTTGATCCAGAACGACATCGGAACCAACGATGCACATGTGCTGGTCATCCAGGTCGAGGGATTGCGGTTGTCCTTAACGTATTCGGACCTGCATCGGCAGCGCTTCTCCTTCTTCCAGAATCTCCTTGGCGAGATCGGCGCACAATGGTCCGCGGTGGTCTCGCGCACGACGGAGGGCCTGAATGCAGGCGAAAGCTACTTCGTGGGTACTGCTACCTTCGACAGTGCGAACGAGACCGCGCTAACCGCGACGCTTGAAGCACTCGGATCGCGTATTGTCTTTCTGATCGACTGGAACCGGGCGCGCAAACGTTTGCGGCTTGTCGTGGGCAAATCCAACGCAATTTTGGTCCTGAACGAAAGCGCGCGCCGGGACATCGGACACATGGGCTGGCTGGAAGCCGGTGCGGAGCGGCTGTTGTTCGACGCGATGGAGGCGGTCGGCGGTGAGTTCTTTCGCATCGGTGACCGTCTCGACACGGTGCTCGGCGATGAGCCGGCACGCGCATTCATGCTCGAAGCCATGGCGGCAGCGTCGCAAGCCATGCAGGAGCACCAGCCGATTCCGCGGATCGCCGACTCCATCCGTCTGCTGCTTCTTCGTCATCTCGGACATCAGCGCGACGTGTTCGAGCTTCTCAACGAACACGCGGCCTTCTGCCATGAGCTGGCAGAAGGTCTTCAGGATGCGCTGACACACGGTCTTGAACACGACAGCAAGGCTGTGGCGAAACTGGCCACGCGGGCAAAGGGCTGGGAGCACGAGGCCGATCTTCTTGTAATGCGTTCGCGTAAGCGTGCGGAGCGCAATGCGCGTTGGCTGCCTTTCACGCGGCTCATCGAAAAGGCCGACAATATCGCCGACGCGCTTGAGGAAGCGACGTTCCTGCTGTCGCTGATCGCCGAGGGACATCACAAGGGTTGGCATGGCAAAGTGCGCGAGACGCTTTCGCGGCTGGCGGGGCGCACGCATGAGGCGGTGCGCGATCACGTCAAGGCGTTGACCATAGCTGGTGTCCTGCGCGAGGGCGGGACTGCGGAGGATCACGAGGCGTTTTTGGCCGTTACATGGCGCGCGGTAGACGCGGAACGTCAGTGCGATGAGCTGTTGCGTGATGTCCGGCGTGCGCTGGTACGCCATGTGGACGATCCCGTCACGCTGACGCTGGCGACTGACTTTGCAGAATCCATCGAGCTGGCGACCGATGCCTTAATGGTGGCGAGCTTTGGCATCCGGGAGCTGGTGCTCGATCGCATCGGAGCAGATCGATGAGCACGTTGACCGCGATACGGCGGGAATCGGCGGATACGAAAATCGTCCATTCGATCGGCGGGGCCGTACCGCTCGACGACACAATCACATCCGCCATTCTCGGATTTAAAGCCTACAACCTCGCGCGAATGGCTGCGTTAGGTCTCAACGTCCCGCCCGCCTTCGTTCTGGGCACCGGTTTTTGCGCTCATCCCGAAGATGTGATGCCATCGTGCTGGCGCGACGCACTGATCAAGCTGGAAGAAGCCGCGACCCTGAAGCTCGGCGAATCGAGACGTCCGCTCCTGCTGTCCGTCCGCTCCGGCGCGCCCGTATCGATGCCCGGAATGATGGAAACCCTGCTCAATATCGGTCTGACCGCAGCCACATTGCCCGGCTTCGTTCGCCAGACCGGAAGCCCCAGACTGGCCTGGGATGCTTACAGGCGTCTCATAGCCGGTTTCGGTGAGGTTGTGGCGGGAGTCGATGCACGGCATTTCGAAGCCGATCTCGATTCCGTGCGAGCCGGCGAAGACGAGCGCAGCCTGGATTTTGTCGCCCTGCGCGAGGTGGCGAGGCGCCATCTGCAAACCTTCGAGCGGGAGGCCAAGCGGTCGTTTCCGCAGGATGCTGAACAGCAATTGGTCGAGGCGATCGGCGCGGTCTTTCGGTCGTGGTCCAGCGACAAGGCCGTCACGTATCGCAACCTTCACGGCCTGAGCCACGACATGGGCACCGCCGTCACCGTGCAACGCATGGTGTTCGGCAATGCTGGCGGCCTATCCGGCGCCGGCGTCGGCTTCACGCGCAATCCCAGCACGGGTGTGCGGAGCCCGTGGGTCGATTTTCTGTTCAACGCGCAAGGTGAAGATGTCGTGAGCGGCCGGCGCAGCGCACAAGGGCATGACGAACTCGCCGCCGTTGCACCGGCGCTATGGGCCGAGCTGGTCGAGGCGACGCAAACTCTCGAGAAGCATTTTGGCGATATGCAGGACTTCGAATTCACGATTGAGGACGGCGTCTTGTTCCTGCTTCAAACCCGCAACGGCAAACGCACGCCGCGCGCCGCGGCGCAGATCGCGTTGGACATGCTCGACGAAGGTCTGATCGACATTGAGACGGCCCGCGAGCGCACGCGCGCACTCGGCGCGGAGCAGCTTTCGCTCGACACGATCTCTGCAGAAAATGGAGCCGCGCTGTCGCCGATCGCCACCGCCGCTTCGGCCGCCACCGGCGTTGTGAGCGGAGAAGTCGTTTTCGACGAAGCATCCGCGCGTCAGCGCAAACAGAACGGCGCTCAGGTCCTTCTCGTGCGGCGCGATGCCGAAACCCGCGATATTGCAGCGCTCGATCTCGCCGACGGGCTCCTGACGCAGCACGGGGCAAGGACCTCGCACGCCGCCGTCGTCGCGCGCCAGCTCGGCAAAGTATGTCTCGTCGGTTGCGAGGCCATGGCGGTCGATGAGGTCGCGAGATGCCTGGTGGTGGGCGGCGCAAGCTATCCCGAAGGTTCAATGCTCACGCTCGACGGCAACAACGGCAACATTTATTCCGGCGCGGCCATTGTTACCAAAGACGTTCCAACGGACCTACTGGCAAGGCTCGAACGGCTTCGCAGGCCCGCCTGAAAGCGAGGTGCAGGCCGCGCCTCACGCGACGATGTGAAAGCCGTGATCGGCGTAGGACGTTGAACCCGTCATGGCGCTTCCCGCATCGCTTGCCAGGAAGGCCGAGATGCGCCCAATCTGTTCGATCGTAACAAGCTGATGGTCGGGCGTGCGTTCGCGCGTCTTTTCAAGGAGGTCATCGAAACGGTCGATGCCCGAGGCCGCGCGGGTCGCCACCGGACCTGATGACAGCGCGTGAACATGGATGCGGCGTGGCGCGAGATCGGCGGCCAACGTCCGCACCGTCGCTTCCAGCGCCGCCTTGACCGGACCCATGAGATTGTAGTGCTCGACCACCCGGTTGGCGCCAAAGAAACTAACCGTTTGCAGGCTGCCGCCATCGGTCATCAGCGGAAGCGCCAATTTCGCCATTCGGATGAAGGAGTGGCATGAGACATCCATGGCCATGGCGAAGCCTTCCGCCGAGCAGTGGACGAGGCTGTTGTGCAGATCCTCGCGCGGCGCGAAAGCGATCGAATGCACGATCGCGTCGAGACGCCCCCAGGTGGCGTTAATGTGCTCGAAAACCGCCTCGAGCTCGCCAGGAATGCGCACATCGCACGGCACGATGATCGACGCATCGAGTCCCTCAGCCAAGGGCCGCACATACGGTTCGGCTTTGGCGTTGAGGTAGGTTACAGCCAGCTCGGCTCCCGCGGAACGTAATGCCTCGGCGCAGCCATATGCAATGCTGTTCTTATTGGCGATGCCGACGATAAGCGCGCGCCTTCCGGTAAGATCGATGATCGGACTCATCAGGCCCCCCTGTTGATTCTCAAAAGCGCGCAAGCTTCGGTGGCGATCACCTGCTCTTCATTGGTCGGAACGACGAACACGCCGATCTTGCTGTCTTGCGCATCGATGCGTGTCGCGTTACGGGAATTAGCATCTTCATTCAGCGACACGCCAAGCCAGGAGAGCCGCTCGCATACGGCGGTGCGGATCGTCGGCTGGTGCTCGCCGATTCCGGCAGTGAAAATCACGGCATCGAGACCACCAAGCGTCGTTGCGAGCGCCGCGATCTCACGCGCGATCCGATGAGTGAACAGATCGATTGCTTCGCGCGCAGCCGGCAGATTGCTCGCGATGAGATCGCGGCTGTCCGCACTGATGCCGGAGACACCGAGAAGGCCAGACCGATGATAGAGGATATCCTCGACGCTCTCCAACGAAAGACCCTGCTGCTTCAGGAGGTGAAGGACCACGCCGGGATCGAGAGCGCCGCAGCGCGTCGCCATCGGAATCCCGTCGAGCGTCGAAAAGCCCATACTGGTGTCGCGGCTTTGCCCGTTTTCCAACGCGCAGAGACTTGCCCCGCTGCCGAGGTGAGCGGCGACGACGCGCCCCGCCGCCAGATCCGGCGCGAGTTCAAGCAGTCTTGCGGCGACGAATTTATAGGACAGGCCGTGAAAGCCGTAACGCTTGATGCCAACGTCGAACATCGCCCGCGGTAGCGCGAACCGGCGCACGATATCGGCTTGCGAACGATGGAACGCCGTGTCGAACGAAGCCGTCTGCGGCAAATTTGGGCGCAAATGACGGATCGCCCGGATCAGCCGCAAGCTCTGGGGCTGATGCAGCGGCGCGAGATCGACGAACCGGTCGATTGTCGCGAGCGTCGCATCCGAAATCAGAACCGCGCTGGAGAAAGCGTCGCCGCCATGCACCACGCGATGACCGACCGCAGCGATCCCTTCCAACGCAAAATGATCCGTCAGCCAACCGAGCGTTTCATCGATGAGCTCGTGCAGATCGTCGGTCACCTCGGCCCGCAAAGGGATATCCGCAACGCTCGGCCCTTCGACGACATGCAATCGCAACGGCATGTGCCTGAGATCGACTACGCCCATGCCGAGCCGCACGGGGCTGGCCGCGCCCATCCGGTAAAGGCCCAGCTTGATGGTCGAGGAGCCGGGATTGAAGGTAATCAGAATTTCGCTCATGCCAACGCGCCGGTCCGGCGTTCTGCGACGAGCTTAGCCAACGCGGCGGAAACCAGCCGCACGCGCAGCGTATCGGCCCGGCTGGTCAGGATGATCGGTACGCGCGCGCCAAGCACCAGGCCAGCAGCGTCGGCACCGGCGAGATAGATGAGCTGCTTGGCGAGCATGTTGCCGGCTTCCAGGTTAGGAACAACGAGGATGTCGGCCCTGCCCGCAACGGGCGACACGATTTCCTTGATACGCGCGGAGTCGAGGTTGACGGCATTGTCGAAGGCAAGCGGTCCGTCGAGTTTTGCGCCGGTGATCTGACCACGCGCCGCCATCACTGTCAGGGCGGCTGCTTCGAGTGTCGCGGGCATCGCCGGATTGACCGTTTCGACCGCGGCGAGAATCGCGACCAGCGGCACGGGGATCCCAAGCACATGCATGAGATCGATGGCGTTCTGACAGATATCCCGTTTCTGCTCGAGCGTCGGCATAATGTTGATCGCCGCGTCCGTCACGATCAGGGGCTTGGGATATGCAGGCACATCGAGCACGTAGACATGACTGATGCGCCGATCCGTCCGTAGACCTGATTGCGCGCCGATGACTGCGCCAAGCAATTCGTCGGTATGCAGGCTGCCCTTCATCAAGGCATGAACGGTCCCTGCTGCGGCAAGCTCAACGGCTCTCGCTGCTGCGGCGTGGCTATGTTCAGTCGCCTCGACGCGCAGGCCGTTGATCGAAACGCCAGCCTTCTCGGCCGCGGCCGCAATTTTGCGAGGCGGCCCTACGAGAACGGGCTCGATCAAACCTTCGGCCCTGGCCTCAATCGCTGCAGCGATGGCCTCCGGGCTGCACGGATGGACAACCGCTGTCGGCAATGCCGGAAGCGCTTTCGCCTGTTCAAGGAGCTGATCGAAACGACTGTTCCGGCGCAGCGCAACTTCGGGCACGGGGATACGCGGCAAGCTCAGCTTTTCAGCTGGCGCGATGACGGTTGCCTGGCCCGACAATACCTCCTTGCCGTCCTGGTTGACGCACAGCGTATCGAGAACAACAATCCGTTTTTCCGGCTTCTTCTCGCGTACCGTGACGGTTGCTGTGACGGTATCGCCCGGAGCGACCGGGCGGCGAAAGCGCAAGTCCTGGCCGAGGTAGATCGTCCCCGGCCCCGGCAATTGTGTGCCGAGAAGCGTGGACAACAGAGCCGCAGTCCACATGCCATGGATGACGACGTGGCCGAAAATATCGGTCGCTGCATACGCGGGATCGAGATGCGCGGGATTGACGTCTCCGGACGTGGCCGCGAACAGCTTGATATCGTCCTCGCTGACCAGACGGACGAGCGATGCGCTCTCGCCAACTTCGAGCTCTTCGAAAGTCCGATTGGTCAGACGGATCTGTGGGATTACAGCGGTCATCGTTGCAGCACATAGGTTCCGGGCGCCGCACCCAATGGCGCAAAGCCATTGACCTCGGACCCCATACTCGGCGGCGGAATTCTCTCGGACGACGAATGGGCAGCGAGCCAAGCCGTCCAAACTGGCCACCACGAGCCATCTTGGACGGGAGCTGCGGAAAACCACTCATCGGCGCTTAAGCAAATATCATTCGCTGCTTTGGTCAGCAGACGGAAATGACGATTTGAATGCCCCGGCTCATTGACGATCCCCGCGTTGTGGCCGCCATTCGTCAGTACGAATGTCACGTCGGTATCGGCCAGATAGTGGATCTTGTAGACCGAATGCCAGGGCGCGATATGATCGCGTTCGGTTCCGACTGAAAAAATCGGAGCACGGATATTCTGGATCGCGATGGGATTGCCGTCGACAACGTAGCGGCCGCTGGCAAGATCATTGCGCAAGAAGAGTTTACGCAGATAGTCCGAGTGCATCTGGAAGGGCATACGCGTGGCATCCGCGTTCCAGGCCATCAAATCAATCATCGGCGTGCGCTGACCCATGAGGTAATCATGGATCATGTGCGACCAGATCAGGTCATTGGATTTTAGAAGTTGGAAGGCACCGGCCATTTGCGAAGAATCGAGCGTACCGCTCTGCCACATCAGTGCTTCCAGCAGTGCCACCTGGCTATCGTCAATGAACAACTGAAGTTCGCCGGGCTCCGTAAAATCGGTCTGGGCGGCAAAGAGCGTCATGCTTTTAATTCGATGATCACCCGTTTCGGCCATCGCCGCCGCTGCAATGGAAAGAAGCGTCCCACCGAGGCAATACCCGGCCGCATGCACCTGCCGGTTCGGCACAATGGCTGAAATCGTGTCGAGCGCCGCCATAACGCCAAGCCGGCGGTAGTCCTCCAGCGATAGATTTCGGTCCTCTTCCGTGACGTTGCGCCAGGAAATGCAGAAGACGGTAAAGCCCTGATCGACCAGATATTTGATCAGCGAATTGCGGGGCGAGAGATCAAGAATATAATACTTCATGATCCATGCCGGAACGATCAGCACCGGCTCTGCATGCACGGTCTCTCCCGCAGGGGAGTACTGGATCAGCTCGATCAGATGATTGCGAAAGACGACTTGGCCTGGCGTTGCAGCGACAGTCTCGCCAACCTTGAACGCCTCGACGCCTGCCGGCGGCCTCCGAGCCGCAAGACGCTCGGCGTCTTCAAGCCAGATCTGTGCACCCCTGATGAGGTTCAGACCGCCTTCTCGCATCGTCTGCTGCGCAACGGCCGGGTTTGCCAACGGCGAATTGGATGGCGACCATATGTCGAGCCATTGGCGCACGGCGAAGGAGACAACGGCTTCATGGTGAGGAGACACCCCCGGCACACCGCGCGTCGCACTGGTCCACCAATCCTCGACGGCGCAGAAGGTGTTCGCCCAGAACTGAAACGGAAACTGATTCCAGGCCTCGCCCGAAAAGCGAGGATCGCCTCGCGGCGAATCTTTCGTCTCGGATGACGGCTCCTGCGGGCCGCCCGCAACGCGCTGCATTGCGTCCGCCACAAGCCGACCGTACTCTTCGGCAAGCGCGAGACGTTTTCCTGGAGCGGCCGCAAGATGCAGCCCCCAATCCAGTACCGCTAAGGTGAGGCCGATCGGCGAAAGCCCAGACGTAAGATGCCCAAGGCCAGCGAGCGCGGTCTGATCAATAAGGCGCTCAGAGGACAGCCGATCTTTGTTGTCCGTCGGTAGAATAGAGCCATCTCGCAAGAGCGTCTCTCCACGCGCATCAATATTGATTGGTCACGCCCGGGTTCGTTTGGCGCTCCCTGCACCATATTGTTTTTTCACGAAGTTATAGGCTGCAGTATATGAGACAAATTTGACAGTTATCCGCGGCGGCATTTGCCCACGCGTTATGCAGCCAACGAGCGACGCCGCCGATCAGCACTGCCGCCGGCGCGTCAACAGAGCAACGAGTTGCTGATACGCTTTGTGAGGCAGCAAGTGAGTGCGCGCGATGCGCCAGCCCGATGTCGGTCTATGAGGTCCCGGCGCACTCGCCCCGCTTCTGCACCTACGACCTCCACATGTGTTGGAGGTGGTTCCCATTCCATCAGGGCCAGCTCAGAGTGGCGCTCTCCGCAATCGCCGTGCGGAGGTATTCCATTTGCTTGGCATAGACCGCCTGGAGCTTACGGATATTGGGAATTCCCTTGTGGTCGAAGGCATCGTCAGAGACCAGAAGCGCGGCCACCTCAAGATCAAGACGCTCGACGATTTTGTCGTGCCAGAAGAAGGAATCTTCCAGGCTGATCGCGTCGAAGATCCTATCGTTGAGTTCGACGAGGTCGCACTCAAGCTCGGGACGCACCATGAGCGGCTTATCCCATGGCCAGCCGACACTCATTTGCGCCAAGAGTCTTCTTTCACCTGACATAACTTGCTCCGCGTACACGAAATTTGATGAGGGCTTAAGGAGCCTGCTTGGGCATCATCTGCTCGACGAGAGACCGCCACCACGGCGTCTTCTGTTTCATGACCAAGCGATAAACCAAGCCTGGCGGAAGGATGAATTCTCCAGTGCCCAGGCATTCGACGTTGAATTTTCCGGACCACGTGCGTGGTGCGATGCCGGAGAAGATGTAGCGCCGACCGAAGGCATCGACGATCGCTTCAGAAATGGGAGTTCCGGAAAAGACGCCGATGGCACGGCCGTGGCGCGTCACATCTCTCAGAATAAAATACTCAACGGTCTGCGTTTGCCTTGCTGCAATAAACCCCGGCATTGCATCACCCTACTGGCTGTGCGGCAGAGTCAAATTCGCCGATAGGCTACGTCGGGTTCCGTCTCTGTCGATATGAGACGGCGGCGTTGCGAACTTCTTCCCGATCGAGGGCTGAACTGGCGCCGCGAAGCGGGTGGCATGCGCCACCTCAAGAGGCGCTGCGCTTTCGTCCCGATAGCCACGGCAAGCAACTCGCCATACATCGACCAACGACACGTCAGAGAAGAACGACATCAGTGCAGCTGATCTCAAGGACGACATTGGTGCTTCCTTCCGGATATCGGGGTCGCGATTGGCGCGTGACTAGAATCAAGGCATTAAGCCACAGATCCTGCATAATAAAACGCCACTTTGTTGCATTGCAGCAATGCTTACGTTGCAGCGCGAAGCTGTCGCATGGGGAGGGTCATATGGATTTCACGTCAGCGTCTAAGCCGCACGCTTCCCAAGATGCGCCAAGGCGTTGAGGGTGACGTCTGGACCAAATTTGGCCCGATGCCGTAGACCAGTCCGCGTTTTGCTGAAAATTTGAAAACAGGCTTGGTGCGATGTGCCCTTGCGGTGAGATCGTCAGGATTGGCGTCCTCACGCAACCTGTTTTCTTCTGCTCACGCGGGCGGTCTAGAAAGTATGCCTCATGAGCCAATCACGCCAACTGCATCTCGGCGCCTTCATGCGGCCGGTCAGCATCCACACCGGCGCTTGGCGTTATCCAGGTGCTTATCCGGATGCAAACTTCAACTTCGGCCATCTAAAGGCCTTCGCGCAAAAGCTCGAAGCGGCGAAGTTTGATGCGTTTTTCATGGCCGACCATCTCGCCTTGCTGAACATGCCGATGGGTGCGCTGAAGCGCAGCCACACAGTGACCTCGTTCGAACCCTTTACTCTGCTTTCTGCGCTTGCCGTCACGACCGAGCGCATAGGGCTCATCGCAACCGCATCTACTACGTTCGACGAGCCCTATCATATCGCCCGGCGCTTCGCGTCGCTTGATCATATCAGCAACGGACGCGCCGGCTGGAATATCGTGACCACGGCCAATCCCGATGCTGCATTGAACTTTGGATATGAATCGCACCTCGATCACGACGCGCGATACGTTCGCGCACGCGAGTTCTTCGACGTCGTGACCGGCCTTTGGGACAGTTTCGCTGATGACGCCTTCGTCCGCGATGTCGAAGCCGGCATCTTTTTCGATCCTGCTCGGCTGCATGTGCTGGCGCACAAGGGCCCAGAGCTTTCGGTGCGCGGCCCACTCAACATAGCCCGGCCGGTGCAGGGTTGGCCGGTCATCGTGCAAGCTGGCGCGTCAGAGGCGGGACGCCAGCTCGCCGCCGAAACGGCAGAGGTCGTGTTCGGCGCCGAGTCGAACTTGGCAGCAGGCAAAGCATTTTATTCCGACGTAAAGGGACGAATGCAGGCGATCGGGCGAGATCCCGATTGTCTCAAGATCCTGCCTGCTGCGTTTGTCGTCGTCGGCGATACCATTGAGGAGGCACGGGCGAAGCGCGCGCACCTCGACAGCCTTGTCCACTACGACAGTGGCATCGGCTCTTTGAACAGTCTTCTCGGATATGACGTGTCGGCCTTCGATCCTGATGGACCGCTCCCAGAGATTCCCGAAACCAACGCCAGCAAAAGTGCGCGCCAGCGCCTTGTGGCTGCCGCGAAGTCGAAGAACCTGACGATCCGCCAGCTCGCTCAGAAGGCTGGAAGCTATGCAGGTCTCGCCTTTGTCGGAACGCCGACTTCCATCGCCGACGAGATGGAGGAATGGCTCAAGAGCCGAGCCTCGGACGGGTTTAACGTCCTGTTTCCTTGGCTGCCGGGCGGCCTTGACGATTTCGTCGATCGGGTCATCCCCGAGCTACAACAGCGCGGGATATTCCGCCGGGACTACGAAGGTACAACATTGAGAGAGCACCTCGGATTGCGGCGCCCCGAGAACCGCTTTTTCGTAAAGTCTATTTAGGATCGAGAGACGCGTCTGGGCCCCCCGGTCCAAGTTCGATGCAAAGCGCCGGCAACCCAGTCGAGGAGAAAGCCCAGGAAGCCGATGACGAGAACCGTAGCCGTCAGCTCGGAATAGGCGAGCCGGTCCCTGGTATCGAGAATGAAGTAGCCGAGGCCCGCAGAAACTCCGAGCATCTCGCATGGCACGAGCACGATCCAGAGGATGCCGATGGCGAGACGCGTGCCGGTCAACACATGCCCCAGAACGCCCGGAATGACGACATGAACCAGTGTCTCGAAACGCGTGGCCGCCAGGCTGCGTGACAGCTGGATCCAAGCGGGATCGAGACTGCGCACCCCAGCCGCCGTGCTCAAGAGGATTGGCCAAACCGCTGCGAACGTCAGGAGAAAGTAGATTGGATAGTCGCCGACCCCAAGCACCATGACCGCGATCGGCATCCACGAAAGCGGCGAGATCATTCGCAAGAACTGAAAAGCGACCGATGTCGTGGCATCGGCCGTCTTGCTGAGCCCGACGACGAGCCCGGCGGGGACGCCGATAACGAGAGCGAAGACAAGCCCTACCAGTATGCGTTTGAGGCTTACCAGGATGTTGATCGGAAGATCAGATGAGGTTGCAAGCGTCAGCAGAGCTGTAAAGGCCGACGAAGGCGAAAACCGCTCCGCCAGTCCGCCGGGGGCCGCGAAGACGTGTATCGACGCCCACCAAAGCGTGATGACGACCGCAAATCCCAGAATGCCGAGCAGCGGTCGCGCATTGAAGCGACCCTCCAGGCGTGCGGGTGATGCTTCGTCGCTCTTCGCTCGCGCTTGCAAACGCCTTCCGGCGATATCGCTCACGTAGCGATCACTTCCTTGCGCTCGAACTGCTCAGGCAGGCCAAAGGCTGCAAGCCCGCCATTTGCAGCAATGGCTTTCTTGACGAAGCTGTCGTTGACCAGATCCTTCGCCGCGAAGGCAGGATCGAGGGCTTCAAGAAAACCCTTGTCTCCTTCGACGAGCGTCTTCTTGAGAAGACCGACAAGCTCTTCGGTGTAGCTCGGGTAGGGATAGGGCTGAAAATCAATCCGCTGCGCGTGCCAGTCTTCATGCAAGATTGCGCCCGATGCGACGTAGCCCGCAACGTCGGTTTTCTCGGGCGAGAGAACCTTGGTCAGAACTTCCACCGCGTGCGGGGTGTATTTGTTGGCACCGTCCTTCGAGAGTAGCTTGGCGGTCTCGGCCCTATTGGCACGTGTCCAGATCTGCGCCTTGACGAGAGCATTGACGACCTTTTGAGACCAATCCGCCCGCTCGTCCAAATTTCGCTCGTGAACCAGCACGACGCAGCAAGCATGGTCCTTCCAAACGTCGCCCGTGAAGCGCAGAATTTTGCCGACGCCCAGGGCCTCGCCCGCCGCGTTGAACGGCTCGGCAACGATGTAGCCCGCGATCTGCTTCGACGCGAGTGCCGGCACCATGTCCGGGGGCGGCAGGATGACGAGATTGACCTCGTTGGCGGCAACAGCGGCTTTCTTGGTAACGGGCGTCAGCCCGTTGGCGCGCAAAAGCTCCTGCAGGACGATGTTGTGGATCGAATACCAGAACGGGATGGCGATCGTCTTGCCTCCCAAGTCCTTCACCGATGCGATGTCCTTGGAAACGGTTAGCGCCGACCCGGCTGTGTGATTCCAGGCAACGACCTTCGCCGGCACCTTGCTGCCGTATCGCGCCCAGACCGCAATCGGCGACAGAACGTGGACGACGTTGACCTGTCCAGAAACGAAAGCTTCCACGAGCTGCGACCAGCTTCTGAAGAGCACGGGCTTTTCCGCCGTTATTCCTTCCGCCTCGAACAGCCCGTTGGCGTGCGCAACGAGCAACGGCGTGGCATCCGTTATCGGAAGGTAGCCGATCTTGACCGGCTCATCGGCCGCAAAGGCGCGGGAATTGAAGGCGTCGATGAGAGGCAGGGTCCCCGCCGCCGTCAGCAGCGCCGAAAGCTTGACGATATCCCGGCGGGAAAAATACTCTTCGTTCATAGACCATCTCCAAATGCGGCTCAGTGGGGCCGAAGCGATACTTTCTGCAGAGCTTTGACGATCTCGATGCGGATCTGGCCGAGCTCGGCCAGGTGGTTCGCGCGAGGTTGGGAAATATCGATGTCCCAGTGCGCGACTGCGCACGCGGGTGAACCGCCGATGAGAATGATGCGATCCGAGACGAGAAGCGCCTCATCGATATCGTGCGTGATGAGGACGACCGCCGTTCCAAAGTCAGCGACGACCTTCAGAAGCAGTTGCTGCATATCGGCGCGCGTAACCTCGTCCAGCGCACCGAATGGCTCATCGAGAAGCAGGACGTCCGGTTGACGCGCCAAGCAGCGCGCGAGCGAAGCGCGTTGCGCCATGCCTCCGGACAACGCGAGGGGGTAAAGGCGTCGGGCATGCGTTAAGCCAACCTCCGAGATGGCGCGGTCGACGCGGGCCTTGCGTTCCGCTTTCGCCAGCAGCGGCTGGCGCTTGAAATCGAGGCCAAAGGCGACGTTGCGTTCCAGCGATAGCCACGGCAGCAATCCGGGATTCTGGAATGCGACGGCAACGCGTGGGTGGACATCGCGCAGTGGCACGCCCTTCATTCTGACTTCTCCGGCGGACGGCGCCTGAAGGCCGCCTAGAACGCGCAGCAAGCTCGACTTGCCGACGCCGCTCGGGCCAAGCAGAGTCAGAATTTCGCCTGCTGCCAGAGAGAGGTCAAAATCCGCGAGCACCGGAAGCCCAGCGGAGCCGTAGCGCAGCGCGAGATTTGTCGCTGTCAGAACCGCCTGCCGTGTATTGGTCATGCGGAAACGGCCGGATGGCGTGCCAAGGCCGTCTTCAATTGGACGATGCTGGGCGTGATGATCGGAATGAAGGCGGCCTCGCGCCATCGACGGCCGAACGAGCTGCCAGCGTTGTTGAGATAGGCTCGACCACCGGTTGCCTGCAGTTCCAGGGCGACGGCACTGGCGACGATCTCGGCAAGTGCGATCCTGATGCGGAACAACGCCGGGGCTCCGTGTTGGAAAGTATTGTGCTGCAATCCTTCAAGGAGTGCGTGCTCTTGATGATCGAGCGCGGCCGCCGCGTCGGCGATGGTTTGGCTAAGAACGTTGCTGCCGGATCCTGCGCCGACCCGCGCTTCCTGCAGGGACCGCCGCGCCAAGCCAAGGGACAGGCCGCACTGTAAACCGAGAAATGCCGGCCGGATCTGCGGGAGCCACGTCGTTGCATCGTCGTGAATGATACGGTCGTCGCCGATATCGATCCCGGAGGCCGAGATCGAAGCGGTATTGGTCGAGCGCAGGCCGAGGAGGTCGAGGTCCTCGGATCTCGAAAGCCCTGGATCATCGGATGCAAGCGAAACGATGAATGGAGGCCGATCATCCCGCGAGATTGCCACCGCGACGTGAAACTCCGGCGCTCGGAGATTTGTCACGAACGGCAGCTTGCCGGTCACCACCCACCGGCCGCCGTTCTCACGCCCGAGAAATTGCAGGTCTTCGATCCCTGCGAGGAATTTCATGGCATTGGAGAGTCCCGTGGCGCCGGCAAGCGAGCCCTCGAGCAGGCGGGGCAATAATCTGTTCCGCAGCCCTGCGTTCGGACTTTGAAGGAGGTATTCAATATATGCGCGGTGTCCCCAGAGGACGAATGCGGCGGCTAGAGACCGTTCTGCAACGTCGGCGATGGCGCGAACCGCCTCTGGGAGCGTGCCCCCATCGCCGCCGATGTCTTTCGGAACTCCGATCCGAGTTACCCGCGCGTTTGTCAGTGCGGCCAGGACCCTCGATGCCGCAAACTGCTCCCTGTCGAGCGCATCGGCGTTGCCATCCAGCCAGTCAGCCAGAGTTCCGTCGAGCGGATGGCGTTCCCGAGCAGAGTTGAGCGACGTCATTCCGCCGCCTCGTGCTTGGTCGTGTTCTGGCTATGGCCTTCCCATCGATAGGGCTCGAGTTCGGGATTTAGCGGAGGCTGACCAAGGTTATTGGCGAAGTTGCACAGCGTCGCGAGGCTCACACCCAGCACGACCTCAAGGGCCGCGGCATCGTCAAAGCCGGCGGCGCGAAAAGCTGCGAGTTCGTCGTCGGTCACGGCTCCTCGCCGGGCGATCACCGCACGCGTGAAGGTGGCGATCGCGTTGAGCTTGCCGTCTTCGACGGTTGCCAGATCGCGCAGCGCCGCGACGGTAACTCCGTCGAGTTTCGCCTTTTTGGTCGCGACCGCCGTATGCCCGGCGACGCAAAATCCGCAGCCGTGCGTGGCAGCTGCCGTGATCTGGACAGCCTCCCGCTCAGCAAGATTGAGCGAGCTACGGGCGTTGATGCCTCCAACCGTCAAATACGTCTCGAGCGCCGTGGGCGCATTCGCCAACAGCCGAAGAAGATTTGGCAAGAAACCATTGCTCTTTTGAGCCGCCTCCAAAGCGACTCTCGATGCTTCAGGCGCATCATCTGGCGTTCGGAGACGAAAGCGGGCCATGCATTTCCCCAAGGCAGAAACGACCGAACGCGCGCGAGAGCGCTTTCCGGTTAACTCCTGGCGCCGCAACCGCGCGGCGGCAAATACGAAATTTTGATTTCGATAGCAGGAAGTTTCTATTGCGTCTGACCGGTGAGTGGTGGCGATACGATCGTCGCTGCCGCGCGATGTCGGAGACCCGCGCCTCAGACGCGGCGTGATCATTCCCGCAAAAATGGCCGGGCGCGTTGCTCCCAAACCATCACTTTAGTTTTCTGGCTAGGGATTGGTCATACGTTCGGGCGGGGAGGCGGCTCGCCTTGCGGCTACCGCCCGAGCGGCTTCGGATAGCCGCAAAGACGCGTACACTCCCGCGAAGCTCGCCGCGAAGAAAATCCAGCCCGATGCCGCACCGGCCATAGTCCCCGACAAAAGGGTGCCGATAGTGCAACCGATCGCGGTCATGGCTCCCCAGCCCAGCAGAACGCCGCCGCTCAAACCGCGGAAAATCTGGACGAGCGTTGGCCTTGCGGAGCGGAATTGGCCAGCAACAACTGCCGAGCCGAAACTCGCAAGCACCAATCCGACGATGAACGCCGCGTTGGGCGTCAATAAGCGCGCGGCCGTGGTGCGGCAGCCTGCAAACCCGTCGAGGCCATGCAGCGTGTCGGGCAGCAGATCAACTGTTCCCGCTAAGGAGCGAGCAACGCTGCCCAGGGCGCTGGTGACACCGAGCGGTTGCACTTGAAAATACGCGATCGTTGCAATTACCCCCACCGCGGCCCCACCCAACGTCGCTGGCCATCGATCGACAAAGATACGCCTCAGGGCGTACCGAAGTGGGCCGTCGTAACCATCCGCGGTCGCGGACTTTGGTAGTCTTCCGAGCGCCGCAACGATCGCCGCGAGCGCTGCGATCACGCCGAGCTGCAAAATGACCCAGCCTGTGTAGCCGAGATGCGCGGGCAGCCAGAGCGTTGGCGCGGTCGCGATGGAGAAGACGTAAAGATCATTCCACGTGTTGAAGCCGAGCACAAATCCGCCAACGACACCTGCAAGTGCGAAGGGTGCGGTCGGCGAACCTTCGCCTAGGCGATAAAGGTGGCCGGAGACGCACGATCCCGAAACTGCCATCCCGATACCAAAAACGAATGCCGCCGCGGCGAGCACCGGCCCTGTTGGACCTATATGGGCATTGGGTGGAAGGCGACCCGTCGACGGGTCGGGGAGCCAGGCGCCGAAGAGCACAAGATAACCGACTGTTCCGGTGGCAAGTGCCGCGAGTATGGCCGCGAAGCCGCGGGGGTCTCGCTCGGCGATGAAATCCCGCCAGTGGCAATGGAAGCAAAAGCGGGAGCGTTGCAAGACCGAACCGAGCAGCGCGCCAAGCACAATCGACTGGAGAAGATTCGATCCCTCGGTGTCGCGGCCAAAATAAACGGCGAGTGCCACTATGGCCGCAAAAGCCAATGCGCCGAAGCTCAGACGATAGATCACGCGTTGTTCCTAAGCGTGCATGCACCGGCGGGGGTCGGGCCCCGCCGGTGCCGGAATTACGGGGGTTGGACAGGCTTACTTTCCAAGCCAGACGGTGCCAGCCAAATTCGCGACCGGAACGCCGACGGAGTTTCCGTACTCTGTCCAGGAGCCGTCATAATTCTTGACGTCGTAGCCAAGGATCTGCGTCAGGAGAAACCAGGTATGGCTCGACCGCTCGCCGATGCGGCAGTACGTGATGATCGGCTTCGACCCGTCGATGCCGGCATCCGCATAGAGCTTCTTCAGCTCGCCTGCAGATTTGAAGGTGCCGTCCTCGGCGTTCACGGCTTTGCTCCACGTCACGTTGATCGCGCCGGGTACGTGACCCGCACGCACCGACAGTTCCTTGGAGCCCTCGGGAGCGAATATCTTCCCCGCGTACTCGTCTGCCGAGCGGATGTCGATGACGTGCACGTCTACCTTTTTTTCAGCGGCGGCGAGCACGTCGCTCAGGCGGGCGCGAATGTTGGGATTGCCCTCAGGTAGCGAGTACGACGATGCGGTGATGGTCGGCGTTTTCGTATCGAGCGGAAGTTGCTTCAACTCCCAAATCTTACGACCGCCGTCCAGCAGGCGGACTTGGTTTCCAAGACCATGGACGTGAAACACCCAGGCGCCCCAGGCGGCAAACCAGTTGTTGTTGTCGCCATAGAGAACGACGGTCGTATCCTTGTCGATGCCGGCGCCCTGAATGAGCTTCTGGAAATCCGCGCGCGAGACAATGTCACGAGAGACTTTGTCGACGAGGTCGGTATGCCAACGAAAGTTCACGGCGCCGGGTACGTGGCCGCGCTCATAGACGCCAGGGTCGACGCTGACTTCCACAATCCGAACCTTGGGATTGTCGAGATTTTTCTGCACCCACTCGTAGGTGACGAGTGCTTCCTTTGCGTCGGCAGCATATGCAGGGGCCGCCAACACCAGTGCCGCTGCCACGACTGCGCAGCGCAGGAATATCGGTTTCAACATCGGACACATACCTCCAGATTGAAGCTGCGGGGCGCGGCCAGCGGTCTCGCCAGACTTGAGCCCGGCATCGCACTGCTCCGAAACGACTGAACCCGATTGCCCCCGGCCCATCGCTGCTCGTTGGGTGCATCATGCGATCACCGGCAACGAGCCTTCTAAAGCTATGTGTCTTGAGGTTATGCTTGAACAAAGAAAAAGTGCGTTCGATTTCACAGACGGGCACACAAGCCGCGTTGACAGCGAACTCTAGCGAGATTTCGAAAACATGCTCGACAAGTAATTGCCTCGAAAACTCGATTGGGATCGAGGGCAAGAGTGAGTGAACGCGATGGCCGGTGACGAGCGTCACGCGGTTTTATCCAATAAACGCGACAATCGACGAAAGACCGACCGCGATGAGGCTTAGAGCCCAGAAGGCATCGAGGTTGATCCAGAGTTTCGAGAGAATTTGCAGCCCGAGATACCGGTATACGCTCCAAGCAATGATGCCGCCGGCGGCAATCATTGCGGCGGTGTGTATGGCAGCGACGCCGAGTGCTAGGGTCAAATTATGTGACGCGAGAGCAATCGCGGCTTCGTGTCCCGGGTCCAATGGTTGTGATGCCGAACAAAGCCCAAGGTAAATCGGGAGGAGCATCAATCCGGCTCCATGGGCCATGGCGATGGCGAACGACCAGAGCGCGAGTTTCGCTGGCGGGATCCGGGCGAGGGCCCGCGGGTGCCGCCGGTTGAAGAATAGGAATACTCCGAAGCCGATGACGAGGAGGGACGCTGAGATCTGGATCTGGCGGCTCCAGCTCACAAGCGTCGTGAGGAGACTGAACGGGAGGAGAATTATTGCCATTGCAGCGAAATGGCCGCCGGCAAGAATGCCAAGCGCCCTGAAGAGTGCCGCCTGACGCCGCTCCATCAATCCGGCGGAGACAGCGAGTGGCCAGCCCATCCCCGGGTTGATCCCGTGATAGATCCCGCTGACGATGACGGCCAGCCACAGCCCGGCGTTCCAGCCTTCCGCAGAGTGCGTCACGCGGATGAATAACAGAATGAATCAGTTGAGCAGTCGCCGCCTTCGAGCCTGATCTGATGCGTGCGGTAGCCTTCCGGGATCTCAACTCCGAACTTTTGGTCTAGTTCAATGCCGCCTGATGGGTTGACGTTCACCAACGCGACTGTCCCCGGGACGCCGGAGGGATAGAATTGATCGTCCCACGTCGAATAGAGCGAGTTGGTGACGTAGACACGTTTGCCGTCGCGGCTGATTTCCAGCATCTGAGGTCCGCCAGCGAATGGGGCGCCGTTCGGGTGCGGGCTTTTCCGGGCGATGCCGCCGGCGCGGACCGATCCTGTCAGCTTCGGTTTGTGCGGGTCTGTGACGTCATACTGGCGTAGCTCGCCGGTGCCCCAGCAAGCGACGTAAAGAAACCTATCGTCGAGCGAGAGATCTATGTCCGTGACTAGCGGCGGCACAGCGCCGAAGCCTTTGAGCAGAGGTGGAAGCAGGTCCGGATCGGCTTTTTCCGGCGGGATGGTCGCGGTTTTCTCGATGCGAAATTTTTCGCCTTCGCGCCACCACGTCCAGATCGAACCTTCGAGATTGGTCGTATCAACGACGACGCCGAGAAAGCCATATTCGCGAGCTGGATCGTGCGCAGGGCGCACTTCGAGCGCCATCTGGTGATTGGCTCCGAGATCAATCGTCTGCACGTTGCGGCGCGCGGCGAGATCCCAAAAATGAACGCGGTGGCCATACTTGTTGGCGAGCAAGTCTTCCGCAACGATTCCGTTCTCGAACTGTGGTGGCAGTCCCCATTCGCTGCTCACCATGTAATTGCGCGGAAGATTCCACCAGAAATCGTAGTGCAGTGTTTGTGGTCCGCGATCGATTTCCCATCGGCCGAGCACGTCGAACGTCTCGCAGTCGAGGATGAAGATGCCGGGAGGCCCGTCGGTGCCATTGGGACCCGCGCCGCCCAGCGTGCTGACGTAGATACCATCCGGTCCGCAATGTACTGTATGAGGGCGCGAATAGCCGGTCTTGTGAAAGATCTCTTCCGACTCGATGATCTTGTGAATTTTAGCTTGGGTCGGATGCGGCTTGGTATCGATGACGTAAAGCCGCGACGACCGGAGCCCAGGGATGATGAGGTATCGTCTTTCGACAAATGCGTGGCCCGTGAGTGGCGACAATGCGGAGGAACATGCGTTCCAACCGAAATGATGGAACTCATCACCTTTGTTCGGCATCGTCACTGTGTGAACGATTTTCCCATATTGGGCGGATGACGGATCGACGTCGACGACGGCGAGCGCATCGGGCTTCGAGAAATCCGGGCTGAGGAGCAGCGTGTAGGCAAACGTCTCGGGCGGGGCTTCGCTGGCGAGCTTCGGAGATGCGTAAAAGGTTGAATCTGGTCTTTGGACCATTGCCTATCTCCGCTCATTTGAAATGCGCCACACCCATGTAAGCACGGATGTTTGGGCTGTGCAGCGTCAATTGCGCGAGTATGTACCGATCAGGTGTCCCCAACAACGGCAAGTCATTTCCTAATAGTGCGAAAATGGCGATGATCCATTGGAAACTCGACAAGAGTGCCGGCTCACCCCATCCAGCGACGATTGTGCCCGGCGGGAATTCGCAATGGATGGCAGTCCCGCGGCTCGCGAAGCCGTCGTTGCGAGACGATGCTCAAATTTAATCTCGATGATGCGTTCCTAGCGGGCCTCAGGTTGCAGCCAATGCTTGGTCAATCCCCGGGCTTTTCCTTCCGGCTTGCACTTTCCCGCAGCCGCTGTGCACCTGCGTAAAGAAGAGGAATAACGAAAATCCCAAGCAGCGAGGCGGCAAGCATGCCGCCAAATACCGGTGTCGCTACCGCCTGTCTCGTCAATGCGCCTGGACCGACGGCAAAGACGAGCGGGACCAATCCTAAGATGAAGGCAAAGCTCGTCATCATGACCGGTCGAAAACGAAGGCGTGCGGCTTCAATCGCGCTTTCCGCGATGCCTTTACCGGCCTGCCGTAGCTCGACGGCAAATGCGACGATCAAAATTCCGTTTTTAGCAGCGAGAGCGATCAGGACCACGAGACCGATCTGACCATAGACATTAAAAGCAAGACCTGCTTTCAGCACAGCAACAATCGCACCGAGAACGGCGACGCTCACGGAAAGAAGCACAGGAATCGGTATGTTCCAACTTTCGTAGAGTGCGACGAGAAAGAGATAAGCAAACAAGACTGCGAGCGTCAGGACAATGCCAGTTCGGCCGCTTGCGGCTACTTCCTGCAATGCCGTTCCCGTCCACTCAAAGCTGAACCCCGCAGGCAAGGTCGACGCTGAAATCCTTTCCATGGCGGTCAACGCTTGACCCGAGCTGTAGCCAGGTTTTTGAGCACCATTGATGATTGCGGCGCGATAACCGTTATAGCGAACGACTGTTTGCGGTCCTTGCACCAGCTTTGCGTCGGCAAGTGCGCGCATCGGCACCATGCTGCCGTGGCTGTTCCGCACGTAAATTCGATAGATATCGTCAATGCGTTTTCGGAAAGGAATCTCCGCCTGGAGATTGACTTGCCAGGTGCGGCCAAAAATATTGAAATCGTTGACGTAGTAACTGCCAAGTGTCGATTCGAGCGCATTAAAGATATCTGAGATACTGACACCCAGCACCTGTGCCTTGTCGCGATCGATATCGAGATAAATCTGGGGCGTGTCTGCGGCGTAGGTACTAAATACACCGGCCAACTCGGGTTGCGAATTAGCGGCAACCACCAGCGCGCGAAGTGTCGCCGCAAGATCGGTCGCCGACTGACCTTGCAACGCCTCCAACACGAACTGGAATCCGCCCGTGCTGCCGAGACCAAGAATCGGAGGCAGATTGAATGGAAATGCGATGGCATCCTTGATTGCCGCCATTCGGGGCCGCAGCTGCGCGATGATGGCGTCTGCACTCTCGGATGGCCGCGTACGCTCTTCGTAAGGCTTCAATCGGATGACGAAAAAAGCCTGATTGGACGACGCGACATAATCGATAAAGTTCAGGCCGACGACCGATAGGACACCCTCAACACCCGGTATAGGCCGAACGATATCCTCGATCTGCTTTACCACCTCCTCCGTTCTAGGAATGGATGCGCCTTCAGGAAGTCTGAGGGCAGCGAAGATCGCGCCTTGATCTTCATCAGGAAGGAAGCTCTTCGGCGTCTTGTTGAACAGCCAAGCGGAAGCCGCGAGCGTGCCAAGCACGCAAAGTATCGCAATTCCCCATCGCCGTACGATCCTGCGAACAATAAAGACGTACCCATCTCGGGTGTGATCGATGCCGGCGAGTACATAACGCATCGGTCCTGAGGCTGATTGACCGCGCTTCAACAGGACAGAACAAAGTGCTGGACTTAAGGTTAGAGCGTTGAGTGCCGAGATCAACATCGCGACAGACACGGCGACCGCAAACTGACGAAAGAGCTGTCCGCTGATACCCGGAATGAAAGCTACAGGAACGAAAACGGACAACAGCACGAGTGTGATCGCGATGATCGGTGCCGTGATCTCCGACATCGCTTTTTTGCAGGCGTCCCGAATGCTGAGCTCGGGTTCCTCTTCGATAACGCGTTCCACATTTTCAACGACGACGATGGCATCATCGACGACGATACCAATTGCGAGCACGAGCGCGAGCAACGACACAGTATTCGCCGTGTAGCCGATGGCGAGAAGCACCGCAAAAGTGCCGATGATCGAAACGGGAACTGCGACCAGCGGAATAAGTGTCGTTCGGGCTCGTCCAAGGAAAATAAAAACAACGACGCCAACCAGAGCGATTGCAATGACGAGCGTGTGGATCACCTCGGTGATCGTCGCAGTCACGAAGACAGTTGAATCGAAAAAGATTGAGTAGGCGAGGTCATCGGGAAAACGTTCCGCCAGCTTATCCATCGCGTTACGCACCGCCTGGGTGACCTCAACCGCATTGGATCCCGGTGTCTGATATATGCCCAAAGCGGCTGCCGGGGCTCCGTTGAATCGGCTGTGCCGATCTTGAGAGCGCGCACCCATCTCGACGCGAGCCACATCCTTTATGCGTACGATGGATCCGTCGGGATTTGTACGCAGAATGATGGCCGCGAAATCTTCGGGATGCGTCAGCCGCCCCTTTGTTTTAATCGAGATCTGATATTGCTGTGTGCTCGACGTCGGGGCGGCGCCGATCCTTCCAAGCGCAGCTTGAACGTTTTGACTTTGGACGGCTGCAATCACATCTCCAGGCGTCAGCTGAAGCTCAGTCAGCCGGTCGGGGTCAAGCCAGATCCGCAATGAGTAGTCCAATGGTCCGAACAACGCGACCTGTCCGACGCCATTAATTCTCGCGAGCACATCGATGATGTTGATCGTCGCGTAGTTGCTGAGGTAGACGGCGTCGTGGGTATTTTTCGGAGAATAAATGCTGATCACCTGCAAGAGGGCGGCGGACTTCTTACGCACAGATAGGCCCGCGCGCGTCACTTCTTGCGGCAATTGCGGGGCTGCGAGACTCGCTCTGTTCTGAACATTGACCGTGTTGATATCGGGATCGGTGCCAAGGGCAAAAGTCACGTTGAGTGTGTAGCTGCCGTCTGAACCGCTGGCCGACTGATAATAAAGTGCATTGTCGACACCATTGACCTGTTGCTCGATGGGCTGCGCGACCGTTGTTTCGACGACCTCGGGATCCGCGCCTGGATATGTAGCCGTCAACGTGACTTGCGGCGGCACGATGTCGGGAAATTGCGCGATTGGAATAACGCGAATGGCAATGATGCCTGCGAGCGTAATGACAATGGCGATTACGAAGGCGAGGCGAGGTCTGTCGATGAAGATCCCCGACAGCATCTCTCGCTAATTCCCACTTACAGGCGCAGCGTCGACGATTTGACCGGGATGAACTTTTTGGATCCCCTCGACGATAACTTGCTCGCCCTCGTGCAATCCTTCCGTAATGACAACGTCTCTCTCAATCTCCGCGCCGGTCGTCACCCGCCGGATCTCGACCTTTCGTTCTTTGCCGACGACCAAAACATATCGCCCGCCCTGATCGAGCTGGACCGCCGCCTGTGGCACGACGAGTGCGTTTTTTGGTTTGCCGCGGTCGACCGTGACGCCAACGACGCCGCCCGGGACGAGGATGCCATCGGGATTGGGGACTGTCGCGCGCACCGCGATCGTGTCCGTATTCGGATCGGCCTGAACATCGAGCAGGTTGGTTATGCCCGGATGCTCATAAAGAACTCCGTTTGGCAGACGAATGTGAACCGTGGCGTGCGGGCTCTTGTCCTCGGATTCTGCGACCCGGCGCTTGTAAGCCAGCACATCGCGCTGGCTTGCCTGGAAGATAACGTAGATCGGATCCTGGCTGACGAGCGTCGCAAGCCGCCCCGAAGAAGGATTGACCAAGTTGCCAACTGTAAAGTAGGCGATGCCAATTCGGCCGTTGACGGGCGCGCGGATTTCCGTATAGCCGAGGTTTATTTGCGCCTGATCGAGCTGCGCCTGTGCTTGCAATACTTGCGCTTTTGCCGACGCGGCATTCGCCGTGCGCTGATCGAGATCTGACTGCGAGATCGCCAGGCGATCGTTGATGAGTTCCTTCCCCCGCTTCAGCTGGAGATCTGCGTTCACGGAGTTTGCTTTGGCTTGCTCTAGGTTGGCGCGTTGTTGTTCAACTGCGGCCTTGTAAAGATCCTGCTCGATGCGAAAGAGAAGATCGCCTTTCTTGACGAACTGTCCTTCGACGAAGGTTCGTTCTTCAATAAAGCCTTCAATTCGCGCGACAATGTCAACTTTATCGACAGCGGTCACCCGGCCCACGAAGTCGCCTGTTTCGGTGACCTGTCGCTGCGCAACGGCGACGACCGACACGGATGGCGGTGGTGGCGCCTCGGCCGCCGGCACTGAAGCGGTACGCGCGAGAGCGGCTGCAAATGCGACGAGGGCGAATTCCAACAGTAACTTGATGCCTCGCATGGAACACTCCAGCGTTCCCCGGTTGGCAGTAATAGCAAATGTCATTGGTAGTGCTCACTGCCGACCTGTCAATATAGCGAGCATGCGCCGCAGTACCGCTAGGCGTTTGCCAAAAGCAAATCCCGTGAATATGAATTCATACAAATTGACGGGATAGCGAATGACGATTTCAAGCGATGACGACCTCGACAGGCTCAAGGAGATCGGCCGCATTGTCGCCAACACACTGGAAGCAATGGGAACGGCCATCGAGCCAGGAATGACGACGGGCGAACTGGATGAGTTTGGTCGAGGTCTTCTGGAAAGAGCAGGGGCCACGCCTGCTCCCGAGCTTTGCTACGGCTTCCCGGGTGCGACCTACATCAGTGTCAACGAAGAGATCGCTCACGGCGTTCCTGGGGACCGTCGGATCGCTGCGGGCGACCTCGTCAATATCGACGTTTCTGCGCAAAAGAATGGTATTTTTGCCGACACGGGCGCATCTTTCTCTGTGCCGCCGGTCTCCAAAGCGATCGAGCGCCTTTGCCGTGATGGGCGACGAGCCATGTGGACCGGCATCAGGCAGATCGGCGCGAACAAGCCGCTCAGCGGCATCGGAAAAGCGATCGGCGCGTTCGCTCGCCGAAACCGCTATACGCTCGTTCAAAATCTTGCCAGCCACGGGGTCGGTCGTGCGTTGCATGAGGAGCCGACGGAGATCGCAACCTGGCCGGTTCAATCCGACCGGCGGATCATGAATGAAGGCCTTGTCTTCACCGTGGAGCCGTTTCTTTCTCTGGGCGCCGAATGGGCGGAAGATGGTGGCGAAGCCGGAGATGCGTGGACGCTCTTCAGCAGCCCCAGAGCACCGACCGTGCAATATGAGCACACCGTCATCGCGACGCGCAGGGGACCTCTTGTCGTGACCTTACCCGGGTAGCCCTCGCGCCACGGCTGCTTTTGGCCCTTATCGCTCGCTGCAGGAACAGAAAATCAATTGATCCAAACCTCGACGCGGCGATTGAGTTGCATGCCTTCCTCGGTGTCATTGCACGAGACAGGAGCAAGTTCGCTGTATCCCTTGACGGCAATCTTGGCCTGTCGATGCGAAAGCCCGTTGGCCTTCATAACCGCGAGCACAGCCTGCGCCCGGTGAAGCGACAAGCTCCGATTGATTGAAAACGTACCCTTCGTATCGGCAAAGCCGGCAAGTAGGACCGTTTTATCCTTGTAGGTATCGGATTGTAGGAGTTCCACGAGCCGCTTGGCATCGGCCAAAGCTTTATTATCGAGCTCATAGGAGCCCGATTGGAATCGAAACGTCACTGAAAGACGCTGAGCCGATCTGACATCGCTCGTGAAAGCATTCATCAGGTTTTCGTCAAAATTCAGCGGCGCAGCGTTAAGTCCAAAAGCGATGCGACTGGTTTGAGATTCATAGCTCGCGGTCTCCGGTACCTGATCAATGAAATCGGATTGCTTGACGATCCGCTGAGCATCATGCGAAAGCGCGAACTCCAGAAGACCCCGTGCGACCGGGTCGCGCGGCTCGCCGCCTGTATAGAGAAAAAGGCGCCGCGAAATCGGATATTCCTCGGTCTTGATGCTGAATGTCGAAGGCGGCGCTATGAGTCCGCAGGTCGAGACGATGTTCAGGGCTTTTGCGTTTCGCTGATAGGCGATGCCCGCGAAGCCGATCCCGTTGCGATCATGCGCGACCCAATCCGATTGTTCCGCATGGTTGGCTGTGCGCTTGGCGTTCGGCGTCAGCTCGAACTTGTGAGGCTTCAGGACCAGACTTTCGAACGTATCGAACGTGCCGGATTCCTTTGTCGGCGCGTAGACATCAATCTTGCCAGCCGGCTGGCCGATTTGCGACCAGTCGGTGATCTCACCCGAGAAGATCTTGGCAATGGTTTCCATCGGCAAGGAAACGACCGGATTTTGCGGCGATACGAGCACGAGCAGACCGTCGAGACCGAGAACATGCTCGCTTCCGGGACGTCGAACATCACCGAGACCTATGGCCGCGAGCTTTTGGACTTCGTCATCCTTCACGCGCCGCGAGGCCATTCCGATCTGCGAGACTTTCTTCTCCATATCGGCAAAGGCCGTGGCTGAGCCGTGCCGATGCAGCGCAATCGCGCCTTCGTCTTTGCCATCTTTGCCTGACATTTTAAACTCGACGTCGAGCCCATCGGGGCTCACGACTTTCGTCAGCGTCTTACTCGTTGATTGGGCATAGGCATCGATGAGGCTAGGCATCAGCTGGTTGCCGATCGTATTCGATCCGCTGATCGAAATTGATGTGGGACCCGCCGGGACGTCGGAGGGCGCGGCCTCAGTGCGCATCGCGACAGCATCGCTGGGGCAGTTGCTACCTATGCAGTCGAACCTCGAGGCGTCGAGTGACATGGAGCCGAGGCTCGTGGACAGTATGGTGTACTTATTTTGATCGTAGGCAGCGAGTTCGCCTTTGATTTCAAAATCACCATTCTTGGCGCGTAACGTCACTTCGCCGGAAAGTGCATTGGCTGCGCACGCACATATCCCGACAATTGTGCACGCGAGAATTCGTGCTGCGTTGTTTCTGTCCGGCATTTTTACCCCCTTACAGAATATTGTGAATGGTATCGGCCCGCAGTCAGTGTGTGTTGTGAATGCGGATGTCCGGCACGATTCCGGTTTGATAGCGCGCTTCGGAACTCAGTGTTTGGCCGCATGGCACCGAGGCGATGAGGCCGTTCTGACGGGTTACAGCGCCGCTCGTCTCGCGAACGATCACTTCAATCGGAACCTGCGCATAGCGTCCGCTCCCGCAGGTATCTCCATTTGGATTCGTGCCTCGTGTTTCGTAGTCGAGCGCCATCGCGACGACCCCCCGGCTTTGCTGCTTGCCGTGCCAGAAAGTAAAGACCTCCGCTTTCGGACCGGGCGCCTTGCCGTCGCTGATGCTCGACATAAAGCCATGACCGCGACCATCTTTTGTGATGAGCTCAGAAGCAGCGGCAGCATTGCGTGGTGCACCGCTCCAAACGTCCCCGGGTTCTCCCTGCATGGCCGCGTATTCAAAGGCGTGGAGGCTGAGATCGACGGGAGCATTCCAGATGACCGCAACCTTCGTGACCTCATCGAGGTCGCCAGTCGCGAGTTGGATGCGCTGCTGCTGCCCATCTGCGAGTGAGACACCGGTTTTGGCTTCAGGCCCGAGGAACATATCGGCGATGAATTCAGCGTCGCCTTTGTCGTTGAACGTGCGTCCGATCGCGATCGGGCCATATTGCATGTTGACGTCCTGGCCATGCCGGCATGGCGAATGGACCGCGATCTTTGATCGCCCGCCAGGCAATGGTTCTACCGCCACAGTGGCGTCAGGACAGGTCAGCGCAATGGCCGGCACACTCAAGGTCGCACGAGGCTCCAATTGTGCCGGAGCATCGGCACTTTTCTCGGCATTGTTGCCTATGGCGGGCGAAACTGCCGGAGAGGATATGTCGGAGCTGGCCTTCTGTGCCGACTGATTTTTCAAATCCTCCTGAAGTTTTCTGCGCGTTTCATCGGCCAGTCGTTTTGCCTCCTCGACCTGTTTTTGCGCCTCCGCTTCACGAGCGCGCAATTGCTCTTCGTCCCCTTTGCGCTTCACTTCCTCTTCGGCCGACAGGCGTTTCAGTTCCTCGAATTTCTTGCGTGCGACGGCCTCTCTGGCAGCAAGCTCCTCCTCTTGCGCTTTCAATTTGGCTGCTAAATCGTCGAGCTTTCTTTGCTCTTCCGCCTTGCGCTGTTCATCTCCATTGCCGGGCGGCGGCGGGGGCTGATTGGTCTTTCCCGCATCTTCGGGCAGCCTTCGCTGGTCTATGAACAATTGCCGTGATGGGGTTGTGTCGGCACCATCACCGGCGAACGATGGTCTCGCGTCGATAAATGCCGTGAAAACGACGGCAATAATCAGAAAAACTCCTTCCAGTGCACGGGGCATGGTTCACCGGTTCAGAGGTTCAATCGCTTGTTCGGCCCCGCCACACGCGCCCTTGGCCTTGGCCTGCTCAAAAAATTTCAATGCAGTCTCCTTATTTGCGTGTGTGCTGGGCAAATCCGCTTCAAGGCGCGCGAGGAAGCAGAGCGCGACTGGGTCTTTTTGAGCGGCAGCAAGTTCCCATACCGAACGGGCAACCTCATATTCAGACTGAGATGCCGTCGGTCGGGCATAGAGTGTTCCGAGCTGGGTCAGGGCCCATCGGAGACGATCTCCTGAGAGTGCCCCGGCAATTCCGATTCTAAGCCAATATCGGGCTTCCTCATGATCAGGCGGCGCCCCAAGACCATGCAGCTTGGCATCGGCCATTTGGAAAGCTTGATCGGGGGTTACTCCAGATGAGTTCTGTCCGCGCGGCGATATAGGTCCGGGAGCAAGGAGGTCCGGCCAGACGAGGTCTCTTTGTTGCGCAATAAGCGTCGTCTTCGTCATCCCGGGGATCAGGCCAGTCCAATACAGAGCGAAGGTGAAAAGAACTCCAGCGAGAAAAGTCGCTGCCAATAATGCAATCAAATTCGCCCGCCAACGCGCCGAAGACGCTGGAGAACGCGTGTTGGGTTCACGTGGTCTCTGCGCCTCGAGACGTGCCCTTTCGATGATCGTTGGCAGTGTGATCGAAGCGGCGTCCGTTGGCAGGTTTGGGGGCGCTATCGCGTTCTGGGATCTATCCGGTTGCGAAGCTCGCGGTGCCATTCGGACGACCAAGGCGTCCTTCAAACTAGGAAAGTTCTGCTGATTGCCGGTCACCGTTTTTCTCGGCCTCATAGCGGGAAGACGACTGAGCCTGCGTGTTGGAAAGGAGACAAGCCGCACCTCTCCCCAAGGGCTCGACGTTGCATCTCAATGCCCGGAGCCATCCCCCGTCATGAAAGAAGTTTGACTTTTGAGAACCGGCCCCTATTCCCCGTTGCCGTACTATGGGGACAAGGCAATGACGATTTTATGATCCTCATCGCGAGCACATTATGCTGCTCAGCACATCTGCAATCTTAGGATGGCTACTGGCCCGCGATTTCGACCTCAGGCGGATTTTGCGACGAAGACCCGCAACTACTGCGGGTTCTCAAGACTGAAGACTCGGGCGGTCTCATCGTAGGCAAATAGTTCGCCGTAACGGCTCCAGGTGGTAACAGACCTCAGCGTGCTCTCAGCGGCTTTGTCACTCATATAGTCCTCGAGTTCCTGCGCGAAGCGATCGGCTGGTGCTTGATGGGTGCTTCTCTCGTCAAGAACGCGGCGAATTCTGGCCGCCAATGGTACGTAGGCCAGCAGGTGGTCACCGAAGAGCTTCTTGCGAACATCGACGTCTGCGTCCGCGAACTTCCTGCCGGCGGGAGTCAGATGAAGATCGCCTGCTTCTACCTCGGCAAAGCGTAGCAGTTGCAATGTTTCCGCAGCCGGAAAAAGCTCGTCAACCTCCATCTGGAGCTCGCGTGCGATTTCGGGCATGTCCGCTTTCCCATTATAGGGAGGCGCTCCAACCGCCTCGATCAGACCGGCAAGCGTGTTGGTCGAAACCTGAGGCAGGATCATGCCGAAACCCATGCCAGGAAAATGGCCCTCGCGGCCCGGCTGGGTAACCGGGCGTTGCGTCATGCGCGCGTAAATCGTGTCGACGAGCTGGCGGAATTCGGGATCAAGCCGATGGCGAGGGTGCTTGAGTGTCACCGTCATCTCCGATGCGACCCGGCCCGGATTTGATGAGAGGATGAGGATGCGGTCGCACATCAACACGGCTTCTTCGATGTTGTGTGTCACCATCAGGATGGACTTGATCGGCATCCGGCCTTCGCACCAGAGGTCCAAGAGGTCGGTGCGAAGTGTTTCTGCGGTCAGAACGTCGAGGGCGGAGAACGGTTCGTCCATCAGCAAGATGCTTGGATTGACCACGAGGGCGCGCGCAAAACCAACGCGCTGACGCATGCCGCCCGAAAGTTCTTTCGGATAGGCCGATTCAAATCCATCGAGCCCGATGAGATCAATGGCAGACAATGCCCGGCGGTGTGCTTCTTCTTCCGGAACGGCCATAGCACGAAGACCGAATTCGACGTTTTCGAGCACCGAGAGCCAGGGAAAGAGAGCGAAGCTCTGAAAGACCATGGCAACGCCATTTGCGGGTCCCGTTACCTGTTCGCCCCGGTAGATCACCTCGCCGGCGCTTGGACGCGCCAGTCCGGAAACGATCCGCAACAGGGATGACTTGCCACAGCCAGATCGGCCGAGCAGCCCGACGATCTCACCTTCATATAAAGACAAGTTCGCGTCATCGAGGATGACGATACCCTCGTCGCCTGCAGTACTGCGATAACGCTGCTCTACATGGCGGATTTCAAGAAGTGGCGTTGCAGATAACGTTGACATCACGATTCCTCAGCTCAGGCGCAGACGGCGTTCGGCGTAGCCGAATAGCGGCCGCCAGAGAAGACGATTGAATGCAATGACGAATATCGACATCACCGCAATTCCGAGCACAATTTTTGGATAGTCGCCGGCTTCCGTCGCTTGCGCGATGTAAGATCCGATGCCGTGTGCGACGACCTTATCGTCGCCCCAACGAACATATTCCGCAACGATGCTGGCGTTCCAGGAACCCCCGGACGCGGTCAGCGCGCCCGTCACATAATATGGAAAGACGCCCGGAAGGATCACGTCCCGCCACCATTGCCAGCCTTTGGCGCCAAAGCTCGCGGCGGCTTCTTTTAGATCGTTCGGAAAGGCCGATGCGCCCGCAATCACGTTGAAAACAATATACCACTGCGTACCGAGAATGATGAGCGGGCTCAGCCAGATATCCGGATTGAGATGAAAATAAAGAATGCCGACAACGACAATCGGAAAAATGACGTTGACGGGGAACGCGGCCAGGAACTGCGCGAGGGGCTGCAGTCGCTCAGCAACGCGCGGACGAAGTCCGATCCAAACGCTCACGGGAACCCAGAATAGGGTAGCGAGAGCGAGCAGAATGACGACGCGCGCCATCGTCACAAACGTGACAGAGATAGCCTCAATGGTATCGCCCCACGAGAGCTCCGTCGCGATAAAGGAATATGTCTTCCAAATCGAGTAGAGAGCGACAACCCCGATGACGGCGTACCAGGCGACATCCAAAAGTCGCGACAGGCGCTTGTCGCCGTTTTTGGAAAGAGGCCTCGAAAATGGAGCGGGAAGCCGCCAATACGCGACCCACATGAACTTTTGTCCGATCCAATCGGAAATGCTGCGAAGCCAGCGCGTTCGCTGGAATATTCTGAGCGCCCACGATTCTTCTGCCGATTGGCCGGCCGATAGTTCGACGCGAAATCTTCCCGCCCAAGCGATGATTGGGCGAAAAAGCAGCTGATCGTACGCGAGAATGACGACAAACATCGCGAACACGGCTGCGACGACAGCATAAATGTTGCGCTGTTCGATCGCGAGCGCCAAGTATGATCCGATCCCGGGCAGTTTGATTGTGGTGTTGCCGACCGATATTGCTTCGGATGCGACGACAAAGAACCAGCCGCCGGACATCGACATCATGGTGTTCCAAAGCAATCCTGGTACCGCAAACGGAACTTCGAGAAACCAGAAACGCTGCCATCCCGTGAGGTGAAAACCCCGCGTAACTTCCTCGAGGTCGCCCGGGACCGTCCGCAGTGACTGATAAAACGAGAATGCCATATTCCAGGCTTGGCTCGTGAAGATCGCGAAAATCGCCGCGGCTTCGGCACCCATCATGCTTCCCGGAAAGAGCCCCATGAAGAACGTCACTGTGAATGACAGAAATCCAAGAACCGGCACGGATTGCAGCACGTCGAGAAATGGGATCAAGACCATCTCTGCGCGGCGGCTCTTCGCCGCCAAGGTGGCATAGGTGAATGTAAAAACGAAAGAGGCCGCGAGCGCCGCAAACATGCGTAGCGTCGTTCGCAGCGCGTAGTAGGGAAGATTCCAATAGTCGAGCGAAATTGGAATGGGCTCGACTGGAGACAGCGGCGCAACCATGCCTCGCGCACCTTGCGCGATCGCGATGAAGATCGCGATAATGACGGTGAAGGCCAAGAGGTCCCAGTAGTTGGGAACCCCGCGCCGCGTGATGGATGGGAAGTCAGGCCACTTCAACGTCATATCGGTTCCGGCGTGGTGGGTTGCGGCGCGTCTGGACTGTCAGATTTGCGGGCCGCCCGCACCTTACTTTTTGTAAAACACGCAGCAGTTTTTTTGCAGTCTGCAATTAGCCTTCAGGATGAGAGTGCGCGACACCGGGGGCCACCCACAACTTGCACTGACTTTTTAGCTCAGCGTTCTCGCACGCTTCCGGGTCATGGATTGCGCGGTTGGTTCCGGCCTATGTCATTCGGCTTATCGGCGCGTAAACGCAAATACGGGTCGCGTTTCCGCCGGATTTGACATCAATGACGTCGCCGCCCCTTAGGCAATTCAATGGAGGTATCGATGTCCGTTCGGTCGAAGGCAAAAGCCGTCGCCGCACTCTCCGTGCTCGGCGCTGCGCTGCTAAGTGCAGCCGCACGCGCCGACGATTGGCACGCCCGGGAAGTACAGCTCTTAGGGCTGCACGAACTCTGCAATAAGGGCGACCGCAAAGCGTGCGTTCAATTCGGGATGAGGCTCGGAGAAGCCAAGGAACGTCATGCAGATTGGCGCAGAGCGCATCCGGACTGGTGGTGGTGGGAGCACTAGGGATACGACTCGTGAGGACGTGGCCTTCTTAGGCCACGTCCTTTTCTTAAATTGTCACACGACTGTCATTTCCGCATTTATCCCCGAGCGAACATCCGGACCTCGTACTATTTCGCTTCGCCGCTACTGGCGCATTCCGTCGCGGCATTGCATCTGACTGCGGCTCCTAACGTACACGCGCTATCTGGACGAGCGCACGTCCTCGGTGCATCACTCGCTCTCCATAGAGCCCTTGATCCGAACCAGGTTCGTCAGAAGAGCATCGAAGCCCTGAGCACCGGTGCCCGTATGAAGGTCGATGCGCCCGACCTTCTCGACGAGCTTTTCGAGTGCTTCAAGTTCCTTGAGGCGGAGAAGCAGCGGATTGTTCTCCATCAATTTCGACGTGTTGAGCAATGAACGGGTCGACGCCGTTTCCTCCTGGCGACGGATCAAGTTGGCCTTCGCCACACGTTCGGCCTCCACGACCTTGTTCAAGAGCTCACGGACGTCGCCCGGCAGGATCACATCCTTGACGCCGATTTCGCCGACCTCAGCACCGAGTTGTCTCGCCCGCTCGGACACGAACGTTCGCACCTCGTTATCGATCGTGTCGCGCGCCGCCAGAATTTCGTCGAGCGTACGCGCCGCAACGGCTTCGCGTATGGCGAACTGGATCATCCGGTAGAGCGTACCGTTCACATCGCTCGTCGACAGCACCGACTTCTCCGCGTCGACAACCTTGACGAACGCCGTCAACGTCACGCGAATGCCGATCCGATCCTTGGTCAGGATTTCCTGCGCCGTTACTTCTAGCGGCTGCGGACGCAGATCGGCCTTGACGATTTTGACCGTGCGCCCAACCGTCCAGAACGCATGACGCCCAGGCGCCAGCCGCTCCTCAAGCTTGCCGTCGACCATGAGCAGGCCGGCCTCGTACGCCTCGACGACCGCCGACGTGATGACCGACATGCGGGCAAGATCGAGCTTGTCCTGATGGCGCTTCGACACCCTGATGTCACTGCTCGTGTTGATCGTTTCAACATCGACTCGCGTGACCGTCTTCCAGAATGCCCGCGTGGTGTTGGAAAGTACGAGGTGTTTCGGCTCGCCGTCGAACAAGACGATGGCGACCTCCGACGACGCGGGCTGGACGATGGCGAAATGCTCTTCCGCAAGCTCCGGATGGGTCTTCCTGAGCAACAGCGCCTTTTCGGCCGCGATTTCCGCGCGCACGACCTTCACCACTTCAGCGGAGAGCCGGCGGTTCCAATCGAAAGCCTTGTGCCGGCCCGGCTCGAGTAGCCGCTCGAAGCGGCCGTCGCGGGACAAAAAGGCCCGCTCATCGTCCTTGACCGTAAACAGGGAAAATAGTCCTGCGCGCTGCACTGAGAATACTCCTGGGCCCTTCTTGACCTTCTATTCTTTTGCCTTTGTTCAGCGATCGTTTCGTTCGCAATGATCGAAAAAGGTTACCGGCCGTGTCTTCACAGCAAGAGCGCGGGCTCCGGCTTCAGTCGTCTCGCTTCACCCTTTCGTTCGGGTTGCGGCCACGAGCATCCTTACGGATGACCTCGCGCCGGTGCCCGGCGGCAGAGCGGTGCGTGGCGACGGTATCTGCCGGAAGCGCAGAACGTCCCACCGCTTGCCCTCCAAATCCGGTTGCCCGGATGTGAAGAGCGGAAGTCATGGCCGGTTCCCATCAAGCAGTTTCCGATTGGCAGTCGGATTGCGAAGCGGGAATCGAACCCGCGACAGCAGGATTAACAGTCCTGTGCTCTACCCACTGAGCTAGTCGCTGTGTGAGTATGAAGGAATCGAACCCCCGTCCTCCCGCCTAAGCGGGCGCTCTACCGCTGAGCTAATACCCGGTCTCATCGAACGCGGAACACACACTCCGCAATGCGGCGCGCGCCAGCCAGGCTTGGAAAACCGGGACATCTGCATTCGGCAAGGAGTGTGCATAAGCCGCGAAATTCGGGCGGAATTGAAGCCGCCGGCGCCCCGGTGATAAAAATGTTTCGAACCCGCCAGGGATCGTATTCGTTCGTCCGTAGACTGCTCGACGGTGTTGCAGCCTGCCGGATTGATCCGATAGAACGCGGTCTACAACCGAGGGCATAAAATTGCTTATAATGTGCCCGGCGGGAGAAGCGTTACAGGGTAGACCATGGCGGACAGGGGGACCGGGGTCGGACGCACGGCTCTTGGGATTATCGCTATATTCCTCATTCTGCTCATTGCCGGCGGGAGCGGCGGTTTTGCTTTTTGGCTGCACGCGACAGGGGAACCTCCTCCCCTCGCAATCAACCCGATCGAAGGAGACATCGCAACCATAGGGGCGTCGAGCGTCACATACGTTCCCGGTATCGGTCCGCGAACTTACGGTGATTGCACGCGCATACTCTCTCTTGACGGCGGTGGCGTCAGAGGGCTCGTGCCTGCACTCATTCTAGCCGAGATCGAGCGGCGGACGGGGCAGCCAATTTCCACATCTTTCGACCTGATCGTCGGCACCTCGACGGGTTCGATCCTCGCGCTTGGTCTGACGCGCCCGAGCAATGCGGACGCACATAAGCCCGCGCTCAGTGCCGACGATCTCGTCAAGCTCTACCGAGATAAGGCGGGGCGAATATTCCCGTCTTCTCTTGGCCCGTTCCGGTCGCTGAGGCGCATCTTCCGGCCGAAATTCGACCCGAGCGACGTCGAAGTCCTCTTCCGCTCCTACTTCGAAGACGTGCGCCTGCAGGAGGCACTGACCAACGTCGCGGTGCCTGCCTACGACATCGAGGCCAACAACCGGGTGTGGTTCGTGAGCTGGGGCGGCCAGGGCCGCTTCTATATGCGCGACATCGTGCGTGGCGCAACCGCGGCGCCGACGTTCTTCCCTCCGGCCCGTATCGCCTATCGCACCCCCAACAAGACGGTAGAATATCTCTCGCTGGTCGACGGTGCGCTCTTTGCGAACAACCCAGCGCTGGATGCCCTGGCCTATGGCCAAGTCATACGGTCTGAAAAGCCTGTGCTGCTCGTATCGATCGGGACCGGACGTTCGACGCGGAAATACACATTCAATGAGGCATGGGGCTGGGGTGTGCTCGGCTGGATGGACCCTCTCCTCGAGATCGCATTCTCTGATCCCGCCATCGACGGCATCGTCGAGAAAAAGCTTGAAGGGCATGGCGACTATTATCGTGTGCAGGTCGATCTCGGTGAGCCGCCAATCGAACTCGACGATTCGTCGCCTGATGCCCTTGCACGTCTCGAGGCGCGAACACGCGACTTCATTGCAGAGCATCGCGATGCGATCAATGGGATCGTCACTCAACTGACATTGCCGCGTGCGACCGAATGCGGGCCGACCATCGGTGCCGACTATGAGCGGCCCGACGGACCACGCGAGCGCGATCTCAAGTCCGCGCGGTGATGGCGATAGATATCTCCGGACGGCAGGCTGAACTTCACCGAACCGACGCTGTGACGGATTTTAGGGTTCCAGACTGGGAATGAAGCGGTGCCGATCGGCCATCTAAACCCAAAACAGTGATGGACACCCGACAGGCAACCTAGAACGCTATCGTTCTATCTTATCGATTGACCAAAGCCGCTTCAGGTGGTGTTGCTGACTTTCCAACGGTTCATGTTAAGACGCTGGAGCAGGAGCACGCCGATGTCTGTAATCTCTGCATCGTCACGCGCGCCCTGTCCGCAAGCTTCTTGTTGCGGGAAACAATTGACGATCTCAGATCAGGGCTGAAATCTATGGACCTCAACTCGGTCGGCGCTCTCGAGCCGTTTCTTCGGCTCGGTCTTGCTCTCCTCCTCGGCTCGGCCATTGGCTTTGAGCGCCAATGGCACCAGAAGATGGCTGGGCTCAGGACGAACGCACTTGTGGCACTGGGTTCTGCCGGCTTTGTCGTCTTCTCCGCGATGGTGGGGCAGGGAGATCCGACGCGGGTCGCCGCTCAGGTGGTTTCCGGCATCGGCTTCCTCGGTGCCGGTGTCATCCTGCGTGAGGGCATCAACGTCCATGGACTGAATACTGCGGCGACCCTCTGGTGCTCAGCCATGGTCGGCACATTTGCCGGGGGTGGTTTCTGGATCCCAAGCTTGGCCGCGGCTTTTCTCGTCGTGACCACAAACCTCATACTGCGACCGCTGGTTCAACGTCTCAATACGCGAGCTTTGATGTCAACCGACGTCGAAGCACATTACACGGTCGAGGTCACGTGCAAGGGCGCGGAGGAGGCGCACATGCGATCACTCCTTCTGCACGCGCTTTCCCAAGCCGGGCTCGGCCTACGGCGCATCGACAGTGAGGACATTCCCGAGACTTTGAAGGTGACCGTCACAGCGCAGGCCGTTGCAGAGAGACGCAACGACGCATCTCTTGAACAGGTCGTCGGACGGCTAAGCCTCGAACCACACGTGACGGCGGCGAGTTGGCAAGTCAACCGCACTATTTCGGAAGAATAGAGTGTGGACACGGACCTCCGATCCATATGCCGACATCGAACGTTAGAACTACTCCTGCTTTGTCGCTTTTTGCACTATTCGATAGATGCGCAATGTGGGCTTGAGATCGAATGACGACGACGAGTGGAAAAAGCAGCCTGGAGGCGATCAATCGGGCGCCGGTAAGACAATCCGGTATGGCCGCTCTTGGTCTAGCTTCCCTTGGCGTTGTTTTCGGGGATATCGGAACGAGCCCTTTATACACCTTGAAAACCGTTGTCGCTCTCGCCGGCGGCAAACCCGATCCGGACGTCGTTCTCGGCTCACTGTCGCTCATCATCTGGACGCTCACAATCATTACGACCATCAAGTACGTGATGGTTGCGATGCAAATCGACAACGAAGGCGAAGGGGGGATCTTGGCGCTGATGTCGCTGATCGGCATCAAACGTCATAGACGGCCAATGATCATCGCTGCAGGCCTTTTCGGTGCGGCACTCATCTATGGCGACGGCGCCATCACTCCCGCAATCTCTGTCTTGTCGGCTGTTGAAGGTCTGGAGCGCGCGGCGCCGGCTGTCGCGCCTTATATCCTGCCGCTCACGATCGGCATCCTTGTCGCATTGTTTCTTATCCAGCCACTGGGGACTGCGCGAATTGGCCGTGCCTTTGGTCCAATCATGCTTCTTTGGTTCATTGTGATCGCGGTGCTCGGTATTATAGCGATGTTCCGCCATCCTTCCGTTATCGCCGCCATCAACCCAGTGTATGCGATCCATTTCCTGGCGATGAGCGGCGCCACCGGATTTTTGGTGCTTGGCGGAGTATTCCTATGCGTGACCGGCGCCGAGGCACTTTACGCTGACATGGGCCATTTCGGTGCCTCCCCCATTCGCCTCGCGTGGCTTGGGATCGTTTTTCCGAGCCTCTTCTTTTCCTATGCCGGACAGAGCGCCTATATTCTTGAGAACGGCGCGAGCGACGACAATATCTTTTTCCGGCTCTGCCCGGATTCGCTGCTTCTTCCGCTCGTCATTTTGGCGACGTTGGCAACAATCATCGCCAGCCAATCGATCATTTCCGGCGCGTTTTCGATGACGCGGCAAGCAATACGGCTCGGCTGGATGCCGCGCATGTTCGTTACACAAACGTCTGAAGAAGGGTACGGCCAGATCTATGTCGGTGTCGTCAACTGGCTTCTCATGTTCGTGACGATCGGTCTCGTGCTCGCATTTCGAAAATCGGACAATCTGGCGTCGGCGTACGGCATCGCTGTCTCTGCGACCATGCTTATGACCAGCGTCCTCCTGTTCATCGCCATGCGCGAAGTTCTGCAGTGGAGTCTGATCAAAGCAGCAATTGTGGCGGGCATCTTTTTGACCGTCGACTCCCTGTTTTTCGCCGCCAATCTCGTCAAGATCGCCGATGGCGGATACGTTCCGCTCATTCTTGCAGCGTCCGTTTATGCCATTATGTACATCTGGCACCTCGGGCAGACGGCCATACGCGATCGTCTGCGGGGGCGAGAAATTCCTCTGGCAACATTTCTTGCGGGCCTGCCCGCAGCGGGCGTGTCCCGCGTTCGAGGGTCTGCCGTATTCCTAACTCGCGTGAAAACGGAAACTCCGCCGGTCATCTCTTGGTATGTCGACCATTCCCATTCGTTGCAGGAACGGGTGGTGGCCCTTACGATCGAAACTCAACTCACGCCCTGGGTCGATGATGAGAACCGCGCCACACTCACCCTCGAAGGCCCGAATTTCTGGCGCGTGAACGCGAGCTATGGATTTCTCGAGCGGCCGAACGTGGTGAAACTGCTCGACGCTCTCACGAAGCGCGGATGCGGCGTGGACCTTACCGATGTGACATACTATGTCGCAGTCGAAACCGTTGTTTCGCGAGAGGATGGAGACGGCCTGCCGAAATGGCTCGTCGCCGTCTTCTCTCTCTTTCATCGTAACGCCATGCATCTCTCAGATGCGTTCAATTTCCCGCGTGACCGACTCGTCGAGATCGGTAGGCAGGTCGCCATCTAGGACGATCCAGCGTTCGCCGGATCTTGCGGTAGTGGCCGCTTCCGCAGAGAAAGCGATATCCACCTTTCGAATATATATCTCGTCCTTCGGCAGATACCGCAACATCTCGGCCACAATCCATCGATAACGCAGCTGCTGCAAACTCGAACCAAGGATAGCAAATGCGAATTATGACTTTGGTAGTCTGTGCGGCTACGATTGCTGGGATCGCTGGGGGTGCCGAAGCTCAGACGATGCGTTTCGATGACCGTGGCTTCAGCTTTAAATTTGGCGGGGATGATCGGCGCGGAGACGTCGAAGGCAAACGAGCAAGCTGCGAGCTCTATGCCCGAATCGCGTCGGTCCAGTCGGATGCAAACATCCGATACCGGTGCGGCTTCCGTGGGCCTCAGTGGACCACGGATATGGCACCCCACTTTCGCTGGTGCCGCTGGGCGCCGCGTTCCGATCTAGCTCGCGACCAGCTGTTCCGCTCTCAGCAGCTTCAGGATTGCTTTAATCGGCTCGGCGACTTCGACGACCGTCGTTAATAGCCGGCCCAAGAATTCGATACGGGACGACGTTTTACTCCTCGCTCGGCGCGATGTTCCTTCGCGCCGAGTTCTCCAAGAGGTCGCGCGGAAGTCACCCCGCGCGTACAGCCCATTTCACTTTTTGTAAACCCAGCCAAACCCTGTCTCTTTCTGATCGAACCGAAAGCGGTTTGAGGGCTAGGCAAAGGCTTCTAGAATTCCTCCCAACAGGGCTCTTTCCGAGCCGACGTGTTGCGCCTTACAAGCGCGAGTTTTTCGCCAGACCTCTTCACACAAAGAGAAAATCGACTTCATCGTCGCTGGCACAGCGTCTCAGGTCGGTGAGACGCAACAAAGCGCTGCTAGTCAGACGCAGCTTTCACTTCGCCAATCGATCTCGGGTGGATTGAGGTCAGATCGAAGGGCTTGTGTTGCTGAGCCTGCTGTGGCACTCGAACCGAGCCTGCCCAAAGATGCGGCATCGAACAACCATACCGCGTCTCCCCAATCAGAGAACAATCAAAAAGCGCGTCGCGCTCCCGCGATCGGCAGGCCGCGCCATTGCAAGGGAATCCTCATGCTCGATGAAAAGCTCGAACCAATCTATGCAGACGTTCTGCGGCGCAATCCGGAGGAGAGCGAATTTCATCAGGCAGTGCGTGAAGTGCTCGACAGCCTCGGTGCTGTCGTGGCCAAGCATCCCGAATATGCCGAGGGCGCGCTGATCGAGCGCCTCTGCGAGCCGGAGCGCCAGATCATTTTCCGCGTCCCCTGGGTCGATGACAAAAATCGTGTCCAAATCAACCGCGGATTCCGCGTTCAATTCAATTCAGCGCTTGGCCCTTATAAAGGTGGTCTGCGCTTCCATCCGAGCGTCATGCTCGGCACGATAAAGTTTCTCGGCTTCGAGCAAACATTCAAGAACGCGTTGACTGGTATGCCCATCGGCGGCGGCAAAGGCGGGTCTGATTTCGACCCCAAAGGCCGCTCCGACAACGAGATCATGCGTTTCTGCCAATCCTTCATGACGGAGCTTGCGCGCCACATCGGCGAGTATACGGACGTTCCGGCCGGAGATATTGGCGTTGGCCAGCGCGAGCTTGGTTACATGTTTGGCCAGTACAAGCGCATGACCAACCGCTACGAGTCAGGCGTCCTCACCGGCAAGGGTCTCGTCTGGGGCGGCTCGCGTGTCCGCACGGAAGCAACGGGTTATGGCGCCGTCTATTTCGTCGATTGCATGCTGCGCACACGCAATCAAAGTTTCGACGGCAAGCGGGTCATCGTATCGGGTTCCGGCAACGTCGCGGTCTACACGATGCAGAAGGCCGCCGCGCTTGGCGGCCGCGTGATCGCTTGCTCCGACTCGAACGGCTATGTCGTCGAAGAGAAGGGCATCGATCTCGACACATTGAAGGAGGTCAAGGAACGGCGGCGCGGCCGTGTGTCGGACTATGCGAAGCTCCGCGGCCCTGGAGCGGTCTACATTCCCAATGGCCGTATCTGGGATGTGCCGGCCGACATTGCCATGCCCTCCGCCACGCAGAACGAACTCACCGGTCAGGACGCCAGGACGCTGGTGAAGAATGGCATCATCGCAGTCGGCGAAGGCGCCAATATGCCCTGCACCCCCGAGGCGGTACGGGCATTCCTTGACGCCAATGTCCTGTTTGGGCCGGGAAAGGCCGCGAATGCGGGTGGCGTTGCTACCAGCGCGCTCGAAATGCAGCAGAACGCTTCGCGCGATTCATGGAGCTTCGAGACGACGGAAGCGCGCCTGAGAGAGATCATGTACGGCATCCACGACAGGTGCGAAAAAACCGCCGAAGAGTATGGTGCTCCAGGAAACTACGTCCTCGGTGCAAATATCGCCGGCTTCACGCGCGTCGCCGAAGCCGTGCGCGCGCTCGGTGTGATCTGACACAAGAGTGGCGACCGCATACGTCGGCCGCGAGCGTGTCAATTTCTGCACGAGTGGCGAGGAAACTCGCCACTCGGCCCCGCCTGTCCGGCGTCGCAATAGACATTGACGCGGGCATCGTGAACCCATTAGCCTTGAGGACGCGGTGCAAGCCGCATCCGGACCCGCGGGAAGGGCAGAGCCCACTTGCAGCGATAAGCTGTCATTATTCCAACCTTTGTGCAGCCGTATTGCGGGTCACCGGCGCTTCACGCACGGGGGTTAATATGAAGCCGCTGCCAAGCCGGCCCGATCTCGATCAATTGAAAAAGCAAGCGAAGGAACTGCTGGCCGATTATCGGCGCAGCACTCCCGAAGCCATCGATCGTTTCCGCGCATTCTTGCCCGCTGCCGCCGGTCTCGATCACGCAGCGATCATCCAACTGCGCTTGCGTTTACGTGACGCTCAGTCGTCCATGGCCCGCGAGTACGGATTTGACTCCTGGGCCGATCTTAAGGCCTTCGTGGAAGCGGTGCGGCTCAAGGCCGCAGATCCGCTCACTCTGGCGCAAGCATTCTGCAATCTGGCCTATGCAGGCGACGTCACGGGCAGCATGACCCGCGCACGCCCAAATGCAGCAGCGCGATTGCTGTCGGACCATCCGCACCTCGCCGGACAAAATCCCTGGATTGCATGCGCTTCCGGAGATGTCGCCGTGATCCGTCGTCAGATCGAAGCAGCACGGTCGTGGGTCAACCAATCCGGCGGCCTGCTCGATCTTCCACCTCTTGTCGCGGCGACCCATTCGAGCCTACTGCGCATTGCGGCCTACAAGGAGCGGCTTCACGAAACGGTCGATCTTCTGCTCCGTGCGGGCGCTGACCCCAATCAATCGGTAGGCAGCCGTTGGTCACCAGCGTCCCTCAACGCTCCGTCTCAGGAGTATAAGCTGTCGGCGCTCTACGGCGCAGCAGGACAGAATCACGATCCGGAATTGACCCGTCGTTTGCTCGCGGCAGGCGCCGATCCCAACGACAACGAATCTCTTTATCATTCGTTGGAAGCTCCAGCTTGCACACGACTTCTGCTCGAGGCGGGTGCCGTCGTCACCGGCACAAACGCGCTCTATCGTTGTCTTGATCTCGATGACGTCGATACCTTGCGGCTGCTGCTATCGTATGCCGCCGGCGACAAGGAACTGAGCGAAGGGCAACTGCTATTTTGGGCTATCAAGCGGCGAAGATCGCCTGAACACATCGAGGCCTTGCTGGCAGCCGGTGTCGACCCAATGGTGAAGACCCGTGACGGTGTCAGCGCCTACACGCAAGCTCTTCGATACGGCCTGCCGGATGTTGCAGACGTCTTGCGCAACGCGGGTGTGACAGAAGATGTCCACGATGAGGACCTGTTCGTCGCGGCGTGCGCGCGAGGTGACCGACTTGCCGCGCAACAGATCAAAGCGCGCCGGCCGGACTTGCCACTGGGCCTGAGCGAAATGCAATTGAGGCTCCTGCCGGAGCTCGCTGCCGCCGGTTGCGCTGAGGCGGTTCGCGCGATGGTCGAACTCGGCTGGCCGATTGGCATTCTCGGTGGCGACTGGAACGCCAGTGCCTTGAACCATGCAGTATTTCGCGGCGACAGTGCACTCGCCCGCTTCCTGCTTGAGCATGGTGCGTCATGGGGCGAGGAGCATGGCTTCGGGGATAATGTGTGCGGTACGTTGAGCTGGGCTTCTCTCAATCAGCCGGTTGATAGAGGTGACTGGGTTGCCTGCGCCGAAGCTCTCATCGCCCACGGGATGCCGGCGGCTTTACGGGATCCAGCTGATCCTCAGAGCGTCCTCGTCGCTGGCAAGCGCAGGCAGTTCTCCGACGAAGTCACCGAGTTTCTGCTCGGCCGGAGCGGAGATACATGAACTTGTCAAGCAACAACGCTCGAAGGAAGCGCCGCGCTCGGTGTGATCTGAACTAAGTGGTGAAAGCCACTCGCGGCGGCCGCGAGTTTTTCAATTGCTCAAGGAGTGGCGACGAGACTCGCCACTCCGCGCCGCGTTCCTTCATTCGATGACCAGATCATCATTTCGCATGTGCGGGTGCCTTGCGGCGCTCCGCTAGTTTGCTGAGGAGAACCTTGGCGGCAGGGCCCGAGGAATGCGGATTCTGTCCCGTTGTTAGCAAGCCGTCGGTCACGACGTGAGGCTCCCAGTTTGCCTTCTTCGAAAACACGGCACCCAACCTCAACATTTCATCTTCGACCAAGAAGGGCACGATTTTCGTGAGGCCGACGTTTTCCTCTTCGCCGTCGGTGAAACCGGTAACTTCCTTTCCCTCTACGAGAACTTTTCCGTCTGGCGTTTTGACGTGACGCAGAGCTCCAGTGGAATGACAGACGACGGCGAATGGCTTGCCCGCGGCAAGGAAGGATTCGATCAGGTCGATGGAGTGCTTGTCTTCGGCAAGATCCCACATTGGGCCATGACCGCCCGGATAGAAAACGGTGTCAAAGTCTTCTTGCCTGACGCTGTCGAGACGAAGGGTCTTGTCGAGCTGCGCCTCAGCCGCCGTATCCTTCTCGAACCGGAGCGTCAAATCAGTTCGGAATTCCGGTTCGTTGCTCTTGGGATCAAGTGGCGGCCTGCCGCCCTTCGGCGACGCGAGGGTAATCTCAGCTCCGGAGTCCTTGAACACGTAATAGGGAGCAGCAAGCTCTTCGAGCCAAAAGCCGGTCTTGCGACCGGTATTACCGAGAGTGTCATGCGAGGTTATCACCATCAGAACTTTCATCTGTCGCCTCCTTCTTGCTCGGTTAGCGCAATGAATAGATTCGCAACGGCTTCTGCCGCGTCGCTGCACATCCCAATCAATTCCAACTTGGAATTGACGGGAGCGCTTCAGTGGCAACGGCAATAGCGGCGATGCATAAGGATACGGTTACGGCTTTGACACGCATTTAATGCGATCGCCGCACAAACGCTCGAGCGTATCGCCATCACGTCTCGGCTTCATCAAAGCAGGCGGCGCACATTTGCGCGGAGGACCGGAAGCAGATCCGTATCGAACCAGGTATTGCGTTCAAGCCATTTGTTGTTGTGCCACGATGGATGCGGCAGTGGAATTCTGCGCGATGATGGTTCTGCGTCGTAAACATCGCGCCACTGCTGCACCGTCTGATTGACGCCCTCGCGCGCTGCCTTTGGGCCGAGATGCCATCGTTGGGCATAGCCGCCAATAAACAAGTACAGCTTCACATTCGGCAAGTGAGCGAACAATTTCGCTCGCCAGATCTCCGCGCACTCCCGGCGGGGCGGCAAGTCGCTGCCGTCGGGCTTCAGCCCCGGAAAGCAAAATCCCATACCGATGATCGCGATCTTGGAGGAATCGTAGAATGCAGTCTCATCAATCCCCAGCCACTGCCTTAACCTGACCCCTGATGGATCATCAAACGGACGGCCGGATTTATAGACGCGTGTTCCAGGAGCTTGGCCAACGACACAGATACGCGCCGTGTTCGAAACTTGGACGATGGGTCGCGGCTCATGGGGCAACGGCTTCCCATAGCGGGGATTGTCATGGCAGACCCGGCACGCGCGGATAGACTTCACCAAACCGTCGAGTGCATCGGCATTAGACGACGGCGTCTCGATTGAGGTGATCGTTGTCGTTGGCACGTGTTTGGATTCCTCGCGAACCCGCGTGTCAAGCTAGGCTCTGTTAATCTCCGAGACGACGAGCACGCGAACTTAGGCATGCCGTCCTCCGAGCAGGACGTCCTTCAGGACAACGGCATCATTGTGTTCCTCGTCGTGCGCACTGTAAACGAGGGTGACGGTATGCGTCTTGGCCAGCGCACGAATGTGCTTCAGGATATCGTCGTGTTGTTGAAGCTCGGCTCGGTAGCGGCGCTGAAATTCCGCCCAGCGTGCCGGATCGTGGCCAAACCATTTCCGCAGTTCGGTGCTCGGCGCAATATCTTTTTCCCACTCGTCAAGCGACGCCTCTTCTTTACTGACCCCGCGGGGCCAAAGCCGATCAACGAGTATCCGAACGCCGTCAGAAGGCGCCGGCGGTTCGTAGGCGCGTTTCAATCGCAGATGGGAGGCAGGGAAAGGTGCCGTCATGAGACGCTCCCTTGAAACTGATTGCGCGGCAACAACGCAGCGCCGCACTTTGGGGATTATAAAAAATCAGCAAACAAGAAAATCGGAGCGTGGCTGCCCTTCGCATCCCGTCCGTATGCACCATAAGTTATTAAGTGCCCGCTTAGAGTCAATGATCGCAGGCGACATTTCGGCCAGAACCGGCGCGTAGGCCACTGCCTTAAGCCCGATAACTCTCTTCGGTAACTGCGACGACCCTCGTCTGCTTAACTGCGTATCCCAAAGTTACGGTTACCAACGATATCGCAGGCTCCGAGAACGGTGCGGCCCTGATCGAGATAGCAAGAGTTGGATGGGCAGACGTCGTCCTGCGTATTGAAAACGCTGCTTAGGAATTGTTTGTTCGATTTTGCGCTCTCGATAGGCCGCGGCGCCGTCTCTTCGTTCAGAGCCGATAAGCACGAGGTGGAGGCCCGACGCTCCAAGGACTAAGCAGTTGGAAACGGGCATTCGGGAGTAGGTCCTGGCCGGCCGTCGCGCAATTCTTGCGATGCAGCAACCTCTTGGAACCACCGTTATGCGTCTGCGCTACTCGGCCGCTCAAAGATCACAGCGAAGTAATTGGGGAATGACACGATCTTAGCCTAAAGTATGGCACAAGAAAATTCGCGTCCGTTCCGGGAGACTACAATCGTGGCTGAGAAAGCCCAGGCTCGCGCAAGCCGGCCTATATCCCAAACCGCAACGCCAGATCTTGTCCTCAAGCCTTTCGCGCAAGAAGAAACCTTCAAGGCGAAAGCCTATAAGGCGCTCAAGAGCGCAATCATCGAGATGGACATTTACAGCTCGCCAGAGCAAGCCTGGATCGACGAGCGTCACTTGTCCGAAAAACTCGGCGTGAGCCGAACGCCGGTGCGCGAAGCCATACTTATGCTCGAGCAGCAAGGCTTCGTTAAATCGGTACCGCGTCGCGGGATTATGGTCGTCAAGAAGACCAAGCACGAAGTCGTCGAGATGATTCAAGTCTGGGCCGCACTCGAGGGCATGGCCGCGCGCCTCATCACGCAGCGCGCAAGCGACCAGGAAATCGGACGGCTTCGGCTACTTTTCAAAGAGTTCGACGCAAGCCACAAGCCAGAGGATTTTCTGTGTGAATATTCGACAGCGAATATCCGCTTTCACCAAACGATGATTGAACTGACGGGCTCTCCCCTCCTCGCTGAGATGACGGAGAACCTGGTGCTGCACGTGCGGGGGATAAGGCAGATTACGATTGGCCGGGACCATCGCGCCGCGCGGTCGATTGAAGATCACCTCGGCATCATCGAAGCTTTGGAAAGACGTGAGACGGAACTCGCCGAAAAATTGGCGCGCGACCACACGCTGGGCCTTGCAGCTTACGTCGCAGAGCACAGCGAAGGCATTTTTTGATTTGGCGTGAGCAGAGCGGTGTCTCTGCGGCCTTCAACTCTTCCCGGCTTCTCGTGCGCGGCGGAGCGCGGCCGCAAGAGCCGACTCTCCCTCCTGGCTCTTAGAACTCGACGCCTGGACGTTTGAACGCCGAATATCGGCACCCCTTTCGCGCACAGGCGGATGGCTTTCAACCGCTCCGGATTTCATTGTGAGCGCGATGCGCTTGCGATCGACGTCGACGTCCTTCACGCGGACCTTCACCACGTCTCCCGCCTTCACGATGTCGCGTGGATCCTTCACGAATTTATCTGCAAGCTCGGATACGTGCACCAATCCATCTTGATGCACACCAACATCGACGAAGGCGCCGAATGCCGTCACGTTCGTCACGACACCTTCGAGCATCATGCCGGGGCGCAAATCCGCGATTTTCTCGACGCCCTCCTTAAATTCGGCCGTCTTGAACTCGGGACGCGGATCGCGACCGGGCTTTTCAAGCTCGGCCAGAATGTCGATCACGGTTGGTGTGCCGAAGCGTTCATCAGCGAATTGCTTTGGGTTGAGGGATTTCAGGAATGCGCTGTCGCCGATCATCGCCTTGACGGGCCGCTTCATCTCTGTGGCGATGCGTTCGACGACATCGTAAGCTTCGGGATGTACAGCCGATGCATCGAGCGGGTTCGGCCCATTCGCGATCCGCAGGAAGCCCGCTGCCTGCTCGTAGGCCTTCGGACCCAGGCGAGCGACCTTTTTGATTTCCGTGCGCTTCTTGAAGGCGCCGTTCTCATCCCGGTGCAGAACGATATTGGCCGCTATCGTGGCGTTCAATCCGGCAACGCGGGCAAGGAGTGGCGCAGAGGCCATGTTGACATCAACGCCGACCGAGTTGACGCAGTCCTCTACGACGGCATCGAGCGAGCGCGCAAGCTCAGTCTGGTTGACGTCGTGCTGGTATTGGCCGACGCCGATGGCTTTCGGTTCGATCTTCACGAGCTCTGCGAGCGGATCCTGCAGACGACGCGCAATAGATACCGCGCCACGCAAGGAGACGTCCAGATTCGGAAATTCCCGCGCGCCGATCTCGGATGCGGAATAGACCGATGCGCCCGCCTCGGAGACGATCACCTTCGTCAGCTTCAGATCCGGCATTTTCTTCATCAGATCGGCGGCTAGCTTATCGGTTTCACGACTGGCTGTTCCGTTGCCGATGGCGATAATGTCGACCTTATGCTTCATGCACAGCGCGGCCAATGCGGCGAGCGCGCCATTCCAATCGTTACGCGGTTCGTGCGGATAGACGGTGGCCGTATCGAGAACCTTGCCGGTCTGATCGACAACGGCGACCTTCACGCCGGTACGTATGCCGGGATCGAGGCCCATCGTTACGCGCGAACCCGCAGGCGCTGCGAGAAGCAGATCCTTGAGGTTGGACTTGAAGACGCCGATGGCTGCGGTGTCAGACTCCTCCTTCACCCGCGTCAGCAGATCGGCGGCAAGAGATGTGTGGAGCTTCGTCTTCCAGGCAAGTTTGACGGTATCGATCAGCCACTTATCCGCGGCGCGGCCACGCTCGGCGATGTTGAAAGCGGCCATGATCTTCGACTCGGCAGGGTGCGGCCGGTTCGGCTCCAATTCGACATCAAGATCAAGGTCGAGAAAGCCCTCGTTCCGCCCTCGCAAGAGCGCCAACGCACGGTGCGACGGTATTTGGCGGATTGCCTGGCGAAAATCGAAATAGTCGGAAAACTTTGCGCCTTCGGCATCTTTGCCCTTTAGCACTTTCGAAATGAGGAGGCCTGTCGCCCACAGCCACTGGCGCAAATCACCGACGAGCTTCGCATCTTCGCCGATGCGCTCGATCAGTATGGAACGCGCGCCTTCAAGCGCGGCCTTGGCGTCGCTCACGCCCTTCTCGGTAGAGACATATTTTTCTGCCTCTTTCGCCGGATCCAGCGATGGATTGCCGATGAGCGCATCGGCCAGCGGCTCGAGGCCGGCCTCACGCGCGATCTGGGCTTTCGTTCGACGCTTGGGCTTGAAGGGTGCGTAGAGATCCTCGAGCTCGACCTTGGTGTCCGCAGTGGAAATCGCGCGCTGCAATTCCGGCGTCAGCTTGCCTTGCTCGTTGATGCTCTTCAGCACCGATGCGCGCCGGTCTTCGAGTTCGGTCAGGTAGCCAAGGCGCTCTTCGAGCTTGCGGAGCTGGGTGTCATCGAGTCCGCCGGTCTTTTCTTTGCGGTAGCGCGCGATGAAGGGGACGGTCGCGCCTTCTTTGATCAGGTCTACGGCCGCGCTGACTTGAGCGGTCTGAACGCTAAGTTCCTTGGCAATGCGGGTGTTGATCGAGTCCAAATGCTATTCCTCTGAGAGGCCGTTCCGTTCGCCTCATTTCAAATCAACCCTGACGGATTTTTTTGCTGATGGTCAAGTCAGCCGTGCGGTCGCAATAAGCGCGCCACGACGCTCCAGTTCAGACCGGGCGAAAATGTCTCTTTCGGCTGCGTCGATCAGCCAATTCTCTCGCATGCCGCCGACAATTCCCGGCAAAGCGCGTTCAAACCAAGCCGGGCAGTCTCGTCGCCGCCCAAATGATGACGACGACCGCAAGAATGCCGAGCCAGATGTTCTCCCGGCGCACAAATGCAGCGATAGCAAGCGCGACGCAGGCGATAATCGCTATGACATCGATCGCCTTTACGTAGTCCATCAGGAAGTTCATTTGGGTTTCTGACGCATGTTAGATGTGAAGTTCTACTTTCTCGGCATCACAGCGCTCACGTCACGATGAGGGTTAGCCCCACCGCGAATTGATCACCGCTATCGTCCTCGAATGAAAAAGTTCTCCTGCTTCGGCAGCCGTTCGGCATCGGCAAAAGGTATGTTGAGGTTTGTCGCAAGGACATCGATCGGATTTGTGCTGATCCATGCAGACAGATCATTGGACTGGTAGTGACCGTTGTTGAATCCGACGAGCACTTTCAGCAGGTCATGTCCAGTGTTCTTGATGTAATGGCCCGTTCCCATCGGCACGTAACCCACATCGCCTTTTTGATATTCGTTCATGACGACGTCGCCTTCGGCAAGGAAAACCGCCATTTCCGCCGATCCCTCGAGATAATACTGCCATTCGTCGGCGGCGGGATGCCAGTGGAGTTCGCGCATGCTTCCCGGTTCGATTTCGAGGACCGATCCTGCCATTGTGGTACTTATAGGAAACTCGTCGACGCTGACGGTACGCTGCGTGCCGCCGCCGGGCGTTCGCCTCGGCTGCTGTGCCATGAGCGGATAGCGATGTGTGGTCAGCAGGGCCGGATCGTGACGCGGGGCGGAGTATGGCGAGAGATCATTCGGGATCGGGCCAGGTCCCGCGAAATAGACCTCACCCTTCGGCATCTTGGCAATGAACTCCGGACTAACTCCTAGGCTTTGCGCGGCCACATCAACCGGCGTACGGGAAAGCCAATCGGTTATGCTGAACGTGTGGTCCTCGGAAAAGTATCCGTTGTCGAAGATGAGAATGAAGTGGCTTTCGCCGGGGCCGAGGCATTGTATCGAATGGCCGAACCCTCTTGGAAAGAACCAGACGTCACCCGGGTTGAAGGTATCGATGTACGATGAGCCATCGGGGTGCAGGCAGGTGGTGCGGACGCTGCCGGTAACGACATAGCCCCACTCTCCCGCGTTGGCGTGCCAGTGCAATTCACGCATGCCTCCCGGCGCGAGACGCATCGAGACGCCGGCGATGCCCTGACTTATCGGAAATTGCTTCGCAGAAGCTTCGCGGGTCGATCCGCCAGGCTTGACGTGACTGGGCGGCTCCTTTTCCAACTGAAAGCGATATGTATTTTTTGCATTTTTCATAATTCGTCCTCCGCGGGAGGGAAACACTTCCGGCTTGATGTGTGCTTCCGCTTCGACAGAAAGTGGATGACTATGAAGATGACATCGATATCCGCGCGGTGCCCGCGTAGCGATATCTAAAGATGGTATGGCTTAATGAATTCCGCGTTTTGCCAGTACATTTGCCATCATCGGTACAATGATCGCCGACAATCAACGCCTAGAATAACCCGGCTTCGGGAGACCGATCGTACGCCCTAACTCGACTCTTCAATGCTTTGAAGGGCGAGTAGCCGGCGAATATAATCTTCGACGGCTTGAGGCTCATAAGGTTTGGCCAAATAGGGACCTTCTTCGCAAAGTTTGCCAGCGGCTACCGCAGCGCCCTTTGGAGATGCGGCCATGACAATCTTGGTCTCTGGCCGATTTTTTCGCGACCACTGGCAAAGGGAAAATGCGTCGAGCGCGCCCGCGACGTCCGCATCACTGAACAGAATGTCGATCGTTGTCGCACTTTGCTGCAGAACGAGAATCGCTTCATCGCTGCTTGCAGCTTCGATGACGCGGTAACCGCAATCGCGAAGATACGCAGCGATCGCTAGGCGAACAAGCACGGTGTCTTCGACGATGAGGACCGTCGCCGGGCCCGGATTTTTTGTATCTGATCCAGTCACCAAGCCTTAACGACTTGGCGAACTCCCCTGTTCCGCCTGTGGCAGCAACTGGCGCACGCGACGCAAAAGGTCGCCAATGCGGATGGGCTTTGTGAAGCCACCGTCGAATTCGGCGAACGTTTCCGAATAATATTCGGCGGAGACGAGAATAATTTTGATTTCTGGGAACTTTCCGCGCACCCAACGCGCGAGATCGATGCCATCGATACTGCCGGGCATTCGAATATCCGTTAGCACGAGACCGATGCTCTCGACGCTTGTCAGCAACGTCATTGCTTCGTGGCCATCCGCCGCCTCGATCACCGTATATCCAGCGTCGCGCAGCTCTTCGGCGAGGTGCAGCCGAATGAGAACCTCATCCTCCACAACGAGTATGGAGCGCGGTACCAGGACTTCGCCTTTTCCTGCAGGCGCCGGTTCGATTGGAGGTCTCCTTTTTTGCCCGCGGACACGTAAATGGCGTCAGGCTGTTTCAGTTCCCGCGTGCGGGTATCTCTTAAGACGATATAGCGGTCCGGAAATTCGACGGTCGGGATAAGGTAGACAGCAAATCCAGCTGCATTCCGGCTCAAGCGAGACTATGGTATGCTTTACTATCTACGCAAGCCCTGCCAGTACCCCGATTGCTTGCAGAAATCGAGTAATCGTCCATGTCGCTTTCCGATAGTGCCAAAGCTCGTCAGTTCGATCGCGGCCAACAGTTCGAACTCCTGGTTCAGACTCTCAGTGACTATGCCATCTATATGATCGATCCGGATGGCTTCATCGCCACCTGGAATGCCGGTGCGCGGCGGATCCAAGGCTATGACGCGCACGAAGTCATCGGACAACACTTCTCGCGCTTCTTTTCCGAGGATGATCAGCAGCGGGAGCTACCTCAGAAGATACTTTCGATTGCACGCGGCGTCGGGCGATACGAGACCGAAGGTTGGCTCGTTCGCAAAGATGGAAAGAAGATTTGGGCTCTCTCTGTCATCGAAGCGATCCGGGATGAGAAGGGTACGCTTCTTGGGTTCGGCAAGGTCACACGCGACATCACGGACCAGCATGAAGGGCACCAAGCGCTCATCGAGAGCGAACGGCGCTTTCGCCTACTCGTCGATAGCGTCGTCGACTATGCCATCTACATGCTCGATCCAAGTGGTGTGATCACCAATTGGAATGCAGGTGCGGCGCGTATCAAAGGTTTCAGCGCCGATGAGGTCGTAGGCAGCCATTTCAGCAGGTTCTACACAAAGGAAGACCGTTCGCGCGGTCTGCCGGCGATAGCGCTCGAAACGGCCCGTCGCGAAGGCAAGTTCGAAACCGAGGGTTGGCGCCTGCGCAAGGACGGCGGCCGCTTCTGGGCGTCGGTCGTCATCGAACCCATTCGCAACGAAACCGGCGATCTCATCGGATTTGCCAAAATTACACGGGACATCACGGAACGCCGAAGCGCGCAAGAAGCCCTGCGCGAAAGCGAGCGGCAGTTTCGCATGCTCGTCTCCGCCGTTATCGATTATGCCCTCTTCATGCTTGATCCGAATGGGGTCGTCGTCAGCTGGAATGCGGGCGCCGAAAAGATAAAGGGCTATCGAGCCGAAGAGATCATCGGCAGCCACTTCTCGCGATTTTACAGCGAGGAAGACCGCCTCACCGGCATGCCGGCGCGGGCGCTCTTCACAGCTGGCAACGAAGGCCGCTTCGAGGGCGAGGGCTGGCGCATTCGCAAGGACGGCACTCGATTCTGGGCGAACGTGGTTCTCGATGCGATCCGTGACGAAAGCGGACATCTCGTTGGCTTTGCCAAGATCACGCGCGACATCAGCGAACGGCGCGATGCGCAGATTGCGCTCGAGCGCGCGCAACAGCAGCTTGCGCACGCGCAAAAAATGGAGGCCTTGGGTCAGCTGACTGGCGGCATCGCGCACGATTTCAACAATCTGCTGACGATCGTTGGCGGGCACGCACGCATTCTTAAATCCCAGGTAATGAGCCCGCGCGGAACCAAGGCCATTGAAAGTATCGACGCAACCGTCCAGCGCGGTGCTTCATTGACACGGCAGCTCCTCGGGTTCTCGCGCATGCAGCGACTGGAGCCGCAACCGATTTCGCTCGAGGAGCGCCTCCCGGGCCTGCAATCCATGCTCGCGACTTCGCTGCCGAGCAATACGCATCTCATCAACGCCGTGCTGCCGGGCACGTGGATGATCATGTCCGACGCGAACGAACTCGAACTCGCACTCATGAACCTCATTCTGAATGCGCGCGATGCGCTACAATCGGGCGGCACCATCACCATAACCGCCGACAACGTCACGCTATCGCGCGACGAGAGTGGAGAAGGACTGGAAGGAGAATTCGTGGCGCTCAGCATTTCCGACACGGGCGCCGGAATTCCCAAGGACGTCATCGACAAGGTCTTCGATCCGTTCTTTACGACCAAGGCCACCGGCAAGGGGACGGGCCTCGGTCTTTCGCAGGTTTACGGCTTCGCGCACCAATCCGGCGGCATGGTCTCGATCGACAGCGAAATTGGGAAGGGAACGAGCGTTACCATCGTGCTGCCGCGGGCGCTTCCTCAAGGCCAGACGGCAACGGGCGCAAAGGATCAACCCGCCGAACGCAAGCATGCACGGGTTCTGATCATCGAGGACAACCCCGACGTAACCGAGGTCACGGCCGCACTTGTCACGCAGCTCGGCTATACGATCCGGCTGGCGAGTAATACGGACGCAGCGCAGCGCATTCTCGAACAGGAAGCATTCGATCTGGTCTTCAGCGATATCATGATGCCTGGCAAATTGGATGGATTGGAGTTTGCCAAATACATCCGGCGCACATGGCCGACGCTTCCCGTGCTGCTCGCGAGCGGCTCCAACAAGCGGGTTGAAGAGGCACAAAACCACTTCACCACGCTGCAAAAGCCGTATCAGATCGCTGAACTCGACCGCGCCATGCAAAAGCTATTGCACGCGCGCAGCGAAAGCTTAAGCGATCAAAATCTGGTGGATCTGCAAGACGCCAAGAGGCTCCGCGCGGTGAAGACGGACAAAGACAAATGACCCCGGATCGAGCAAGCGAGAGCTGAACAGTTGGCGCGCATTCTGATCGTCGAAGACGAGGCTCTGATCGCAGAGCTGCTGGCTATGTACATCGAAGAGATGGGGTATCAATCAATCGGGCCCGCGGCGACGGTCGCGCAGGCTCTCGCGCTCGTGGATGGCGAACGCCCAACGTGTGCCATCCTCGATTGCTTGCTTGGACATGAAGACAGCGCACCGGTTGCAAAGGCCCTTGCGAACGCAGGAATTCCCTTCGCATTCGCCACTGGGCGCGGCCCGGGTTCCTTGCCGGACGGCTTCAAGCAACGTCCTATGATCAACAAGCCCTACATTTTTGAAGACGTGCAACGTGTGTTGACGTCCATCATTTCATAGCGGGAATGAGAGCGTGGCGCGCGTTCCTTGCGCGACTGTCGCAAACTTCAGCTCGCCACCGAGGTTCAACGCCATCGAGGCGATAACCTTCGATCCGAGACCGGTCCCTCCTGCCGACGCCTGCGCCTCCAGGCCGACGCCATCGTCTTCGACGGCGAGGAGGCCTCGCCCGTTTTCCGTCGTGAGGCTGATGCGGATCTCGCCCTCGCGACCTTCGGGATATGCATATTTGTAGGCATTCGTAACAAGCTCGGTCGTAATGATCCCGAGCGAAACGGCTTTGTCGGTTGGAAGAAGCACTTTCATACAATCGAGCCGGATGGGATGGTTTCGCCCCTCGTCCGTCATCGCTGCTTTCAGATCTTCGACGAGCCCGTCCAGGTAGTCGCATACGTCGACGCTGCGCACATCAGGAGACGTATAAAGGCGGCGATGGACGCTTGCTATGGCGATGATCCTCGCCTGCACGCGAGCGAGAAGATCCCGTGCCGACGTATCGCGGATCGAATTGCGCTGAAGTCCGACGAGACCCGCCACAATCGCAAGCGAATTGGCGACGCGATGGTTCACCTCCTTGAGCAACAGTTCGGCCCGATCGCGCGCGAGGCGCACCTCGTTGTCGGCCGCTTCCTTCTCGCGGCGAAGCTTTTCCTGATCCAGCGCCGTTGCGATGGCCTTCGCGAGCAGCTCGCGGAAATGGCCCTGAACGTCCTTCCAGACGTAGTCCACGGCGCCGGACTTGAGGGCGGTGACAGCGATGTGACTGTCTTCCGATCCCGTCACGTAGACAACCGGCGGAGGGTTGGAGAGCGCGCGAATGCTTCTCAGAATTTCGAGACCCGTGTGTCCGGGCATGTGATGGTCCAGCGCGACAATGTCGAAGCGCGTGTGCGTGAGAAGCGCCAAGCCTTCCGTGCCCGACGGTGCGGTAACCACTTCGAAGCCACGCGCCTCGAGAGTCTTTTGAATGAGCCGCGAGATGCCGGCATCATCGTCAATGTACAGGACTTTCGAACGTGACATCGTCACTTGGTTTCCGGAACCTGTATCACCGAGAAGAACATCCCGAGCTGGCGAATGGCGTTGGAGAAGTTGTCGTAGTCAACGGGCTTCGTAATGTAGACATTCGCTCCAAGGTCATAGCAGCGCTTGATTTCGCGCTCGTCATCGGTCGTCGTCAGAACGACCACGGGAATTCGGCGGGTATGTTCGTTCGCCTTGATCTTCTCTAGGATGCCGACGCCCGTCATGTCCGGCAAATTGAGGTCCAACAACACCAAGAGATGCCGTTTGGCACTGACTTCGCCGCTGCCGTCAGCTCCGAAGAGATAGGCCAGAGCATCCGTCCCGGTGGCAAACGGTAGAATTTCGTTGTTGACTCCGGCGCGGCGAATATTCCGCTCGATGAGCCGAGCATGTCCGGCGTCATCTTCGATCATTACGATCCGTACTGCATTTCCACTCACGCTATCAGTCCCTTCGGATAATCAATTTGGTTGGCAGGGTTACGCGAAACGCGGTCCCGCGGCCCAATTCCGATGTCATCGTTATTTCCCCGCCGAGCCTTCTGACGAGAGCTCGGACGTGTGCCAGACCGATGCCCTCTCCCTGCTGATCCTGGGGACCGGCCCGGCGGAAAAGGTCGAAGACCCTTTCCTGATCCTCGGCGGAAATTCCACGTCCATTGTCTTCGACGACAATGTCGATCATCCCCCAACGGCTGGAGACCTGGCGGACCGTCACTACGGGCGGCCGGTCCTTGGCACGGTACTTCAGCGCATTATCCACGAGGTTCCCAAAGATTTGCTCAAGAGCAAGCCTGTCGCCCTCAATAATGGCCAGGGGCTTCACGATGCGAATTTCTCCGCCGGCAGAGGAAACTCGGTGCTGGACAAGATCGGCAATGGAATCGAAAAAATCACCGAGGTCTATGCGTTCCGGCGAAAGCACTCGCTGCCCTTCACGGGATAGCTTCAATATAGCTTTTATGAGGCCATCCATCTTCTGGGTCGAGGTGCGAATGAACCCGATGGACTCCGGCAGATCGCTCTCGATGGCAGCTTTTGTAGCTTCAGCATTCGCGAGCGCGTTGAACCCGGGATCGCCCGTCAACGCCTGCAGCGTTTCGAGACTCGACTCCAACTCGCTCGTGTAGCCCATTACGTTAACGAGGGGCGCCCGCAGGTCGTGACTGACGATGTAGGCGAACCGCTGGATCTCTTCGTTGGCGCGTTGCAGGTCCGTTGTCCGTTCCTTAACGCGACTTTCAAGGCCGGTGTTGAGGTCCCCGAGTTCATTGCGGGCTGCAACCAGCTGTCGGGTGTACCTAACGATCGTTGCGATGGCGCCCAGAGCCGTCAGAAGAATGAAGGCGCCCGCCAAAAGCGAGAACTGACGGGCCGCGGCGGCGTCGACACGCTGCTCTTCGACGCCTTCGCTCAAATTTCTATCGACCTCCTCAAGGACCTTTCCAATCGAAACGCGGATCTGGTCCATCAGGTTCTTGCCGCGGTCCGTCTTGACGATATCGAGGGCTTCGGACGTTCTTCCCGCTTTGAACGCCAGGATGGTCTCCGCCAACTCGGAGAGCTTTTGAGCGATCTCCGTTTCGATATGCTCGATTTGTGAATTGTCCTGCGGCCTCTCAGCGAACGCCGCACGAACCTCTGCAAGCCGCTTTCCTAAATCTGCAACGGCGGTCTCGTAAGGTTGGAGATAGCGAGGCTCACCCGTCAGCAGATAGCCTCGTTGGCCTGTTTCCGCATCCTGCACTGTTGATAGAAGCCGCACGAGCGCCGTGCGCTGGAAGCGGGCCTTCAAAACGCTTTCCGTGGTGGACTGAGTTCTCTGAACGAGCCAGAACGAGGTGATCATTAAAAGCACGAGAGCCACGAGAGCGGCCACGCCAAACGTATACGTCGTACGAAGAAGTCTTTGCGGATCGGGGGGCATTTCGCTCTTAGGCGATCATTCAAGGGACGGCCTTATTACCAAGCGCCTCTCCCGATGACCAGCCATCACTGCGTCCCGCCACGGATAATATTAAATAGATCATGCAGTAAGATACGCCGACTGCTCATCCTGCGCTTACAGTCTTTCACAAGACCGGCTTGCACTTGAGCGTCCTTCTCACGCTGACCCCGCCTCGGGAACTGGCGCTGACGAGAGCGATTACATAGTCATGAGCGATCATATTCGGGATGACGCCCAGAAGGCGTTTTTGTTCGTTAATTCCGCCCGCACGTTGAGCGCCGTGACGTTCGACCGCGACGGCCGAAATCTGCCGCACCCCCGAGTTTGCCAATGGAACTTTGCTCAGGAATTCCAACTCGGCGTTCAGGAAGTCACGCCGTTCGGAATAGACCCTGAACCCATTCTCCGCGGCATGGCCGCAAACGGGTATTTTGTCTGGCCAGTCGAGAACATGCAGCCATTTGGAACATCGCAGTGAGCTTGAGTAAGTTGAGTAACCGGCGCATCGAAAGCGATCCATCGGGATCAATCGCGCGACGCGAGCCGCAGCGAGACTGGGTCGAGATCTTCACCGATCGAATAACGGAGCGCCTGAAGGAGATCCTGCAAGAAGACATGGATTGGATCACCTCGCGGCCGATCCTCGAGCGTCTTAACCGACTGTACGACATCGAACTGGCGCGCGACACCGATGTTGAAACTCCGGACATCATTAGTCGTTCTGTCCAAAGACAAAAATCCAGCAAATGACCGCAGCGGTAATCGTCTGTAGTGCGAGGATGATTTCAAGCGGCAAAAGGTTTGCGTTCATTTCGTCCGTCCTCCCGTTCCTGAGAAAAACGGCAGCATGCCTGCGCCAGTTCCGACTTTGGACAAAGGCCGTTGTGGATAAGCGTTCGCCACAACATTCAACCGGCCGCTGCGCGACAGCAACGGCGTGCGAAGATGATTTCTCCGCACGCCTTGTATTGACCTTAGATCAGCTCGTGAACGCTGAATTGCTCGTTGGCATCGGTCAGCACACGACTGGTTTTCCAGCTGGCCTTTTCGGCGAGCGCACGAAACTCCGATACCGTGTACTTATAGGAGTTTTCGGTGTGGATGCTTTCGCCATTGGCGAAATGAAAGCGCCGCCCGCACACCATGACATCCTGCGCGCGATCGCTGACGAGGTGCATTTCGATACGGCCGGAGCGGGGATTGTAGATCGCCCTATGATGAAAGGCGGTCAAATCAAACGTGCCGGCGAGTTCGCGATTGATGCGAACCAGAAGATTCAGATTGAAGGCGGCGGTGATACCGGCCGCATCATTATAGGCTCGAACGAGAACGCGCGCGTCTTTTTTTAGATCAACGCCGATGATTAACCGGCCGCGTTCTCCCAAGACTTTTCTGAACTTTGCAAGCAAAGCGGCAGCGTCACCCGGCGCAAGGTTGCCGATTGTCGAGCCCGGGAAAAAGCCCGTTCTGCGAGAGCCAGAAAATTCATGCGGAAGTTTCGTCAGACTTGAGAAGTCCGCGACGAGCGGCCTGATCTCGAGTGCGGGATATCTCTCTTCCAGGCGGAAAACTGCCTCAGCCAACGCCGCCTCAGAAACGTCTATGGGAACGTAGACAACACGATCGGCGATACGGTCGAGCAGGATTTCCGTCTTCCGGCTTGAGCCCGATCCGAATTCCACGAGAACATCGCCGCTTGAAAAGCCCTTCACGATCTCCGCAGCACGTGCATTGAGGATTCCGATCTCGGTTCGCGTCGGGTAATACTCCGGAAGCTGCGTGATTTCCTCAAACAAGCAGCTACCGCGCGCGTCGTAGAAGAAGCGGCACGGCAGTATTTTTTTTGCGCGCGACAATCCTTCAATGACGCTCAGCGAAAAATCGCCGGCCACTGCCGTTACGCTTGCCGGTAATCTTTCGAGCGTTGGAACGTGACGCATTACTCGGCCTCCGCCGCGAGGCGCAAGCCGAGGAACTGCCAGCGCTGGTGGGGATAAAAGAAATTCCGGTAAGTCGCGCGGGAATGTCCGGAGGGCGTGACGCACGAGGAGCCGCGCAGCACGTGTTGCCCGACCATGAATTTCCCGTTGTATTCGCCGATTGCGCCAGCGGGCGGGCGGTAGCCCGGATAGGGAAGATATGCGCTCGCAGTCCACTGCCAGACCTGCCCAAAAAGCTGTTTCGGACTTTTGGGAGCGGTCGTTTCGCATCGCTGCGGCCGCAGCACGCCTGACGATTCCTCCGCTTCGGCGCCATGAGAGAGCGCCGACACTTCCCATTCGAATTCGGTCGGCAAACGCTTTCCCGCCCATCGGGCGAACGCATCGGCTTCATAGTAGGAGATATGCGCAACCGGTTCGGCAGGGGCGACGGGAAGCAGGCCTTGAAGCGACATCTGCGACCAGCCGCCGTCTGACTTCTCCCAATACAGCGGAGATTCCCAGCCCTCGCGATTGACGGTCGACCAGCCGTCCGCGAGCCAGAGCGCCGGCGTGCTGTAACCACCATCCTCCATGAAGGCGAGCCATTCCGCGTTCGTGGCGAGCCTATTCGCAAGCTTGAACGGCTGAACGAGAGCATCATGCGCTGGCCGCTCGTTGTCCCAACAATAGCCTTCGACCGTATGGCCTATTCCAACAATGCCGCCCGGATATTCCGTCCACGTCAGCGGCTCAGGCTCTGTTAGATTGATGGCGAACGGCTTTGCATGATAGGCGGGGCGCAACGGATTTGCCGCAAAGAGTGCGAGGATATCCGTCAACAACAACTCTTGATGCTGCTGTTCGTGATTAATTCCGATTTCAATCAGCCGTTCAATTTCGCCATTTTTACTCTCGTCGCTCGAAAGGAGCCGCCGAAGGGCCTCGTCGACGTAGGTCCGGTAGGCGAAAACGCGCTCCGACGCCGGCCGCGTCAACAGACCTCGCTTCGGGCGCGGATGCCGCGGCCCCAGGCTTTCGTAATAGGAGTTGAAGCAGTAGTTGAAGGCCTCGTCGAAAACCCGATAGCCAGCAAGATGCGGCCTTAGAACGAAGTTTTCGAAGAACCAGGTTACGTGCGCGAGGTGCCACTTAGTAGGACTGGCATCATCGGAGGCTTGCACGACCATGTCTTCGGCTGAGAGCGGCTCTGCCAAAACCAGAGAATACCGCCGTGTCTCGAACAGGCGGGAAGCAAGCGCATCACGGCTGTTTGAAAGCGCCTCTTCTCCAAACTGCGAGGGAGAGGCGACATTTTCGCTTGGGGGCGCCGTGTCGGCCGCAGGATGTTCCAAACGCACTCTCTGGATTTTTCGCCCGCGCAGCCGCGCAGATCACCGGGACCAAACCGCCAAACGCTATACCATCCGGTATGGTTCCCTGGCCAGCTGCCATAGCGAATGGAATAGCGGCTTCACGCCTTTGCGTGGCCCTTACTCTGATGTTTCGCTTCGGCTTTTTCGTGCTTTTCGCCGTATTTCATACCCTCGAGCTTGATGCCGTCAGGATCCAGAAAGAAAACTGCATAGTAATCGTCATAATATTCACCGGCTGGATCTACGATCTCTATGCTGTGCTTTTTCAAATAGTCTTGCAGATCATCAACGTCCTTTCGGTTGCGCAGCTGGAATGCATAATGGTGAAGACCGACATCGCCGGTGCGGTGTTTGTGCTTCCGTCCGCATCTGCCAGACTAATCCAATACCTGGTCTTACCGTTGGTCCAACCGATCGAGTCCTCGTACTCGTCCAACACCTCGAAACCCAGAAAATCGAAAAGACCTCCGTAGAAGGCCTTCGATTTCGGAAAATCGCTCACGCGGACCGCTATATGGTCGATCCCGACGACACGCGACATCGTTCGGTCTCCGATTGAACCTCAGACTTGCCGTGAAAACCCGCCGCCGCTCGTGACGTTCCTTCGTCCAATTCATCCGTCGCCGTACCATGCGCGGTCTTGCACCGATAAATCGCGTCCAGTTCACGCGCCATATGATCAAAGGTGCGTTGCGGACGAATATTGCGCCGGAGCCTCTGGAGTTCGCGGGGAGAAGCGAGCAGGCGTTTGATCAGGGCTGCCAAATCCTTCGCGTCTCCTGGCGAGAACAGCAGCCCGTCAACATTGTCCCGAATGCGTTCCGCTATGCCGCCGAGACGGCTGCCGATGACCGGAAGTCCGGCGGCCATGGCCTCGTACACTGCGAGGGGTCCTGTCTCGAGCCATACCGACGGTACCAGGCACGCATCGAACGCGACGAGTTCGTGGAGTATTGCTTCGGCATCGACGACCCGTGGCGGGAGCAGCCGCTTGTCGCCAGCGAATGGCCGCAGGAGCCGCGCTCCGTAATCGGAATTCCAGCCCGAGCCCAACAGCGAAATAGTCAGCGGAGCGCGCGGGTCAATTCTCTTCAGCGCGCCGAGGATCGTTTCGATGCCTTTGATGTCGCTACAGCGGCCCGCAAACACTAGCCGCAGCGGCCGGGCCTCGTTGAATTCCTCAGGCGAGCCGGCATCGAAGGCTACGGGATTTTGCGAAATGCCCATCTCGACGAACGCGATCTTCTCGGCAGGCACTCCATTGCCGCGAAGAACGTCGGCGATCCATCGGGATTGGATGTGAAATACGTCGATCAGTTCGATTGCCGCTTGAAACGACTTGATGAAGGTCCTGGTCATCGAACGCGATGAGAAAATGCGGCCGATAAGACCCTCGCGGCTTTGGCTGCCATCCGCTACTTCGACTCGCGCGAGCAGCTCAGCCAATCCCACCGGCATTCTGCGATTGGCGAGCCGGCAACGGGTGCAGCGGGTGACTTCGAGACGGCCGTCGCATGGCGATACGCCATTTTCGAGCAGTCCGGTTTGCGGACATGAAATGCCGCCCGTGTGATAGGTGACGATTGTCCGCGCGCCGGCAGCCTTCGCGGCTTCGAGGTGCAGCAGTCCCGCGGTCAGACCGAGCGTGTGAAAGTGCGCGACGGCCGGCTTCAGCTCCTCGAAAAGTTCACGAACGCCGGGGGCCGCATCCGGACGGCGGGCGTAATAGGCCCTTCTGTTCGTCCCGAGCACCGGCGGCAACACGCGAACCTCAAAATCGCCATGTGCCGAAGCCGCTATGGCGCGATCAACGTCTTCCGGATTTTTATTGAGGATGACGACCGGCCGCCAACCAAGACCGGTCTGGCGCCTTGCCAAGGCGCGCACGAATGTGTTGGAGCCGCCGCCGCCCGTAATGCTCGAGGCTCCAGCCAAGTGGATGCAGACCGGACGTTCAGCTCGCAACGGCCGCTGCTCCACGTCAATCAGATTCATGAAGCGCTAGGCCGGACTTTCCGATCCGACGTTCTGCAACACCTCCGTCGAGACGTTCTGCGAGCGGAGCATACGCAGGCTCCGCACCGTCTCGTATATTCGCCGTTGATCGCTCGTCATCAAGGCCGGCAGGCGAAGCGCCGCGAGCAACGAGAGCAGAGATTCACGGGTCAGCCGGCCGAGGAGCATGTGCTTGATGATGCGGGCGCAGCCAACGCTCGCGGCTCGCAACGGAGTTTCGAACGCTCCGATCATTTTCGTATATTGTCCGTGCACCACAAAGCCTCGTTCAAAATTGGCAAAGAGGCGCTTTGCGTAAGCCGTCTGCAGCCGCTTCGGCGCGATATCGTGCTTGAACCGCAGGCTTTCGCTGAAAAGCAATCTGTATCCTGCGCTCAACAGACAGGCTGATATTTCGAGATCTTCGCCCGAGAGGAGTTCTGCTCCCTTTCGACCACTGAGCGCGGGAAAGCCCGGCAATGTGTACAGATATTTGATGATGTCTCGCCGGGTCACGAGGCCCGCACCCCAAAGTGCATCGACGCTCCTCGCCGCTGCCGGCTCGTCCGGCAGTTGCGCAATTCGCGATAGCGGGACACCGACGGCGAAGCCCCACGAGAATGTGTAAAACCAGGGCGGCAAGTTTTCCGGATTTGCCGGCGTCGAGCAGCCGCCAGCGGCACCCACTTTGGGATCGCGCATGATGCGCTTGGCATGCATCAAATAGTCTTCGGCAAGCCAGTTATCATCATCGCAGAAGACGACGATGCCGAACGATGCGGCTCGCACTCCAGCGCGGCGCGCATAGGCGAGACCGGCTTGCGGCTCTTCGACGATCGAGAACGCAAAACGATCATTGCCGCATGCATCCCATGCTTCTCTGGCGCGTCCTGCGGTTCCGTCGGTCGAATTGTTATCGACGACAATGATTTCGACTGGGAAATTCGCCCGGCAGCGGGCGAGCGCATCGATCGTCGGCCGGATGCGCTCAGCGCTATTGTGTGCGCAGATGATGACTGAGATTCCGTCCATATCAGCGAACCGGCAGGCACACGCCATATCGTTGGCCTACCGAGCGATTGAGAAGACGCAGGTAATGGGCCGGATGATATTTTCCTTGCGAGAGATCAGAATGCCGCCGCGCGATGGGCGAATCCGGGAAATCCATGTGAGGCGTCATCTCGGGATGAATGAGGTGTTGGATGCGGGGTTCCTTTCCTGCTCTTTCGGGGTCACGACGCGCCGAGAAAATGTTCTGCCGGTACCAAGGTTCGATCATAGTGTCGTTCCAGATGATCGGGCGCATATCGTCGTGGCACGCGTAACCACGCGCGTTGAACAAGGCTTGCCAGTATGTCGGCCATTGGCAATTTACATGATGCTCGCCGTGTTGACCGGGCGCCGCGGCCGAAAAGAATATGTAATCGCCGTGCGTGCATAGCGTCTCCACGATCGCGCTCGCCCATTGCTCGTGAAGGTGTTCAGCAACCTCGAGACAAAGCACGACATCGAAGCACCTTCCGAGAGACAGCGGCTGGCGCAGATCGAAGGTTTTGATGCGGCTGGCTTCGACATGGAGATCAGCCGGATCGGCAGCGACGCCGTCAACGCCCAGCACATCGCGGATGCCCATCTCGCGAGCGGCCCTGAGCCAAGTTCCAATACCGGCGCCGACGTCGAGGAGACTCGCATATGTGCCGCCCGATAGAAGATAGGCCAGCGCGTGCCTCGCGCCCGCAAGCGAGTGAACATTGCGGTGAAAGTGGTAGGGAATTTCGCTCATGTGTGTTCCAACCGGCGTTGGTTCCTCCGAAGCATCTGAATTCTCCTGCGCCTTTGCTGCGAGGTCGCGGCGTCGCACGGCTCATGCGATTGCGGCATCTCCGATCTCGACGGCCGCGCCCCATTCCGCGGGCCAATCGAGATGGCCCACAGCCGAAGCCGGCGGAAGCAGGCTATGCGCGTCATCCGCACCGACGGTGAAATTCAGAACGTCAATCCTGGCGTCATAATCTTCATGCCAATCACCTAACCACGCCGATAGCGAATACCGGCCGGGGCGGATCGGCAATCGGCGCGCTTCGCATCTGAGAACGCCGCGCGCAACGCCCCTGACCGGATTCCGGCTCGGATGAAAGCGGCTATTCGATCCCCAGACGGCATCGCCCGTGTCGGCTCGCAGGACGATGCCACCGACAGCCGTGTGCAGAGCCTTCGGCGACGCAAAGTGGATATCTACGATGAGATCCCGTTCCGCGAGTGCTTCCCTATCGACGTCGATCGCAGAGATCGCGGGCCGCGACGCGTTCGCTTCGAAGGAAATCGAATAGGCGGCATCACTCGTATTGACGTATTGCCTGATCACCGCATCGACCGTGTCATCGCGCGCAACGCGACCACCTGCGAGGAGAAGGCCTCGGTTGCAAAGAGCTTTGACAGCCGCCAGGTTGTGGCTCACGAAAATAACGGTGCGCCCCTGCCCTGCGACATCCTTCATCTTGCCGAGGCATTTTTTCTGAAATTCTGCGTCGCCCACGGCCAGCACTTCATCGACGACGAGAATTTCCGGCTCCAAGTGCGCGGCGACCGCGAAGGCCAGGCGGACATACATTCCGCTCGAGTAACGCTTGACCGGTGTGTCGAGGAATTTCTCGACCTCGGCGAAGGCGACGATTTCGTCGAATTTCCGTTCGATCTCGGCGCGCCGCATGCCGAGAATTGCGCCATTGAGGTAGATGTTTTCGCGCCCCGAAAGCTCGGGATGAAAGCCGGTTCCGACTTCGAGCAAGCTCGCGAGGCGTCCCCTGATTTCAACACGCCCACGCGTCGGTTCGGTGATGCGCGACAGGACTTTAAGTAGCGTCGATTTCCCGGCACCGTTGCGGCCAACGACGCCGACGACATCGCCGCGCTTCAATTCGAAAGAGATATCATTCAGCGCCCAGAACTCTTCCCTTTCGTCGCCGTCGACCAGTTGCTGGCCACGCGCGACGTCCAAGGCGGTGCGCAACAGTCGCGTGGTCGAACGCGCCAGCACATCGCGCAGTGCGGTGTAGCGCTCGCGCTCTGTCCGATGTCCGAGGACGTAGCGCTTGCCGAGCCGATCGGCACGAATGACGATGTCGGTCACTTTTCGGACTCGTCGCGCTTCACACGAGATCCGCGAAAGCGCGCTCGGCGCCGCGAAAATATCTGAGGCCGTACCACATCATGAAGACTGCGACGCCGATGCTTGCGAGGAAGCCGGGCATATAAAGCCGGCTTCCATCGCCGAGGAGGCTCCAGCGAAATCCATCTATGACGCCGACAACCGGGTTCAAACTGTACCAGAACCGAAATTCCGGAGGGATGATCTCGCTCGAAAAGCCGACCGGTGAAATGTAAATCCCAAACTGGATTGCAAAGGGGATGGCATACCGGACGTCGCGATATTTGACGTTGAGCGCGGTGATATAGAGCGCGGGCCCGAGGCTCGCGATAACCGCGAATGCGATGAAAATCGGAAGAAACACAATGTGCCAGCTCGGGTGATACCCGTGCCAGGCCATCAAGCCGAAGAGAATTGCGAGGTTGATCGTGAAGTCGACGAGAGCGACGACCCCAGCTGAAGCCGGTACGATCAAGCGCGGAAAATAGACCTTGCCGATCAAGCTCGCGTTATTGATGAGACTGCTCGACGCTTCGCTGAGGATGCTCGAGAAGAGAAACCACGGCAGCATGCCCGCGAACACCAAGATCGGATACGGCACATCTCCATTGCTTGGAAGCTTCGCGAGCTTGCCGAATATGACCGTGAAGATGACCATCGTCAGCAGTGGCCGGACGACTGCCCATGCGATGCCGATAATCGTCTGCTTGTAGCGGACCGCGACGTCTCGCCAAGCAAGGATGGCGAACAGCTCGCGGTAATGCCAAAGATCGGACCAGTAATTCCGTTCGCTGCGCGAGGCTTCGAGGACGCGCACATGCGTTTGCTCAGTTTGAGAAATCGGATGATTCCCCCACTCTCTTATTGGAAGGGATATTTCTGTGATGGCATCGGAGATCCATATCGCCAGCGGATAGGCGAAGCGGCAGCACCGATATTTGCTTGGAATAAATCTACCGAACGACGGGTGAAAGCTGTTCACCCGATCTTAGATTGTGGGCTTGGTTAAATTGCCCGGCGCGAACATCCGTCCTTCGTTCGCGCATATTCGCTTTTTGCAGAAAACGGCCTTCACCGTCAACTTATTTGACCTGATTATCCTGCGTCTGTGGACATTTGGCCACCCACGGTGCGGTTACGAATCCGGTGGAACGAACATCGTTTAGTTCGCGACCAAATGCGGCGAAAAATCGGCACCAATTTAATTATACGCTGTCTACTGACAATTGGAAATAAACCGTCAACCTTTTCGATCAAATCCCCTGCAGCATTACGTTTCGCGGCTTATTGCTTTCCGGAGCGCTTTAAATTTTTCGCTAATTTACGCCCGAATAGAGCATTTTCTGTAATCAAGGACTCGCAACGTGGCGGCCGATGCTCACAACGACGATGGCACCGGTGCTGTTCGACGTCTTCGTAGCCAGCGGTTCACGCGCTCATCGCGGCCGAGCGAAGCCACACCCGCACGGGGCGACGACTTTCCTATTCGTTTCTCTTACTTCCCGCCTGAGGAAGAAAGCGCTCGCGCGCGTGTCTTTTCCAGTGCGGCTGCGGCCGAATTTGCCGAGACCTTCGCGGAAAGGTCGCAAGCGTGGATCGATCGCGTCAGTCAATCTTTCTCGAGCCTTTCAATTCGCCGTCCCACGCCGAGCGAAATGGAGATCAGTGCGCGGGTCGGATTGGTTCTGCTCTTCCTACCGCTCGCAATCCTAATCTCGCCCATTGGCCTGCCGCGAACGGAACACTTAAAAACAGCGCCGCCTTTTAGCTTGGTAGATCGCCTGAGTTTTGGCGACGGCCTGCGACTGGTGCTTGCGTCGCAGCCTGGCTCGCTTCGTTCGGAAAACGTCGACGACGTCGCGGAATTGAAGATTGCGGCTTCGACGCCCCTTGCCGAGGATCCAGCAAAGCCGGCCTCTTCACCGGAGGTACCGCAAGCGACTGTAAGTCAATTGCCGTTGCTCGTGATGGACGAACGGCGTTGGAGTTTGCCGTTCAATAGCCAGGATTACGCGATCGCTGATTTGCCGACGAACCCACAAGAGTCGTTCAGGACAGAGGTCATCGCGGCGAGCCTTCCGGAAGGGATAGAAAGCTTAGCTGCTCAAAGCGATATGCCGGTAGCCGCGCCACTCGTACAGGCGAAGCGTCCTGTTGAAAGGGGCAAGCGCGTTCTTGCTTATTCGCGCCGCGTCCCCCGGGGCAATCGCATGCCGCCAGCGGTTGTCGAAACGGTTGTTGTCGAGCAACAGGAGCCGGCTTTCCCGCCGCTTCTCTTTTTTCTAGGTGGTCCTCCGCCGCAGGAGGAGGTGCCGCCTCAGGCAAAGACTCCACCGCCAAAGAGCAAATCGTGGATCCCGAATTCGCTGCAGGAAATCTTCAGCGACGAACCTTGACGCTTTCGCGGACCAGGGGCGCAACCTTCGTTCCCAGTAGCTCTATCGATTTCAACATCGCCTGATGTTCCGTTGCTGCGGAACTCATTTGAAACGTGAAACGCGAAACACCGCCGAGATCGTCGCTCGCTTCGCGTAATTTCCAGGCTACCGTTTCCGGATCGCCAATCAGAAACGCGCCGCCAGGGCCGCACTGGGCATCGAACTGGGCGCGCGTAACAGGAGGCCATCCCCGTTCGCGTCCGATCTCGGTGAACATGTGAGACCATCCCGGGAAAAAAGTGTCCCTTGCTTCGGCCGAAGTCTCTGCGACGAAGCCGAGTGCGTGCACGCCGACTCTTTGGTGTTCCGGCGGGTGCCCGGCACGGCGCCACGCCTCGCGATACAAATCGATGAGCGGGCGAAAGCGCCGGAATTCACCGCCGATGATTGCAACCATCAAAGGCAGTCCCAGGAGACCGGCGCGTGCGAACGATTGCCTTGTGCCGCCCACACCCAACCAAATGGGAATCTCCTCCTGATACGGCCGTGGATAGATACCTTGTCCGGAAAGCCCGGGTCGAAATTTCCCCGACCAGTGGACTTTCTCTTTCGCGCGAATTTCGAGCAGCAGCTCTAGTTTTTCGGCGAACAGCGCGTCGTAGTCCTCGAAGCGCAATCCGAATAATGGATAGGCCTCGCCGAACGAACCGCGACCGACGACGATCTCGGCACGGCCTTTCGAAATCAGGTCGAGAGTTGCGAACTCCTGAAAGACGCGCACGGGATCGGCCGCGCTTAAGACGGTGACTGCGCTGGTCAGCCGGATCGACTTGGTCCGCGCCGCTGCGGCTGCGAGAATGACGGCGGGTGCGGAGTCGAGAAACTCGGGACGGTGGTGCTCGCCGATGCCGAAGACGTCGAGGCCGCAGCTGTCGGCCGTTTCGATTTCCTCGATGAGATTTGCTATCCGGTCTGCAGGCGACGGCTGAGCGGCGAGAGTGCCGGACATAGTCGCGGCAAAGCTATCGATGCCTAGTTCCAAGCGAAGTGCCTCCAACCGAACGCTGCCGCAGTTGCGTTCTCCTTACCGGCAATGCGATCACGTTGCCAACCATAAGCCGAAAAAACTCCTGTCTCGCGTGGAGCGGATGGCGCAACCATGCGCCAAATAGCGTGGGCGCTAACGATCCCAGCGAAGGAAGGCGCTAAGGCTACTTATTACGTTCGCCGGAAAAGATCATGTCGAGTTGCACTTCAAACATCTCGCCGATATCGACAGGGTTTGCCTTATCCAGAAATTTGTTGATCACGATGCCGGCCCAAATCGGTGCCAGAAGAAGATGCGGATTTTTGAGAACTCGGCCGTTCACCGGCTCTCCTGACTTTTTGGCCGAGACTGCAAGGCGTTTGATTTTCTCGGTGAGCGGATCGATGACGTCCCGGCGATAGATCTCGACAAGCGCCGGAAACCGCGCGCCTTCGGCGATGACGACGCGTGCGATGTCCGCGCGGCTTTTCTTATCGATGTTGCGAATGGATGCGAGGAGAGTTCGACGCAGAAAGGCTTCCACGCTCTCCCCAGGACTTCTTTTCGACTCATCCACATCGATATGCGCGTGGACAATCTCCTGCTGCACCACTGCGGAAAAGAGAGCTTCCTTGGCTTCGAAATAGCGGTAGATCAGCCCCTTTGCGACGCCCGCACGCTTCGAAACGCTTTCAATCGTCGCGTCAGCAAAGCCTTTCTCGAGAAATTCAGCTAACGCCGCATCAACGATCGTTTGCCGCGTCTGAGCCGTTTTCTCTGTGCTGGCGCCACGCCGCCGAACCGCTGCGGGACGGCGGCTCGCTTGGCGGAGATCCTGCGCGCTCTTTTGCATATGCCCTCATTTCAGCCCGGACGGACTTTTCCTGTCGAGGTCTTCCGTTTGCGATTATGACCCATGCATTTTACGCAAGCTCAAGGCAACCGCACCACATTGACAAAAGTGACCGCAAGTTCATTTATACCCCTGCGGGGCGACAATCAAGTTTCAATCGCGGGTACGAGACCTGCTCCCCGATTTCGGGACGTGCGATGGGCCTGCCCACGACACAACAGTGGTTGTTCTCCGTAAAGACGTTCGCGGCTGCTTCGCTGGCGCTGTTCGTCAGCCTTTGGATATCGCTGCCCAATCCTTACTGGGCGGTGGCAACCGTCTATATTGCGTCCAACCCGCTGTCGGGTGCGACGCGATCGAAGGCCATCTTTCGCGTGATGGGAACGCTGATCGGCGCGGTCGCCGCCGTCGTCATGGTGCCCAATCTCGCAAATGCGCCGGTGCTGCTCGTGCTCGCCATGGCAAGCTGGGCAGCCCTCTGTCTCTATATATCCCTGCTCGATCGGAGCCCGAGGAGCTACGTGTTCATGCTGGCGGGCTATACCGCGGCGCTGATCGGCTTTCCGACCGTCAACGTACCTGACACGATATTCGACGTCGCGCTTGCGCGGACGGAGGAGATCATCCTCGGCATCGTGTGCGCAGCCGTGGTCTCGAGCGTCGTATTTCCGCGCCCCGTCGTTACGGCGGTCACGCAACGGCTCACGGCGTGGCTGAAGAATGCCGATGCGAGTGCACGTGACTCGCTTGGAGCCAAGGCGGGGCCTGGGGCTGACGCGCACCGTCTTCGTCTTGCCGCCGATACGGGTGAGATCGAAAATCTCGCGAGCCACCTTGTCTATGATGCGGGTGGCCATCCGGAGCTGCCGCGTCTCATTCGCGAAACCCAGCCGCGAATGCTCATGCTGCTTCCTGTTTTGTCGTCGCTTTCGGACGGGCTCCGCGAGCTTGCTGCGCTTGGCGGCCCGTCAGGTCACGTGCAGGCTTTTGTGGAACGCGTGGATCGCTGGCTCACGCCGGAGCGGTCGACCGATTCACACGAGCTCGATCGCTTGCGCAAAGATATCGACGAGCGCATCGAGTCGCCCAGCGTTCAACGGACGTGGCGCGATCTGCTCGAACTCACCCTGCTGATGCGGCTGCGCGATCTCACGGCAATCCGCAGCGATTGTCTCCACGTGATGGCCGCTATGGCCGCAAACACTGCGCCTCGCTCGACCGGCTTCGCCTATAAGACTGGCGGCGTTGCCAATCCCGCGCGCCACAACGATCGCGGTCAGGCGTTCGTGTCAGCCATGGTCAGCTTTGCGACGATCGCCGTCTGCTGCACCTTCTGGATTTTTCTTGCCTGGCCGGAAGGCGGCGTGGCGGCGATGATGGCCGCGGTCGCCGGAAGCCTGTTCGCGGCTCAAGACAATCCGGTGCCCTCTATCATCGCCTTCGCCAAATGGGCCGTGGTCGCTTCGGCAATGGCAGGACTTTACGTCTTTGGTGTTCTTCCGCATGTCCACAACTTCGAAACTCTGGTGCTGGTGCTTGCGCCGCCGCTCCTGACGATCGGTCTGCTCATGTCTAAGCCAGAGACTTTTCTGATCGGCCTGTCTTTGGGTGTTAATGGCATCGCTACCGTCGGCATCCAGGCACACTTCAGTGTGGATACTGCCGGCTTCCTGAACGCAAGCATCGCGACGATCTGCGGGGTGGGGCTTGCCGCCGTCATGGCTTCCCTGCTGCGCACGGTTGGCGCGGAATGGAGCATTCGCCGGCTTGCCAATGCGAATAGAAAAACGCTCTCCGAAATTGCGAATACTGAGGATGCATCGCAGGACGCGCGCTTGACGGGCGTCATGCTCGACCGGCTGATCCTCCTCGCTCCACGCGCGAAAGCTGCCGGCCGCAGAATTCCCGATGCGATCGGAGAACTGCGGCAGGGGTTCAATATCATCGACCTTCGGCGCGCACGTCTCGAGCTCACGACGTATTCAAGACGCCGCGTCGATGCTGTTCTCATGATGTTGAAGCGGCATTATACCGGTGGCCCTTCTGCACAGGTGCCGGCCGCACTTCTCGACGGTATCGATCGCGCTATCGATGCCGTGCGCGACCAGCGCGATGCTTCCGCCCGCAAGGCCCTGCTTGGGCTTATCGGATTGAGGCGGAGCCTCTTCCCGGGGCAACCGGCGCCGCTGGCTCTCCCACACGCCCCGCAAATACTTGAGGCCGCCGAATGAACGCGGAACTCAACATCTTCGGCATCTTCGTGCCGTCCATTCTCGCATGCGCAATCATTGCCTACGTTGCGATGAGCATGACCGCGCGCGGATTGCGATACCTCGGCATCTACCGTTTCGTTTGGCACCCGTCGTTGTTCAATCTTTGCATTTACGTCTGCTTGCTTGGCGCGAGCGTTATTTTTTTGAAGGTTTACTGATGAATTCCCTCTTATCCAAGCTCGGCCGTTTTACCGTGACTATTGTTGCGATCGCATTTGCGATCTTTGCCGCGTGGCGGCTCTGGGTCCATTACGAGATCGAGCCCTGGACGCGCGATGGCCGCGTGCGCGCGGATATCATCGCAATTGCGCCTGACGTATCCGGTCTCGTCACCGACGTTCTCGTACGGGATAATCAGGTCGTTCACAAAGGGGATGTTCTCTTCCGCATCGACCGCGACCGGTTTCTGCTGGCACTGCGACAGGCGGAAGCCAACGTCGAGGGGCAGAAGGCGACACTAGAGGCTGCCCAGAAGGATCTGGTCCGCTACCAGACCATGAGCAGCGTTGCGGTTAGCCAGCAGAAGGTCGAACAGGTGACGGCGACAGAAGCGAAAGCCCAGGCGGATTTACATCAGGCGGAGGCGGATCGCGACGTGGCGAAGCTCAATCTCGCACGGTCGGAGGTTCGCGCTTGGGTCAATGGTCCGATTACGAACTTCGATTTAAAGCCCGGAAACTACGTGACGGCAGGAAAGGGCGTCGCGGCGCTCATCGATCAGGATTCGTTTCATGTCGACGGCTATTTCGAGGAAACGAAGCTGCCGTTGATCCACGTCGGCGACAAAGCGACGGTTCGCATGATGGGCGAAGACCGGCCGATCATCGGTCATGTCGAGAGCATTGCCGGCGGCATTGAAGATCGCGACAGAAGCAATGGCAGCAACTTGCTCGCCGACGTCAATCCAACCTTCAGCTGGGTGCGCCTTGCTCAACGCATTCCTGTGCGCATCGCGTTGGACGATGTTCCGGACGGGCTGCGTCTCGTTGCCGGCCGGACATCGACGGTGGTTATCAACCCCTCACCGGATGACCGAAAAAGCGTTGCGAACGGGAAATAAATCGCAGAGGCCTCCAACGTGCTTCCGCCGTCATTCTGCCGCGCAGCCATCCAACATATCGTGAGGAGCCGAACGGCTGCGATCGATGTAGATTAGGTGGCGTCGAAAGGGATCTGGAAATGACTGCTCATCAACACGTCGCGTCCGACCTTCTTGGGCTTATCCGGCGTGCGTATCTCTCGAGGCGCCGCTTCATGACGGCATCCGCGGCGGCTGCCGCGGGCTACACGCTCGCAGCCGGGCCCGTTCGCGCGAACCCAATCACGACGAGCGCCGAAGGTCTCGATACCGGCACCGCGAATGTGGAAACTTCCGAAGGTGCCATGCCGGCCTATTACGCAAGGCCGACGGGCGTGCGCAATCCGCCAATCATTCTAGTCTGTATGGAAGTCTTCGGTCTTCACGCCTACATCAAGGACGTGACACGGCGTCTGGCAAAGCTCGGCGCTTTTGCAATTGCTCCGGACTATTATTTCAAGCTTGGCGACCTTACGAAGATCAGCGACATCAAGGAGCTGATGCCGCTCGTGAACTCAAAAGCCGATTCCGAGCTCATCGCGGACCTCGATGCGACCGTCCGCTGGGGCAAGAGCCAGGGCGGCGACGCATCGAAGCTCGGCATTTTGGGCTTTTGCCGCGGCGGCCGGACCGTATGGGTCTATTGCGCGGCCAATCCCGATGTCAAAGCGGGCGTAGCGTTCTACGGCTCGCTCGTCGATCCGGAAGCGCAAAGAAAGGTCTGGCCGAAGAGTCCTATCGAGCTTGCAGCCGCCATGAAGGCTCCCGTGCTCGGTCTTTACGGCGGCGACGATCAAGGCATCCCGCCGGCACAGGTCGATATGATGAAGGCCGCCTTAGCAGCTGCGGGAAAAACAGCGGAATTCAAAATTTATCCCGGCGCGCCTCATGGTTTCCACGCCGATTACCGTCCTAGCTACCATGCAGAAGCAGCCAAAGATGCCTGGATCCAGGCGGAGAACTGGTTCAAGCGATGGTCTGTCTTGCCGTGACTGTTTTCGTTCAACATTGCGGGTGCGTTGTAGGAACTTCGCAGTCGGCTCCCGGGTTCTCCAGACTAGTGGCACCAAACTGATGAGGTCAGACATGTGCGACTATTCTCTAGAAATGTTTCAGAGCAGGCCGGCGCGACGGGGCGAGGAGTACATCAGCAATAAGTTTCCGAGCGGAACCGTGGGTTTCGTAGCCCGTGGTGATCAGTCGGTCGCTATTTGCATGGCGTGCGATATGGAGCTTCAGCTTTCCGGCATTTCGTCGTTCATTCAAGAGCATGCGGATGTATCGGACCGTGAGAGCGCTACGTTCACGCAGGTGGACGGGCCATTTCACCGTGACGCTATCCGCTTTAGGAACGGCCGAGTGATAACGCTTCAGGCTCTGGGGCCTGGCGTCGTGGCCCGCGTTTGCGACACGCAGATAGAACGCCCACTGGCTATGCCGGTGAAGGAAGAAGCGGCTATGCTGGCGAAGGAAGAAGCCCTCGTCTGACGGCCCGGCTTCAACGATCATTACCGGGAGCACTCGAGTGGACTCGGGTGCTCTCCTGGTATTCTGGTTTCAAATTGGTTTTCAGCGCGGACCGCATTTGTGCAATGTGCGGTCTTCCGCCTCTAGGGCTTGTTGGCCAATCGATCGAGCCCGCTAGGCCTCAACGGAAGTAAAACGGGATCACGTAGCTCAGCTGAGTTGGCGTCAGCCCGGAAGGTGGTTCGCCGAACGGCGCAGCCTGCCGAACAGCATCCATCGCCGCCTGATCGAGTTTAGCGCTGCCGGAGGACTCCGACAGCCTCACATAGCTTAATTCGCCCGTAATCGTAATCCCGAACGAAACGCTGACCGTACCGCGGAGCCCATCGCTCGACGGCTTGTTGCGCTCGACGCGGGACCGCACGCCAGCCGCATAGCTCAACGCATTGCCGCGGCTTGCAGAAGCCCTGCCGTCGACGGCCGCATTCGAGGTGCTCGAACGCGATACTGCGCCGCCTGCCGTCTGATGATGCGATTGCTCCTGCGCGATCTTGCGTTCTTTCTCGACCTTCTGTTCCTGCTTTGCCTTTGCCGGGGCGTCGTCTTTCGTCTCGATGGCATCCGGCATTTCTTCGACGGGCTTTTCAGAAAACTCCTCGGCTTTGATCTCGCTTGCCGCGTCGGGTTCTCCGCCACCCCTTATGACCGGCAAAGGGTCTTCCGTCGGTGCGACGGCCGATGGCGTCACGTCGGCGACTTTGATCGGCTTCGGCGGTGGCTGATCGGTGAGAGGCGTTTCTTTGACCTCCGCCATTTCCTGCGGCGCGGATTCCGCGGATTCTACGCTTCCGGCCTGGGAGGCCGCGGCGGCTGCAGAAGCCATTTCCGCTTCCTGGGTGGAGATCGATTCAAGGACGATCGACTGGGTCGTCGAGAGGCTGAAGGTTTCGGTCTTGCTGTCGAGCATCCCGAATTGCTCGCCGGCGTCGCCCGACATAATCGACGCGATCGCAGCCGCATGAATTGCCGCGGAAATTGCGATCGTGGCGACGAGCAGTTTCCGGGATTCCGGTTTCGCTGGGATTTGTGGCGGCGCTGCTGCTGCCGCTCCAGAGATCCCTCGATTGGGCGCTCTCCGGTCGTTGCTGACGGTTTTATCAAATGCAAAGGGGACGACGTTGCCTTGCGGCCGCCGCGCTTCGAAGGCGTGAGATCGGGAATCTGACGAGCGCATTTCGCGCGACCGGTGATCCTGCCGTTCAAGGAACGTCAATTTTCGCTGGTCTCCCTGGTACCCGTTGCCTCGAAACTCATCGGCGGAAGATGCCTCCCGCCGATGCCGAACTTTCTCGATGCGTCCCGCTTTCGCGAGGCGATTAGAATTGCGCCTTGGCTGTCAGGAAGTAGGTCCGGCCCATTCCGGTGGCGTTGCAGCCCGGAAGATTCGAGCCGTAGCAATTCGGGCCGTCGAAGAACGCCGTGGTCAGCGCTCCGGTATATTCTTCGTTCAAGAGGTTGTTGATGTTGAACCCAACCTCCAAGTTTTCGGTGACTTTGTAGCTCGAGAAGAAATCTAGGAGCGTGTACGCTGGCATATACTGGCTGGCGTAGAAGCCGCCAACGTTCACCGCACCCACGTCACTTTCAGAGAAGTGGGAAACGCGGCCGCCGAGTGTCAGCTTGCGGTCGAGCAGCCGGACACCACCCGAAGCCACAACTGTATGTTCCGGAAGATAGCTATGTGCGCCGAGGCCGTCCGTTTGCGACGGCAGATCGGTATTGGTGTAAGTATAGCTCAGGCCCGCGAACAGATAGCCTGCGTCGTACATTCCCTGTAGTTCCACGCCCTGCACCGTCGAATTACCAGGCACGTTACAGAAATACATAGCTCGGCCGAGGGAGCATGCCGCGATATAGTCTTCGACATCCATGTGATAATAGTCTGCCTTCAGGCGGAAGGAATCGGCAGGGGTGAAGATGCCGTCACGCATGATGTTGGCGCCAACCTCAATGCCGCGCTGACTTTCCGGATCGAGAAACGGATTTGGCAGGAAGCTGACATTTGCACTCCCAGGGTGGTTTCCGCCGACGAACAGCTCTCTAGGGGTCCCAGACCGTTGAGATTCCGAATATGTGATGTATGGCTGCAGCCAATCGGTAACTTTGGCTGCGAGAGTCACCTTGGGATCAAACGCGCCGCCCGACTTATCAACCTTGAAGGGGCCTGGCTCGACGCCGGGAGGCAATACGACCCCCGTGGCGTTGCCACTGGCGTTGATGTCATACATATCGTACTTCAGACCGACGATAAGATCGAATATACCCTTCGAAAATGTGGTCTCGGAGAACACAGCGCTCTTCGACATGTAACCGGACGGGTTGACGCCGCCCCCAGCGCTAGGCTGGAAGCGATTGTAGGCATTGACGTCGTCGCCGAAGAATTCATAACCGTACTCCGACTTCACCCGGATACCTCCGAGATAGAAGCGAGAAATATTCGAGACGTCGAAGCCTAGGCCTTTGTCATCGATTACTCGACCCCAAGCGCTTCCCTGAGGCACCGGCGATCCAGTCGTCGGCGTCGAGTCCGTTCCGTACCTCATCGTGACGTCGTTGTAGTAACCGTTGAGCCTGAAATCGATCAGGTCGTTGTCGATCGGCTTGTAGGCATACTTGGCCGTGTAGGTCTGCGAGCGAACGTTTTGGAAGTAGGAGTTGGCAAAGAAATCGTTGTCGTAGATCACGCCGCCGAAGCGCAAGCTCTGCTCTTCCGTCGGCCGCAGGTTCACCTTGAACAGGCCTGAGGTAAGGTCCTGGAACGTTCTTGGGATTTCTACGCCATCGGCATTTTCGTAACTACCTGGGTCACGATGGCTGATTGCGCCAGCGATGCCGATACCGCGTGTCTGAACCGCGGCCGCTGCCGTTTCGGAAAATCCAACGTTATTGCTTCCCCAGGTCGAGGTGACGAAGCCGCCAACATTCTGGCCCGGCCGCAGGATGTCTTCGACATCAAGAGTGCGTAGGTTTGCGACACCCGCAAGCGCGCCGGCACCGCCAGCTGTCGTAACAGCGCCGCGGGCTATGTCGATGCCCGCAACAAGGCCGGGATCGATGTATGTGAATCCTTGCGCCTCATGGCCGGTGAAACTGAAGTTCTGTGGTACGCCATCGATCAGCGTGTTCACGCGGCCCGATCCTTCGAAGCCGCGAATGTTGACCGCCAATCCGGCATTCTGCGGGCTCGTGCGCGTGAATGTACCCGGCTGAGACCGGAGCGCATCGTCGAGATTCGTTCCGCCGTATGTGCTCAGGTCGCTTGACGTCACGACGCTGATTCCGGCCGGCGTGGTATAGGGAACGTCTGACTTCGCAACGCCTTGGCCCTCGCTCTCCGGCGGAGGCGCAACAGGCTCCGATTGAGCGGGCTGAACGGGTTTCGGCTTCGCCTTGGCTTTCGGTGCGCTGCTCTTCTTCGCTTGAGCGCCCTGCACGTTGATACCCGGCAGCTGCGTCTCTTGCGCAAATGCCGGTACGGCCAGCACAAGCGCGGCGGCCGAAACCGTCAGCGCAAGTGCGGCCTTACCGAACGTTCCCCCCGGTTGGGTCTGCCCCCCGGCGCCGATGCGTATCGGTCTCGAATTCGAAATTTGAAAGCTATGCACAGCCATTGCCAATCTTCCCCGTGATTCCAGATTGTTACGGGCTGGCTGGCTTAGCGCTTTAGCGCTCAATGGCGGGCTTGCCTCCTTCTCTGCGAACCTCCCCCGGAAGCGCACGCTAAGAAGACCCGACGGATCGGGTTACGCCACACTATGAAAGTGTACATCAATAGTCAACAAATGATGTAAAGGCTTGGATCAGAAGGATGTTGGTGGCCGAAATGGCCTTAGACTCTCCGGCTTATGCCTGCTTCCCGCCGACGATTTGGCCCAGTCATTCCTGTAACGGCACCGGGCTCGCAGGGCATGGTGCTTATCGGACGTCTCTGATCCGGTCAGTCGTAAGAACTAATTAAATCAAATCCTCAGCATTACGTCATTCATTGCACGTACCATGGCGTCTCCCGGAACTCTCCAACCGAGCGCGTGGGCCCATGTCGTCCAATTCGGCGTCTAGCATGATTGTCACTACAAGGTCTCCGAGGCTGCGCGCCTCGGCGTCGACCGATCCGGCCGACGCTGCAGTATTGGAAGCGGCGCGCGAAAGCGAGTTCACAACCGACGTGCAGCTCGCCTACCTCGACGCCGTGGTCAAGAACTTGCGCGGCGACGCTCCCAGTGAAACTCCAGAGCCGCGTGTCGTTCCGGCTCCTGAGCCTGCTGAAAGCCCCACCAAAGGGACTGGACCGATCGCCCTGCCTTCCGATATCCGCCCGGCGACGATCATCAAATCCCTATTGGCGGTCGCGCTTGCATTGGCACTCGGCTGGCTTCCGGTTCAACGGCTCCTTGCAACGACAAGTGCCGAAGCCGTCGTCAATGCGCGGGTGATAACACTCAGGGCGCCCATCGAGGGCGAGGTCAGCATGCAGGATGCCGATACCGATGTCGGCAGCATGTTCAGTCATGATCAAAATATTCTCGTCGTTCGCAACCCGAGAGCGGATTCCTCGCATCTCGCGAACTTGACGAGAGAGCGCAACCAACTGCGAACGAATATCGGTGCGCTGGAAGGCAAGAAGCAACTCCTCATCACGAGCCTCGAAGAGCTGTCAGTGCAGCAAGAGCGTTTCCGTATCGGGCGCATCGAGCAACTCGAACAGAGATTGCGGCAGGCCGACACCGACTCGGCGTCGGCGGAGGCGCAATACTCCGTCGCTGCCGATGCGATGAAGAGAGCGATGACGTTGCGCAAGACGGACGCGGTGAGCCAGGCCTTTCTCGATAAGGCCGCGGGCGATGCGCATGTTGCGGAGCAGGCTGTGAAGGGTCAGGCCGAGCGCCGCAAAGGCATGCTCGTTGAGCTCGATGCCGCAAAAAGGGGAACGTACGTCGGCGACAGCTATAACGACACGCCTCAGTCGGCGCAGCGCAAGATGGAGGTCTCGCTCGAGCTTTCGGACGTGCAGGCGCGCCTTGTCGGCAGCAGGGCGGAACTCGAAAGCGTAGAGGCGGAACTCGTCAAAGAACAGGAGCGTCACGACGAACTTTCGCAAGTGGCTATCCGTTCGACCGTCAACGGGCGCATATGGGAAATGCTGACCGCACCGGGCGAGCACGTCAACGCCGGACAAGACCTGGTCAAGCTTCTCGATTGCGGAAGCGCAATCGTCACGGCGAGTGTCAGCGAAACTGCCTATCAAAGATTAGCTGTCGGACAGACGGCCACGTTCAGGCCTCGGGACGGCGGCGAAGCGCTGAAGGGCACCGTCGTCAGCCTGAACGGCCTTTCTGCCGTCGCATCCAACAGCGCCATCCAGCAAAATGCGCTCAGCCGCGAGCCCTATCACGTTACCCTCAGATTTCCGGATCTCCTGAAGCACACCGACTGCCGCATCGGACGTTCGGGGCTCGTCCAGTTCGATACTGCCAGCGCCGCCGACTTTTCACGCACGTATTGAGCGAGCGCCGGAATGACGTCCGCTGCAGGAATGAACTATTTCGACGCCTTGCTGCCGGCCTTCATCATTGGCCTGCTTGCGGCGGCAATCCTGCCGTGGGTCAATCGCAACAATACCGTCGTCAGAACGTGCGCCATCGTCATCTGCCTCGGTCTCGGCTGGCGGTACATGACGTGGCGAATGTTCAGCACCATTCCTTCGCCGAGCGATCCTGTCGATTTTATCGTGGGCTTTCTTTTCACAGCTGTGGAAGCCGTCACGATGTTCGGCGCCACGGCATCGCAGATCTTCCTGACGCGAACCCGCAATCGCACCGCCGAGGTCGAACGCAATCTTCCGAAGCTTCTCGCTCAAGCGAGGCTGCCGAAGGTCGACGTGCTCATATGCACGTATAACGAAGATGAAAGCATTCTCGAGCGCACGATCATCGGAACGCTCGCGATCAACTATCCGAACTTCCGCGTCTGGGTTTGTGACGACGGACGACGGCCTTGGCTTCAATCTCTCTGCGAGCGGCATGGGGTTGGCTATCTTACGCGAAGCAACAACGCGCACGCCAAGGCCGGAAACATTAACGCTGCGCTGAAGAAGCTCGCCGCGCTCGAGGAAAAGCCGGATTTCATCTCGATCCTCGACGCGGATTTCGTGCCGCTTCCGGAGTTCCTGACGCGGGGACTGGCGCTTGCACTCGACCCCAAAGTCGGCGTCGTGCAGACACCGCAGCACTTTTTCAATCCCGATCCCATTCAGAGTAATCTGGCGCTGACGCGCGTGTGGCCCGACGAGCAGCGCTTCTTCTTCGACATCGTCATGGCGTCCAAGGATGCCTGGGGTGGCGCATTCTGTTGCGGCACGTCCTCGATCATCAGATTCGACRCCTTGCAGAGCATCGGTGGCTTCCCCACGGATTCGGTAACCGAGGATTACCTCGTTTCGCTGCGGCTGCGTGAGAAGGGCTATGGCACGGTCTATCTGAACGAGGTGCTTTCGCTCGGTCTCGCGCCGGAAGGACTAGCAGAGTACACCGGTCAACGGGCGCGGTGGTGCCTTGGCTTCGTACAAATTTGCCGTGGCCCGAGCGGTCCCTTGAAAATCGGCAATGGACTTCCCTTCGTCGATCGCGTCATGCTTTGCGAGACGTTTCTTCACTGGTCGGCGACCCACCTTTTTCGTGTACTCGGCGTCCTCGTACCGGCGCTTTATCTGCTTTTCGGGATAGAGGCCGTCCACGCCAACGTCATCGATGCGATCTGGTATCTCGCGCCATTTCTCGCCGCGCAAATCGCGATTTTCCTGTGGCTGACCGAAGGGCGCGTGCTGCCGCTGATGCAAGACCTCTATCAGATGCTGTGCTCGACCGAAGTCCTGAAATCCGTCGTTGCCGGACTTTTGCGTCCGAACGGTCAGAAGTTCAAAGTGACGGCCAAGGGCGGTGACCGCAGCAAGCAATTCATCCAATGGCCGCTGCTTAAAATATTCGGCACTCTGCTCGCGCTGACAGCGGCTGGAATCGTCACCGCCTTTCTTGTCGATCCCTCGCGACCGCTGGCGGAATCGAGCGCCATCGCGCTCTTCTGGAGTTGGTACAATATCGTTGTGCTCACGCTGTGCTGTTATGTCTGCAGCGAGCAGCAGCAACGACGCAACGGCGAGCGCTTCGACGTTCGCGTTCCGGTCAAGCTCGGCGCCGACGGACAATTATTCGAATTTTATGCGTCCGACGTTTCTGTCAGCGGCATGCATCTCTTGGGCAGCCCACCTTTGCCACTCGGAAGCGGGGTTCGTGTTCGGTTCGGGGACGTGTCGGTTGAGGCCTATATCCGGCGAAAAACCGAGCATGGCTTTGGCGTTGAATTCGAAAATTCCTCGGGCTCGAAAGCGCATCTTTTGAGGTTCATTTTCTCAGGTAGGACATCCACTTCGGTCGGCAACATCAAGCCGCATTTAGTTGTATCCGCCCTAGCCGCGCGCGTTTTTCGATAGGGATCTGAGGCTTGATCGCTTTGAATTTGAAAAGCTCGAATGCGAAGCGTGTGCTGGCGAATAGAAATTCCGTTTGATTAAACTTTCGGCGCTTATTTGCAGCGCACTCATACTAAGCCATTGATTTAATTGATTCTATATGCTGCGAAGCAGCATATATTTTTGCGCCGCGCCATCGAATTCATGTTTCGTCGTACGAAAAAATGTTGACGAACGGCCGCCTCCCTGCGTCACCTAATGTCGCAGGACGAAACAACTCTCAGGGGCGCGAGCGGACCTCGGACCGACCATGACATTGATCCCGTCAATGCTTCAATCGCCGAATCCGAACTGTCAGCGGACGCCCCGACCCAAAAGGAGGGAAAATGCAAAAGTTGAACACCGATCCTCGCATCGCCGGCAAATTTTCCGGTGACCGTGCATGGTCACTGGTTGCGGTTGCCGTCCTGTGGGCGCTCTACGCCTTCGTCTTCGTTGAAGTGAAAGACTACCTAGGCGACCAACAAGTTGTTTGGACGCTCGCGGCCTTTGGCGGGCTCGTCCTTCTTTTCAATACGGCCGCCATTTTAGCGATGGTCGCGCATCTCAGCGAGGAGCGCGAAGAAATCTACGGGCTAGATCTGCACTACATCGATCTAGCAAAGAAAAAATCTTTTAGCTGATAGGTGGGAACCGTGGAAAAGCCTCACTACGAACCTCCAAAACAATCTGCTTTCGGGCAGCTTTTCGACAGTCTGTTCCTGCTCATACTCGTGTTCGCCGCTCTCTTCACGCCTCTCTACCTGAAGCTCGCCGGCGGCGGCAAAATCGATATGTCAGTCGCCGATAAGTCGACGTGGGCCGGACTCGGCCAGAATGCAGTGCAAGCTGCACAATGGGAAAAGCTCGGATTTCATCCGGACACCGCTGCTCCGCTTATCACATCAAGATTTGATTACAGCTTCAGCCCGCTTGAACTCGCCATCACTGCGATCGTCGTGATCGGCTATTTCATGCTGCTGTTTGCGTTCTCGAAGAAAGAGTACATCGAAGTCATCGAAGAACGTTTCGGCAAAAAGTGAGTCTCCTAGATGGACAATTGGCAACTCCTCGAATACGGGGCCTGGGCCCTGTCGGCTGTGCTTGGTCTCTACATGCTCTTCGATACGATCAAGACCAACCGTGCGTACAGTGAAGACCTTCTGACTTCCTCCAAGGAAGGCGAAATCGACGATGCGCTCGTCATCGATCCACCACATCAAGGGGGACACAAGTGACTCAAACAACTGCTGTTCACGGAGAGAAGATTTCTCTTCTCCGCGTGCTAGGTCCTGCGCATGTGTGGGCACTGGGCGTCGGGATCGTGCTTGTTGGCGAGTACATGGGGTGGAACTTCGCCGTCGGCAAGGGCGGTGCAATCGCCGCTCTTATCGCCTGCTGGGCTGCCGGCCTTCTTTACACCTGCGTCGCTATGATCGACTCGGAAGTGACGTCCACCGTCGCTGCCGCCGGCGGTCAATATGCGCAGTCGAAACACATCATCGGACCGTTGATGGCGTTCAACGTCGGCCTCTATCTCGTGTTCGCATACACGATGCTGGAAGCCGCGAATGCCATTACGCTCGGTTATCTCGTCCAAACAGTGGGACAGATGGCCGGATTCGCTGAAGCTCACGACAAGCCGTTCATCGTCTTGACTATCGTGTTCCTGGCCTGGCTCAACTACCGGGGCGTCTACGCGACCTTGACGGTGAACCTGATCCTCACCGCCATAGCGTTCATCGCCGTCGTCATCCTGTTCATGGGCGTGAAGCCTTGGTCGACCGAGTTGCTCAATCATAAGGAAATCCTGAACGGACTACCCTATGGCTGGATCGGCGTCCTGGCATCGCTGCACTTTGGTCTCTGGTACTATCTGGGCATCGAAGGAACGTGTCAGGCGGCCGAAGAAGTCCGGTCACCGGCACGATCGCTTCCGCTTGGAACGATGACCGGAATTATAACGCTGCTCATCGCAGCAACGATGACGTGGTACCTCTGCTCAGGCTTGATGCCGTGGGAATACCTCGGTCAAGCGACGACGCCGTTGTTCGATGCCGCGCGGCTGACGAACTCGACGCCGTTGATGGTGCTGCTGTTCATTGGAACGATGTTCTCGACGCTGGCCTCGGCCAACGGCTGCATCAACGATGCATCGCGAGCATGGTTTTCGATGGGCCGCGACCGTTATCTGCCGACATGGTTCGGCGCGGTGCATCCGAAGAACAGGACGCCATTCCGGTCGATCGTGTTCCTGGTGCCCGTCGCGCTGATCTTCGCGTACTTCGCGCCACTTGATCAGGTCATCACCTTCTCGATCCTGTCAGGTCTGCTCGAATACACGTACATGTCGATCCAGGTGCTCTTCTTCCGGCGGATGTGGCCGCTTGACTCGATCAAGCGCGGATACGTGCATCCGTTCCATCCGCTGCCGGCACTTGTGCTCCTGGCCATTTGTTCGACGACGTATTTCGCAGTGTTCCTCGGGTATGGCACCCAGCTCGTCGCGATGATGGTGTTCTTCATCGTCGCCTCGCTCTGGTTCCATTTCCATCGCTACAAATACGTTCGCCGCGGCGACCAGTTCACGATGAACTGGCCGCGACCGGTAGGTTACTGAGGTCCCGAGGTGGCGCATCCTCGCGATGCGCCACCTCGTTTTGAGAGAGAACCATTCATTCATGCCTCTTGAGCTCGCCGCTTTGCTGCTGGCCGCGGCCGTTTCAATTCTCGTCCTGTTCGGCCGCCGCGAAGCGCGCATGGCCGCAGCTGTCCGTCATTCCATGCTCGATCCTTCCTTGAATGTTCTCGACACGCCGAAGGTCGAAATCGACACTTGCGGCTTTCCGAAGATGGAAGGGAAATTTCGCGGACGCTCGTTCCGCGTCGCTCTCGTTCCCGACACGCTAACGTTTCGCCGCTTGCCGCAGCTTTGGCTCGACGTCACGCTGAAGCGCAAGCTGCCAGTCGACGGGAGCGTTGCAATCCTCGTCCGACAATCGGGCGCGGATTATTTTTCGCTGACCGATCACTTCAACGAACGGCTGTCGCCGCCTGAAAACTTTCCGTACGTGTGCCTTATAAAGGGCGATGGCCCGGGTGCCCGTCACGTTCTCGACCGGATCGCCCCTTACGTAGCGAGCCTTCTTCGCGACCCACATTTCAAGGAGATCGCTGTCACTCCGCGTGGCATCCGCATCATGCGCCAGCTTGCGGAAGGCAAGCGCGGCGACCATCTCATTCTCCGGCAAATCGTCTTCGAAGGCGCCCGGCTCGACCCTGAAGGGCTTGAGGACGTCATCGCAGCGGTGCTAGAAATCGAAGATCTCCTTCTCAACGTCAAGCTGGTGTCTGCCGCATGAATGCACTGCAAGCCGAGCGCAAGCCGATGAACCCCTATCTGGTTCTCGCTCTGGCCATTGTGCTGCCCGGCATGGGGCACGTTGCAATCGGCCAACAGCAGCGCGGTTTTATGTTCGCGATGTTCACGCTGCTACTCGCGCTCATCACCTGGCAAATCTCGCCACCGGACCGGTCGATAATCGGGCGATCCGCATTGGGACTATTCGTCTGGGCTCTGTCGATACCGGACGCCTACAAGCTCGCGCGGATGCAATACGAAGAGTGGAAATCGAAAGGATTGCGGCGGTAAACATTTGGCTCCAGCAATGGAGCCTCTCGTGCCCAACAGCCTCCGCAATTCAGTAACCGCCGCCCTTGTTGTTTCTGTCTGCTGCATGGCCTCCGCCAGCGATGCGCTCTCGAAAGTGCGCGTCTGTCAGGAGCAGGAACAGCATTACGCTCAAATCAAGCAATCTGCCGGACCGCTGGAGATCAACGCCGCGCTTTCCGCGGCAGCCAACAAAGGTTGCATCGAGCTTGCACGCCGGCTGCTCGATGATGGCGCTTCGCTCGCCTCACGCGATCGCAACGGCGCGATGCCGCTCTTTCACGCGGCCGAGACTGGTCATGCGGAGGTCGTCGAGCTTTTCCTCGCCCGTGGTGCCGAGATCAACGCGCGCGATCTCGATGGTGGGACCGCGCTTTTCGCGGCATCGGAGCGGGACAATGCTTCAACCGTGCAATCCCTCATCGGACACGGCGCGGACGTGAATATCGCCGGCCGGACCGGCCTCACGCCGATCGCGGCGGCTGCATTTGCCGGCAACGACCAGATCATACGGCTGCTCCTTGACAAAGGGGGCGACCCGAAAAAGTCCGACGGCACCGGAAAGGCGCCCATCTGCTATGCGGTCGCCCGTGGCTTCCCGAATGTCGTGCGCTTGCTGCTCGACCATGCCATCGACGTCAACGCACGCTACGGCAACGATCTGACCGCGCTCATGTGGGCCGCAGGGCATGAAGATGCGGCCGGTTCAAGCGACGTGGCGGACGTGCTCGCGCAGCTGATCGATCATGGCGCGCACATCGACGCTCAGGATAATCGCGGGCGGACGGCCTTGATGATTGCCGCTTCACTCGGGCACGAGACGGCCGTCGATGTCTTGCTGGCCAGGGGCGCGAACAAAACCTTGCACGATCATGCCGGCAAGACGGCAGCCGATCTCGCTACCAGCGACGCGCTGCGCAAGAAACTCACGGTCAGCTAGCGCTATTGGTTGTTGCCGCCGATGACCTGAAGGCTCGCAAGATAGTCGGCGATGGGTTTGAGGTCGGGCGGCTGCACTGCCTTCATCAGATCCGACATGCCGGGATTGTTCCCGCGTGACCCGTCGCGAAAAGCGGTCATGGTATTCAAGAGGTATTCGGGCTGCTGGCCGGCGAGCCGGGCCGTTGTCCCATCACCCTGAAATTGATCGAGGTGGCAGGAGGTGCAGCCGATAGAGCCGATAACCGTCAGCGCCTTTTTCGTGTCGTCCTTCGATGGTGAAGGTTGTGCGAGGTTAGGCCACTTCAGGCCCGCGAAGTGCGCGGCCAATGCCTTGAAATCGGCTTTCTCGAGGCTAGCGACCACGGCGGACATCTGATCGTTCTTCCGCGCGCCGCTCTTAAAGTCGCGCAACTGAAGATAAAGGTAGCCTTCGTTCTGGCCCCAAATGATTGGCGTCGTCTTCTCTTGTGGAATGCCGTTTTCGCCGTGGCAGCTTGCGCAGATCTGTGCGGTTTCCTCGACGCTGGCTGCCGATGCGTTCTCGGTGGCCAACGGCAATGCCGCCGCGAGTGCCACAACTGCGATCGGCAAAGAAGATTTAATACCCATCATGGGCCAAGCTCCGGTGCGCGAATAACTGGTCACGATTTCTTTCGCCGGGGTTCGGAAGGAGCGATTGGCGCTCCTTCCGGCGCTCACCAATCGGTCAATCAAGCGTGAAGGCGATGATATTGTTGCCGCGCTTGAAATCGATCTGCGTGTTTCCGCCAGCGCCGACAACGATATATTCCTTGCCGTCGAGCGCGTAGGCAGCTGGAGGAGCGTTGACGCCTGCTCCGGCCTGGAACGACCATAGGATCTTGCCGCTGTCTGCGTTGTAGGCACGGAACCATCCGTTTGCCTCGCCCGTGAATACGAGGTCTCCAGCCGTTGCGAGAACGCCTCCCATCATCGGTTGCGGGGTGGTGACCTGCCACTTGATCTTGCCGGTGTTGTAGTTCACCGCCGAGACATTGCCGAATTGCTCTTCACCCGGGATGACTTTGAATGCGCCGCCGAGCCAGAGCTTGCCATCGGGATAGGGGCTCGACTGCACCTGATACGTCATCGGCTGATGAAGGTTCGCGGCGTACGCAAGGTTGAGTTTCTGATTGACCGCCATTGGCGACCATTCCACGCCGCCGTTAGCGCCGGGGAGCATGCGCGCGCCTTCCGGCGTCGGCAGGGTCCACATGTTCTCCTGCGCCACCATCGGCTCCGAAAAGCGGATCATGCTGCAATCGTCGCGTCTGTTGACGTAGACGTGTCCGGTTTTCCCAGCGTGAAGCACGCCAGGGACGGTCTTTCCGTCCTTATCTTTGACGTCGACAAGGATAGGCGGACTAACGGAGTCGAGATCCCACACGTCGTGAGGAATGAACTGGAAATGGCAAACATATTTGCCGGTATCGAGGTCGAGAGCGACGAGCGAGTCCGTATAGAGGTTGTCGCCGGGCCGCAGTGAGCCGTCGAGGTCGGGGGATGGGTTGCCGACCACAAAGTAGATCCGGTTCAGCTTGAGATCGACCGCGGGATTTTGCCAAACGCCGCCTCCGAGCTTTTTGTATGGATCTCCCGTCTTCGCGAGTTGCGCCTTTTCAGCCTCGATATCGCGATGCAAATCCTTGCCGGTCGCATCTTTTGTGGCCCAGACCCCGACCGTATTTTCGGGGATCGTATCGAAATTCCAGACGAGTTTGCCGGTCTCGGCGTCATAGGCGCGGAAAAAGCCGCGGATGCCATATTCGCCGCCGTTGGTGCCGATCAAAATCTTGCCGTTGACGGCCGTCGGCGCCATCGTTTCGCTGTAGCCCAGCTCTGGATCCGCGATCTCCGTCTCCCAGACGACGCTCCCCGTTTTCGCGTTAAGAGCGACGAGCTTGGCGTCGAGCGTTCCAAAATAAACCTTGTCACCGAGCACCGCGACACCGCGATTGTTAGGGCCGCAGCAGTAGGTCGTGATCGGACCCATCTTGTGCTTGTAGTGCCAGTACTGTTCACCCGTCTTGGCGTTGAGCGCATAGACATGATCGAATGACGTCGTCACGTACATGACATCGCCAACGATGATCGGCGTCGTCTCGAGCGACTCTCTCACGTCCATCTGGAAGATCCACGCCGGATGGAGCTTTGTGACGTTCGACGTGTTGATCTGCTTGCCAGGATAGAAACGGGTCTGCTCGTAGTTGGCGTTCGTGTGCAGGAACTGCTTGGCGTCGTTCGCAGCGTTCGTCAGCATCTCCTGGGTAACAGTCGGAGCGGGCGCTTCGACTTTCGGCGCCTCCTTCTTATGGTGCTCGATTTCCTGTGCGGACGCGGGGGTCAAGGCAGCGTATGCAAGCGACGCGAACAGCGCCGCCGCGTAAGCGTGGCTACTTTTCATACGGACCATATTGTCCTCGCTTAACTGAGGGGCTCAGCTCGCGCGCCGACACAGTGTTGGAGTGGAATCGTGCCGAGCGTTCCTATCGGTGCACGCTCTCATTAGTGTACGCGCCAGTTTTTCCCGACAATCGCGTATGATGTTCTAGGTATTGAGACCGTTATCGGAGCGTCCTTTCCGGGACAAAGCTTGCGTGCTTATTGTCCGTCGTCGGATCTTTAGCCGTCGATCGCGATCGCCAAGGCAGCTCACTATTTTAGTGCTCGAAGGGTCCAACGCTGCCCGTTGGAGCCGAGTTCGACAATGCTCAACGGCGCAATATCGACATGCCAGAACGATGCGGGTCCTGCGGCGATTGCCGAGACAAGCGCTGCGCGCATTACGGCTGAATGCGTAATTGCGATAATATTTTCCTCTCGTCGCAACGCCGCATTCAGCCAAACTGCCATGCGCGCGATGAGCCCTTCCACGCTCTCTCCGCCATGAGGGGCGACGCTTGGATCTGAAAGCCAGCTCTTGAGAGCCTCGGGTTCGCGCTCTGCGATCTCGGTCAACGTGCGTCCTGCCCAGCGACCGAGGTCGAGGTCTCGCAGACCTTCGTCGATCACCGGCTCGAGGCCGAGTGCCATCGCGGTTTCCACCGCCCGTGCCGCCGGGCTCGACAGGGCTCTACCCGAGCGGCGCAGTTCCTTGGCTAGGGCCATTGCATCTCTTTTCCCAAAGTCGTCAATGCCCTCGTCCAGGGGGAAGGCTGCAGCCCGGACGGCAGCGGTCGAGGCATTAGCGATCAACGTGAGGCGCGACTGCATGCTGGCGGTTGGTTACATTGACAAAATTATGGCCGGGCTTATGGTGACTTGCGCATCGTCATAGGCAGGAAGCCGGTGAAATTCCGGAACGGTCGCGCCACTGTAATCGGGGACGCCTAATACCGTCCACCGAAAGTCAGACCCTCCTATGATCAGCGCCGGAGCTTGAAACGGGACGCGTAATCCCAAGGAGGCACTTGCCTATGTCACAATCTGCAATCGTTTCGGGCGGCTCGCTAGACGCGCCCATTCCTCTCAAAGAGATTTTGCCCTGGGCGATTTTCGCCGGATTGCTGTTCGTTCTCGCGATGTACTTCGTTGGCGTCGAAGAAGGCGCTATGTCGATCTTCAACGGCATGTATGTGCACGAATTCGTGCACGACGGACGCCATCTCCTCGGCTTCCCCTGCCATTGACATCGGGGAGATCTAGACATGGGAAGTCTTCTCGTGCGCGGCATGATTGCCGGGCTCATCGCTAGTTTATTGGCTTTCGGATTTGCGAAGGTTATCGGCGAACCGCAGGTCGACCGCGCCATCGCGTTCGAGGAAGCGTCGCATACACCAGTTCCCGGCGAGGCTGCGGAACCGGAAATCGTCAGCCGGGAAGTGCAGGCAAGTGTCGGGCTTCTGACCGGCGTCGCCCTTTACGGAACAGCGCTTGGCGGTCTTTTCGCACTCGCATACGCGTTCGTCAGCGGCCGTCTTCTTCATCTTTCGCCGCGCAGCACAGCGCTCGTGATCGCAGCCGTCGGCTTTTTGGCGTTGTACTTCGTGCCTTACATCAAATACCCGGCGAACCCGCCTGCCGTGGGGCAAGGCGAGACGATCGGCTATCGAACGCAGCTTTATTTCGGGATGATCGTCTTCTCGCTCATGGCGTTGGCGATTGCCATCAGCTTCGGACGGCAAGCCATCGAGAAGTTCGGCGGCTGGAACGCATCAATTCTCGGAACTGCGGTCTATCTCGTCTTGGTCGTCATCGCTGCCTACGCTCTACCGGTGATCAACGAAGTGCCTGAGAAGTTTCCGGCCGATTTGCTTTGGAACTTCCGCATCGCCTCGTTGGGTACTCAGTTCATCCTCTGGACGGCGATCGGGCTGCTGTTCGGCTGGCTCATCGCCGGCGATCGCGAAAGACTGGCACGCTAACGCCGGCGTCGAAGTTCAGAACGAAAAATGGGGGCGCGCCGAGGGTGCTGCCTCCATTTGAATATCATCTCCTCGCAATCCTTCGTTTGAAAGACGTTCCGCACCGATGCGCCATTCGCCTTGCATTGGCATCTGCAAGCTCGACGACGCCACAGGCTATTGCCTTGGATGCGGCCGCACCGGGCGCGAAATCGGCGACTGGATCGCCATGAGCGAAAGCCAGCGCGACGCTGTCTGGTCAGAGCTGCCGAGCCGGCTTGCCAATCTTTCCGTTCGCGTGCGTCTTCTTCCCTGGACGCGCGAGGAACTCATCGCGTGGGCCAGCGACACCATAGGTGCGCGGCGCGGCACATGGGTGACCGGCGCGCCGGGTGCCGTCGCAGAGTTCCCATGTACCGCCGAACGCACAATCGACGTCGAGGCACGTGCGGATGCAGTCATAGCGCGCGCGCCGGATGCTTCGTTCCGTCTCACGGTCAGCGACAAGGTTCGGGCGTTTTCGTTCAGCGAAGGCGGCCCCATCGTTCTTGGCCTGCCGAAGGCGCGTGCCGCGATTACGTCATCGCCGGTTTTGCAATTCCTTGGCCCGGACTCGCATGCGATCGATGCCCATCATCAGGCAGACCAGCTTTTTGATTATGGCGTCGGCCGCAAATACTCGCGGTTCTGCGTCCGTACGGGCGATGCCGCTCTCGCATCCTCTTTGTCAGCCCAGGGTGGCCGTCACTGGTCCGAAGTCATGATGGCAATCGGCATGCAAGTCATTGCCGCCAGTCCGAACCGGGTCGTCGAGAGCGCGGCCGCGCGCATTGAGGTCTTCGCCAAAATTCCCATGCCTGGGGACCAATCTCCGGGTGGCGCCCATACGCATTTCCTGCCTGATTTCCTCAAGGGTGGCGAAGAGATCGCCTCAAGCCTAGCTCTGCCGGACTATGCGGCTCCCGTCGCGATTTTTTATCCTCGGGAAGCTACCAACTAGCGCCGCCAATCGTTGTCGCTGAACGGCTCGCTTGTCCCCAAGTCTGAATGCGGCCCGAGCGTTGTCATATTGAGGGGTTCACCGCGCCGTAGTAGTGACGTTTTTACGAAATAACGGATGTCCCTCTGAGCAGTGAGGATCTTATGCGCAGCATTGGCCCCGGAATCGCATTTGCCGCCATCATGGGATTGCTCCCCGTCGCGGCTTCGGCGGATGAGCGGATGCAATCTTCGTTTACTGCACTCGTCGCCAAAGGCTTCGAAGTCAAATCCGTAACGCTCATACCTCTCGATGTCGCGAAGCGTGTGACGGAAAAGGTGAAGACCGACAACGTCATCGTCACCCTTCAGAACAAGGAAGCCGTCGCGGTATGCTACGTCGCGTTCGCGAACTGGGCTTTCATGAACAAGGCCTCGCTCGACTCGGCGACGCTTTGCGAGGTTCGTTCGGCGGCATCGGAGGAAAGTGCAGCTCCGCCATCGTCGGCCCCAAGCTCGACATCGAGCACGGAGCCCCCGGCCACTCCTGCACCTTCGACGACCGAGGAACCGCCGGCAGCCGCGCCTACGCCCAGCGCTCCGTCGCCCGGAACGGCTCCGTAAGCGACCTATGAACCCGGCAAACTTGGTAAAATGCTCAGCGGGCACCGTTCTCTGAGCACGTTGCCTTAGTCTCAACACGGGTTCTAGGCATATGCCGAAGCCACTTCCCTTTCATCAGCGAGAGATTGGAAAAGTGAAGAATTCGGGGGTACTGGGGGCATCGTTGGCGCTGGCCGGCGCCGCTCTCATCTTTGGAATTTCAGCCAAGAGCTACGCTCACAGCGGCACGCAGCAAGAGCAAGAGGCGTGCACGCCTGATGTCTTCCGCTTCTGTTCGGCCCAGATTCCGAACGAAGACCGCATCGTTGTCTGCTTAAACCGCCATCTCGCCAAACTCAGCCCGGCCTGCCGCGCCGTCATGGCGGGAGATACAGCCAACAAAAAATCCCGCGAGGCACGTTGAGCGCCTCGATATTTTAGGAAAGTCAGTTCTTGCGAGGACAGAACGTGYGGGGCAGAATTTTGATCGAGAAAATATTCGTCGCTGGCGTTGCGGCTGCGCTGATCACGTTCGCCCAAACTGGCGTTTCCTTAGCTCATAGTGGAACGGCTGAAGAGCAATCGGCTTGCACCCCGGACGTGCTCAGCCTCTGTTTCTGGGATATTCCGAGCGAGGACCGCATCGTCGCGTGCCTCAACAAAAACATCAAGAAACTGAGCCCGGATTGCCGGAAGGTCATCGAGGGACCGTCAGACAAAGACGCCCCACCAGACAAAAAAGATGATCACAGCAAACGCTGAATAGTTCGGGCGCGGCTCTAGCGGATCGCTTGAGAGGACGCGCCCGATACTGTCAGGCGCGACCGCGGGCGACTGCAGGCTTGTTCAGCTGGAGCGCCTCGCAAACCGTCTCGACGATCCCCTGGGCCGAGAGCCCGGCGCGCTGATACATGACTTCAGGCTTGTCCTGATCGACGAAGACATCCGGCATGACCTTGCTGCGGACCTTGAGTCCCCGCTCCAGCAAGCCGTTCTCGGCGAGATAGTGCAGCACATGACTGCCGAAGCCGCCCACCGAGCCCTCTTCGATCGTAACCAGGACATCGTGGTTTTCGGCAAGCTGCCGGATCAGATCGGTATCGAGAGGCTTCATGAAGCGCGCGTCGGCGACTGTCGCCGAAAGTCCAAGCGCCGCCAGCTGATCGGCCGCCTTCAAGGTCTCTTGCAAGCGCGTGCCGAACGAGAGCAGCGCAATCGTCGAACCCTCGCGCAAAATGCGACCTTTACCGATTTCGAGGGGGATGCCGACTTCGGGCATGGCAACGCCAGTGCCCTCGCCGCGCGGATACCGGAAGGCGCTCGGACGGTCGTCGATCGCTGCCGCCGTCGCGACCATGTGCTTCAGTTCGGCCTCGTCGGCCGCAGCCATAATGACGAAATTCGGCAAGCATCCAAGAAATGCAAGGTCAAACGTGCCGGCGTGCGTCGCGCCATCGGCTCCGACGAATCCAGCGCGGTCGATCGCAAATCGCACGGGCAAACTCTGCAGCGCGACGTCGTGCACGACCTGATCGTAACCGCGCTGCAAGAACGTCGAGTAGATCGCGGCAAACGGCTTCATGCCTTCAGTGGCAAGGCCGGCGGCAAAAGTCACCGCGTGCTGCTCCGCTATGCCGACATCGAACGTGCGATCGGGAAACTCGCGGCCGAAGATGTCGAGCCCCGTTCCGTCGGGCATTGCCGCGGTGATAGCGACGATTTTGTCGTCCTTCTTGGCTTCGGCGATCAGGCTGTCGGCGAATACGCGCGTGTAGGACGGCGCCGACGCTACCGGCTTCGCTTGCACGCCCGTCACGACGTTGAATTTGGCGACGCCGTGATATTTGTCTGCCGATGCTTCGGCCGGGGCGTAGCCTTTACCCTTCTTCGTCACGACGTGAACGAGGATCGGTCCCTCGCCGGCGTCTCGAACGTTCTTCAGGACCGGCAGCAGCTGACCCAGATCGTGACCATCGATCGGGCCGACGTAATAGAAGCCAAGTTCCTCGAACCAGGCGCCGCCCTGCCAGAGGCTCCGCGTATACTCCTCGACCCTTGCCGCGCGCCGTTCCCAGCTCTTCGGCAAACTCTTTGCCAGCTGTTTGGCGATGTCGCGAACGTAGAGGTATGAGTCGCTCGACGTCAGCCGGGCAAGATAGGACGACAGCGCGCCCGTCGGGGGTGCGATCGACATATCGTTGTCATTCAGAACGACGATGAGCCGTTCGCTCCGCGCGCCGGCGTTGTTCATCGCTTCGTAGGCCATGCCCGCGCTCATCGAGCCGTCGCCGATGACGCAGACGACGTTGTTCGCGCCGCCCGATAATTCGCGCGCCACGGCCATGCCGAGGCCTGCGGAAATCGACGTCGATGAATGGGCAGCGCCGAACGGGTCGTATTCGCTTTCGGTGCGCTTCGTGAAGCCGGAAAGCCCGCCGGGCTGGCGCAACGTTCTCATTCTGCTGCGACGGCCAGTCAGAATTTTATGGGGATAAGACTGATGGCTGACGTCCCAGATCAAGCGATCGCGGGGGGTGTCGAAAAGGTAGTGCAGAGCCACCGTCAGCTCGACGACGCCGAGGCCAGCGCCAAGATGGCCGCCCGTTTGCGATACGGCATCGATCAGCTCCGCGCGAAGTTCCGCGGCAAGCTGAGGCAGCTCGCTTTCGGACAGCTGCCGCAAATCGGCAGGCGTATCGACTTGGTCCAATAGCGGTGTTTTGGATACCCGAGGCATCACTGCGTCCATTGACTGAACTCCCCCAAAAACCCGCTTGCCCGAGTCCTTTTAATCCTTCCAAATATGAACCTATGACACGGCGCAAAAAATGGAACATGCGCCATGAACTGGACTCTGTGGGGAAGTGTTGCAGCCAAGCCTCACAAATGGCAGACAACTGTGGGCAAATTGGCTAAATGCCGCCACCGTGTCCACTTAGGACATGCGCCGCCGCTGAGAATTTTAACTCGCCGTCGGCACACAAAATTTGAAATCAATCGGGGGATGGGCCATGGTCCAGGCCAAGAAATTACGTGTTTTTGGAGCGTCGATCGCTGTTTTGATGGCGACGCTTCTCACCTCACCTCAGCTTGCAACTGCGCAGGCTTTCGATGCACCTGAGAAGACGATCAACGGCCTGAACGCCAAGCTTCTCGACACGATGAAGCAGGCGCAGGCACTCGGCGTGCAAGGCCGCTTCAACGCGCTCGCACCGGTTCTGTCGAGTACCTACGACATTCAATCGATGTCCCGCGCGGCGGTCGGACAAAGCTGGGATGCGTTTCAGCCGGAGCAGAAAGCAGCCGTGACCGATGCGTTCGCCCGCATGATGATTGCGACCTACGCAAAGCGCTTCGATGGCTTCTCCGGCGAGACATTCGAGATCGCCGAGATTACGGACCGCCCGCCGTCGGATAAAATGGTGAAAACCCGGATTGTTCAGAGCAGCGGCAAGCCGGTCGCGATCAACTACTTGATGCGCAAGACCGGATCGCAATGGAAGATCGTCGATGTCTATCTCGACGGCACGATCAGCGAACTTGCCAGCCGCCGCGCCGAGTTCACATCGATCCTGAAAGCCGGCGGAGCCGATGCGCTCATCGCTTCACTCAAGAAGCAGGGCGATAAGCTGCTTTCCGGAAGCTGATTGCACGTTATTCGCGGCCGGACTCGTTGACGACGAGCTGGCCGCGATTTTTCCTGCCCTTACCCGCCGCCTGTCGTGCGGGTCGAAAAAACATTTTCACAAACATCAGCAGAGAATACGTGTGCGGGCAGCGCGGACGCGTTGCAAATGCCGCGTTCGCTGCCGTTTTGACCAGCTAAATTCCGAATTGATCAGTGCGCTTCGACCGGGGTCGGCGGACCGACGACGACAATCGTGCCGCCGTGATCGGAGGCGCTCGACAGTTTCGGCACGTCAGTCATTCGACGCTTCTGCAGCATCGTCGGCGACGAAACGAGTTCCATAACCGGCTCGATCGCGTTGGGATCCGGCGGGACCGGATCGCTCGTCAACACGCTCGTGTTCAAAGCTTCCTGCAGCTCGGCCTGGCGCTTCTGATCCGTCACGCTGCGCAGCATCGAATAGAAGTCGATCGAGCTGTCCTCGAGCGTCTGCATATCTTCGGCTTTGCTGAGGTTCGTCAGCGGACTGGTGATGCTGCCTGCGAGATTGACTCGGCTGGCAAGCGTCGCAGCCCTTGCCGGGATCAACGCGCCAGCCGGAATCTGTGCGGCAAATTCTACGCCAGTGCCGATCGCATCTCGCACGTTTGTCGGGCCGAGGACCGGCAGCACCAGATAGGCGCTATCACGATAGCCCCATACGTACATCGTCTGCCCGAAGTCGCCGGACTGATGAGCCATGCCTTGTGTCGCCGCGACATCGAAGAGGCCGCCGAGACCAAGCGTCGAATTGAGTACGAAGCGGCCGAGTGTCGTCGCCGCGGCAGCGGGCCGAACCTGCAAAACGTTGTTCGCAAATACCATCGGCTCGCCAAGATTGGTCGTAAATGCGTCGACGCGGTCGCGGACGCTTGCCGGCACATTCTCGTTATAGGCCTTGGCAGTCGGATACAGGACGTTGTGATTGAAGTCCTGGTTGCTCTCGAAAACCGAGCGATTGAATTTCTCGTTGGGGTCCGCGATGGTTTTTGGCTCGTCGTCGCTAGCGGTCGATGCCAAGTGCTGCGGCGCGATTGAAGGCGCAGATGTGCTGGCGCAAGCCGACAGACCCACACCGGCTAAAATACAGCCGACCCAGTTCGCGATGGTAATTACTTTCACGTCCCGATATTCCCCCATGCCTAGCCATGCGGCCGAGCAAACTCAGATCTATCGCAGCTACGTGCAAAACGCTAGCTTTAGTACGGTGCCAGTAGGCTTTCCCCCACCTCAAACCAGAAAGTAACGTCTGAATGACGTCCTGTCTGTGGCTTGTATGCACCCTCATTGCCATTATCGGCAGCATTTACGCCATGTTGGCTGCTTTCTTGGTGGCACGATTTGCGCGCCGGCCCAAGTCGATTTTAGGGCCGGCGGAAAATGTCGCTCTGATCAAGCCGCTGTACGGAGCCGAATCAGGCCTTGGCGATAATCTCGGATCATTTGTTCGGCAGGACTACCCCGGCGATGTCCAGATGATTTGTGGCGTGCAGGACGCCGCCGATCCCGCCATTCAGATCGTTCGCAACCTTGAAGAGAGATTTCCGTCCGCAGAGATCGAACTCGTCACCTCTTCCCGAAGAGCCGGCGGCAATCCGAAAATTGCCAATGTCCTCAATATTTTTCCGCGAGCGCGGCACGATGTTCTGATTCTCAGCGACAGCGACATGCGCGTCGAGCCTCACTATGTTCGGGATATAGTTGCCACATTGCAGCAACCCGAGGTTGGGCTTGTGACGTGCCTATATCGGGGGCGCGCGATCGGGGGCTTCTGGTCTCGCCTCGCCGCAGCGGCCGTCGATCAACACTTCCTGCCGAGCGTTTTGGTCGGAGTTCAGCTCGGCCTCGCAAAGCCGTGCTTTGGATCGACAATTGCAATTCGTCGCAGCACGCTGGCCGAAATTGGCGGATTCGAGGCCTTCGCCGATACGTTGGCAGACGACTACGCGATGGGCGATGCGGTCCGTCGAGCGGGGCTGAAAGTCGCAATCGCACCCTTCACCGTCGGGCACACTTTTTCCGAAGATAGTTTTGCGGAATTGCTCGGGCATGAACTCCGGTGGGCGCGGACAATTCGTCTCGTCGATCCCGCAGGTTATGCCGGTTCTGTGATTACGCACCCGCTGCCATTCGCTCTCGCCGCGTTGCCGTTTGGTGGCTTCAATGCCATAGCGTGGATGATCCTGCTTCTGACGCTTGCATGTCGGCTTTTCGTTCCGTTACAAGTTGAGCGACTGTCCGGTGGGGGAAAGAGTTCGGTTTTGCTCGCTCCTTTGCGCGATATCTTGAGCTTCGCGATTTTTGTCGCGAGCTATGTGCCCGGAGCTGTCAGTTGGAGGGGCCGGCGCTATAGCGTCGGCGCCGATGGGACCGTTAGGCCTATATGAAAGGCGCGCACATGCGCACACTATTTTTGCAGGCTCCTTCGTTCGATGGTTTCGATGGCGGAGCGGGTTCGCGCTATCAGGCGCGTCGCGAAATCCAGTCGTTCTGGTACCCGACGTGGCTCGCGCAGCCGGCAGCTCTGGTCGAAAACAGCAAGCTGATCGACGCGCCGCCGCATCGCACCAGCCTGCAGGACGTGCTCGCTGAAATACGCAATTATGACCTCGCGGTGCTGCACACCTCGACGCCGTCATTCGATTCTGACGTCAAAGTCATCGAAGCGATGAAGGCGACAAACCCAAACCTCAAGGTCGGTCTGATCGGCGCCAAGGTCGCGGTGCAGTCCAACGAGAGCCTGGTGGACGCGCCGATTGTCGACTTCGTGGCCCGCAACGAGTTTGATTTCACGATCAAGGACGTCGCCGACGGCATAGCTTGGAGCGACATCAAGGGTCTTTCCTACCGCAACGCGCAGGGCGTCATCGTGCACAACGAGGACCGCGCTGTGATGCACGACATGGACACGCTGCCCTTCGTTACGCCGGTCTACAAGCGCGACCTCGTGATGGAGAATTACTTCATCGGCTATCTGAAACACCCGTACATCTCGTTCTACACGGGGCGCGGCTGCAAAAGCCGCTGCACGTTCTGCCTGTGGCCGCAGACCGTTGGCGGCCATCGCTATCGGACCCGCTCCGTTGGGCACGTCATCGAGGAAGTGAAATACATCCTCAAGGCGTTCCCGCAGATGAAAGAGCTGATGTTCGACGATGATACCTTCACCGACGACCTGCCGCGCGCGGAAGCAATCGCCAAGGAACTCGGCAAGCTCGGCGTCACGTGGTCGTGCAATGCCAAGGCGAATGTGCCGCGCGAGACCCTAAAGGTGCTCAAGGACAATGGTCTGCGCCTGCTGCTCGTCGGCTACGAGAGCGGCAACCAGCAGATCCTGCATAACATCAAGAAGGGCATGCGCGTCGAGGTCGCGGAGAAGTTCACGAAGGACTGCCACGAGCTCGGTATCAAGATCCACGGCACCTTCATCCTCGGCCTTCCGGGCGAGTCGAAGGAGACGATCCAGGAGACCATCAAGTTCGCGACGCGGATCAACCCGCACACGATCCAGGTCTCGCTCGCCGCGCCGTATCCGGGAACGTTCCTCTACAAGCAGGCGTCGGAGAACGGCTGGCTCGACGTCGACAATGCCGAACTCATCAATGCTAACGGCATCCAGATCGCGCCGCTTCACTATCCAGGTCTGTCGCACACCGAGATCTTCTCTTCGGTCGAGGACTTCTATCGCAAGTTCTACTTCCGGGTGCCGAAGATTGCTTCGATCGTCGGCGAGATGATAACGCAGCCCGACATGATGAAGCGCCGCCTCAGAGAGGGCGTCGAATTCTTCCAGTTCCTGCGCGAGCGCCGCAGCGCCGCGTAGTTCTTGGGCTGCCGTCGGCTTGGATGGATCCCGGCCTTCGCCGGGATGACGGGGGGTGGGTGACCTTCTTCCAATAACGCGTCATCCCCGCGCAGGCGGGGATCCGCCGAAGTAGTTAGTTCATCGCAAGTCTTGGCTTGAATGACTAGCGTGGCCGGGTTGGTTAGGGCGCGGTTTGGGGGGCCTTTTCGTTTTCGTGCTTGGCCGGGTTCCGAGGCGGCCCCATGAGGATCGGCTGGAAGAGAACGGCGGCTGCCAGTGTCGTCACCAGCGAGAGCGCCAGCAGCTCGCCCATGCTCGACGTCCCCGGGTGACTCGAGAAAAACAGGCTCCCGAATGCGACGGCCGTCGTCATGGCGCTGAACATGACGGCGCGGGTCAGCGGCGAGGCCAGCAAGCTCGTTTCGCCGTCACGCCAAGCCAGGACGTAGTAAATCTTGAACGCGACGCCGACGCCGAGAAGAACCGGCAGCGCAATGATGTTCGCGAAGTTCAGCGGCAGCCCGATCAGCACGCAAAGCTCGAGCGTCACGACACCTGCTAGCAACAGCGGCACAAGCGTCAAAAGCACATCCGACACGCGGCGCAGCGCCACGAACAGGATGATCGTTATTGAGACCAGCGCCAATAGGCCCGCCTGGATAAACGATCGAACCACGGTCTTCGCCGATTCCTGGATGAGGATCGGGACGCCGGTGGCTTCGGGCGCGACGGCGAGGACGGCGGAGGCGAAACGACGGAGGTTGGCGTTGTCGTTGCCATCTCCCTTCGGCGCGACTTCGACGCGTGCCCGGTGATCGGCGGTGATCCAGTCGGCAATGATCTCAGGCGGCAGATTATCGAGTGTAATCGGCTCGGCCTTCAGAGCCGCGCGAATTTGCGAGAGGCGCAACTTCAGACCGTCGAGCAACGATTTCTCGACCTTTGCACGCGCATCCGGCGCTGCGTCGGCGAGCTTGTGGAGCGTCGCTGCCATGTGGGCGGCAAGCGGGGGCGCGCCGGGAAGCTTGGCGACATTTTCAAATTCCGTCGCCGTCTCCTTCAGCCTCGTCTGCGTATCCGCGTCGGTCGGCGTCGGCGCCATTTCGTCGGGCTCAATCGTCGGGCCGAGCAGGTCTGCCGCGTCTCTAATGACTGCGAGCTTTTCCGTTTGCTGGTCGGGTACGAAGCTTGCGAGCGTCACCGTGTGCGCGGCTTCCGGCAATTTCTCGAGCTTGGCAGCGAGCGCTTCGGCACCGGCCAAGTTCGGCGCAAGGACCTCGATGGTGTTCGGAGCGGTCGCGGGATCGCGCATGAGATCGTTGAAGGTCGAGACGGACTCGACCTTGCTGCTGCGAAGGTTGATCGGATTGAAATCGAACTCGAGCTTCGCGAGCAACGGCAATCCAGCGAGGACACCGAGCACCGTCAGCGCCAGAATGACGTGCCGGTGACGCGCCATGAAACGATCCACGGGCGCAAGCGCGCGGTAGCCGACGTCGTGCGCCTCGCCCGGCGGATTGAACAGCGAGAGCATCGCCGGCAACAACGTGATGCTCGTCAGGAACGCGATGACCATGCCGCTGCCGGCAATGAGGCCAAGCTCAGACACGCCGCGGTAATCGGTTGGCAGGAAGGCGTAGAAGCCCGCGGTGGTCGCGGCCGCAGCGAGCGCGAGCGGCTTGCCGGCGTTGGTGCCCGCTGCGATCAAGGCGTCCCGGAGGCCGTGCTTGCTGAAGCGCTCATGGCGGTATCTGACCGAGAATTGGATGCCGAAATCGACGCCGATACCGACGAACAGCACGGCAAAAGCGACCGAGATGAGGTTCAGGGCGCCGACGAGGTAAAGTCCCAGCGCCCCCGTCATCGCAAGTCCGGCGAATAGGCTGACGAGAACCGCGACAATGATGCGGCCCGATTTCAGCGCCAGCCACAAAATGAAAAGAACGGCCGCGATGGTAACGGCCGTGTTGACGACCGCGCCTTCGGCAACGGTTCCAAACTCCTCATCCGCCATCGGAACCGAGCCCGTGAGCCGCACGCGCACGCCATTCTCAGGGGTCAGTCCAAGCCGTTCGGCGGTTTTGCGGATCAAGGCCGTCGCATTGGCGCCGGGCTCCAGGTCGGAATAATCGAGGACGGGCTTCACCTCGAGGAAGCGGCGCAGTTCGGACGCCGCCGGACGCCCGCCCGTCAGCAACTCGCCCCAAGAGAAGTTCGTCTCCTTGCCTGCCATCAGATTGTCGATGGCATCGACCATCACGCCGAGCGGCTTTTCAAAGTCCGACCACTTCGCACGTTCATCCTTGATGCCGAGCGGAACAAACGAGAGCGCCTTCGCCAGGCCGTTAAGGGTCGGGTCGGCGGCGAGTGTGCCGAGAACCGGCTGGGCCTTGATCAGTCCTTCGGTCGTTTCCTTGAGTTCCGGCAGCGAGAGATAAAGCAGGCCGTTCTTTTCGAAGAACGGGCCACCATCGCGCCGCCTCACGATCTGGAAGGGATCGGGCTTCGATTCGCTAAGGGCGGCAGCGAGACTGGCGGCAGCGGCCTCGGTCAGCTCAGGCGTTTTGCCGTCTACGACGATATCGATCGTGTCGGTGTGCTGCGGGAATGCAAGATCGAACTGGCGTTCGCGCTGCCGCCAATCGAGATCCGACGCGATGAGCTGGCTCGTATCGGTGGTGATGGCGAAATGGTTGACGACGTAAAAGATGGCGCCTGCCGTGAGCGCCAGCCCCAGCACGATGGTCAGCCAGCGCAGGCGCACAGCGATGGCAACGATACCGGCGACGACGCGCTCGATCATGCGGTCGCCAATGGTTGTCTGGGACGGTGTTGGAAATTGAATTTGTGAAGGATCATTCTAGACCGGACTCGTGATAACCTTTGATGGGTCGCATCTCTTAGCAGCTCACCTACGATGCCGAACCTGTCGAGCAGATGAATAATGGGCCTGCCTAGTGTGTTGCTTTTGAGACACGTCGCGTCAACAGCATGAATGCCGCGACGTTACCCCGGCTGCCGATCATTCACGATTGCGCGTAAAAGTCGGGGACGAGTGGGGCGCTGCGCGTTGAACGTCATGAATCGGGACGCGTTGAGGTATTAGGTCTTCCACAGCGCAAAGCAATTGCGCGTCGGCAGGACGGGGTTTCTGCATGAAAGTCATCTTGGCGCAGCCCCGGGGTTTTTGCGCAGGCGTGGTCCGGGCGATCGACATCGTCGAGCGTTCGCTCGCGCGGCGCGACGGGCCTGTCTATGTGCGCCATGAGATCGTTCACAACCGGCATGTCGTCGAGGACCTCAAGGTCAAGGGCGCCCGTTTCGTCGAAGATCTCGCGGAAATCCCCGATGGCGCCGTCACGATCTTCAGCGCCCATGGGGTATCGCGTGACGTCGAGGACGAGGCAAAATCGCGCCCACTCAGGATCGTCGACGCGACATGTCCCCTCGTTTCAAAGGTTCATAAGCAGGGCCAGCGCTATTCCTCGCTCGGGCGGACCGTCATCCTGATCGGGCATGCCGGTCACGTGGAGATCGAAGGCACGCTCGGACGCATTCCGGGGCCCGTTTACCTTGTCGAAAATAGCGAGGACGTCGAAAACCTCGATTTGCCGGACGATACGCCGGTTGCCTACATCACCCAGACGACATTGAGCGTGGACGATACCCGGTCGACCATCGAGGCTGTCAAAAGCCGGTTTACCGACGTCATCGGGCCCGAAACGCGCGACATCTGCTATGCTACGCAAAACAGACAAACGGCCGTGCGGGAACTTTGCCGGTTCGTCGAGGCGCTTATCGTCGTAGGCGCCAGCAACAGCTCCAACTCAAACAGACTTCGCGAGATCGGCGCCGAATGCGGGATACCGAGCTATCTCGTCGCAGACGGTAGCGCGGTCGATCCGGCATGGCTTGCCGGAAAGAATGTAGTTGGCGTAACAGCAGGTGCTTCGGCGCCTGATGTTCTTGTCGAAGACGTCCTCACCGCTATCGGACAGATCTCGCCTATCGAGATTGAAATGCTCGATGGCGTCGAGGAGAAAATTACGTTTCGTCTGCCGCCTGAATTGCTCGAAGCATCATGATCGACGATAGTGCTGGTTCGAGCGCCGCTAGAAGGAGCCCAATCGGGTGGGAATTCCATTAAACCAAGCATTGTCGGTAGGTGCCTACGTCATCGGACAGCACCTCAGGGGCCGCAAACGTTATCCGCTGGTATTGATGCTGGAACCGCTCTTCCGCTGTAACCTCGCATGCGCGGGCTGCGGTAAGATCGACTATCCCGATAAGATCCTCAATCAGCGCATCTCGGTCGCCGACGCGCTGCATTCGATGGATGAATGCGGGGCGCCCGTCGTCGTGCTCGCGGGCGGTGAACCGCTGCTTCACAAGGAGCTGCCGGAGATCGTCGAAGGTGCGCTCAAGAAGGGCAAGTTCGTCACCGTCTGCACGAACGCGCTGCTGCTCGAAAAGAAAATCCATCTCTACAAGCCGCACAAGAATTTCAACTGGTCGATCCATCTCGACGGCGACAAGGAGATGCACGACAGGTCGGTTTGCCAGAAGGGCGTGTACGATCGCGCGGTTGAGGCAATCAAGGTCGCGAAGGCGAAGGGTTTTCGCGTCAATATCAATACGACGCTGTTCAGCGATGCAAAGGCCGAGCAGGTCGCGAAGTTCCTCGATGAGATGAAGAAGCTCGACATCGGCGGCGTAACCATTTCGCCCGGCTACGCTTACGAGCGCGCGCCGGATCAGCAGCACTTCCTCAATCGTACTAAGACGAAGCAGCTCTTCCGCGATATCTTCAAGCTCGGGAAGGGCGGTCGCGCGTGGCCGTTCTTCCAGTCGGCCCTGTTCCTCGATTTCCTCGCGGGCAACCAGACCTATCAGTGCACGCCGTGGGGCAACCCAACGCGCACCGTGTTCGGCTGGCAGAAGCCCTGCTATCTGCTCGGGGAAGGCTATACGAAGACCTTCAAGGAGCTGATGGAAAGCACCGACTGGGACAAGTACGGCACCGGCAATTACGAGAAGTGCGCGGACTGCATGGTGCACTCGGGCTTCGAAGCGACAGCCGTCATGGACGCGGTGAAGAAGCCTTGGAAGATCGCCGCCGTTGCGCTTAGGGGCGTGAAGACGGACGGTCCGATGGCGCCCGAGATCGCACTCGACAAGCAGCGTCCGGCCGAGTTCGTGTTCTCACGTCACGTCGAGAACAAGCTAGCGGAGATCAGCGAAGCCGAGGCCCGGGCCCAGAAACCGGTGGCAGCGGAATAATCCCTGCATCGCGCGCCGGGTCGCCGCAGCGGCCCGCAAGAGATCCGGGAGCTGGCCCGGGTGATACAGCAATGACTTGAGGACGCCGGCAATGTCCGGCGTTCCATCCGGCTTCAGGCCGTTTATAGCGGCCGGCGGAAGCTTTTGACTCGCGGGATCGGCAATCACCCGCAGCACGGCGAACGGCAGGCCATATTGCTCTGCCAAGTGCGCAACAACATGGCTTTCCATGTCGGCCGCAAAAGCGCCGGTCGTCATATAGAGGTCTTGCTTTTCGGCGGGGCGTGCGACGACCGCATTCGATGCGGCGATTGCACCGGACTCTGCTCTCGGCAGCGATTCGAACAGGCGATCGCTCCAGCGTTCGTCCGCAACATAAGATGTGCCGTTTGCCACGACTGACGTGCCGACGACAATCGTTCCCGATGGCAGACCCGGCCTCAATCCCCCGGCAATCCCGAAGCTGATGAGGCCGCGAATGCCTCCGCCCCGGATGGCTTCCTCGATCAAGGAGACCAAGCGTTTCTCATTACCGCCGCAAGCAAGCGCTTTCACGTACCCGGATCGTTGTGCGACCCGAGCTTCCGCTCTCAGCCCTGTTGCGGCGAGCACGCCCCCCCTCATCCCCTTACATCATCCCCTCAGACTATCCCCGTCCCCAGACTAGCCCTTCACATCCCAACTGTCACGGACCTCGAATTTGAGGCCTTGAGGTTCCGATAACGGGCCAAGGCCCACATCGGGAAGAATTTCGAGTAGCCGTGATATCTGAGATAAAATACGCGCGGAAAGCCCGTCGCCGTGAAATGCTTTTCGTTCCAAAAGCCGTCGGAGCCCTGTGACGAGGCCAAATACGCGATCCCTTTCTGAACGGCTGGATGGTCGACCTCACCGGCTGCCATCAGCCCCATGAGTGCCCATGCCGTTTGCGATGCCGTGCTCGGCGCCGGTTCGTAGGCCTTGTAGTCCATCTTATAGCTATCGCCGGCCTCGCCCCAGCCACCATCGGGATTCTGGATCGACAGCAGCCAATTGGCCGCCTTGCGGACGACGCTCGACGCCGGGTCGACCCCGGCCGCGTTCAGGGCGCACAGCACCGACCATGTCCCGTAAACATAGTTCATGCCCCAGCGGCCATACCAGCTGCCGTCCTTCTCCTGCGTCCGCTCGAGGTAGCTGATCGCATTGTCGAGCACATAGCTTTGTCCTCGGCGCTCGCCGAGTTGTGCCAACATTGAGACGCAGCGGGCGGAGACATCGGCCGTCGGCGGATCGAGCAGAGCTCCATGGTCGGAAAATGGAATCTGATTGAGATATTCATATGTGTTGTCGGCGTCGAAAGCGCCCCAGCCGCCATTTTTGCTTTGCATGCCGACGATCCATTCGCGCCCGCGTTCGATCGCTTCGCGATAGGAATTGTCTGCTTGTGGCGCGCGGCCCAAAGAGCGGTCCATCGCCATGACCACTACGGCGGTATCGTCGGTATCGGGATAATGAGGATTGGCGTACTGGAACGCCCAGCCACCAGGGCGAATGCCGGGCCGGCTCGCCGCCCAATCGCCGACAGTGTCGAGCACCTGCAGCGGCTTCAGCCATTCAAGCGCACGACCTGCGCTCGCTTCAGCTTCCGTGCCGCCCACTTCCATCAGCGCATGCGTCGAGAGCGCCGTATCCCAAACCGGCGACAAGCACGGCTGGCAGTAGGCTTCGTCGTCCTTGACGATCAGCAGCTTCTCAATCGATCCCCGGGCGATCAGATAATTCGGATGATCATGCGAATACCCGAGCGCATCGTAAACCAGCAGCGAGTTGACCATCGCGGGGAAAATTGCGCCCAAGCCGTCTTCGCCATTCAGGCGTTCGTCAACGAACGCAACGGCCTTGTCGATCGAGCGCTTGCGTATCGCCTTCGGGAAAAACGGCTCGGTCGCACGAAGCACCCGATCGATCGCGCCGAAAATTTCCGACCATGGCGATTTCTGGTGTGGTCCCTTCGGCCAGATTTGGACTTGGTCCGGCGGAATCGTGAAAAGCTCGGGTATACCGACGCCTTTCGGATTTCGTGCTCTCGGCTTCAAGGCATTGAGGACTGTGAGCGGCACCACCACTGTGCGCGCCCAATAGGAAATCTTGTCGAGATGAAACGGAAACCAACGCGGCAGCACCATGATCTCGACGGGCATCACCGGAACGCCTGTCCAAGGCACCTGACCAAAGAGCGCCAGCAGGTTGCGCGTGAAGACGTTGCTGTGAGAAGCGCCGCCTTGCGACAAGATCCAGCCTCGCGCCTTTTTCATGTACGGCTCTTCGGTGCCGACACCGATCATCTTCAGCGCAAAATACGCTTTCACGCTCGCGCTGATATTCGACTCGCCATCATGAAAAAGCGGCCAGCCACCATCGTCGGATTGAATGCGACGGAGATAGTTGGCGATCTTGGCTTCGAGAGCAGCGTCGACTGGCTCGGCCAGGTAATGACGCATCAGAACATATTCGGCCGGGATCGTCGCGTCGGCCTCGAGTTCGAACACGAAATGACCGTCGTCCCGCTGCAGCGACAAGAGCGCATTCTTGGCGTTGGATATCGCGTTTTCGATATCGGGCGTGCCGATCTCGCGCGTCGGGTTGCCGGACGCCAGCCGCACGGACTGCGCTACAGAGTCGAAATTCATAGATGCTCTCCCAGAGGTTCGAGCGTCCTATCAGATGTGCGCCGACATCGCCAGTTTCGCAGCCCCCTCGCCTGACCGTAGCGCGCCTTCGATCGTCGCCGGAAGTCCGGTATCCGTCCAATCACCTGCCAAAACCAGGTTTTTCCAGCGCGTGCGCGCTTTCGGACGCAGGGCATTCTGTCCGGGAGTTGCGGCGAAAGTGGCGCGCCGCTCTTTCACGATCTGCCAGCTGGGAAGCTCTGCATCGAGGCGAGCGATTTTCGCAACCTCGGTCCAGACCTGCCGCGCGAGCGGTTCTCTCTCGGCCTCGTTGAAGCGATCTGCCGAACTGATGGTCACCGACAAACGATTATCAAAAGCGAACAACCATTCTGTCGTCGCGTTGACTATCCCCGTGATCTTCGGAAGGTTGGCGGGCGGCGCGATGGCGAAGTGGACATTGCAGATCGCGCGATATTCGGTTGGCACGACGATGTCCGGAACAAGAGTCCGGGCGACCCACCCGGGCACCGCCAGGACGACGTCATCGTTGCCTTTGAGCTCGATGGTGCCGTCCCCGAATTGCAGCGCGCCGACACGACCGTCGGCAAATTCGATCGCCCGCAATGGATGGTCGAACCGCAATTCCGCGCCACGCTTGCCGAGAAACGAAAGTGCGGGATCGACWAGCGCCGGTCCCAATCCGTTGGCCGCGAACAACGGGCGGCAGGCTTTGCCGCCGCGCCCCAGCGTTTCGCGAACGACCGCGCCGGCTAGCTTTGCTGAGCCTTCCGACGGCTCGCAGTTCAGTGCGGCGAGCAACACCGGCTGCATGAGACGTGCGAAAACCGCCGAACCGGAATCGATCCTGTCGGTTACTGTGTCGCCGTCTTTCGCTTGGAGAAGATTTCCAAGGCGCACGTAGTCAATCGCGCGTGTGCCCGGTACGCGGCGGCTTTTCGAGAGGATCCACCACGGCAGCCGCCCGTCGTTCGGCCTCAGCGTCCACCGCTCGCCGGACGCAAAATCGCAAAAAGCGAATTCCGCGTGTTTCGGATCATCGAGCAGACCCCTGCCACCGACCACTTTCAGATAGCGCAGCGCGCTGTCATTGCCCGAGAGCAGCAGATGGTTGCCGTTGTCGATCATCATTCCGAGCGCGGGCTCGAAGTATGAGCGGCAGCGGCCGCCGGCATGGCGCGCCAGCTCGTGGATCACGACCTTGCGTCCGCGGTTGACGAGCGTGACCGCCGCCGAAAGACCGGCGAGACCGGCCCCGACGATGTGAACAGTGCCGTTGCTCATTTAAAAGATGCCGTCACGCAGGACCGCCCAGAGGACGGTGCGTTTTGAGCGCCGCACATCGACGCGCGGGGCTTGCCATCCCCGTGCGATCAGCTTCTCGAGGATGCCCCGATAGACGGTTGCCATCATTCGCGGCGATCTGACGGAACGGCGGGAACTCCGCGCCATGATGGCTTCCGACACGTCGTAGTACTTCCGCGCCTTTTCCGCGATGCCGCGGCAGACGCGATCAAGTCGAGGATCAGCGAGAATTTCGGCAATCGAAAGGTCCGCGAGGCCGCATTCGCGCAGGGCTTCCTTCGGAAGATAAAGACGGCCCATCGCTGCGTCTTCATCGATGTCGCGCAGGATGTTCGTCAGCTGGAGGGCGCGGCCGAGGTTGTGAGAAAGCTCAATTCCCGGGCCTTCCTCCATGCCGAAAATCCGCACGGACAATCTTCCGACCGCCGAGGCCGCGCGATCGCAATAAAGGTCGAGAACCTTCCATTCGGGCGCGCGGAGATCGCGGACGATATCCATCTCCATGCCGTCGATCACGGCGATGAAATCATCCTTCAACAGACCGAATTGCGCGATCGGGCCGGCGAGGTCGCGCGTTCGCTGCGTCCGGCGTCCCGTTGCATAAAGTTCTTCGATGTCTTCGCGATACTGAACGAGATCGGCAAGGCGAACCTCTCTCGCGCCGCCGTTGTCGGCGACATCGTCAACGGCCCGGCAAAATGCATAGACGTGATACATCGCCTCGCGCTGCGGGCGCGGCAGAACCCGCATTGCCGCATAAAACGAGCTGCTTGCCGCGGCGGGCGTTTCTTCAGCAACGAGGGTGTCGATTTCAGCGCTCATGCGGCATCATCCTTGACGACTTTGTAAACGCAGCGCGTGTGAAAGCCCGACCCATAAGAGTGGCGGCCGCCGTGCGCGCAGCAATCGCCGCTGCGTGTGGTTTTGACAAGTGGACAGTCTCGGAAAGCGGATCCCGGGTCTTCAGCAACCCGATCAACTTGCGTGCTAAGCCGACAATTACAGAAGTTTCGACGGCAAGCCGCGTATCAGCAACGCTCGGCGGCAGAAGGGCCGCATTGGGAATGAGGCCCTCGGTCCGCGTGGCCAGCGTCCGCAAACAGGCGCGCAATTCGGGTGATGCTTTGGGCGCCGCCAGAGCCGCGACGCTTGTTCCATGCAACGAAAGCTCATCGAGCGGAATGTAGACCCGATCGATATTGCGGTAGTCCTTCGCGCAATCCTGAAGGTGGTTGATGATCTGCAAGGCCGTGCACAATGCGTCTGAATGCTGCCAAGTCGACGCCGGCTCGCCGTGGACGTCGAGGACGAACCGGCCGACCGGCATCGCCGAATAGCGGCAATAGTCGAGAAGCTCGTCCCACGTCTCGTACCGGTTCTTCGTAACATCCTGACGAAACGCTTTGAGAAGATCGAGAGCGTGCTGCGCGCTCAAATTTCGCAAGCGCAGCTGTTCGCGGAGCGCGAGCGCATCGGTCGCGGCATCGGATCGGCCGAGAAGCGTTTCTTCGAGCGCATCGAGGATTGCGAGTTTGGATTGAGTATCAAGCGTCGGGTGATCGGCGGCGTCGTCGGCGGCCCGCGCAAAGCGATAGTATGCGAGGATCGGCGCGCGGTGACGTGCGGAAACAATACGCGACGCGACAGGAAAATTCTCGTCACGCTCGGACTTGCCGGATTTGTACTTGCCGTCGACCGTCATTGCCTTCCTACTTCGGCCTGTACTCGGCCCTTCCATAGACCTCCGCGACCGCGCTTATGCTGATACGCCGAATCTAGCGTGAAACCCACATAGGTCATCGCGATAACTGGTAGTGCTACGCCCCAAAGTGGCGAACGGTTGTAAAAGCGCAACGTCGGTTGGAAGGCAATTATCATTAACAGATACGCAGTTCCCGCGAGTACGTTCGCCGGGAAACCGGCGAAAAAGACAAATGCGGGCGGCACTAAGTAGATAGCGGCCATGCCAACGACTGTTCCGAGCAGCAATAACGGGGAATAATGCAGTTGGGCATAGGCTGACCGCGCAACCATTCGGCGAATATCGTCAAACTTGGGATAATCGCGGAGGCTGACCACATTGTTCGAAAGTCCAAGCCAAATCGGCCCCTGCTTTTTCAACAGTTTTCCGAGCGCACAATCGTCAATAAGCGCACCGCGAATTGCGGCAATGCCGCCGGCTCGTTCGAGTGCGCCGCGATCAACCAACATGCAACCGCCAGCAGCTGCAGCAGTTGCAGCGCGTTGGCGGTTTACCCAGCGAAATGGATAAAGCATCTGAAAGAAAAAGATGAAGGCAGGAACCAATGCTCGCTCAGCGAGACTTTGGCATTTGAGCTTGGCCATGACGGACGTCATGGCGCGGCCATTTGAGCACGTGCTCTTCACGAGCGACTGAAGCATCCCGGACGCGTAGCTGATATCGGCATCCGTCAGCAGCAGGTAATCCGGTTTCGATTTTGATAGGGACGCCGCGGCGATGCCCTGATGCATCGCCCATACCTTGCCCGTCCAGGCAGACGGTAGCGGCGCGCCGTTGATGATCGTTATTTCCCGTGTCGAATTCGCGGCTATGGATCGCGCGACTTCGGCAGTGCCGTCGGTGCTTTGATCGTCGACGAGAACGATCGAGAATTCGCCGGGATAGTCCTGGGCCGCCAGCGACGCGAGCGAAAAGGGCAGCATATCGGCTTCGTTGCGCGCGGGAATGACGGCCGTGACTCGCGGCCATGCAGCAGGAGCGGATGCCTTCTCGCGCTCGGTTTCCTCGCGCTCGCTCGTCAGCCAGAACCCGCCGTTGAAAAGCAGAAGGTAGGCCCAGGCCGCGAGACTAAGCGCCGCGATCCAATCGACGGCGGTCACTTGAGGTACCCCGCGTCACGAAACCAGCGATAGGCCTCGGCCAAGGCATCCGTGGCGGGGCGCGCGCGGTAGGAGAGTTCGCGCTCGGCTTTGGCGGATGAAAAAAACATTTTGTATTTGGCCATGCGCAGACCATCGACGGTGGCGAAGGGCTCGCGTCCCGTAAAACGAGCCACCGCTTCCGCGCCATAGGCGATCGGATAGATCATCTGACGCGGAAGCTTGATCGCCGGCGGCCGTCGACCCGCGAGGCGAGCGATTTCGGCGAGCATTTCTCCGAGCGTCATGTCCTGTCCCCCCAGAATATAACGTTCACCAATTCGCCCGTGTTTCAAGGCCGCAAGGTGGCCATCGGCCACGTCATCGACATGCACGAGATTTAATCCCGTCTCAACATACGCCGGCATTCTTCCCGATGCAGCCTCGACGACGATGCGTCCGGTCGGCGTGGGGCGAACATCACGCGGTCCGATCGGAGTCGAAGGGTTGACGATCACTGCCTGCAGCCCTTCGTCCGCAACCATGCGCTCGACCAGACGTTCGGCGAGAACCTTGCTTCTCTTGTACGCGCCGATGGCATTCGCGGCATCGAGAGGCATGGTCTCATTGTAAGGCGAACCGTTGCCCGTCAGCCTCAGCGTCGCAACGCTCGACGTGTAAACGATGCGTTCGACCCCGGCCTTGAGAGCCGCGTCCATGACCGCTCGCGTGCCCGCGGTATTGGTGGCGACGATCTCTTCCGGATCCGGCGCCCATAGGCGGTAGTCGGCGGCAACGTGAAAAACGTAACGTGCACCCTGCACGGCTTTGGCCAACAGGTCCCCGTCGCGAATGTCGCCTTCAACGACTTCAAGGCCGATATCTCTGAGGTTCGCACGGTTGCTGGTTCGCCGAACCAGCGCGCGGACGGAAAATCCTTCATCGATCAGGCGACGCGCGACAGCTGAGCCTACAAATCCCGAGGCGCCGGTCAGAAACGCGATGTCTTTTGCCGCCAACGGTCGCTCGCCCCCTTGCGTCGGAAATGCAGATTAGCCTCTGTAGACGATCCGCCAGATTCGGCCAGCCGCGTCGTCGCTGACGTAAAGCGCGCCGTCGGGTCCCACCGCAAGCCCTGTCGGACGGTGCTCGGTCCCTTTTGCGTTCCCACCCCGGAAGCCTTCGGCAAAGACGGTGTATGGACCGGAGGCTTTGCCGCCGGTCAGTGGCTGGAACACGACGTTATATCCCTGCTGCGGCCCATCTGACCGGTTCCAGGACCCGTGGAAAGCGATGAAGGCTCCGCCGTGGTATGCCACTGGAAACGCCTTCGCCCTGTAAATCTTGAGATCGTTCGGCGCCCAATGGCCGGGAAACGCCGCGACCGGCGGAAGTTTATCGGCACAACGTCCGACCGCCTTGCCACCGTCGCCACCATATTCGGGCGCGAGGACATTTTTCTGCTGGATGGCGTCGTAATAGCAATATGGCCAGCCGTAGTCGCCGCCCTGCTGCAGCTCAACCAGGACTTCGGCCGGTTGATCTGATCCCTGTTTCGACGAATAGAGTTTAGGCCAGTTCTCATGGAGCTGATCGCGGCCGTGTTGGGTTGCGAAGATCCGGCCATCGTCGTCGAAGTCGATGCCTTCGGCGTTGCGAAGGCCAGTCGCATAGCGCTCGGCAGGGGAAAACACCTGCCCGGTTTTGTTGGCGTCGAAGCGCCAAATTCCAGCATTCGTTTCGAGTTCGACACAGGGATCGATGCCTGGCGATTCCTCCGCACGGTTGTCTTGCTGGCAGGAGTTCGTCGCCGAGCCGAGATCGAGGAAGAGGTTGCCTTTCGGATCGATTGAGAACGGCCGCGATTTATGATCGCCATTGAGCGGAATGCCGGAGACGACCGTTTCGGGTTGGCCCTTCGGCGCAATGTCGCCGGGCGCGAGTTCATAGCGAATAATCTTGCCGCCGATGTCTACGAACAGGCCATTTTTGTAGACGGCGATGCCGGTGCCACCGGTGTCCGCGGGGCCGAACCGTTCGATGATATCGGCGTGGCCCTCGCCCTTGCTGTCTTTCAAGGCGAGCAACGAGCCGCCTGGCGACGGCTTACGGCTACGATTGTTGACGTAGACGGTGCCATCCGGCGCGACGGCCATGTGGCGGGGTGCTCCGACGTGATCTGCGAAGATCGTGGCGCAGAAGCCCTTCGGCAAGGTTATGCCGGCATTCGTGTTGCAGGATTTCTCTGCCGCCTGGGCGCCGCCTGCCGGCGACAACGCTGTCAGGGAGACGATGGCGAGTAGCAGGCCGATCAAGCCGCGGATCGTTCTTCTTCCAATGCCAATGACGTGCCCCTGGGCCATTGAAGAACTCCGCAAATGAAAATTTCACCAGACCACTCGAGCGTTACACGCGGGGCGGCTCGAGCGTTCCTGCGACCGCTTGCGACGCGGGCTACAGGACCTCGCGCGCGGCGACAAGCCCATTACGTGAACTAGCTCTTAGACGAGGACCACGCTTTCAAAGCCATGTCCACAACCGCCAGGAGGTCGGCGCGGGATGCTCCGCCCGCCGCCTGCACGGACATGCCTTGCATCACGGTCATGACATACCGGGCAAGGCCCGCAGGATCCGAATCCGGTCCGAGGTCGCCTTCGGCCTTGGCGCGCTCGAAGCGCTGACGAAGCTGCTGCTCACCGAGCGACCGGCGTTCGCAGAGCTCCTGCTTGATCGATTCCGAGGCCTCACCGCAGGAAAGTGCGCCCTGCACTGCGAGGCAACCAGGGGGATTTGACGGGTCGGTCAACATGGTCGCCGAGGCCGTCAGGAGGCTTTCAACAACAGCCCTCGCCGTCGGCTGCTGAAGGGAAGCGCGATGGACGGAGCCCGGACCTTTCTCGACGTAGCGGTCGAGAGCCAGCTTGAAGAGCTCTTCCTTGTTACCAAAGGCCGCATAGAGGCTCGGGCGGTTGATGCCCATGGCTTCCGTCAAGTCTGAAAGCGACGTTCCTTCGTAACCGCGCTTCCAAAAGACGTGGAGAGCCTTATCGAGCACCTGCTCCTTGTCGAACTCCCTGGGGCGGCCTTTTTGCACCGCTTCTCTCCCGATCATTGCTTTCTCTGTCATACACCTGTAGATTTTCATACTTATCGATACAAATAACGGTTGACACTCGCAGCAGCCACCCTATATCGGTACCGCTCGGTACATAATATATAGGGAAACTGCGCACGATGAAAAGATCTTTCAGTAGCGCGACTGCAATCCTCCGGGGATTGGCGGGATGGGTTTCAGGACGTACCTCCGGTCAAACCTACGACGAAGCCCACGTTCCGTTCGTCGTATCCGCCTGCGGATATAAATCGCGGGACGAAGGAGATTCCGTCGAAAGGACTGGCCAGTTTGACGCATTGCGCGATCGCTGGCCGCCTGGACTCAACGTCGACAACTTCTCCTAACGACGCGCGCCACCCTGACCTTTCGCTAGCGCACATCGGCCTTCCAACGCTTTCCACTTTGTCCGCCGGCCCACTGCTGGCCGTCCGGCGAGCGCCAGACGCGTACATTCGAAGGATTGATCATGAAACTTCGCTTTTCCTCCAAATCTCTGGCGAGACTGACCGGTCCGGTCGCCCTCGCATCCCTTCTTTTGGCAGCCCAAGCTCACGCGGCGCTTGCCCAGGAACATCCAGCTGTGCCCGTCTCCGTTGCGACGGTCGAAGCACGTGAGATCGATACGTGGGATGAATTCTCGGGCCGGCTCGAAGCTGTCGAGCGCGTCGAGCTTCGTCCTCGCGTTGCCGGTCAGATCCTGAACATTCATTTCCGCGAGGGCGCGCTGGTGAAAGCAGGCGATTCCCTGGTGACAATCGATCCCGCGCCGTATGCGGCAGAGGTCGAGCGTTTGAATGGCCTGGTCGGTGCGGCGGAAGCACAGCTCGTTTTCACGAAGGCCGACGTCGAACGCGCCCGTAAAATCATCGGGAATGCCCTTTCGGAACGCGAACTCGATACGCGCGCGAACGCTTACGATGCCGCGGTCGCAAACCTCAAAAGCGCGCAGGCAGCGTTACAAACCGCCAAACTCAATCTCGCCTGGACCGAGGTTCGCGCGCCAGTGTCGGGGCGCGCCGGCCGCCGCGAAGTCACCGTCGGCAACCTCGTCGAGTCCGGTCCGAACGCTCCAGTCCTGACGACGATCGTATCGGTCAATCCTATCTACGCGGGCTTTAACGCCGACGAGAACGTCGTTGCGCAGGCACTTGCAACGCTTTCGCCCGAAGCTAACGCCACGGCGCGCGTCGAGCAGATCCCCGTTGCGATTTCGACGCCTGCAACCGCGGACCAATGGCGCCGCGGCACTCTGCAGCTGATCGACAATAAGGTGGACGTTGCGAGCGGCACGATAAGGCTCCGCGCAACCCTCGACAACACCGACGGGCGCCTCATCGCCGGTCAGTTCGTCCGCGTGCGGATGGCAAAGCCTCGCTCGGCTCCGATCATTGCGATCACCGAGCGCGCCATCGGAACCGACCAGGACAAGAAGTACGTCATCGTCGTCGGCAAGGACAACAAGACTGCCTATCGCGAAGTCAAACTCGGGACGATGGCCGACGATCTTCGCATCATAACGAGCGGCCTCAACGCGGGTGACCGGATCGTCGTCGCTGGCTTGCAACGGGTGAAGCCGGGTGACGAGGTCGCGCCTGAGCCCGTCGCCATGAATGGCCGTCCATTGTCAGAAGAGCATGCGGCAGCCGACAAATCTTCAGCGACTGCGCAGCAATAGATCCTCTCGCAAAGCCAGTAAGGCACGCCAGCCATGAACATCTCGAAGTTCTTCATCGATCGCCCGATCTTTGCAGGCGTGCTTTCCACGCTGATTTTCCTCGGCGGCCTCTTGGCTTTGCCCGCAATGCCAATTTCGGAGTATCCGGAAGTCGTGCCGCCACAAGTGGTGGTTCGCGCGAACTACCCGGGCGCCAATCCGAAAGTCATCGCGGAGACGGTTGCCACACCGATCGAAGAGCAGATCAACGGCGTCGAAGGCATGCTCTACATGAGCAGCCAGGCGACGACCGACGGTTTGATGACGCTGACCGTCACGTTCCGGCTGGGTACCGATCCCGACAAGGCGCAGCAGCTCGTTCAGAACCGCGTCTCACAGGCTGAACCGCGTCTTCCTGCCGACGTGCGCGCGCTCGGCATCACAACCGTCAAAAGCTCACCTGACCTGACTATGGTCGTGCACTTGCTGTCGCCGAACGACCGTTATGACATGACGTACCTGCGCAATTACGCGGTTATCAACGTCAAGGACAGGCTTGCACGCATCAACGGCGTCGGCGACGTCCAGATCTTCGGATCAGGCGACTATTCGATGCGGGTCTGGGTCGATCCGGCAAAGGCCGCCGAACTCGGACTTTCGGCAAGCGATATCGTCAATGCGGTTCGGGCCGAGAACGTCCAGGCCGCCGTCGGCGTCGTCGGATCTTCTCCCTCGCTTCCGAATCTCGATTTCCAGCTATCCGTCAACGCGCAAGGCCGCCTCGCGAGCGAAGAAGAATTCGGCAACATCGTCGTCAAGGCCGGCGCGAACAATCAGGTCACGCGCTTGCGCGACGTCGCTCGCATCGAACTCGGCGCGGCCGACTATTCGCTGCGTTCGCTGCTCAACAACAAGCAGGCGGTCGCGATCCCGATCTTCCAGGCTCCCGGTTCGAATGCGATCGAGATCTCGGACAACGTCCGCGCGACGATGGCTGAGCTCAAGCAATACATGCCCGAGGGCGTCGACTACAGCATCGTTTACGATCCGACGCAGTTCGTGCGTGCTTCGATCGAGGCGGTCATTCACACGCTGCTCGAAGCCGTGGCGCTCGTCGTGCTGGTCGTCATTCTCTTTCTTCAAACCTGGCGCGCGTCGATCATTCCGCTGATCGCGGTTCCCGTGTCGATCATCGGCACGTTCGCGGTGATGCATGTTTTCGGCTTCTCGATAAATGCGCTGACACTCTTCGGACTTGTGCTCGCGATCGGCATCGTCGTCGACGACGCGATCGTCGTCGTCGAGAACGTCGAGCGAAACATCGAGAACGGTTTGTCTCCGCGCGACGCGACCATTCAGGCCATGCGCGAGGTTTCCGGGCCCATCATCGCGATCGCGCTCGTGCTGGTCGCCGTTTTCGTGCCGCTTGCTCTGATCACCGGCCTGACGGGGCAATTCTACAAGCAGTTCGCGCTTACGATCGCGATATCGACGGTGATTTCGGCCATCAACTCGCTGACGCTGTCGCCCGCGCTCGCCGCACTTCTGCTGAAAGGTCACGATGCGCCGAAGGATTGGCTAACTCGGGCGATGGACTTCGCGTTCGGCTGGTTCTTCAGGGGCTTCAACCGCGCCTTCACCAGCGGATCGAATGCCTACAGCGGCGGCGTCAAGCGCATCCTGTCGCACAAGGCGGCGGCGTTTCTTATCTACCTGGTTCTGATCGGCGCCGCCGGTGCGATGTTCAAGGCTGTGCCTGGCGGCTTCGTGCCGGGTCAGGACAAGCAGTATCTCGTCGGCTTCGCGCAGCTTCCGGACGGCGCCACGCTCGACCGCACCGAAGACGTCATTCGGCAGATGGGCGACATCATGCTGAAGACTCCTGGTGTCAGGGACGCGGTGCAGTTTCCTGGCTTGTCGATCAACGGCTTCACCAACAGCTCCAATTCCGGGATCGTTTTCGCCGGTTTGAAGTCGTTTGACGAGCGGCGCTCGCCGGAACTCAGCGGTCCCGCAATCGCGATGAAGCTCAATCAGCAATTTGCGGGCATCAAAGACGCGTTCATCGTGATGTTTCCGCCGCCGCCCGTTCAGGGTCTTGGAACCATCGGCGGATTCAAGCTGCAAGTCGAAGACCGCGCCGGCCTTGGCTATGACGCCTTGAGCGATGCGATGAAGAATTTCACTGGGGCGCTCTACAAGGCGCCGGAGCTTGCTGGCATTTTCACCTCGTATCAAGTGAACGTGCCGCAGCTTTACGCTGCGATCGACCGGACGAAAGCGCGTCAGCTCGGCGTCGCCGTGACCGACGTGTTCGAGACGATGCAAATCTATCTCGGATCGCTCTACGTCAACGACTTCAACAAATTCGGCCGCACGTATTCGGTTCGCGTTCAGGCCGATGCGAAGTATCGTGCGCGGCCTGAGGATATCGGGCTGTTGAAGGTTCGCTCGAACACCGGTGCGATGATCCAGCTTTCGGCGCTGCTCAACGTGAAGCAAGTCGCAGGACCGGAGCGTGCCATGCGCTACAACGGCTTTCTCACGGCCGACGTGAACGGCGGCGCTGCGCCGGGCTACTCATCGGGCCAGGCGAAGGCGGCCGTCGAAAGGATCGCAGCCGAGGTCTTGCCGAAAGGCATCGGCTTCGAATGGACGGAGCTGACGTACCAGGAGATCCTGGCGGGCAATTCCGGGATCTGGGTTTTCCCGCTTTCGATCTTTCTTGTCTTCCTGGTGCTCGCCGCACAGTACGAAAGCCTCGTGCTGCCGCTGTCGATCATCATGATCGTGCCGATGGGACTGCTCGCAGCGATCACGGGCGTCTATCTCTCGCATGGCGACAACAACGTCTTCACGCAAATCGGCCTGATCGTTCTCGTGGGGCTGTCGGCGAAGAACGCCATTCTGATCGTCGAGTTCGCGCGTGAGCTTGAACTTGCCGGGAGAAATCCCGTGCAGGCGGCGATTGAAGCGAGCCGGTTACGGCTGCGGCCCATTCTGATGACGTCGATGGCGTTCATCATGGGTGTCGTTCCGCTCGTGACCTCCATTGGAGCCGGTTCCGAGATGCGGCGTGCAATGGGCATTGCCGTCTTCTCGGGAATGATCGGCGTCACGATCTTCGGCATTTTTCTGACGCCGGTCTTCTACGTGATCTTGCGAAAGCTCACCGGCAACAAACCTTTGAAGCATACCGGCGAGATCATTGCGCCTACGGCTGCGGCTGCGGGCTCACATGGCCACCCGGTACCGACACCTGCGGAATAACACGACCGAAACTTGGCGCTTCCCCCTGAAGTCCCACGAATGGAGAAAAGCAATGACTGATCTCAAAGGCAAAGTCGCAGTCGTAACTGGCGCTTCGAAAGGCATCGGAGCCGAAATCGCGAGAGCCCTCGCAGAGGCGGGCGCGGCCGTCGCCGTAAACTATGCCTCGAGCAAGGAAGGCGCCGAAAAGGTCGTCGCCGATATCAAGAGCAAGGGCGGCAAAGCCATTGCCGTGAAAGGCAGCGTCGCAAAAGCCGACGACATCAAAAATATCTTTGCAGAAGCGAAGAAAGCGTTCGGCTCGGTCGACATCCTCGTCAACAACGCCGGCGTCTATTTGTTTCAGCCTCTCGAATCCGTGACAGAGGCGGAGTTCCATAGGCAGTTCGATACAAACGTTCTCGGAACCATTCTCGCCGCACAGGAAGCAGCGAAGCATTTCGGTCCGGAAGGCGGCAGCATCATCAATGTCGGTTCCGTCGTCAGCTTGGCGGCGATACCAGGCTCGGCCGTTTACTCGGCGACGAAAGGGGCCGTCGATGCGGTTACGCGGGTCTTAGCCGCAGAGCTTGGGCCGAAAAAAATTCGCGTGAACACGATTGCTCCCGGTCTCATCGAAACCGAAGGCGTTCATGCGATGGGAATTCTCGGCTCCGATTTCGAGAAGCAAGTTGTCCAAGACACGCCGCTGGGACGCGTGGGTCAGCCGGATGACGTCGCCAAGGTCGCCGTTTTCCTGGCGTCCGACCAGTCTGGCTGGGTCACCGGCGAAAGAATAGTCGTTGCTGGCGGATCCCGTTGACAACAATAGCAGACGCTGCGATGCGTGCCGGGTCGAGGCACGCCATCGCACAGAGCCAATTGATGCCAGCAGTTATCCGTGTCGAACACCTTTTCAAGACTTATGCTTCGGGATTTTCAGCTCTCAAAGACATCAATCTCGAAGTCAACCGAGGGGAGATTTTTGCTCTTCTCGGTCCCAACGGCGCAGGCAAGACGACGCTGATCAGCGCCATCTGCGGGATCATCAATCCCACGGCAGGCACAATCAGCGTCGACGGCATGGACATTGCCGCCGATTATCGCACCGTGCGCGCGATGATCGGTCTCGTGCCGCAGGAACTTTCGACGGATATGTTCGAAACGCCGTGGGCGACGGTCAACTTCAGCCGGGGCTTGTTCGGCAAGCCGCGGAATTACGCCTACGTTGAGAAGGTGCTTCGTGCACTCTCTCTCTGGGACAAGAAAGACAGCCGCATCATGACGCTTTCGGGCGGCATGAAGCGGCGGCTCTTGATAGCGAAAGCGCTGGCGCATGAGCCGCGCATTCTCTTCCTCGACGAGCCGACGGCCGGCGTCGATGTCGAGCTTCGCCGCGAGATGTGGGGCGTCGTTCGGGATCTGCGCGCGGAAGGCGTGACGATCATTCTGACGACACACTATATCGAAGAGGCGGAAGAGATGGCCGACCGCGTCGGCGTCATCGCCAAGGGCGAGATCATCCTCGTCGAAGAAAAGAACGAGTTGATGCGCAAGCTCGGCAAGAAGCAGCTCGTCCTTCAGCTGTCGTCGCCTTTGACGGAAATTCCCGGAGCGCTTGCCGCCTACAATCTGCATCTCGCCGCCGATGGCAACGAGTTAACCTATACCTACGACACGCGGGCCGAGCGAACGGGCATTACCGCGCTCCTCAACGACATGCGCACCGCCGGGTTGGCGTTCAAAGATCTCTCAACCATGCAAAGCTCGCTCGAAGATATTTTCGTCGACCTCGTGAGGGAAAACCGATGAATATTGAAGCCGTCCGAGCCATCTACGGTTTCGAGATGTCCCGCTGGGGACGCACCTTGATGCAGAGCATCGTCTCGCCGGTGCTGTCGACATGTCTTTATTTTATCGTCTTCGGCTCGGCGATCGGTTCACGCATTTCCCAGGTCGATGGGGTCGACTATGGAGCCTTCATCGTACCCGGTCTCGTGATGATGCTGCTCTTGACACAGAGCACTCTCAACGCCTCGTTCGGCATCTACTTCCCACGCTTCACGGGGACCATTTACGAGCATCTTTCTGCTCCGATCTCGGCCTTCGAGATCGTTCTCGGATATGTCGGAGCGGCAGCGACAAAGTCGGTCATCCTTGGGCTGCTCGTCCTGGTCACGGCAAGCCTGTTCGTCGATCTTCGTATCGCACATCCCTTCTGGATGATGTTGTTTCTGGTACTTACAGCGCTGACGTTCAGCATGCTCGGTTTCATCATCGGGATTTGGGCCGATGGGTTCGAGAAGCTTCAGATTATCCCGCTGCTCGTCATCACGCCGCTGACGTTTTTGGGCGGCACTTTCTATTCGGTGAAGATGCTGCCGCCTTTTTGGCAAACGGTGACGCTCTTCAATCCTGTCGTCTATCTGATCAGCGGATTTCGCTGGAGCTTCTTTGAGATTTCCGACGTGAATGTTGGCGTCAGCCTTCTGATGACTACCGTGTTTCTTGCGATCTGCATGGCCATAGCCTGGTGGATCTTCCGCACGGGCTACCGCCTCAAGGCCTGACGAGAGGCCTCGATTGCATTGCGGTTTTGGCTATACGTGCTCGCGGCCGGCTCAGGTCGCCGCGGCGAGTGCGCCTTTGAACGCCTCGACGAAGATGCCGACGTGCTCGCGATTGAAGCAGAGCGGCGGCCGGATCTTCAAGACGTTGCCATGGCCACCGGCCGTTCCGATGAGGACGTTGCGCTCGCGCATGCCATTGACGATTTTCTCGGCAAGCTTGCGGTCGGGTTCACGTGACGCCTTATCCTTCACGACCTCGACGCCGATATAAAGTCCCGCGCCGCGGACATCGCCGATGCGGTCGCCTTCGGCTCCGGCATTACGAAGCTCCGCGCGCAGATAGGCACCGGTTTCGAGACTATTCTGCTGCAGCCCTTCGTCCTTAAGAACGTCCAAGACGGCCAGTCCGGCAGCGGCCGCGACCGGATTGCCGCCGAATGTGTTGAAGTATCCCGACTTCGAGCCGAATGCCTTGAGCATTGCTGGTTTCACCGCGACGCCGCCCATCGGGTAGCCGTTACCCATGGGCTTCCCCATGACGATCATATCGGGCACCAGGCCGTGGCGTTCGAACCCCCACATTTTTTCGCCCGTGCGGCCGAATCCGGGCTGTACCTCGTCGGCGATGTAAACGCCGCCAGCATCGCGAACCGCCTTGACCGCTTCGGCCAGGAATCCCGGCGCGCCCGGGAAAACGCCATCGCTCGAAAAGATGCTGTCGGCGTTGAACCCGGCGAGTCGAATGCCCGCTGCCTTCATTGCCGCAATCGCCTCGCGAACCTCCTGGGCAAAGCGATGTCCGATGGCCTCGCTGCCATAGCGGTAGGTGTCCGGCGCCTGCACGAGGAACACATAGGGCGGTCTCGGCTCGGCGCTGGCGGATGACGGCGAGATCTCCGTCATGGTCGTTGTGTTGCCGTGATAGGCATTATCGGTGACGATGAAGCCGGTGCCTCCAGTGACCGCGCGGGCGATACGGAGCGCAAGATCGCCGCTTTCGCTGCCCGTGCAGGTGAATACGATGTTCGAGACGGCCTTCGGCATGGTGCCGAGAAGCCGTTCGGCATACGTGTAGATATTGTCGTAAAGGTATCGCGTGTGCGTGTTGAGCGTACCGAGCTGGCGCGAGATGGCTTCGACAACGCGCGGATGGCAGTGCCCCACGGACGGGACGTTGTTGTAGGCATCGAGATAGCGTGTGCCGTCGGCATCGTAGAGCCAGACCCCCTCGCCTTTGACGAGATTCAACGGGCGCTCGTAAAATAGCATCGAGGTCGGGCCGAACGTTTTTTTCCGGCGTTTGACGAGGCTCGTCACCGCGGGCGCAAGCGTGTCGGCCGCGTTCATGTCGAAGGCGTTGAGATCAAGAATTTTTCGCGTAGATTCCATAACGCCCCCTAGGGCAAGCTCCCTGGCAAATGCACGATTTTTCGCATCGGTTTCGTTTAGTATAGGGTAGACCGAGGGCAGCGGCTTGACCCTTCGTGGCCGGTCTGTTCAGTTTACGCTCGGGCGATGTCTCTAAACGTGGACTTGAGCCCGAAGACCCGTCAACTTCGAGGCGGCTCTGGTCAAACGCCCTGACTGCGCTCAGGCTATCGTGACGTCCGCCTGCAATCGCACCACCCATCGTCGAGAGTGCACCCCATGACGGAAGAATCGCACGCACGGCCAAATCGCTGGAAGCGGTTTTCCGATTGGGACGAACGCCCGCTCCGGCTCGACAAGTTCGCGGCCGAGGATGCGGCAAACGGCTTTTCGGCGTTTAAGAGCCCATTCGATCCGAAGCCGGGTTTTTCCGTCGGCGCAGGCGTCGTCGAATCGATGGATGGGATCGGGTCCGAAGATTTCGACATGATCGATTTTTTCATTGCGCGGTATCATCTCGATCCTGAAATCGCGCCGGAAGCCATGGCGATGCCATCGCTCGAAGTGGCGCGCATGCTCGTCGATATGAATGTGCCGCGAACGGCGCTCGTACGCCTGGCTCGCGGCATGACACCCGCCAAACTGGCTGAGGTCGTCAGCCATCTGTCGTCGCTCGAGATCGCATTTGCCTACAGCAAGATGCGGGCGCGCCAGACACCCGGCAACCAGGCGCACGTGACGAACGCCAAGGATGACCCTTTGCAGATGGCGGCCGACGCCGCGACAGCCGTGGCGTTCGGCTTCGACGAAATCGAGACGACGATGCGGGTCGCCCGCAACTCCTGGTCCAATGCCGTTGCCTGTGCAGTTGGGGCTGCTGTCGGGCGTTGGGGTACGCTCTTTCAATGCTCCAGCGAAGAAGCGGAAGAACTCAAGATCGGCATGGCGGGGTTCACTTCGTATGCCGAGACCGTGTCAGTCTACGGAACCGAAAAGAGCTTCGTCGACGGGGACGACACGCCCTGGTCCAAGGCGTTTCTCGCAGCAGCATACGCCTCACGCGGCATCAAGATGCGGTGCACATCCGGCGCGGGCTCGGAGTTGCTGATGGGATTTCACGATCGCAAATCGCTTCTCTATCTCGAAGCACGGTGCCTCTGCCTGCAACGCGCCATGGGCGCCCAGGGCACGCAGAATGGCGGCATCGACGGGGCTCCCGTGACGTGCACGGTTCCCGGCGGCATGCGCGAATTGATGGCGGAAAACCTGATCGCCGTCTGGCTCGATCTCGAATGTGCATCCGGAAACGATGCGCGCGCGACAGAATCGGAAATCCGCGTCGGCGCGAAAATCCTGCCGTATCTCGTCGCGGGGTCCGACCTCATCTGCTCCGGTTTCGGTTCGATCCTGAAGTATGACAATTCGTTTAACGCTTCGCTCCTCAATGGTGAGGAACTCGAGGATTATCTGGTTCTCCAGCGCGACTTCGAGGCGGACGGCGGGCTCACCCCTGTTGGCGAGACGCGCGTCATGGAACTCCGCGCGCGCGCCGTCGACGCCATCAGCGCCGTTCTCGAAGAGCTCGGGCTCGCGAAACCGACCAGCGACATGAAGCTGAGTGTCGTCGCAGCATCCGGCTCCGATGAAACGCGGACGTTCTCGGGCCGCGACGTCGCCATGATCAGCGAAGCCATCCATGCGCGGTCGATTACTGTGATCGACGTGATCAAGGCGCTTGCGGCGCGTGGATTCACCGAAGAGGCGGAAAATCTTTTGAAGCTCGTGCGGCTCCGCGTTTCCGGCGACTACTTGCAAACCTCGGCTGTGGTCCGGGATGGGCGCATCGTCAGCGCCGTCAACAATCCGAACGATTATCAGGGTCCGGGCACGGGCTACCGTCTCAGCGAAGAACGACGCGAGGAAATCGTTGCCATCCGGGATGTGCTGACGCGGCAAGAGGTGTTGAGGGTCGAAGCCGCCTACCGTCCGGCGGAAGTTACACGAATTTCTTACAGGGCAATCGGCCCCGCCGCGGCGACGCGCAATGAGCGGGAGGTGGTGATCGGCATCAGCCCCGCCTTCGGGCTAAAGCTCTTCCAAACGGTTGCGGGGCATCCACTCTCGGCCATTCTGCGTGTGCTGATCGCGGGCATTACGGAAGGCGGGTGCACAGCTCGTGTCGTTCGCATGCGCCATACGGCCGATACCTCGTTCCTGGGGCTCAGCGCGGCGCGGCTCGCAGGCTCCGGTATCGGGATTGGGATCCAGGCGAAGGGAACTGCCGTCATCCACCAGAAAGACCGGCTGCCGCACAACAATCTCGAGCTGTTTTCAAACTCGCCGATCACCAAGCTCGAACATTACAAGCGCATGGGGCTCAACGCGGCCGCTTACGCACTCGGCGAGATGCCGGAGCCTGTCATCGTGCCGACGCGGGGCGAAGCGATGGGCTCGCGCTATCATGCCAAAGTTTCGCTCATCTACGCGATCGAGACCGAAATGACCTCCGAAGGCGCCGAGCCCGAAGAGATCGACGTGACATTCATCGGAGCAGCGGCATGACCCGGAAGCCTCTGACGGTTGCCGACTATCCGCTCGCCGAAAATCGCCCCGACGTCGTCGAGACGAAGGCCGGCAAAACGCTCGACGACATCACGCTCGAGGGCGTGCTCTCCGACCGTGTGACCCTCCAAGATCTTCGGATCACGGGCCGGGCGCTTCGTCAGCAGGCGGAGATTGCGACGGCGGCCGGACGACCGACGCTTGCCGCCAATTTCGAGCGCGGCGCCGAGCTCGTGGATGTGCCTCAGGACGTGATCATGCGGGTCTATGAGCTGTTGCGTCCGGGCCGCGCGAACTCCAAGGACGAGCTGATCGCGGTCGCGAGGGATCTTCGCGAAACCTACGGCGCCGATGGCGTCGCGGCCTTCATCGAAGAGGCCGCAGACGTCTACGAGCGCCGCTCTCTCTACAAAAAACGTTTCTGAAAGGACGGGCATGAGCTGGAAGACGGCCTATCGATCCATCTATTACGACGGCGCTCCGGAGCCAGACGATCCGGATCTTTCCAAGCAAACCACCGCCCTCCTCGTTATCGACGTCCAAAATACCTACCTCGCCCGGCCGGATCGGGCCTCGCTCCGGCCGGAAGAGCAACGCTGGTTCGACGCCTGGACGCCGTTTCACGACCGCATGCACAATATCGTTCTGCCGCGGACGAAGGATCTGCTGCAGACGTTTCGGAAAAACGGCATCGAATGCCTGTTCGCCCGCATCGCCTGCCAGACCAAGGATGGCCGCGACCGGTCACTGTCGCAAAAAATGCCGGGCTGGAACAACCTGCTGTTGCCCAAAGACGAGTCGCCGTCGCAGATCGTCCCGGAGCTTCTCCCTGTCGGCGAGGAGATCGTGGTTACGAAGACGACGGACAGTGCGCTGACCGGAACCAACCTGCGGCTGATCCTGACTAACCTCGGCATCAAAACCGTCGTGTGCTGCGGGATTTTTACCGACCAGTGCGTTTCCTCGACCGTCCGCAGTCTCGCCGACGAGAGCTTCGCGGTGGTCGTGGTGGAGGATTGCTGCGCGGCCGGCTCCGACGAGCTTCACCACAAAGAGCTCGAGATCATGAACATGATCTACGGCCACGTCATGTCGAGCGCGGAACTCAAGGCTCTGATGGGGCTAACGTAAACGGCTTGACTCGTCCCAGAGGGTCAAGTTTCCGTAGGAGAAAGTCAAATCAACTTGGCACACGCGCGCCTACAGTGATTTTGTCATAGGGGGATTTGAATATGACGTGATCGACTGTTGAAGCGCTCCTTCCGACTCGCGCTCGCCCGTTGGCGAGCCCCCTCGATCGCTTTCGTTCGGGCCCAATTTTTGGGCAACAACATCATCTTTCGCCCACCAGGAGTGACAGACATGTTTGACAGCCACCTAACGCGCCGCAACTTCATGAAAACGTCAGCGTCTGTCGCGGCGACGCTTGCCGCCAGTCAGATGGGTCCATTCTCACGTCCCGCTTACGCGGCCCGTGACAAGGAACTCAATATCCTTTGTTGGGAAGGTTACAACTCCGCCCAGGTGCTCGACCCGTTCCGCTCATCCAAGAGCGCGAACGTCAAGGCCGAAAGCCTGACCAACGATCCGACGATGATCAACCGTCTGCGCGCCGGTGAGATCAACGTCTGGGATCTCATCAACGTCAACAATCCTTGGGCACGCAAAGTGATGATGCCCGAGAAGCTGATCAAGCCGCTGAACCGCGCGAAGTTCGAGCCATACTTCGAAAAGATGCTGCCGCAGTTCAAGCCGCCCTACAAATGGGCAATGGATGACTCGGGCAAAGAATTGCTCGGCATGGCTCAGCGCTTCGGGCCCTATTCCTTCGTCGTCAATACCGACAAGATCAGCCGGAAAACGGCCGAGGATCAGGGTTGGGATCTTTTCAACGATCCGAAACTGGCGGGCCGCTTCGGCATTCTCGAATCCGACGACTGGAACGTCTTCGGCATCTGCGCAATCGCCGGCTTCGATCCGTACAAGCCGCATTCGCCCGAAGAAGTGGCCAAGTTCGAGGAAACCGCGAAACGCGTCCTCAAGAATAAGAAGGTTGTCGGCGATATCGCGACGATGAACCAGGCGCTGATTTCCGGCGAAATCGATTGCCACCTCACGGGCGGATCGTACTCTGTATCTCCGGCACGTGCAGACGGTCACCTGAACCTGCGTGCCATCACGCCGAATAAGGGCCCCTTCGCAGGCGGCAAGGGCGGCATCGCGTGGATCGAAATCACGTCGGTCGTCAATAACCCCGTGAGTTCACCGCTCGCCGAGCAATTCCTCGAATACGTACAGGATCCCGTCGTCGCGCACACGGTCGCATTTGCCGAGGGCACTTTCAACCCAGTCGCCCAGATGGGCAATCCGGAGTGCTTCAAGCTCTTCTCGAAGGAGCAGCTCGAGGCCATCCAGTGGGACAGCCTTGACGAGGAGATGGCGCGCTCCGTCGAATACGATATCGTTCCGGATTACGACAAGTTGCTCGACATCTGGAATGCAGCGAAAAAGAGCTGAGGCTAATGCGCTGCGCCGTTGCTGAAAAAATGGCGTAGCACACAACRCATGGGCCTTCCGCCGTCGATAAGCGGAAGGCCCAAACCATTTCTCATCAGCGTCCGATAAAGTTGGAACTCCACCGTTGACCGCAATGTCAAAGCCCATCCTGCAATTGAAGAACGTCCGCAAAGCGTTCGGCACCCTCGCCGCCGTAGATGACGTCAATCTCTCCATCGGCGAAGGTGAATTCTTCACGATCGTCGGTCCCTCTGGCAGCGGCAAGACCACCTTGATCCGCATGCTCGCGGGAATGGAGAAGCCGACATCGGGCGACATTCTGCTCCACGACAAGCGCATCAACGACACCCCGGCCAACGAGAGGCCGACGTGCATGGTGTTTCAATCGCTCGCACTCTTCCCGCACCGGACGGTCGGGCAAAACATCGAGTTCGCGCTGAAGATCCGAAACGTCGATCCGGCAGTCCGCGAGAAACGCGCGCGCGAACTGATGCAGCAGCTGCATCTGCCTGCCGACTACTATTCCAAGAACGTCACACTGTGCTCGGGCGGCGAACGCCAGCGTGTCGCGCTTGCGCGGGCGCTCGCCTTCGACCCGCAAATCCTGTTCTTCGACGAGCCGCTGTCCGCGATTGACTACAAGCTTCGCAAGACGCTCGAAAAGGAACTCAAGGACATTCATCGCGAAACCGGCAAGACGTTCGTCTACATCACGCACAGCCTCGAAGAGGCGATGGTGATGAGCGATCGGATCGGCGTCATGCGCCGCGGCAAACTCATTCAAGTCGGCTCGCCCAACGAAATCTATTCGACGCCGCGCTCGCGTTTCGTCTCCGAGTTCATGGGTGACGTCAACGTCATACCCGTCGAGGCAAACGGCGCGGGCTCCGTGCGTTCGCAGTCGCTTGGCGCGAGCTTCAAGGTTCCGGCGAATTCCGTCGAAGCCAAAGCGCAGTGCCTTGTCGTTCGTCCAGAGTTCCTGCGTTTCCTCGAGTCGCCGGCCGAGGCGCAGAATAGCCTCAAGGGAATACTCTATAACGAATACGCGCTCGGCTCGCGTATCCAGTATCAGGTGCGCGTCGGCGAAAAGGTATTCCTCGTCGAGAAGCTGCGCCAACAGCCCTTCAAGGGCAAGCTCGACGACGAAGTGCTGATCGGATGGGACCCGGAAAACGCTATTCTGGTGGCCGACGAATGAGCGGAGATAGTTCCTTTCTTGCCCAGCCAGGGCGCCGGGCCGCAATACCGATCATGGTATTGCTGTTGCTCGGGTTTGTAGCGCCGCTGCTCGCCGTCGTCGGCTTCAGCTTCATGCCGCCGCGGACCTTCGGGCTCTGGCATGAACCTTCTCTCGAGAATTACGAGAGGATCTTCAGCGACAACACCTACGTCTCGTTGCTGTGGTCGCTCGGCCTCGCATCGTTGACCGTCGTTCTGCTGGCGCTCATCTGCTACCCCGTCGCCTACGGGCTCGTGCGCGTGTTCGGCCGCTGGTCGACGGCGCTGACGCTGCTCTTCACGATTCCTCTCATCGTTTCGGAGAACATTCGCCTCTACGGATGGGTGTTGTTCTTCATCAAGGGGGGCGTGCTTCCGGGCACATTGAAAGCCCTGTTCGGCGTGGAGATGGGCGACTTTCTCTTCACTCCGGCGGCCGTTCTCTTCGGCATGGTCTACGTCTATCTGCCTTTCATGCTGTTTCCCATGACGCTCGGAATCGCGATGGTTCCGAACCAGATGCGGGAAGCCGCGCGGGATCTCGGCGCTACGCGGTGGCAGGTTTTTCGCGAAGTCGAACTGCCGCTCTCCACCCCGGGCTTGATGATCGGCTCGCTCCTGACCTTCGTGCTTGCGGTCGGCGCGATCGCGGAAGCAAAGGTCCTCGGCGGCCAACGCATCATCCCCATCACGCACGATATCGAGATTGCCTTCACGTATGCCCAGAACTGGCCTCTGGGCGCGGCGCTGGCGGTGCTGCTGATGCTCGTCGTCAGCGTACTGGTGCTGACGGTGCTGAAGCGTTTCGATCTCGATCAAATTCTTGGAAAGCGGTAACGCGATGTCCGACAACAATTACAGCGTTCGTCATATTCTTATTGGGGTCTGGACAGCCGCAGTCCTGATGTTCGTGTTTCTTCCGAGCGCGACGATCCTGATCGCTTCGATGACGGCCAGCCGCTACTTCACATTTCCGATCACGGCTTTCGGCTTCGACTGGTGGTCCAAGACGATCAACTCTCTCGAAGTGAGGTCGTTGGCCTATACGTCGCTGTCGATCGCGGCGGTCGTGACTGTGATCGCGGTCGTGCTCGGGTTCTTCGGCGCGCTCGCCTTTGCCCGTTACGATTGGCGCGGCCGAAAGCTCTATCAGAAGTTCATTCTGCTGCCGATCTTCTTTCCGCAATCCGTTCTCGGCCTCGCGCTGCTTCTCTGGTTCAACGCCTTGGGCTTCACATTGTCTTGGAAGACGGCGGTGCTGGCGCATCTCGTCTGGATTGCACCCGTTGTGACACTCGTCATGGCGATCCAGGTCTATTCGTTTGATCCGTCTCTCGAAGAAGCAGCCACGGATCTCGGCGCATCGCGATGGCAGACGTTCCGCGAGGTGACGCTGCCCGTTCTCATGCCAGGCATTTTCTCGGGAAGCCTGTTCGCCTTCCTGCTGTCCTGGGGCAACTTCCCGCTGTCGCTATTCACGACAGGGGCCGACAACACGCTGCCCAAATATCTCTACGCAAAGATGGTGGCGGGCTACACGCCCGGTGTCCCCGTCCTCGGAACGATATCGACGGCGGCCGCCGCAATCGTTCTCTTCGGAGGCTACCTGGCGATGCTGCTTCTCACGCGCAACCGCAAAGCCGCGATTTAGAGAAAACTCGCAATAGCTGAGACTTCAACAAGACAAAAAACACGTCGCTTAGGAGATTTTGTTCATGCTCACGTCTATCGCAGGCCGATCCGTCATCGTCACGGGTGGAAGCAAGGGCATCGGCAAGGGTATCGCCCGCGTCTTTGCGAAGAGCGGCGCCAAGGTCGTCGTCGTCTCGCGCAATCTCGCCGAAGCCGAGGCCGCAGCGGAGCAGTTTCGCGTCGACGGCGGCACGGCGATGGGCTTTGCTGCCGACATCACGAGCATGGGCGACATGCAGATGCTCGCCGAAGCCACCGCGCGGACTTACGGCGGCATCGATATCCTGTGCGCGAACGCTGGCATTTTCCCACAAACCAAGATCGAGGAACTGTCGCCGGAAGATTGGGATTTCGTTTCCGATACGAACCTCAAGGGAACCTTCCTCTCGGTGAAGGCCTGCCTGCCGTATCTGAAGAAGTCCGATCAGGGACGCATCGTCATCACCTCTTCGATTACGGGACCAGTCACCGCCTTTCCGGGCTGGGCTCACTACGGTGCGACGAAGGCCGGACAGCTCGGCTTCATGCGCACGGCCTGCATGGAGTTCGCGAAATACGGCATTACCGTCAATGCGGTGCTGCCGGGCAATATCGCAACGGAAGGGCTCGCCGCGCTCGGACCTGAGTATGAAAAGTCGGCGGCGGCTTCCATTCCACTGCAGAAGCTCGGAAAGGTCGAAGACATCGGCTACGCGGCGCTGTTTTTTGCTTCCAAAGAAGCCGCCTATATCACCGGGCAGACGATCATCGTCGACGGCGGTCAGATCCTGCCCGAGAGCATGGATGCGATCGCGCAGGCCTAGCGCCTTGCGCAAGCCTTAGACCAGTCGTCGATCAGATTTGATTGCGTAGAACCTCCGCGCGGAGCGCGCGCGGAGAGAGGCCCGTCCACCGGCGGACGGCACGGCTGAACGCCGAGAGCTCAGAATAGCCGACGAGGAAGGCAATTTCCGAGAAGGAGAGCTGGCGCTGGCGCACATAGGACAGGGCCAGGTCCCGCCGCGTGTTTTCGACGAGGCTGCTGTAGCTCAGCCCGTCGTAATGAAGCTCGCGTTGAATGGTCGAGAGTGGCAGGCGCAGCTCGGCGGCGACGCATTCGATTTGCGGGAAGCCTTCCGGCAATCTGGCGCGCACGGCGCTGCGTACACGGTCAGTGATACTGAAACGCACATCGCGACGCTCTGAAAGCCTTTCGAGGCACAGTTTCATCGCGCACATGAGCCGCGGATCAGCTGCCGGCATGACCTGCTTCAGGATCTGCGGGCGGAAGACGATGGCATTCGTCGGCTGCGAGAAAAAGGCCGGCGCTGCGAAGGCGCGTTCGTGCTCACGCCAACCTTCGGGCTTTGGATGTTCGAAGTGAACTTCCTCCGGCGCCCAGCTCTGGCCCATCGCTTCACGAATGAGATTGAGGAACATGCCGAGCGACAGTTCCGCGTCCTGGCGGCGTTCGACGATCTGCGGCGCGTCGACTCGATATTCCAATCTCACCAAGCCGTCGGATGACGTATTGAGCGCCATCGATGACGATTGCTGGTGCAGCGGAAAGAGTTCGACGAGGGTTTCGAGAGCAACGCCGAGCGAGGGAGCGGAAAGCGACGCGTACCCCCAAAGGCCGAGGTCCCGTGGATCAAACGCATTACCGAACCACAGGCCGAAGTTATCGTTACGCGTCAGCCTGGCGCTTTCCTCGAACAGGCGACAGTAGGAGCTGAGACTCAATTGCAGCGTTGGCGAGCCGGCCATCTCAGGTGAAATGCCAGCGCTACCGAAAATGCGATCGACGTCACCACGCTGCCGCTCGATGAATTTCACGATACCGGTCGCGGCCGAAGCGAGAACAGACGGATCAGCCGCCTTCCCGATGGAGGTCGCGGCGCCACTCGCTGCAAAGTCGATAATCCCCAGTCCCATCGTTTCCTGGTGCGCAGGTGCGAATATCACGGAGAAAAAAGCTAGCAGAAGCGGCTCGCGGGTCAACCATCAAGCGCGATGAATTATTCGGCATTGATGCACGCCGATTGCTTATTTGCGGTGCAGCATTCAGCCGAAAATACGGCCCAGAATGCCCTTTTTTCGCGGTGCAGCAGCGTCGTTTTTGGCAGCGTTGCCATAGCGAGAAAGATACTGCTCGCAAAGCGGAATCGAACTCGCCGTGTACTCAACACCCATGGATTTCGCGAGCTCCGTTTCCGAATGCGAACCGATCCAGGCGACGAGAAGAAGCCTGCGGAGCATGACGAATGTCGCGATCTCGTTTTCTTCCGCGTCGCTCAGCGCGCCGATCCGGCGATAGCCACGTACCCAGGCTTTCAGAAGCTCCGGCACCTCGGGCGCGTGCTCGAAAAACGAAACGGTCGTCGCGCAATCGTAAAGAAGCCAGGAGAAGCCGCAGTCGTCGAAATCGATCACCTTAACGGTCGGCCCATCCATCAGCAGGTTGGCGAGACGCATATCGCCGTGCACGAGATTGAAGCGATCGGGTGATTGGCCGAAATTCTCGAGTCGCTGCTTGATCAGCGCAACCGCTTCAGTGATGGCCGCCAACGCCTCCGGCGTCATGCCCATCCCATTCTTCCAGTTGCCCCAATGGGGACGACTACCGAGGCTGGTTTCGAAGTCCCATGAGAAGCGCTCGAACCAGGGCGGCCGCTGCCACTTGCGAACATGCGCATGCATGCGGGCCGCGGTTTCGCCGAGCAGCTCGAAACCGGCGACGTCGGTCTGTGCCGGCTCGGCGCCATCCTCCCATTGGAACAATACGACGTTTCGCGGATTGGCCAGCCCTTCGACCGCAACCGTCTGAATGAATTCGCCGTCGAGGCCCCTCACCGCCGTCGGGGTCGTAACGCCGGCGTTTTCGCGAAGAGCCGAAAGCCATGCGAGTTCCGAGGCAATGCCGGTGCGCGAATGATAGCGTTCGCGGTGAACGCGCAGCGCCCACTTTTGTCCCGAGCCGCTTTCGACACGGTAGGTTGCATTCTCGGAGACGTTGATCAGCTTGAGGGTGCAGTCATTGGAAAGGCCGTAGCGCTTCGCAGCGCGCTCAGCCAAAACCTGCAACCGCTGCAGCAGCTCTTCGTGTGTCAGCTCATCCGTGCCCGTCATTCCTGGCCTTCAATCCCAAGTGCTTCATTGAGGAGCGGCCTTTCGACCGCTTCCTTGCCATTTTTGAAAACACTACGGGGCGGCGGAAAAGCGAACTTGACCTCGCCGCCACGCCAGTTGACAGGCCGGACGGGCATCCGGTGCTGCTCTGCGAAAGTGAAACTACAGCTTCACCATCACGTGACGCGGGACGGTGTAGTCTTCAAGCGCGTACATGGAGAGATCCTTGCCGTAGCCCGACATTTTCAGACCGCCGTGCGGCATCTCGCTGATCAGCATGAAATGGGTGTTGACCCAGGTGCAGCCGTATTGCAGCTGAGACGCAGCCTTCATGCCCTTCGCGATGTCTTGCGTCCAAACGGAAGACGCCAGTCCATAATCGCTGTCGTTGGCCCAGGCGATGGCTTCGTCGGCGTCGTCGAACGGCGTGATCGAGACGACGGGGCCGAACACTTCCTTGCGCACGATCTCGTCGTTCTGCGTGGCGCCTGCGAGGACCGTCGGCTCGAAGAAGAAGCCTTTTCCGGCTGCGGGCTTGCCACCTGCGGCCGCCGTGATGTGGCTCTGCTGGCTCGCCCGTTCGACGAAGCCTTGCACGCGCGCCTTCTGAGCGGAGGAAATCAGCGGGCCGATGTCGTTCTCGTCGTCGTTCGCCAGATTGTACTTCAGACCGTTCACTGCGCTCGAGAGATCGGCAACGAGATTGTCGTAGACTTTCTTGCCCGCGTAGATACGGCACGCGGCAGTACAATCCTGACCAGCGTTGTAGTAGCCGAAAATTTTCACGCCCTCGACAACGGCCGAGATGTCGGCGTCGTCGAATACGATGACGGGCGCCTTGCCGCCGAGCTCGAGATGCGTGCGCTTGATGTTGGACGCTGCTGCCTGCAGCACCTTCTGACCGGTGCCGATGCTGCCCGTGAGCGATACCATCGAGACTTTCGGATGATTGATCAGCGCCGAGCCAGTCGTTGACCCCTTGCCGACGACGATGTTGACGACGCCTTCGGGAAAAATGTCGGCGATGATCTTACCGAGCTTCAGAAGCGTCAGCGGCGTCTGCTCGGAAGGCTTCAGAACAATCGTGTTGCCGCCAGCCAGCGCCGGGCCAAGTTTCCAGGCCGCCATCATCAGCGGGTAGTTCCAGGGTGCGATGGATCCGACGACGCCCACGGGATCGCGGCGGATCATCGACGTATGACCGGCCAGATATTCGCCGGCGACGGGTCCGTGCATGTTGCGAACGGCTGCCGCGAAGAAGCGGAAGCAGTCCGCGACCGCTGGCATCTCGTCCTGCAAGACGCGGATGCGCGGCTTGCCGGTGTTCAGTGCTTCGAGCGCCGCGAAGCTTTCAGCGTCGCGTTCTATCGCGTCGGCGAGCTTCAAGAGCAGGGTCGAACGTTCGACCGGCGTCGTCTGCGACCAGGTTTTGAAAGCCTTCGCCGCCGCGTTGACTGCCGCATCCACCTGCGCAGCAGAAGCATCCGGCAGATTGGTGATGACCTCTTCGGTCTTCGGGTTAACGATGGGTTCCGGCGCGTCCGTTCCGGCGACGAAGTCGGAGCCGATCAGCATATTGGTGTCGAGCATCTTATCCTCCAGTCTCAAGTCCGCTATTTCGAAGAGCCACCCGTGTGTTCGCCTTCTCGCGTCAGGTAGTAGGCTGCGAGTATCGGCAAGAGCGTTACGATGAATACGAAGACGGCGACGACGTTCGTCACCGGCCTCTGCCGCGGCCGAATGAGTTCACCCAGCATCCAGATCGGCAGCGTCGTTTGCTGCCCGGCTGTGAACGTCGTGACGATCACCTCGTCGAACGAGAGCGCGAACGCCAGCATGCCGCCCGCGAGAAGCGCCGTACCGATTTGCGGAAGGATGACGTGACGGAAGGTCTGAAAAGCGTTGGCGCCAAGATCCATGGACGCCTCTACGAGATTGCCGTTGAGCCTGCGAAATCGCGCGACCGCATTGTTATAGACGACGACGATGCAGAACGTCGCGTGGCCAAGGATAATCGTCCAGACCGAGAACGGTATGCTCATGATGTCGAAGGCGGAGCGGAGCGCGATGCCGGTGATGATGCCGGGCAGCGCAATCGGCAGAACGAAAAGCAGCGAGATCGTTTCGCGCCCGAAAAAGCGCGTTCGCGAAAGGGCTGCGGCTGCGAGCGTTCCGAATATCAGGGCGAGCACGGTCGCAATGGCCGCGACCTGCAGGGATAGATAGAGCGGCGGCCAGATATCCGGCCGCGACGTCCACGCGGTTGCGAACCACTTTGTGGTGAGGCCCGGTGGTGGAAACTCGAAGCTCTTTTCCTCGGTCGTGAAGGCGTAAAGAAAGATCAGCGCCAGCGGCAGATGGAGGAACAGCAATCCGGCGATTGCGGCGATCCGAAGCCCAAACGGCGTCGAGCGGTTGGCATTAGAGGACATCGAAAGCCCCCATGCGTTTCGCCATCCAGAGGTAGGCCGCCATGATCAGCATCGGCACGACGGTGAAGGCCGCCGCGAGTGGAATGTTGCCGGCGGTCCCCTGCAGCGTGTAGACGGCCTGCCCGATCATGAGACGGGAATTGCCGACGATCTGCGGGATGATGTAGTCGCCGAGCGTCAAGGAAAACGTGAAGATCGATCCGGCGACGATGCCGGGAAGCGCGAGCGGGAAAATCACGGTCCGGAAGGTCTGGCGAGGATCGGCGCCGAGATCGGCGGACGCTTCGATGAAGTTTACCGGAACGCGTTCGAGCGCCGCCTGCGTCGGCAGGATCATGTACGGCAGCCAGATGTAGACGAAGACGAGGAACGTGCCGAGATAGCTGAACGACAGCGACGGGCCGCCGACGATGGGCAACGCCAGAATGCCGTCGAGCAGCCATCTGAGATGCAGCACGTTTGCGAACCAGGTGATGATCCCCTCTTTGGCGAGGATCAGCTTCCAGGCATAGACCTTGACCAGATAGCTCGACCAAAGCGGCATCATCACCGCGAGATAGAACAGCGCCTTGCTCCAACCGCGCGCGTATCGTGCTGCGTAGTAGGCGATCGGGAACGCGATGATCGCGCTTGTGACGGTGACGAGCGCCGCCATGGTGACGGTGCGCAGAATGATCTGGGCGTTCGACGCTTCGAACAGCTGCTTGTACGTCGACAGCGTGAATTCGTGAACGACCACGCCTGAGAAGTCGTCGAGCGAGTAGAAACTCTGCAGCAGCAGTGCGAAGAGCGAACCGATATAGACGACGCCGATCCAGAGAAGCGGCGGCATCAGCAAGAGGAACGTCAGAAGTTGCGGACGCACGAAGAAGACGTCCGAGATCGCGCTGCCGATCCCTCTTTGTCTTTCTGCAACGGCGGCGGTCACGCGTCCTCTCCCATTGCCACCATTGCGGATTTCGGCCAGATGAGAGTGACGCTGTCACCCTTGCGGACGTCCGTTCCTGTCGGCGTTGCCGCTATCAGCGCCTGCTTTCCAGTCGCGACTGTGATGCGCGTCACCGCGCCTTGATAGCTGATTGCTGTGACTGTTCCCGTCGCGTGAGCGCATGCGGCCGGGACCAAGTTGTTCTTGGACGAGACCTGGATTTTTTCGGGTCGCAGGCTCGTCCACATGGCGTGACCGCCGTGGGCGGCCGCGAACTCCGGCGGCAGCACGTTCGACGAGCCGACGAAATCAGCGACGAAGCGCGATGCAGGGCGTTCGTAAACGCTGGAAGGCGTGCCGACCTGGACAATCTTGCCTTCATTGAAGATCGCGACGCGATTGGCCATCGACAGCGCTTCGCCCTGATCGTGCGTCACGAAAACAAATGTGATGCCGAGGCTGGTTTGAAGCGTCTTCAATTCCTCCTGCATCTGTTCGCGCAGCTTCAGGTCAAGCGCGCCAAGCGGCTCGTCGAGCAGGAGGACTTTCGGTCCGTTGACCAAGGCGCGGGCGAGAGCCACGCGCTGGCGCTGGCCGCCCGAAAGTTGCGCCGTGCGGCGGACCTCGTAGCCCGCGAGCTTGACCATTGCGAGGGCGTCTTTCGCCTTCGCTTCCCGTTCAGCCCTTCCGACGCCCTTGATCATCAGACCATAGGCGACGTTCTCGCCAACGGTCATGTGCGGGAAGAGCGCATAGTCCTGAAATACGGTGTTGACGTTGCGTCTATAGGGCGGGACGCCGTCGGCGCGTTCGCCGAATATTTCGATGTGGCCCTCATCGGGCTGCTCGAAGCCGGCGATGAGGCGAAGACATGTCGTCTTGCCGGAGCCGGATGGGCCGAGAAGGGCGAAGAATTCGCCCGGCTCAATGTCGAGAGACACGCCGTCGACGGCACGCACGGAGCCGAAGCGACGCGATACGTTTTGAAAGCGAACTGCTGGAGACATGAAACTCATCGGATGCCTGCGGCCAGCCAGAAGCGGCCGACCGCAGGGAATGTCGATTACTTACCGAGAATGGCGATGTAGTCTTTCGCCCATTGTGAGTACGGCACGCAAGAGCTTTCCTTCTCGCACTTCGCCGTCGGCGTGCGCCAGAACCAGATCTTGTCGAAGTTTTCATAGCCGTTCGTGGCACAGCCCGCGTCCGTCAACAGCGCGTTGCCCTTACAGGCGGCGGGGACTGTCGGTACCGAACCGAACCACGAGGCCAGATCGCCCTGAAGCTTCGGGTTCAAGGAATGCTCGAGCCACTTGTACGCGCAGTTCGGATGCTTGGCATCGACGTGCAGCATCGTCGTGTCGGCCCAGCCCGTCGCTCCCTCTTCCGGGATCGTCGAGGCGATCGGCTTTTTGTCAGCCTGCAGCAGGTTCACCTGATAGGGCCACGCCGATGAAGCAACGACGCCTTCGTTCTTGAAGTCATCGACCTGCACAGTTGCATCATGCCAGTAGCGGCCGATCAGACCGCGCTGCGCCTGAAGCAGCGCGATGGCCGCATCGTACTGCTGTTTGTTCAGCTCGTAAGGATTCTTGATGCCGAGCTCCGGCTTCTTCTTGCTGAGGTAGAGAGCGGCGTCAGCGATGTAGATCGGGCCGTCATAGGCCTGCACACGGCCTTTATTGCTCTTGCCGTCGGGGAGGTTCTGTTCCTCGAATACGATCGACCAACTCTTCGGCGCTTCCTTGAAAACGTTGGTGTTGTAGGCAAGCACGTTGGGTCCCCACTGATAGGGAACGCCGTAATGAACGCCATCGACGGTGTGCCAAGGCGCATTCTGCAGCCGTGGATCGAGCGTCTTCCAGCTCGGCACCAGATCGATGTTGATCGGCTGGACTTTCTTGCCCGCGACCAAGCGCAGAGAGGCATCACCCGACGCCGTAACAAGGTCGAAGCCGCCCTGATTCATCAGCGTGACCATTTCGTCCGAGGTCGCCGCCGTCTTGACGGTGACCTTGCAGCCCGTTTCTTTTTCGAAGCCTGTCACCCAGTCGTAGTTCTTGTCCGACTCGCCCCTCTCGACGTAACCGGGCCAGGCGACGATATCGAGCTGACCTTCTCCTTCGCCGACGGACTTAAGCGGATCGCCTGAGACGGCAAAACCGCCAAGCAAAAGAAACGCTCCGGATATAACAAGTGTCTTCCGGCTGGGCATCATGTGTGCTCACTCCTCCGATTGCCACGCCAAGGCTGAGGCCATGAGTTTCACCCCTCGCGCCCCATCACCGCGTATACGTTGCTGATGTTAGTTCAGGAGTTGACCTTGCGCTAGCGACGCCTCATCGATCTGTTCGCTTGAGGAGTCGATTGCATTGAGTTTCGGCAGCGCAGACCTCGAGCGCCATATTTTCGGCCGCAATTTGCGAAGGGACTCAGCATATTGGTTGGCGGTCAAGATTGGTTTTGGTTTAGGATTTTACCAAGTATAGAGGCGGCGGGGTCCTGCGGGAGACGCCGCCGGGATCGGTTTTTGAAAGGCGGAGCGGAAGCAAATGACTGTCATAAAGATCCGCATCGACTTTGATGGCGATCGTTACATCGGACACGGGCGGATTCAACTTCTCGAGTTGATCGGTCAGCACGGTTCGATTGCGCAGGCGGCGAAGGCCATGGGCATGTCGTACAAGCGCGCCTGGTATTTGATGGATGAGTTCAGCGCGCTGTTCGTCGATCCGCTGATTGAACGCCAGCATGGCGGCCGCGGTGGCGGCGCTGCAAAGCTGACGCCGTTCGGCGCCGATCTCGTCCGGCAGTATCGCGACATGGAGGCGAAGGCGCTGAGCACCTTCGCCAAGCCGCTGGCGTCGATCGAAAAGCACCTGGCGCAAAACGGGAAGAGCAGTCCGAAGCCCGCGAAGAAGCCGCCGCAATCGGCGCGCGCATAAGCGTGGTCTATGAGCCCAACACTTCGGCGGCGTCGCCAACGGCGACGACGTGCCCTGCATTGATCCGTATGACACGCGATGCAAGCCGGCGCACTTCATCGACGCGATGGGTGACGTAAACGATCGGGACGGCAAACTCGTCGCGGATTCGCTCGATCAAACCCATGATCTCGCCGCGGCGCGCGTCATCAAGGGCGGCGAGCGGCTCGTCCATAAGCAGAATGTGCGGCGAGGACAGGAGCGCCCGCGCCAGGGCAACACGATGCCTTTCGCCGCCGGAGAGCGTGGCGGGGCGCCGCTTCAGCAGCGCTCCGATCCCGAGGACGTCGACGATCGCATCCAGCGGCAGCGTATGTTTTTCGCCGCGATTGAACCATTGCCCGAACTTGATGTTCTGCTGCACGGTCAGATGCGGAAAGAGCTGCGCGTCCTGAAAGACGAAGCCGACGCGGCGCTTATGCGGGGGGATGAAGATCCGCGCGTCCGTGTCGGTCAGCACGTTGCCCGCGACAACGATACGGCCGCTATCTGGGCGCAGTATGCCTGCAATCATGTTGAGGATGGTCGACTTCCCCGATCCTGACGGACCAAACAAAGCCGTGAGCGCGCTATCGCTTTCGAAGGCAACATCGAGCGTGAAGTCCGGCCGCTTCTGCAAAGTCCGGACGCTCAGAAGTGGTTTCAAGCCTTTCATTCGAATACGGCGATACGCTTTTGGATGCGGCGGTTCAACACTTCGGACACTATGAGCGCCACCATTGCGATGGCGATCGATATCAACGATAGCCGAAGCGCCTGAGATTCGCCGCCCGGAATTTGCGTAAACGTATAGATCGCCGAAGGAATGGTCTGAGTTTCGCCCGGGATATTCGAAACAAACGTGATCGTCGCGCCGAACTCGCCGAGCGCTTTGGCAAAACACAGGATGACGCCGACGAGAATGCCGGGAAGCGCCAGCGGCAACGTCACCAGAAAGAATGTCCAGTACGGGTTGGCGCCGAGAGTCCCCGCGGCCTTCTCGAGCCTGCGGTCTATGGCTTCGAACGAGAGCCGGATGGCGCGCAGCATCAACGGAAAGCCCATGACGCCGCAAGCGAGCGCGGCGCCTGTCCATCGGAACGAAAACGTTATGCCGAAGAGATCGTAGATTCCCTTTCCGAGAAAACCCTGCCGCCCGAATGTCAGCAACAGAAAATACCCTGTTACGACGGGCGGAAGAACGAGCGGAAGGTGCAGAATGCCATCGACGATGATCTTGCCCGGAAAGCGCCAGCGCGCCAGCGCATAGGCGGCGAGAAGCGCGACCGGCAGGCCAACCAGTGTCCCAACGGTGGCGACCCGCATACTCAACTCAATCGCCTTCCACTCGTCAGGTGAAAATCCAAACACTGGTGTGCCTTTCCGTTCGCCGCTCCGTCGCTCGAACCGTTTGCTATTTGAGGATCGTGAAACCCTGCTTCGTAAAGAACGACTGGGCTTCGGGCGATTTCAAATAGTCGATGAAAGCTTTGGCGGCGTCGCCATTCTTGGTCGCGCCGATAATCGCGATTGGATAGATGATCGGCGGGTGGGAGTCTTCCGGGAAGACGTCGACAATCTTAACTTTGGGCTCCGCCGCGGCATCGGTTTCGTAAACAATTCCGAACGGCGCTTCGCCCTGCGCGACAAGCGCGAGCGCGGCACGGACGTTGTCAGCCTGCGCGACCTTCGGCTCGATGGCTTTCCAAACGCCGAGCTTCTCCAGGGCTGCCGAGCCATACTTTCCTGCCGGAACGGACTTCACGTTCGCCATTGCAAGATGACCATCGCCGAGCGCTGCCGCGAGCGGAAAATCCTTACCGATCTTGAGCGAAACGGTGCTGTCCTTCGGCGCGATCAAAACGAGGCGATTGCCGAGCAGATTGAAGCGCGTGTCATCCTTGATGAGCTTCGCCTTCTGAACGTAATCCATCCAATCGAGGTCAGCGGAAACGAAGATATCGGCCGGTGCCGCCTGCTCGATCTGTTTCGCGAGCGCCGACGATCCGGCGTATGAGATGACGGCCTTGTTGCCCGTGCTCTTCTCATATGCGGCTGCAGCACCATCCAATGCGTTCTTGAGGCTCGCGGCCGCAAAGATGGTGAGCGTGGTCGTGTCCGTCTTCTGAGCTTGGGCCTCGACGAAAAGCGCCGAGACCAGCATCATGCCGGCCAGAGCTATCTTGAGTGATAGACGCGAAAAATTGAACGCTGCCTGCATTGCGGACAGTTCCTTTTGCCAGTTGCGATATAGCCGCGAAGATATCTGGCTTCCGGGCGTTTGCAACTGGCCTTTGAAAGTCTGTCTCCGCCCGCTCAAAACACTTGCCGGACAACACCAGCCATCATTCAGGTCCGGCTCAACCGGCCCCGCCAGACGCGTGGCTGTGCTTACTGGCGACTATAGCGGAGAACGACTGGATTTGCCGAGACATCGGCTTGCGGATGACGGTACTGCCGTCGGGCCATCGTTCGTTCAGATTGGCGGAAGGGGTTCGAATTTTACCGGGGCTTGCGTCGCGGTATTGACGCTCAAGGCAAACACGTCGGGCCGCGCATAATGTCCAACGACGTCGAGATCGTATTTGGCACGCGGAATTTTGCGCCGATCGAGTTCGGCAACACGTACCGAAGGTCCATCGAAGTCGGGGGTCAACAGGACGTTGCCAAGTGGATCGACGATACAGGAGCCTCCGCGGATCAGAACGGCGGGCGGTTCGCCGCCAAGCAATTCGCTGTAGGTTTGGGGGCAGTCCGCGCGCGTAAGATATTGGCCCGCAGAGAGGACGAAGCAGCGGCCTTCGAGTGCGATCATGCGCATCGTCGGCAACCAGGTTTCACGATCGTCCACTGTCGGCGCGCAATATAACTCGATGCCCTGCGCATACATGGCCATGCGCAAAAGCGGCATGTAGTTTTCCCAGCAGATGACGCTTCCGATGTGGCCGATCTCGCTGTTCACGACAGTCAACGTGGAGCCATCGCCCTGCCCCCAGACAATGCGCTCCAATGCCGTCGGCATCAGTTTTCGATGCTTCCCGAGGAGACGACCATCCGGTCCGAACATGAGGGCCGTGCAGTAAAGCGTACCGCCGTCCCTCTCGATTATGCCGATCACGAGATGCATGCGAGATGTCTGCGCCATCTCGCCAATCAGAGCGCATTCTGGCCCCGGCACCTTGATCGCGTTTTCAAAATATCTGCGGTAGGCATCGCGGCCTTCGGCGCTTCGCATTCCAAGGCGGGCGCCAAAATCGAGACCCTTGGGATAGCCTCCGACGAAAGCCTCCGGAAACACCGCAATGTCGGCTCTTTGCCCGGCGGCTTCGCGCACCAGATTTTCGAGCCGGGCGAGTGTGGCTGAAGTATCGAAAAGAACAGGCGCTGCCTGAACCACGGCAGCTCTGACTATCGGCCTTTCCATGCGTCGATGATTCCTTCGAGCCGTCGCTAAACGATTGCCTTCGCGGCGCCGGAGGGCTGCGAAAGCAGATACGCCAGCTGCTTTAATGCTCCGAGAAGCGCGTCCCGGTCCGGCGCGACCCCGAGCGAGAGCCTCAGTGCTTCGGGCTCGGCCGTGCCAATGGCAAAGACGGATGCCGGGACGACCGAGATCCCTGAGCGGCCTGCGTGCTGTACAAAATCTGTCGCGCGCCAATGCGGCGGCATGCGCATCCAGAGGTGCGAACCACATTTATCTGCCGCGATCTGAGCATCGCCAAGCGCCGCCTTCGCGATCTTCTGGCGCGCGATATTCTCGTCACGGATGGCGATCGTAATATCATCGAGAATTCCGGTTGCGATCCAGCGCGAAGCCAAAGCCGCATTGATTGGAGGCACCATGAGATTGACGGCCCTGATCACCGCCGCGAGACGTGCCGCCCGTGCCGCATCCGGTGCGACGACATATGCGATCCGCAGGGCGGGCGTTGCGCATTTCGACAACGTTGCGATGTGCCAGGTGATCTCCGGAGCCATGGCGGCAATGGGGAGCAGCGGATCGGTTTGCAGAACCGAATAGGGATCATCTTCGATAATCGCGACATCGTACTTGCGCGCGATGGCCACGATTTCATGTCGGCGGTCTTCGGATAGCGTCGCCGTCGTCGGATTATCGATTGCGGGTATGACATAGAGAAGTTTTGGGGCGTCCGTCACGCAGCAGGCTTCGAACGCTTCCGGGATGATGCCCTGTGCGTCCATCGCCAGTGGCCGAAGCTTCAGGCCGCGCTGCTGCGCGACCGCCTTCAGGCCGGGATAGGTGGCGAAACCGGCGGCGATGACATCGCCGGGCCCAGCGAGGCATTCGCAGATCGCAAAGAGCGCGCTCTGCGCGCCGTTGGCCAAAACGATCGATGCTGGCTTCACGTCGGCGATACGCCGCTCGAGCCATACTGCGGCGGCGGCGCGATCGGATTCGCTCCCTGTGCTCTCCTGATAATGAAGGTTCAGCATACCGTTCTCCTCAGCGAGGAGCGTGGCGATGGTTTCGGGGATGAGACGCTTCAAGTTGGCGGCCGCCGGTTGCGGCGGAATGTTCATGCTGAGATCGACGGCCGGTGCCGCCGGGGCGCCGAGGAAACGGCCGTCATCCGTGCGCCGGCGAACGAAGGTGCCGCGCCCGGCATTGGCCTCGACGAGGCCCCGCCGCCTTGCTTCGTTGAACGCCCGGGTCACCGTCGTCAGATCGACGCCGAGGAGTTCCGCAATCATTCGCTGGGGCGGCAGGCGATCACCGGGCTGGATCCGTCCAGCCCGCAAGTCCGCCTCGATGGCTTCGACTATGCCACGGTATTTGAGCTGCTCACCTTCTGCCAGCCAGGGCTCCCAGGAAGACATAGCTTTGGACTTCTCCATTTTTTATCCATACATTCTCTAACATGTATGGGTGAATTCAAATAGCCGAGCGGCAGAAATTCCGGATCCTCAGCCGTTTTATTATCTCAACATACTGATAAAACTAGATAATGCCGAGAAATCCGTCATTGTGGCGCAGGGCGCATACATTGCTTTTCTGATCACTACATTTGCCATACAATGGCTTAACGCCCATACATCGAGATATTAGAAAGGATAGCCTAATGTGCAGCGAACATCACTGGCCAAAGCTGTCTCCTCTACAGACAGGGATAAGAGGGCTTTGCCCACGATGCGGCAAGGGCAAGATTTTCGACGGCTTTCTCACGCTTAAGAAGGCATGTCCGGCCTGCGGCCTGGATCTTTCCTTTGCCGATCCGGCAGACGGTCCGGCGTTCTTCGTGATTTGTTTCGCGTGCATTCCGAGTGCGGCCTTTGCCTGCTGGTTCGAGGTCGTTTACGGGCCGCCGTTCTGGATGCACTTGCTGACCAGCCTGCCCATCATCCTACTGACGTGCATCCCGCCCCTTCGCCCCCTGAAGGGCTGGCTTGTTAACAGCCAATTCTTCCACAAAGCTGAAGAGGGCCGCCTGGTCTTCGATCAGAAAGCCTAAGCGAGCCGCGGCGGTGCCGCGCCCGTTGAGACGGCCTATATTGAGGCCATGCTGACTGGTTCCGAGCGACGTTTCACCGTACTGCTGACCGGCTTCGGACCTTTTCCGGGCGTGCCGGTCAACGCATCGGCAGATCTGGTGCGCCGGGTTGCCCGGAAGGCGCGTGTTGCCTTCCCGGACGCGCGCGTCACGGCCGCGATCCTGCCGACCGAATGGGAGCGAGCGCCTCGCCTCGTCGCCAAACTTCATGAGCGGCACCGGCCCGCCCTCGCCTTGCACTTCGGTGTCGCCGCCGGAAGCAAGTGCATTCGGCTTGAAACCAAAGCGCGCAATTTCTGCCGAAATACCGTGGATGCCGCGGGGGTGCTCCCATGCCAACCGATGTTATCGGCCAACGGACCGGTCGCCCGCTTATCGTCGATTGCAGTCCCGAGGATCGTTGCCGCGTTGGCGGCGAAAGGTTACCCCGCCTTTCTTTCAAAGGACGCGGGCAGCTATATTTGTAATGCCGTCCTCTATCACTCATTGGCGCTCGCGGCAGCGCGCGGCGGCTGCCAAGTCGGATTCGTGCATATTCCTTCCGATCTCGCGGAGCCTCCTCTCCGGATTGAAGATGCTACGGCTGCCGCGCTCGAAATCATCAAAATTGCGCTGGAAACGGCAACCGCGGAGACGTCGGCCAACGTCGCCGTCTGACGGCTTGCGCGACGGCAAAAGCCACGCGCTCGGTCTAGCCGATCATTCCGAGCCGAATATTTTGGGGAATTTTTAGGGCTGGCCCGGCCAAGCGGGGAAGACGGGGGGATGTCTCAGGGCTTGGCCGGGCTCAGCAGCATCTGGTGTGCACGGGGGGAAGTGACATCACCAGCTTGAGAGACACACTAGACCGACAAAGATGAACTCATTCTGAACGCCGGGTTAAAAAGTCGCAACATTCGGCCGACTCAAAAGCTCTCAGGAAATCAACGGGTTTTTCGGGTTGCAGGGGCCGAAACCGCCATTGCCCGGGTCGAATCATATTAGCGTTTCGGCATCGATGTTCTGAGCATAGGTCATTCCGATGCCGGCCACTGCCGTGCCGCTTTCCCTTCCGCTTTTGCCGGTTGCAGACAACGACATGGCGGCGGCGCGCGCGACGCTCGAGGAGGTGTTCGGGTACAAGGGCTTCCGGCCGCTGCAGAGCGATATCATCGGCACCCTGCTTGCGGGCGGCGATTGCCTGGCGCTGATGCCGACGGGCGGCGGCAAGTCTCTCTGCTATCAGATCCCGGCTTTGATCCGGCCCGGCACGGGTATCGTGGTCTCGCCGCTCATCGCCCTGATGCAGGATCAGGTGGATGCGCTGCTCGACCTCGGCGTCAAGGCGGCTTTTCTCAATTCGACGCAGGATCGTGCGACGCAGGACAAGATCGAGCGTGAATTCGCCGCCGGCGCCCTCGATCTTCTGTACGTTGCGCCGGAACGCCTCGTGCAGGAGCGCACGCTCAATCTTTTCGAGCGTAGCGACATTGCGATCTTTGCGATCGACGAGGCGCACTGCGTCTCGCAGTGGGGCCATGACTTCCGCCCCGAGTATCGCCAGCTCAAGGTTCTCGCCAAACGCTTCCCGAACGTGCCGCGCGTCGCGCTGACCGCCACGGCGGACGAGCGCACGCGCCAGGACATCATCTCGGAGCTATCCCTCGAAGATGCCGCGTGCTTTGTCGCGAGCTTCGACCGGCCGAACATTCGCTACACGATTGCGGAACTTGGAAGCGCGAGCGCCAAAGAACGGCTTTGGCAGTTCATCGAAACGGAGCATCCGGCCGACGCGGGAATTGTTTATTGCCTCTCGCGGAAGTCGGTCGAGGAAACGGCCGCGTGGCTTTCGTCCAAGGGACGCAAGGCGCTTGCCTATCACGCGGGGCTCGAAGCCCACATTCGCGCCGGGGCGCAGTCGAAGTTCCTGACGGAAGACGGTCTCATCATCGTCGCGACGATTGCCTTCGGCATGGGCATCGACAAACCGGATGTGCGCTTCGTCGCGCACTTGAACCTGCCGAAATCCATCGAGTCCTACTACCAGGAGACCGGCCGCGCGGGCCGCGACGGCGAGCCTGCCGACGCGTGGATGGCTTATGGCTTTCAGGATATCGTTCAGCTTCGGCAGTGGATCTCGCAATCGGAAGGCTCGGAAGCCTTCAAGAAAGTTCAGCGCCAGAAGCTCGATGCGCTCATCGGGCTCGCTGAAATGCCAGGGTGCCGGCGGCAGGCGCTCCTCGCCTATTTCGGCGAAACGCGGCCCGAGCCTTGCGGCAACTGCGATAATTGCCTCAACCCGCCGCACACGGAAGACGGCACCGTCGTCGCGCAGAAGGCGCTCTCGGCCGTTTATCGCACGGGTCAGCGTTTCGGCGTCACCTATCTCACCGACGTTCTGACCGGCGCTGCGGATGAGCGGATCATCCGCAACGGTCACGACCGGCTGACCGTTTACGGCATCGGCAAGGACGTTCCGCAGACGACTTGGAAGGGGCTTTTCCGGCAGCTCACCGCGCAAGGCTACCTGACGATCGACGATGAGGGCCTCGGCTCGCTGGTGCTGACGGAACGCGCGCGGCCGCTGTTGCGTGGCGAAGAGCGTTTTCTCCTTCGCGTGACGCGGCAGGTTGCCAAGGGCTCGAAGCGCGCCGCGTCTCTCGCATCGCGGGTGGCGCGCGAAAATCAGCCGCTGTTCGACGCGCTGCGGGCGCTTCGCCAGAAGCTCGCCGCCTCGGCCAAGCTACCGCCCTATGTGGTCGCGCAGGACAAGACGCTCATCGAACTCGCCGAGAAGCAGCCGGCGACGGAGAGTGCGCTGCACGACATCCTTGGGCTTGGCGCCAGCAAGATCGCGCGTTACGGCGCGGCCTTCCTCGAGGTCATTACTCAGTTCAAGAAGCACCCGGCACTCAACAACAGGTTATCGGCGACCGTGAACCTCACGCTCGCGGCGCACCTGCGCGGTCTCGATCCAGAGGCGATCGCGACGGAGCGAAAGATCGAAATATCGACGGTCTACGGTCATCTCGCCGAGGCAATCGAAGCCGGGCTCATCACGGCAGCGGACGCATTGAAGCTCGACGCCGCCGAGATCGACGAGATCGAAGAGGCGTTCGAGCGCTGCCAGACGCGCGAGACGGGCAAGCTCGGTCCGGCCTTTTCCGCGCTCGGCGGCCAATATGATTACGGCATCTTGAAATGCCATCTCGCCGATAGCGTCTGAGCTACGAGCGCGACGCCGATTTTTCCGGAACGGACTGAGACAGCGTTGCCGCGAGCTCGGAGCAAATCTTCTCGAGTTCGGGCGTCCAGGCAGCGGCGTTCGAGGCGCAGAGGTTCGCTTGCGATTTCAGAATGACGCCGTCGTCGAGAATTTTAAGACCGTTGGCGCGCAGCGTTTCGCCGGTCGTCGTAATGTCGACGATCAGTTCGGCCGTGCCGGCGGCGGGTGCGCCTTCGGTTGCCCCCGCGCTCTCGATGATGCGGTAGTCGCCGAAGCCTTTGGCGCCAAAGAAACGCCGCGTCAGGTTCGCGTATTTCGTCGCAACGCGCGGCCAGCGTCCGTGCAGGTGACGAAACGGAAGCGCGATTTCCTCGAGGTCCTGAACCGTCGCCACGTCAACCCAGCATGTCGGCACCGCCACGATCACGTCGGCGAAGCCGAAGCCGAGCTTCTGCAGGAACCGAATCCGCGTTGCGGCATCGGAAATGCTTTCGCGGATGAGATCCTCGCCCGTGATGCCGAGATGGACACTCCCGGCCTTCAAGGCGGCTGCGATCTCTCCGGACGAGACGTATGCGACATCGACCCCGGGAAGGCCATCAATCTCGCCACGATAGCCGCGAACGTGTCCGACTTTGCGCACGACCAATCCGGCGCGCGCGAACATATCGGTCGTCTGCTCCATCAATCGGCCCTTCGAGGGGATCGCGAGCGTCAGCTTGCTCATTGCGCCCCCTTGAGCGTCGCTGCGAGAAGACGCTCGGAATGAATGGCTGCGCCGACCGCCGGAACTTCGGTGCGCGCTCCGGCCGCCCGCATCAGTCCATCGTATCGGCCGCCGTTGGCGATCGGGCTTTTCGCGTCAAGACACGCCGAATTCACTTCGAACACCAGCCCCGTGTAATAGGCGAGCGTCCTGCCGAATTCGGCCGAGAACGTCACGCGTTCGAGATCGACACCGGCGTTGGCCAGAAGCGCCAGACGCCGGTCATAGGTTTCCAAGGCAATGCCGGCGCCGTTCGCCGCGCCCTTGAGAAGCGACGCGATCCTGTCGCCCGCCGTCGTCGCCGGGCCTGAGACCTCGGCATAACGCGCGATCAATTCGATGGCACGGGCGTCGAGCGGCTTTTCGTGGCGGTCCTCGGCAATGACGATGAGGTGCTCGGTGATATCTGACAGCGTGCGTGTGCCGAGAAGCTCGATGGCATTTTCCTCGAGATAGACGGCAACGGCTGCTTCGCTCTTTTCCCAATCATCGCGCTGGAGTGACGCCAGCAGCTCCTCGGGAATGCCTGGTGACGTGACGCGAGCGCCGGAGGCGAAGGTCTTCAGGGCTTCGCGAAACGACAGCGGCTTCAGGAACGCATCGTCCAGCCGCTTTTTCCAATTGGGCGAGACGCCGGCCGCATCGAGAACGCTCGAAAACAGTCCGAGGTCGCCGAGCCTCACCGTCCATTCCTTGAGGCCGACTTTTTCGATCGCCTTGACGACGATGGACACGGTCTCGGCTTCCGCGGCTTCGCGCGCGTGATCGCCGAACCGCTCAATCCCCGCCTGGCGGAATTCGCGCGGGTGGGACGCAGTGGCGCCTTGCGGCTGATAGCGGAAAGCAGGGCCGCTGTAGCAATAGCGCGCGGGCGTCGCGGGAAAATCGGCGTAGCGCTCCAAATGGAGGCGGCATGTCGGGACGGTGATATCCGGCCGGAGGCACAGCTCGGCGCCGTCCTGATCCGTGAAGACATACGTGCGCGCGCGGAGACTCTCGCCGATGACGTCGAGAAAGACATCCGCCGGCTGAATGATCGACGGCGCAACGGCGTCGTAACCGGCCTTCGTGAAGACCGACATCAGCGTCTGCGCTTGCGATGCCAGCGCTTCGAGATTTGAGACCGTTTCGGCGGTCATTGCTTATCTCCCGAGCGCAGGTATCTCGATCCCCCCACCCCTAACCCCTCCCCGCGTTGGGGGAGGGGAACAGTGCGGAAAGCGAGATAACTCCCCTCCCCTTTACGGGGAGGGGTTGGGGGTGGGGTGGCGAACGGCGACAAGATCAGCATCGCGCTCAGCCCTGGTGAAGCTTGATGAGCTTGTGGACTTCCTGGATCAGGTTCGCCTCGGAGACAGAGAACTGCGCCGGGCGTGCTTCCTTCCATTCCTTATTGTCCTTGATCGCGGCCGCGGCTTTCGCGCCTTCGATCAGATCCTTGATCGTTACCTCGCCCTTCGCGCGCTCGTCGGAGCCTTGGATGATGACACACGGGCTATTGCGCTTGTCAGCGTATTTCATCTGCGCCTTCATACCCGACGAGCCAAGGTACATCTCGGCGCGGATACCGGCGTTGCGCAGCGCTTGCGTCATTTTCTGGTAGGTCGCGATTTCGGCCTTGTCCATCACGAGGACGACGACGGGGCCGAGGGCTTTGGCTTTCCTGTCGCCGATCAGCGACAGCGCGGCTTGCAGGCGCGAGACGCCGATCGAGAAGCCTGTCGCCGGAACCTTCTCGCCGGTGAAGCGGGCGACGAGATCATCGTAACGGCCACCGCCGCCGACGGAGCCGAAGCGCACGGGCTTGCCCTCGTCGTCTTTGACCTCGAAGGTCAGCTCGGCTTCGAAGACAGGTCCGGTGTAGTACTCGAGGCCGCGGACGACTGAGGGGTCGAAAATGATTCTGCCATCATCGTAGCCACAATGCTTCAACTGCCTTTGCATTGCTTCAATTTCCGCGATGCCCGCGTTTGTGGCGTCTGACTCATAAGTCTCGGTCGAATAGTCTTTATTGAACCTACCTCTCACAAGCCAAGAAATAGCGGAGGTCATCGTCTGCTCTACAAGGTCTTCTTCCGATGATCCGTCATATCCGGTTTTAACCGTGGGATTGAACCTCCGCGCATCGCGCGTCGCGTGCTTGTCGACGTTCGGCCTTGCTGTCAGCAGATTCAATATCGCGCTGATTCCCTGCTCTTGTAGTCCGGCTCCTGGCGTGAAATCTCCCTTTCCAATTGCACCGCCGTCCCAACGGCCCTCTCCCAGAAGCAGGCGCACACCGTCAACGCCCAAGCGATCAAACTTATCGATCGCACGGAGAACTGTTAGCCGACGAGACGAGTTGGATGCGCCGGAAAGGCCTACTACATCCATCAACTCGTCTAAGATTTTTCTATTATTGACCTTGATCACGTAGTCGCCGCGCTTGACGCCCAGCGCTTCGAGCGTGTCGGCGGCGAGCATGCACATTTCGGCGTCGGCTGCGATGCTTTCTGCGCCCACCGTATCCGCATCGAACTGCATGAACTGGCGGAAACGGCCTGGACCCGGCTTCTCGTTCCGATAGACGTTGCCGAACGCATAGCGGCGGAACGGCTTCGGCAAATTTTGAAAATTCTGCGCGACGTAGCGGGCGAGCGGCGCGGTCAGATCGTAGCGCAGGCTCATCCACTGCTCGTCCTCGTCCTGGAACGAGAAGACGCCGGCGTTCGGGCGGTCTTGATCGGGAAGGAATTTGCCGAGGGCGTCAGTGTACTCGATCGCGGGCGTCTCGAGCGCCTCGAAGCCGTAGCGCTCGTAGACCTCGCGGATCTTACCCGTCATGTCGTTCAGGCCCCGAAGCTCCGCCGCCTCGATATCGCGGAAGCCTTTTGCGAGGCGCGCTTCAGGGCGCGTGCTTGTATTCACTTTTGACATGAGGATGTTGGGGACCAGACCGCAAATAAATAAGTTGCCTTGACACCTTACGGGCGTCCGGCGCGTGAGCCCGCCTTATATCGGATGGACCGGCACGAGGAAAGTCGCCCCGGAATCCTTAAAATCCGCGCAGGTCAGCGAGTTAGCCGAGACCGGCCCACCGGGATGCCCATTTGGCGCGGAGGCGTCCTTTCAGGGCATGAAACAGGGCCCTGGGGGCAGCGATCCCGTTCATCGGCACCGCCAGATCGTAAAGGGGCACCGGCTCGGCTCCGAAGCCCCGGGCCAAGGGGTGCTCGCGGATGCCCATATCGAAGCGGTGGACGCCCGAGGCTGTGAGATATTTCATGGCCTCGATAAGGGCGAGCCTGCCCGGCGAGAGATGGCCCCACTCGTCTCCGGCGGTCGAAATGAAGAGGCGGGTGAAGGTGCCACCGTGGACGATGCCAAAAAGGGTGGCGATGATCTCGCCGTTCACTTCGAGCGCGAAGAGCGCGCTCAGGCCGGCGTTGGATCCGTCGATCGCCAAGCGTTCGTAGAAGGAGCGATAGCTCGGCTCGTCGAGGATGTTTTTCGTATGCAGCGTGACGTGGCGGCGTGCCTGCTGTTCTTCGAGCGCGAGGTAGACGTGCGCGATTTCCTCGGCCGTGGTGGCGCGGTAGAAGCGCGACGCTTTTTCTTCCTGCCATCGCCGATGGCAGCGTTCGATTTCCTTGCGGCATTTATTGTCGATGCCCGCAAGGTACGCTTTGACCGTGAAGGGCACACTCAGAGAGCTGCCGGAATGTCTTGCTGGCGAGATCCCGTGGCGTGTCAGAAGCGGATTGGGTCGGCCGCCGATGTCCGCCGGCATCCGCTCGAAGCGGATGAGATCGATATCGCTCATCGCGCGGCGCACTTCTCGCCACAGACGGCGGATCGCGCGTTTATCGGCCAGTTGCGCGGGGCCCAGAATGGGTCCGCCATAATCCGAGACGCCGAGGTCAGCGAAGCTCGCGCTACTCAGCGTGCGCTCTCTTGTTACGACCAGCGGAAGTACGAGCGCGACGTCACCGCTATCACGTTCCGTCACGACAACGAGACGCGGCATGGCTTTCCGCGACGGCGCCAATTCCTCGTAGAGCACCGTCAGCCAGTCGAGTGTCTGGAAACCATTCGAGATGAGGCCTGGTTCGACCGCTTCGAAGGCGGCGAGCGCGTCGTCGGCGCCATCGAAAATTTCGGCAATGAAATGGGCCCTGCGCGAGTCGAGCACTCGCGACCAACTACCCCCGGCGCGCACAAATGCGCCACCCCCCGTTTCTATCGTCGCCATACGCAATACACTCAGAGGCGAACTTATTTTGGAGGATATTAGCCGGGACCGGCGATTACAGTCACGGTGAATATTATGAAGGCAGTCTCGTAAACCTGCTCTATCGCGCCCAGGACGTCGCCCGTATAGCCGCCGATTTTCTGGTTCGCAATCAACGCGACAACAGCTGCGGCCACGCCGGCGAGCAGGCTCGAGAGCAAGAAGACGAGCGGACTGAGACAGATAAATCCGAATATCAGACCGCCCGCGAGCGCCACCCATATTTCGTTTGCGGTCATATCGGACGTCGTTCGGCTGACCTTGGCGGCTTCGCCCCCGGCGTAGGAGAGGGTCGCCAGTGCGAGAACGGCTGCCAGGCGCGCGCCTGCAAATCCGGCAATGACAATTTTCGCAGCGTTAAGCGGATCGACGTGAGCGAGCGCCGACGCCTTGAGCGCAAACGTTACGATCAGGGCGAGCGTTCCGAACGTCCCGATGCGGCTGTCCTTCATGATTTCGAGACAGCGCTCGCGGGTATGTCCGCCGCCGAATGCGTCGGCGGTGTCCGCCAGTCCGTCCTCATGGAGACCGCCCGTCAGCAGGATCGCGAACGCGAGACCGAGTATTACCGGCAAGGGCGAAGGGAAGACGTGCGACGTCAGCAGGATGACGCCGCCCGTGGCAATACCGATCAGGCCGCCGACCACCGGCAAATATTTCGCCGCCCGCACCAGCCAATCTCTCGGCAACGGATCGATGTGCTTCAGCGGAAGCCGCGTCAGGAATTGCAGAGCGATGAAAAACCGCATGCCTTCGAGCGAAGTCATACGGGGTGTTCGCCCGGCAGATCCGCCATTTCGCGGAGCAGCAGCTCGGCGGCCCTGATGATCGGAATGGCAAGCGCTGAGCCTGTTCCTTCGCCGAGCCGCATTTCGAGTTCGAGCAGCGGCTTGACGCTCAGATGCTTCAGGAGCGCGGCGTGGCCGGGCTCGGCCGAGCAATGCGCGAAAATGCAGTTGTCGATCGTTCCGGGATTCAGGGCTTCGGCGGCGATCGCGCCGGCGGTCGAGATGAAGCCATCGACGACGATCACGCGTCCCGAAGCAGCGGCGGCCGTCATCGCGCCGGCCATCATCACGATTTCAAAGCCGCCGAACTGGCGAAGAACTTCGAAGGTGCGTCCCGCCGACGTCGACGGTTCGATCGCGGCGCGGGCGACGGTCTCGCTCAGCACTTGGTATTTGTGATCGAGACCGAGTACCGGTGCGCCGGCTCCCGGTCCGACGAGCGATTTGAGATCGAGCCCGGTCAAGGCGTGGGCGATCAATGCGGCGGAAGACGTGTTGCCGATGCCGATTTCGCCAAAGCCCACGATCCCGGCATTTTCTGCGCCCAAGTGGGCGTCGAGGGCGCGACCGGCTTCGAGCGCCGCCGTACATTCCTCTTCGGACATCGCCGGTTCGCGGCGCGCGTTCCGCGTTCCGTTTGCGATGCGCCGGTCGAGAAGACGATCGTGCGGCGGTAATGGTTCGAGCATTCCCGTATCTACCAGCTCGACGCCGACGCCCGCGGCGCGCGCCAGCACATTGACGCCTGCGGTGCCTGCCAGAACGAATTTAGCAATCTCGCGCGTCACGACCGACGGATATGCGGTTACACCTTCGGCGGTGATACCGTGGTCGCCCGCGAACACCAGGATTTTCGCGACACCGAGATCCGGATGTGTCGAGCCCGCGATCAGGCCGATCTGAACCGCGAGATCCTCGAGGCGCCCGAGCGACCCGACCGGCTTCGCCTTGCCGCGCAGACGAGCGCGCAGCTCGTCGGCGAGCAGTGTTTGGGATTGCTTTACGCCGGCTTTGACTGTCATGCGCCTATGTAGTCCTCAACACTGCGTTTGGGCTGCGGTACGTCGGTAGAATAGCGGGCGAGATGTTCGATGCCCGGCGGAATAGGGCCCCCGTGCGCCCAGTCGAGCAATTCGACCGTATGCACTACCGGCACGTCAAGCGCGGGTGCGAGCTGCGTCATGCAGCCGATATTACCGGCGGCAACGATGTCCGGCCGCAACGATTTGATGTTCCCCACCTTACGATCCCGCAGCGCGCCTGAAATTTCGGGCTGGAGAATGTTGTACACGCCCGCCGAGCCGCAGCAGAGATGACCTTCGGGCACATCCAGAACCGTGTAGCCTGCCTTCTTCAGCAGCGACTTCGGCTGGGCCGTCACGCGCTGCCCGTGCTGCAGCGAGCACGCGGAATGATAGGCGACCTTGAGGCTCGACCAGCGTTTCGGGGCGCCGATATCGTAGGCATCGAGAAATTCGCTGACGTCCTTGGCCATCGCGGCGATGTCCTTGGCGCGCTTGGCGTATTCGGTCTCGTGCTTCAGCAGGTGGCCGTAATCCTTGACCGTGGTGCCGCAGCCCGACGTGTTGATGATGATGGCATCGACGCCGCCCTTGGCGATTTCCTTGCTCCAGGCATCGACGTTGATCTTGGCGGCTTTGATCGCTTTCTCCTCGTGTCCGATGTGCTGGCTCAAGGCTCCGCAACATGCGGCGCCCGCAGACACGATCACATCGATGCCGCCGCGTGCGAAAAGCCTGATCGTTGCGTCGTTGATCTCCGGCCTCAGCACTTGCTGCGCGCAGCCCGCGAGCATGATGACGCGGCCGGTTCTAACACCCGTCGGCGATGCTCTGCCCGGTCCGCGGAAACGGCCCGAACGCGGCGCGTCTGCCGGGGCGAGGTTCACCATCGCGGCGAGTTCGGGAAGGTTCAACGCGCGCAATGTGCGGGACATGCGCCGGCCTAAAGGCGCGGCCTTCATCGCCCACCTGAAGCGTTTCGGATAGGGCACGATCTCCGTCAGCGCACGGCGGATCAGGCGGTCCTTCAGGCTGCGCTTCCCGGTCTTCTCGATATGTTTCCGCGCGATCTCGACGAGATGCATGTAGTCGACACCCGAGGGGCAGGTCGTCATGCAGGAGAAGCAGGAGAGGCACCGGTCGATGTGAACCGAAACCTCGGGCTTCGCGTCGAGCCCTTTCTCCAGCATGTCCTTGATCGCGTAGATGCGGCCGCGCGGACTGTCGCGCTCATCGCCGAGCACGACGTAGGTCGGGCATGTCGCGGTGCAGAACCCGCAGTGTACGCAACGTCGGAGAATGCGGTCTGCTTCCCTGACTTCCGGATCTTCCAGCTGCGATTTCGAAAAATTGGTTTGCATTGCGCCTTGTTGTCGAAAGGACGTGTCTAGAAATTGGCGTACATCCGCCCGCGATTGAGCAATCCACTTGGATCGAACGCGGATTTGATACCGCGAGTCAATCTTTCGATCTCGGGCTTCAGGGGTTCGAAGACATCCACCGTCGAGCGAATTTCGGGCTCTGCACGGATCAATGTCGCGTGACCGCCGCGCACCGCGACGGCGCGGCGAACGTCGGCTGCACCGGCATCGGCGGCGGCCGGAACTTCCAGCCAGACGAGCGCTCCCGACCAGTCGTAGAAAGCCACCGCATGCATGAACTTCTGTATCGCGGCGACGATTTCGTGGGCTTTCGTCGGCAGCGTCGAAATTCGCCACAGGCTCGTGTCGGTCGAGAACGGCATGACGGATAGCGTGCGGAATTCGCTCCACAAGCCGAATGTCTCTTCCGGATCGAGTTCGATCGGCTTGCCGTAGACCTTGAGCGCGGTCTTCAGCTTTTCCTTGCGCTCGTCGATCGACGTCGAAAAGGTCTCGAGGCGCAGCAGCGTCAGCGACTGACCGATACCTTTGAGCTTCGGCACCTTGAGCCGTTCGGCGCAATTCTTCGGAAGATGGACGGCGCCTGAAATTTCGAGCGGGGTCGCCATCGCAATGCCCAGCGCCTCGATCGCCAGATCGTCGGGCAGGCCGACGAAAGCCAGCGTCTGCATGGTTTGCGGCAGCGGCGCGACTTTGAACGTCACTTCCGTCATCACGGCGAGCGTTCCCCAGCTGCCGGTCAATCCACGCGCGACATCGATGCCGGCGACATTCTTCATCACGCGGCCGCCGGATTTAAAAAGCTCGCCGCGGCCGTTGACGGCGCGGACGCCGAGCAGGTTATCGCGTGCGCTTCCGACAGCGATGCGCCGGGGGCCTGAAAAATTCGTTGCGAAGACCCCGCCAATCGACAGGGCGCCGCCGGGCGCGCCGGTCGCCGGGCCGAGATCGACGGGCTCGAAAGCCAGCATTTGTCCGCGTGCGGCCAGGATCGACTCGATTTCAAAGACAGGCGTGCCGGATCGCGCGGACATCACAAGCTCTGTCGGTTCATAAAGCGTCACGCCTTTGAGGCCCGACGTCGTCAGCACGACATCCGAACTTGCAACGCGGCCGGTGTTGCGGAGCGCGCCGTGGCCCACGACCTCGATGCCGCGCTTCTCGCGCGCGAGCCTTGCGATCATCGACTGCAATTCCCACTCGGCGGCGGGACGAAAAAGTTCACTCACGATCAGGCTGCCTCCGGCGTGCTGGCGGCGTTGCCGGCACGCATGACGTCCGTAATGGCGAGCGGGAAGACCTTCGCCGGGTTCAGCCGCCACGTCGGATCGAATACCGTCTTTATCCGCATCTGCACGGCGAGATCGGTCGCTGAGAACTGGGTCGTCATCAACTCGCGTTTTTCGATGCCGACGCCGTGCTCGCCCGTGAGACAGCCGCCAAGCTCGACGCAAAGCTTCAGGATCGCTTCGCCGGCTATTTCGGCGTTGCCGGCCTGCTCGGGGTCGTTGGCGTCGTAGAGGATCAGCGGATGCAGATTGCCGTCGCCGGCATGGAAGATGTTTGCGACCTTCAGACCGTACTCGGCGCAAATCTGGCTGATCCGCGTCAATGCGTGCGGCAGCTGCGCGAGCGGAATCGTACCATCCATGCAGAGGTAATCGGAAATGCGTCCGATCGCTCCGAAGGCCGCCTTGCGGCCTGCCCAGATGCGCGCGCTCTGGTCGGCATCGGCGCTGATCTGAATGGTCTTTGGATCGAAGCGGCCGGCGATTTCGGCGATGCGGCCGAGCAGGATGCCGATTTCCGCTTCCGAGCCTTCGACTTCGACAATCAGCAAGGCTTCGACGTCGAGCGGATAACCCGCTCCGGCAAAGGCTTCGCATACTTCGATCGCCGCATGATCCATGTATTCGATTGCGACCGGAATGATGCCGGCGGCGATGATGGCCGACACACAGCTGCCCGCGGCTTCTGGCGAACGGAACCCGATCATCATCGGCCGCGCGCCTTCCGGCGCCGGGACGAGTTTGACCGTGGCTTCGGTAATGACGCCTAACTGGCCTTCCGAGCCGATCACCAGGCTCAACAGATCATAGCCGTTGCGTTCGAGTGCGGAGCCGCCGATCTCGACGACGGTGCCATCGATCAAGACCATTTTCACGCCGAGAACGTTGTGTGTCGTCACGCCGTATTTGAGGCAGTGCGCGCCGCCGGAATTCATCGCGAGATTGCCCGCCAGCGTGCAGGCTAATTGCGACGAGGGATCGGGGGCGTAGAAAAAGCCTTCCGCTGCGACATTCGCCGTGATCTGAAGATTTGTTATTCCGGCTTCGAGACGCGCCAAGCGGTTGGCGTAATCGATCTCGAGCACGCGGTTCATCTTTGAAATGCAGAGGACGATGGAATCCTCCGTCGGCAGTGAACCGCCGCACAGAGAGGTGCCGGCGCCGCGGGGAACGACCTTGACGTCGTTCTCGTGGCAGTACTTCAAGATCTTCGAGACCTCTTCGGTCGTGCGCGGCAGCACGACGAGCATCGGCACACGGCGGTAAGCCGTGAACGCGTCCGTCTCGTAGGCGCGGCGTCCGTCCTCGTCGACGATCAGAAGATCCTTGCCGACCCGGCTTTTCAGGCCCTCGATCAGAATTGGCAGCCGCCGCAGGACGCCAACATCGGGCTCAGGCAGCTCGATATGCGGCATCGTCTTCAGTCTCCAAGCCAATAGTCATGCCGGCTGTTTCGCTCTCGGAGCGACAGCTCAAAACGAGGCGCCCCGAATTCGCGCCCGTGGCAACCTGGACGCGTGGCCGCGGACGTTAATCATCCTCGCACGTGCGCCTCTGAGCGGCAATATGGGCCTCGGTTTCCTCCATGGGAAGAAACGCGAAACTCAGCGGCGATCGCCCGCTCCGAGCCAGCGCTGGCCGCCCTGGTCACGGGGATCGTGAAATTCGCGCGGCGGTCCTCGCATATCGTGTGGTTCGCCCGGTCCGCGCGCGTTGCCGCCCATGCCACGGGGTTCGCGCATATCCGGAGGACGGCCATTGTGGCTATCGCGCCCCTCCCGCATGCGGGCGCCCGAGAAGCATTGGGTGATGCAGGACTGCAACTGAGCGTCGCAATGCGATGAAAACAGAAGCTTTGCGGCCATCCGGCAAGAGTTGTGCTGCGAACGGCAAGCCTCGGCGCACGGATCGGCATTGGCGCTGCCGGCAGCAAAAGCCGACATCGCCAGGACAGCCAGCAAGGCTCTCCCGACCGATTTTATCGACTTTACCGCAGCCTGAAACACCTACCGCCTCCTCATCATCCCCGGGCCGTGCTGGGCGGCTGAGCCTAGGCAAGCCGTGGAGGCTAGTTTCGGGTCCATGAACATGGCCTGAACCGGAGGACGCACGCGTTTCCGTCGGATGGCGGCGCCATCAGAAGGCGAATTCTTCGAAAATACGATCAATGTTACCGTGCCACTCCCCCGAATAGCGACGAAGCAACTCGTCCGATACGGTCTGGCCGCTGCCTGCGATTTTGTCGAGCGGCGTAAGGTAGACTGTCTCGTCCTGGTTTTTCCCGTTGATGCGGGCTCGGTTTTTGAGACCGGTCCGCGAAATGCGCAACGCCTGGCGGGCAATGTTTCCGACGGTCGTGTTTCGAAATTGAGCCGCGAGTGCCATTTTTGGAACGTCCGCCCGCAGCCTATCGCGCTCTTCTTCCGTCCAATCACGAACGAGCGTCCAGGCCTGGTCCAGCGCAACTTCATCGTAAAGAACGCCTGCCCAGAAGGCCGAGAGCGCCGTAATTGTTCCCCAGCGCCCGCCGTCGGCGCCGCGCATTTCGAGAAAACGCTTTAGGCGGACTTCCGGAAAAAGCGTGGTGAGGTGGTCCGACCAATCATCGACGGTCGGAAGCTGGCCGGGAAGGCCCGGAAGGCGGCCGGCCAGAAAATCGCGAAACGACGAACCGGCGACGTCGATGTAATTGCCGTCGCGATAGACGAAGTACATCGGGACATCGAGCGCGTAATCGACGTAGCGCTCATAACCCATGCCGTCCTCGAACACGAATGGCAGCATGCCGGTGCGGCGCTTATCGGTGTCGAGCCAGACTTGACTGCGCATCGACTGGAAGCCGTTGGGGCGGCCTTCGGTGAACGGAGACGAAGCGAAAAGCGCGGTTGCGATCGGCTGCAGCGCCAGCGACACCCGCAGCTTTTTCACCATGTCGGCTTCTGACGAAAAGTCGAGGTTCACCTGAACCGTCGCGGTCCGGTACATCATGTCGAGACCGCGGCTGCCGACGGTCGGCATGTAGCGCGTCATCACCTGATAGCGCTTTTTCGGCATATGCGGGATCTGGTCGAGACGCCACTTCGGCGAAAAGCCGACACCCAGAAATCCGATCGCCAGATCTTCGCCGACGTCGAGCACCTCGCGCAGATGCTCGTCGGTTTCCGCTGCTGTTTCATGAAGCGTTTCGAGCGGCGCACCGGAGAGTTCGAACTGGCCGCCGGGCTCGAGGCTGATCGTGCCGCCCTTCTCGCCGTCCGGACGCTTCAGGGCGATGACGTTGTCGCCCTCTTTGATCGGGAGCCAGCCGTAGCGGCGGATCAGCTCCTCCATAAGCGCGCGGATGCCATCGTTGCCGCCGTAGGGCACCGGGTCCAGCGTCACCGTGCGAAATACGAATTTCTCGTGCTCGGTGCCGATGCGCCAATCGGCTTTCGGCTTCTCGCCAGCCGCGATCCAGCGCACGAGATCCTCGTGGCTCTCGATCGCCTTGCTTGCAGCGCCTTGTTCTCGCGTCGACATTCCCGAGCGACCTAGCCTTGCTGATCCTGCGCGGAGCACGCTCCGCAGCCTGAGCCTTATGGCGGTGACCGGCGGGAACGGCAAGCGTCCCCGGAAGCGCGGTTAGCGGCGGCGCCAATCACCCAGGACAGCACCTACAAGGGCGAGCGCGGCTACGGCTGCGGTATCGGCGCGCATGATTCGCGGGCCGAGCGACAGCGGCACCACGTAGGGTTTGCCGACGAGCCGGTTGCGCTCGCGAGGAGAGAATCCGCCTTCCGGTCCTATGAGCACAGCCAGCGGCCCGGCTTCGAGCTTCCCCAAGGTCTCGATCGGATCGGAAAGTTGCTCATGCTCGTCGCAGTAGATGAGGCGGCGTGCTTCGTCCCAATCGTCGAGAACGTCATCGAGCTTGGCCGGCTGTTCGACAACTGGCACTTGCAGGATGCCGCACTGCTCGGCCGCCTCGATGACATTGGCGCGCATGCGCTCGCTATTAACTCTTTCGGCGACCGTTCTTTCCGTAATCACGGGCCGGAGGCGCGCGGCGCCCATTTCCGTCGCCTTCTGGACCATATAGTCGAGCCGCGACCGCTTTAGCGGCGCAAACAGATAGTCGATGTCGGGGCTCACATCTTGCGGCCGCGTCTGGCGTTCGATGGTGAGTGTCGCACCCCGTTTTTTCGTCTCGGCGAGGGTCGCAACCCATTCGCCGTCCCGGCCGTTGAAGACCAAAAGCTGCGCCCCGGGCCGGAGGCGCAGGACGCCGGTCAGATAATGCGCCTGCGGCGGCGCAAGCTCCAAGAGCCTGGCGGCGGCAAGGTCGTCCTCGACAAAAAGACGCTCTGAGGTCAGATCGCGGATAGCCATGGTGCGGTCTTATCGAAGCCTCGCTTGCAGGCAAAGGTATGTCATCGCGCCGCTGGTCCGTATTGCGTCGCCGCGACGGGCCGGATAGGTCTCTTTTCAAAGTTGCCGGAGAAACATCAATTGACGATGGGTGCCGAGATTTCGCCCAAGCCCAACTTGCGTGTTGCGGATGCACCGCCCTCGAACTGGGTGGACCGATGGGCCCCGGCTTCGTGGCTGCCCTATCTTCGGCTTGGCCGCCTGGACCGACCCATCGGCACGTGGCTGCTGCTCTTTCCCTGCTGGTGGTCGCAAACACTGGCGCAGGTCAATTCCGGCGATCATCTGCCGAATTTCTGGTACCTCCTGCTTTTCGCAATCGGCGCCCTTGCGATGCGCGCCTCAGGTTGTGCCTATAACGACTTCCTCGATCGCGACATCGACGGCCGGGTCGAGCGGACGGTCAATCGTCCACTGCCGTCCGGGCAAGTGTCGCCGGATGCCGCGCTCGCTTTTGTCGCTCTGACGGCGCTCGTCGGGCTCGTCGTGCTGCTCTGCTTCAACAGCTTCACGATCTGGCTGACGATCGCATCGCTCTTGATCGTCGCAGTCTATCCATTCGCGAAGCGCGTCACGTCCTACCCGCAGCTGGTGCTGGGGCTCGCCTTCAGTTGGGGCGCACTTTCAGGCTGGGCGGCGATCAAAGGATCGATCGGGCTTCCCGCGCTCGCACTCTTCGCGGGATGCGTGTTCTGGACCGTCGGTTACGACACGATCTACGCGCATCAGGACAAAGAGGACGATGCGCTGCTGGGTCTCGGCTCGACTGCGCTGCGCTTCGGCGAAGACACGGTTTCGTTCGTCGGCGCGATGTACGGATTGGCCGGAATTCTGTGGCTCACGGCGGGTGCGCTGGCGGGCGCACACCTCGTCTACTTCCTGGCCGTCGTGCTGGTGTTTCTGCAGATGTCGTGGCAGGTCGCGACGCTCGATATCCACAATCCGACGAACTGCCTCTGGCGCTTCAAGTCGAACCGCGATGTCGGTCTCGCGGTGTTTGCCGGACTCGTCGCGGATATGGCGCTTTCGTGGTTCGCCGGTCTCAGCTGAAGATCATGCAGCCGCATACAGGAACGCGGCCCGAGAGGTCCCGCGCCGCGCTGTTCGGTCTCACTGTTGACGTTTCGAGCCACTTAACTTGGCTTTGCAGGCAAGCTTGCCAGAATTCTCTTCCGATCGGCTTAAGAAATAGCGTAAACAAAAGCTTACGCTCAATGTAATCACATTCCTGGTTGCCTGAGGACGCTTTGCGCCGTTGACGGCCGTCAGACCACGCGGTTTTTGGGAAATCGCCGGAGCATTTGTTCAGGAGACGAACAGTCGTCCATGTCTGAGACCCCATCTTCATCGAATTCAAAACCGCAGCTCCTGCATCTCGTTTTCGGGGGCGAACTCGAATCGCTCGAAGGCCACGAATTTCGCGATCTCGAGGGGCTCGATATCGTCGGCATCTTTCCGGACTACCAGTCGGCATATGCGGCGTGGAAGAACGCTGCGCAGCGCTCGGTCGACAACGCCATGATGCGGTATTTCATCGTGCATCTGCACCGGCTGCTCGAGCCGAACGGCGCCAAGCCCGCCCAGCCGGCAACGTCCGCCACGTGACGGCAAATCTTCTCAAACCTGAGAAGAAGCCGCGGCCCCGCCTTCGTCTCGACGCTCAGTCGCGCGAGCTTTTTCGGCGTTTCGTCCACGACTGGGTTTGGCCGCGGCGCTGGCAGCTTGCGTGGACACTCTTTTTGACGACATGCCTTGCCGCGGTGACCGGCGGCTATCCCGGCGTCATCAAAAAATCGTTCGACATGCTGATGGGCGGCGAGCGCAACGCGTTGCCGTTCGTACTTGCGGCGATCGTCGGTATCACGCTTGCTCGCGCGTGCCTCCTTTACTTGCAGTCCGTCGCGACGAACCGTTTCATCTTCCGCATCACGTCCGACATGCAGAAGCTCGCCTTCCGGCATCTCATCGGCGCCGATTTCGCGCGGCTGTCGCGAGAGACGCCCGGACGGCTTATGTCGCGGCTGACGAACGACATCGGGTTCATTCAGAACGCCATGATGGCGTCGCTGAACTCGATCTTTCGCGACACGTTCTCGGTGATCGCGCTGGTGATCGCGATGCTCTATCTCGACTGGGCGATGACGCTCGTCGTGTTGAGCGTCTATCCGCTCGCGGCGCTGCCGGTTGCCGCCATCAGCCAGCGCCTTCGCCGGGTCGCCAAGCAAACGCAGAGCGGGCTCGGCGATATGACGTCGCTGCTGTCGGAAAAGCTCGGGGGTGCGCGGCTGATCAAGTCGTTCCAGCTCGAGGGGTACGCGGCGGACCGTTTGGATCAGAGCTTCGAGCAGCTCTACTCGCTGAAGATGAAGTCGGTCAAAACGCGCGCGCGAATGGATCCGATCCTCGAGGTGCTCGGTGGCCTTGCGATCGCGGGCGTCGTCGCGTTCGCCTATCTCCGCATTTCGAACGGCATCTCGACGGTCGGCGATTTCATGGGATTTGTCACGGCGTTGCTGATGGCCGCGCAGCCCATTCGTGCGCTCGGCAATCTTGCCGGCCGGCTTCAGGAGGGCTTGGCGGCGGCTGAAAGTTTCTATGGGCTGATCGACGAGATGCCGAAGATCGGCGACAAGCCGAACGCGAAAAGCCTCAATGTCTCGGAAGGCCAGATCGCATTCCGCGACGTCGGCTTCGCCTACGATGCGGCGTCGGACGAACGCGCGGTGCAGGACATCACACTCGATGTGCCGGGCGGATCGACCGTCGCGCTCGTCGGACGCTCGGGCGCGGGCAAATCGACGATCATCAATCTCGTTCCGCGCCTCTTCGACGTCACCGAAGGCCAGATCCTCATTGACGGCCAGGACGTACGCGACGTAACGCTCGCGTCGCTGCGCAATCACATCGCCATTGTCAGTCAGGACATCACGCTGTTCGACGACACGATCGAGGCCAACATCGCGCTCGGCCGCCTTGGCGCGAGCCCGGAGGAAATAGCAGAGGCTGCGAAAGCGGCTGCAGCGCATGACTTCATCATGGCGTTGCCGGATGGCTATAAGACGATGATCGGCGATCGCGGCAGCAGGCTCTCCGGCGGCCAACGGCAGCGTGTCGCTCTGGCGAGGGCCATCCTCAAGGATGCCCCGATCCTACTCCTCGACGAGGCGACGAGCGCGCTCGACAACGAGAGCGAGCAGCTTGTTCAGGAAGCCCTCGGCAAGTTCACGCGTACGCGCACCACGCTCGTCATCGCGCACCGGCTTTCGACGATCCAGAATGCGGACATGATTTGCGTGATGGATAACGGCCGGATCGTGGAGCGCGGGACGCATTCCGAGCTTCTTGCGCGCAACGGTGCCTATGCGCGCCTCAGCCGGTCGGCGCATGGACCCCAGGCGATGATCGCCGACTGACGGCAATCCCATGTGGCCGGGCCGCGCGGCCGGCCGATCCGGCGGCTTCGGCTATTCGCGGTGGAGGATGTTGTTGACGAGGCGGTTTGCCCAACCGCGGGCCTTGAACGTTTTGTTCACCTCGCGGGCATCGTAGACCGTTTCGATCCAATCCCAGAACGCGATGCCGGTTCGTGCCTCGTCGGCGAGGTAACGGTGGAAAACGTCATCGAGGACGCCGGTATCGGCGCTACGGACGTGCCCGTAGCGCAAGGACAGCTGCTTGAGTGCCTTTCGAATGGGCAGCCCATCGTGAAGATGGCTGATCATCACGCTCATCAAGCCGGCGCGGTCGGCGCCCGATTTGCAGTGGACAAGGATCGGGTACTCGACCTTCCCCAACACCTCTTTCATCGCTTCAAACTCGGCGCGCGTCGGTGCGGCCCGCGACTTCAGCGTCAGGTCGACAAGTTTAATGCCCTGGCGAGCGCATGCCTGCTGCTCGAGCCAGCGCGTGCCGTAGGACTGCTCGCCGCGAAGATTAATGACCGTCCGTACTCCGCGCCTTCCGGCCCAGGCGATATGATGGGGAGCGGGCTGCGCCGATCGCCACGCGTCCGGTCCGACACGATGGCGATTGTTGTAAACCATCCGTACGATGCCGTAATCGATCAACAGCATCTCGACGTAGCAAAGTGCTGAGGCGAATCGCGTGCCGAGCCAGGATGGCGGCGAGTGCACCGCATTGTGCAAAAATGCACCGCTGGTGCGGCGCAATCCACGCTTAGCTTCTTTAAAGGGGCTTGTTGCCATCAGGAGTTGTCTCGATGCTCCCGATTCGCGGGCTGCCTTGCCGATAGCGCCAGCCTTCAATCGCTCTCGTTGTTCACAAGAAGCCGCGGTCCATCGTGATTGAACTTGCTAAGTATTAGCTATAGCAACGACCTGCAAGGGGCTTGAGCGCACACAAGCTTCATCTATCACATTCTCGCATACCAAAGATAAGGCAGCCATTGCCGCATGGCAGAGACTAAGAAGACGCTTCTGCGACTTGGCGGCCAAACGCTTGCACGCCTCATCCGGCACGTTGCCAGCTCATCGAAGATCATTCACGAGCCGCCGGATCTCCTGGAGCGGCTCAGCGATACACACCCCTGCATCGTGGCATGCTGGCACGGCCAGTTCATGATGATCGCGACGCTTCGTCCGGAGAACGTCAAGATTTCCGCTATGGTCGCGCGGCACGGCGATGCGGAAATCATCAGCGAAACATTAAAGGCCATCGACGTTGACCTCATTCGCGGCGCCGGTGCCGGCTGGCGCAAGCGCGACCGTGGCGGCGCTGCGGCACTCAGGTCGTCGCTGCAGGCACTCTCCGAAGACCATTCTCTGGTGATGACGGCTGACGTTCCCCCGGGGCCAGCACGCGTCGCCGGCGCCGGCATCGTCACGATCGCTCGCATGTCGGGCCGGCCCATCGTTCCGGTCGCGCTGGCGACGAAGCGTTTCGCTTCGTTCGATACATGGAGCCGGCTGACGATCAACCTTCCGTACTCGACACTCGCGGCGGTCGCGGGCGATCCGATCGAAGTTCCGAGCACGGCCGACTCCGCGATGATGGAACAAAAGCGCGTCGAGCTCGAGACCGCTCTCAATTCCGCGACGCTCCGCGCCTACGAACTCGCTGGCGCCGACATCAAGCGCGCAACGCCGCTCGATGTGCTCGCCGCAAATTCGGCGCCTGCGCCCGGTCTCATTCTCAAAACATATCGCGCTGGAACAGCGGCGCTTCGCCCGGCAGTGCCGCTGCTTCTCAACATGCGCGGACAGCAGGGGAAGGAAGATCCGGCCCGCCGCGGAGAACGCTTGGGCTTTGCCGGTCAGCCGCGTCCCGAGGGACAGGTGGTGTGGATCCACGCGGCCAGCGTCGGCGAGACGAATGCGATTCTGCCGCTCATCGACAGCCTGCTCGAAGCCAATCCGCACATTCACGTTCTGCTGACGACGGGCACGAAAACGTCGGCGGAAGTTGCGGGCCGCCGCTTGCCGCGGCAGGCGCTGCATCAATACGTGCCACTCGATGTGCCGCACTACGTCAACCGCTTTCTTGATCACTGGAAGCCGTCTATCTCGATCTTCACGGAATCCGACATCTGGCCGAATCTCGTTCTCGGCACGGCGGAGCGTGGAATTCCGCTCGTGCTCGTCAACGCGCGGATGTCGCCGCGCAGCATCAACCGCTGGCGCAAATATGCGGGCGTCGGCCGGCCGCTCTTCTCGCGCTTCGCCGCCGTGCTGTCGCAGAACCCGCAAATAACGCGCGCCATGAAGCGTCTCGGGGCGCCGAACGTCATTACTGCCGGCAATCTGAAAATCGATTCCCCGCCGCCTCCCGTCAACATCGACGCCTTGGCAGCGCTACGAAACGCAGTCGGGCAGCGGCCTCTCTTTCTCGCCGCGAGCACGCACCCAGGCGAAGACACGATGATCGCGGCCGCGCACTCGCTGATGCGCCGCGATATCGAGGGACTGCTGACGATCATCGTGCCGCGCCATCCCGAACGGGGCGGCGGGCTTGCGGCGTCGCTCGGCGGCCTTGGGCTTCGGACGCAATTGCGGACGCGCTCCAACACGCCCGACAGCAATACCGAGATCTACGTCGCCGACACGATCGGTGAGCTTGGAACATTCTATTCGATCTCACCCGTTGCACTCGTCGGCGGGTCGCTCGTCGAGCATGGCGGCCAAAATCCGATCGAAGCCGTTCGTCTCGGATCATGCGTTCTCACTGGTCCGTTCACGCACAATTTCCGCGACGCCTACAGCGCGCTTTTCCGCGAGGGCGGCGCCGTCGAAGTCCGGTCGTCCGACGACATCGCGCGGCAAGTCACTCTGCTGCTCGCGGATCAGGCCGCCGCGAAACGCATGCGCCACGGCGCGGACCTGGCGCTGCAATCGATGGGCGGCGCGCTTGCGAAGACGCTCGGCGCCATTCAGCCATTACTCGAAAAACAGCGAGCGTAACGCGTGCCAGCCTCCGAACCGAGCTGGTGGTACGGGCCGGACGGCGGGTGGCAGAGGTCACTTCTTTCTCCGGTCGGCGCTCTCGTCGGTAGGATCGCAAGCCGGCGGATTGAAAACGCAAAGCCCTATCGCTCATCGCTGCCGGTCATTTGTGCCGGTAACTTCACCGCGGGCGGTTCCGGAAAAACTCCGCTGGCGTTGTTCCTCGCCAAGCTCGTCGCAGACGAGGGCCGCGAGCCATGGTTTCTCTCGCGTGGCTACGGCGGGAAGCTCGAAGGTCCGGTTCGTGTTCTCCCAGCGCGCCACGCGGCTCGCGACGTCGGAGACGAACCGCTGCTCCTTGCGCGCTCCGCACCGGCTGTCGTTTCGCGCGATCGCCGCAAGGGTGCGGAAGCCATCGAGGCGATGGCCTCGAAAAACGCCGTCATCATCATGGACGACGGCTTGCAAAATCCCGCGCTCGCGAAAGATCTTGTCATCGCCCTCGTCGATCAGCGGCGCGGCTTCGGCAACGGCCTCGTCATTCCGGCGGGACCATTGCGAGCGCCGCTCGACATTCAGGGAAAACTCGCGCAGCTGATCGTGCTCACGGGACAAGGCCCCGCGGACCCATCCCTCCTGCAAACGCTGAAGGCGATATCGAGTGCGCCGATCATCACCGCCGAAACGCGTGCCCAGGGAGACGTCGCGCGCTATCAGGACAAGAAGGTGATTGCCTTTGCAGGCATCGCAAATCCCGAGCGATTTTTCTCGACGCTCGGTTCGCTTGGCGCCGATATCGTCGCGCGAAAGGCGTTCGCCGATCACCACGAGTTCAGCGAAGCGGAAGCCCGCGATCTATTGAATATCGCAGAGCGTGCACGGGCTTCTTTGGTGACAACGGAGAAAGATCTCGCGCGGCTTGCCGGAGCGACGGGTGTTCGCGCAATGCTCAGAGAGCGGGCGGAGAGCATCGCCATTCGCACGACGATCGAAGATGGAGATCTCGATATTTTGCGCCAGTTGATCCGAGGCGCGATCGTTCGCTAGCGCGCGAACGCACTCAGCGCGCGGAGGCGTTCGCGTTTTCTTTAGCGCTCAGCTCCAGGTAACGCTTAACGGAGATTTCGGCCGACGCATAAGCTTCCTGCGCGTCGACGCTCCAGTAACGAAGATCGGGAAGCGCGATCGGCTGGCCGGTTACTGCGCAGCGCACGAAGTCGCCTGGAGATAGAACCTCGAATTCGCCATCCAAGTAGCGAATCTTGGCTTCGTTGCGCAGACCAAAAAATTTCTCAATCCGATTCATCAGCTTCCGAGCCGTATCGTTCTCTCGCTACCGGACTTCATCCGGCATCCGACGATATGAATGCCGCATTTCCGGCAGCGCGCCAATTTCCAATTTATCCCAAGCGTATCAAAAAAGTGAGCCTTGTCCGCCGCGGCCGCCGGGCTTTTGGCGCGACGTTTTAACCGGACCTTTGGCCGATTTAGGATCATCGGATTGTACCGGGCCTTCGGCTCTCGCCGCAATGCTGCCGTCGGAAAACTCGACATTCAACGTCGTCCCGGCAACGACGCCCGCTGCCTGACGGATCGTCTGTCCGGCCTCGTCCCTGACGAGCGCAAAGCCACGCGACAGGATGCTGTGATAGCCCAGGGACTTGAGCAATGCGGCTTTACCATCAAGCACTCTGCGGCTGACCGCCACGCGGTTAAGCAAGGCGCGGCCGGCGCGCCTCTCCAGCGCCTCTAGGCGCTCGCCGCATCGCGCGTGTTTCTGAAGGATCGGAGCGGGCGAGAGCCTTCCGCTGACGCGGGCAAATCGCGTTGCATGAGCACGCGTGTTGGCCAGCAGCGCGCGCGACAGCCGGCGATCGATCGAGTCGAACCGCTGCCGGGGAAGCGCCACCAGATCCTGCAGTTTCGGGAGGCCGCGCGACGATGCCTTGAGGTGCGTCTTGGCGCCGTCGAGCGAGCGGCGAACGGCGGTGCGCTTGCGCAGCATGAGCTTTTCAAGCCCATCAATCAGCTCGGAATACTTCGGCACGGCCCATTCGGCGGCTTTCGTCGGCGTCGGCGCGCGGGCGTCCGCGACGAGATCGATGAGCGTCCAATCAGTCTCATGGCCGACGGCGGAAATGAGCGGAATGAGGCTCTCGGCTGCGGCCCTGACGACGATCTCCTCGTTGAAGCTCCAGAGATCTTCGAGGCTGCCGCCGCCGCGCGCGACGATCAGTACGTCGGGACGCGGAATACTGCCGCCCGTTGCGAGCGCGTTGAAGCCACGGATCGCAGCGGCGACTTCAGCGGCGCTGCCTTCGCCCTGCACGCGCACCGGCCAAATCAGAACGCGGGCCGGATAGCGCTCGTTGAAGCCATGCAGCATGTCGCGAATGACGGCGCCTGTCGGTGACGTCACGATGCCCACGACCTTCGGCAGGAAGGGACGCTGTTTCTTGCGCGCCTCATCGAAGAGGCCTTCGGCAGCGAATTTGCGCTTGCGCTCTTCGAGCAGCGCCATCAGCGCGCCGGCGCCTGCGGGTTCCAGGGCCTCGATGACGATCTGGTATTTCGACGAGCCGGGAAACGTCGTGATCTTGCCCTGGGCGATGACTTCCATGCCCTCTTCGGGCTTGAAGCGGAGCCGCCCGAACGAGCCCTTCCAGATCACGGCTTCGATCTTCGCCTTGTCGTCCTTTAGGGCGAAGTAGCAGTGGCCGGATGCGTGGGGCCCGCGGTAGCCCGAAATTTCGCCCTTGAGGCGCACATAGCCGAAGCCGTCCTCCAGGGCGCGCTTGATCGCGCCGGAAAGTTCGGACACCGAAAATTCCGGGGCGTTGGCGCCCGGGCGGGCTTCGTTCGTGTTGGGAATGGAATTCAATAGCTTACTGTTCTGTTTCGCGGTCTTGCTTGTTTCACGTTCGATGCTACACCCGATGCTACACCGAGGCCCGGATTGCAACAGGCGACCTGATGAACGTCCTTCTCCTCGGCTCGGGCGGTCGCGAGCATGCGCTTGCGTGGGCCCTGAGCGCGAGTCCTCTTCTGACAAAACTCTTCTGCGCCCCCGGCAACGCCGGGATCGCCGAGGTGGCGCAATGTATCCCCATCGATCCGGGCGACCAAGCACGCATCATTCAGTTCTGCCGCGATGAGCGTATCGAACTCGTCGTGATCGGGCCCGAAGCGCCACTGGTCGCGGGCCTGGGTGATGCCCTGGCTGAGGCCGGTATTCGCTATTTCGGCCCGTCGAAGAGCGCGGCGCAGCTCGAAGGCTCCAAAGGTTTCACCAAAGATCTTTGTCGCGCTGCGGGCATCCCGACGGCGGCATATGGGCGCTTCAGCGACGCGCAATCGGCGAAGACGTATCTCGCCAGCCAGAGCCAGCCGATCGTCGTCAAAGCCGACGGCTTGGCCGCCGGCAAAGGCGTCATCATAGCCGCCACTCGCGAAGAAGCAGAAGCAGCGGTCGACGCCTGTTTCTCGGGCAGCTTCGGCTCGGCCGGAGCCGAACTCGTCATCGAGGAATTTCTGCACGGCGAGGAAGCCAGCTTCTTTGCTCTCTGCGATGGGACGACGGCGCTAGCGCTCGCAACGGCGCAGGACCACAAGCGCGTCGGTGACGGTGATACCGGCCTAAACACCGGCGGAATGGGAGCCTATTCCCCGGCTCCGATCGTCACCCCCGAAATGCACGACCGCGTGATGCGCGAGATCATCGAGCCGACGGTGAAGGAAATGGCGGCGCGGGGCATGCCGTTCAAGGGCGTGCTTTTCGCGGGGCTCATGATCACCGCGACCGGGCCAAAGCTCATCGAATACAACGTGCGTTTCGGCGATCCGGAAACACAGGTTCTGATGATGCGGCTCAGATCGGATCTGCTCGCGGCTTTGCTCGCGACGACCGACGGCGTGCTTGCGAACTTCGATCTGAGGTGGAGCGATGACGCTGCCCTGACGGTCGTGATGGCGGCCAATGGCTATCCTGGAACGCCGCAAAAAGGCACGGAGATCAAGGGCCTGGATCAAGCGCGCGCGGTTCCTAACGTAGAAATATTCCACGCTGGCACCCGTCGCGATGGCGGGCGTCTTATTGCGGACGGCGGCCGAGTGCTAAACGTCACCGGCCGCGGCAAGACAATTGCCGAGGCGCGCGATGCCGCTTACGCAGCGGTTGCGAAGATCGACTGGCCCGGTGGCTTCTACCGCAAGGACATCGGCTGGCGGGCGTTGCAGCGAACCGAGACTTAAGGCAGGTCGCCTCGGCGGCGGACAATAGGATAACGGCACCGCATGACCGTTCTGAAGCCGCAAGCATCGTCGCCGAACGGCAGCCAGCCGGCACGAAAGCCGACGATCGGTCTCGCTCTCGGCGGTGGCGGCGCACGTGGGCTCGCCCATGTTGCCATGATCGAGGCTTTCGACGAACTCGGCATCAGGCCCGATGTGATTGCGGGAACGTCGATCGGCGCTGTCTACGGCGCCGCTTATGCATCAGGAATGTCGGGCCGCGATTTGCGCGACCATACGCGGTTCATCCTATCGCAGCGCTTCGGTCTGATCCGCGATCTCTTCACGAAAACGGCGCAGCCCTTTCAACGGCTGCTCAGCGTCTTCGGCGCGCGGAACGCCATTCTCGACCCGTTCACCGTTCTCGACGTCATTCTACCGAAAGAGGTGAAGGACACCTTCGCCGATTGCAAAATTCCGCTGAAGGTCGTCGCGTCCGACTTCTATGATCAGGAACCGAAGGTTTTTACCGAAGGCCCGCTCAGGACGGCGATTGCTGCGAGCATGGCGCTGCCTGTCCTCTTTCAGCCCGTCGTTCTCGAGGGCCGGGCGCTGATCGATGGCGGCTTGACGAACCCATTGCCGTTTGACCTGCTGCTTCCCGAAACGGACATCGTCGTTGCGATCGATGTTTCCGGCTCGCCTGTCGCGGACGGGAAGCGCGTCGCGCCGACGGCGTTCGCAGCGCTCTTTTCGAGCGCATTTCTGTTCGAGCACACCATCGTCAAGGAAAAGCTCAGGGCCAGGCAACCGGACATTTTCATCCGCGCCGGAACCAGCAATTTTCAAGTCCTGGATTTCCTGAAGTGCGACGACATTCTCGCAGCGGCGCAGCCCGCGAAGGAACGGCTGAAGCAACAGCTCGCGCGCGTGCTGTCGGTCGAGACGTTGCCCGTGCTTGAGGATGCCGCGCCCATTCAAAAGATGATCGCGGCGCCGAAACGTCCGAAGCGCCGGCTGCTTCCGCGTCCGCGCAAACGCCCTGAGCCTGAGTAAGCCGGTACGTCATCCTCGACCGAGCGCGGCATAGCCGCGTCGAAGGTCGGAGATCCAGCGCACGACTTGTCGAAGACGCAAGGGCGGATCAATCGCGGCGCAGTTCGAAGAAGGTTTTCAGCAGGGTGCTGGCGTCGTCTTCGCCGATGCCGGGGTAGACTTCGGGGACGTGATGGCAGGTCGGCTGGCTGAAGACGCGGGCGCCTTGCTCGACGCCGCCGCCCTTCGGATCGCTCGCGGCATAGTAAAGGCGCTTGAGGCGCGCGAAGGAGATCGCAGCCGCGCACATCGGGCATGGTTCGAGCGTGACGTAGAGACTGCAGCCGACGAGACGCTCATCCTCGACCTCTGTGCAAGCGGCCCGGATCGCGAGGATTTCGGCGTGGGCCGTCGGATCGCAGAGTTCGCGTGTCCGGTTCCCGGCGGCTGCCAGAACCCTGCCCTCGGCGGAGACGATAACGGCGCCGACCGGCACCTCGCCGCGGCTCGCCGCCGCTTTCGCCTCTTCCAGCGCAAGGGACATATGGCTTACGGCGTCCTTCGATGTCATAAGCTCGCTTCGCTCCCGAAAGCTCAGTGTTACCGATGGCCAGACCACCAACCAGACCAACAAAATCCAAAGTCGCCGAACCTGCCGCTCCCGCCTCCGCGCCTGAGAAGCGGGATGCGCCAATGCGCATCGCCAAAGCCATGGCCCGCGCCGGGCTCTGCTCGCGCCGCGAGGCCGAACGCTGGATCGCCGATGGCCGCGTCAGCGTCAACGGCAAGCTGCTCAGAACTCCGGCCGTGGAAGTCGGTCCGGCCGACAAGGTGTTCGTCGACGGCAAACCGCTGCCTACCGCCGAGCCGCCGCAGCTCTGGCGTTATCATAAGCCGAAAGGCATCGTCACTACGCATTCCGATCCCGAAGGCCGGCCGACGGTTTTCGACAAGATGCCGCCCGAGATGCCGCGCGTGATCTCTGTCGGACGGCTCGATTTCAATACCGAAGGCCTGCTGCTGCTGACCAATGACGGCGCGCTGGCCCGGCATCTTGAACTGCCCGCGAACGGTTGGGTCCGGCGGTACCGGGTGCGCGCAAAGGGTCGCGTCTCGCCGGACGATCTCGCGAAGCTCAAAGACGGCATCACGATCGACGGCACCGTTTACGGTCCCATCGAAGCGACGGTCGACAGCGTCCAAGGTGCGAATACCTGGCTTTCAATCTCTATTCGCGAAGGTAAGAATCGCGAAGTGAGGAACGTGCTCGCGCACCTCGGGCTGACGGTGAACCGCCTCATTCGCGTTTCATTCGGGCCGTTCCAGCTTCTCGATCTTGCGCCCGGTGCGGTCGAAGCCGTGCGGCGGAAAATACTCGTGGCGCAGCTCGGGCCCAGAGCGTCCGAAGCGCTTGGATTTTCGGAAAGTCAGGCCGAGCGCAAGGCGCGTCACGCGCGCGGGAAAGCGGCGAGCGAGGCGGACGATTGATGCGGGTGGTTGCTGGACGGTTTCGCGGCCGCGCTCTGCAAGCGCCGGACGACATGAAGATACGGCCCACTTCCGATCGCGTGCGGGAGAGCCTTTTCAATATCCTCGCGCACGGCATCGCGGATTTCTCGCTCGACGGCGCGCGCGTGATCGATCTCTTCGCGGGGACGGGGGCGCTCGGCATCGAAGCGGTGTCGCGCGGCGCTGCCTACTGTCTCTTCGTCGAGGAAGCGCCGGATGCGCGCGCGCTCATTCGCACGAACGTCGAAAATCTGGGTCTCACAGGCGAAACGCGCATCTTCCGCCGCGATGCGACGGACCTCGGTCCTGCCGGCAATATGGAGCCCTACGATCTGGCGTTTCTCGATCCGCCCTATGGCAAGGGTTTGGGCGAGAAAGCGCTGGATGGGCTCGCTCGCGGCAACTGGCTGAAGCCGGGCGCGATCTCAGTGCTCGAAGAACGCGCGGGCGTGACGCTCACGTTCTCCGACGGCTTCCAAGTGCTCGACGCCCGCACCTACGGCGATACCGAAATCACGATTCTACGGTTTGGCGCGCCGGACTAAGACGTCGGCTTACCGAGCCGCATTTTCCGCATCGGGTGCAAATGCGCCGTCGGCCAGACTGTGCATGTAATCGCGGACATCGCCCGCCCATTTCCCGGTGAGTTTTTCGAACTGCGCGCGATCGCCGGCGAAGAGTGCGCGCGTCGCTTCTTCGAAGCCCGCGAGGTTGCCCGCCATCGCCGACATGAACCGATAGGCCCGCTCCCTGGCCGCGCGAATGATGTCCGCATCCGCATTCTTGCGGCGCGCATCGTCGACAAGTTTGCGTAGCGTCACCGACGCGCCGCCCGGCTGCGCCGCCAGCCATTCCCAGTGGCGGGGCAACAGCGTTACTTCGCGAGGCACCACGCCGAGTTTCGGCCGTCCGGGGCTACGTGTCTCCTCTCCGCCTGCGGGCGACGATGGAGACTTGGGAACACGCGTGGCGGGGACATCTGCCGATTCCCGCAAGTCGAAATCAATCTGGCTGCCGGTGCCGTCATCGAAGATCAGCAGCGACATGTTCGGCTGCTTCGACGAGCGTAGTCGGATGGCCTCAATCACCTCGGCGCGCGAACCCGAGACAAAGCGGCGGGGGCCGTCGAAGGCGGTGAATTTTTGGTCCATGTCTTTTGCTCCAGGATCATCTGGAGGCAATATTACCCGGATAAAACTTTCCGTCAATATACCCGGGTAAAATTATCGTGCGCGCCACCCGCGGCCATCAAGCGACCGATGCCGCGTCTTGATCAATCGGCGCCTCCGATAATGAGACAGCCCCGCGTTGCACCCCGACAATGGCATCCCAGCGACGGACAAAGGCATCAACGCAATCGGGATCGAACTGGGTGCCGCTGCCTTTGACGATCGCGTCGCGCGCCTCTTCCAAACTCCACGCCCGCTTATATGGCCGCTCCGACGTCAGCGCGTCGAAGACGTCTGCAACTGCCGCGATCCGCCCGGAGATTGGAATTTCGGCGCCCTTCAGACCTCTCGGGTAGCCGCGACCATCCCAACGCTCATGATGAGAGCCTGCAATCTCTGAGGCGACCTGGATTAGACGCGAACCGCTTCCCGCGAGGATCTCCTCGCCAAAAAGCGTGTGCTTCTCCATCAAGTCTCTCTCGGCTGGCGTTAACGCCGCCGGCTTCAACAGTACGGCATCGCTGACGCCGATTTTTCCGACGTCGTGCATCGGCGCAGCACGATAAATGAGCCGGCATAATTCCGAGTCGAGGCCAAGGCCCTTCGCGATGATGAAAGAATATTTGGCCATCCGGAGGATGTGCGCGCCGGTCTCGCTGTCGCGGAATTCTGCCGCCCGTGCCAGCCGAAGAATGATTTCTTCCTCGCGTTTCACGATGAGCCGGGTGGCGGATTCCACCTCCGCCGCGAGCCATGCGGCTCGATCCTTGAGCTTCTTTTGTGCCTCTCTCAGCTTCAGCAAGTTTCTAAGCCGGGATTTCACATCGATATGATCGAAGGGCCGTTGCAGAAAGTCGGTGGCTCCGAGTTAAAGGGCTTTATATCGGACCGTCGTTTCCTCGCTGGCGGTGAGCATGATGATCGGGATGTCGGCGGTCCACGCTGCCTTTCGCAGCGCGGCGATGACTTCGAGGCCATCCATTTGCGGCATGTTGTAGTCGACCAGAAACAGATCGACATCGAGATTTGGCGCGTCGGCCAGTGCGCGGGCCGGGTCTGCATAGGTCAGTGGGGTCGCGCCGACGGCGCGAACGAAGTCGCTCATAAATGCTAGATTGGCGCGGCTATCATCAATAATAAGAATATTCATGAACGGCATTTAGATCATGAACGTGTGAAATATCTCTTTCCGTGGTATATCAGGAAGGAAAAATGGCCATAAGCCTTGGGATTTGATTGGTTTTTTTGTTATTTCGCCCGCAGATCTATTTCGAATTAATTCGGCCGAACCCCTGCATTCCGTAATAAAGGATGTACAAATAACTCGGCACTGCGAGCAGCAGATACGCGAGTTGGAAATCGACGTGCTGTTTCAATATGCCGAACACATAAGGCATCAGCGCGCCGCCCGAAATCGCCATGATCAGGAGCGCGGAGCCCGTCTCGGTATGGGTGCCGAGGCCGCGGATCGCGAGCGGAAAGATGGCAGGCCACATCATGGCGTTGGCGAAGCCGAGCGCGGCGATGAACGCGACCGACGCGTATCCGGTCGTGAGATAAGCGCCGATCGTCAGCACGACGCCCAATGCCGCTGACAGCGCGAGATAGGTTTGTTGCGAGACGACGCTCGGCACGACGAGCAGGCCTGCAAGATAGCCGAGTAGCATCGCGAAGAGCGTGTAGGACGTAAAGAAGCGCGTCGCCTCGAGCGAAAGGCCGAAACCCGTTCCGTAAAGTCCAATCGCATCTCCTGCCAACACTTCGACGCCGACGTAGAGGAAGATGCAGAGCATGCCGAGCCAAAGATGCGGAAAATCGAAAATGCTCGGCGTTCCGGATTTCTCCTCCGCATCGGCCCCCGTCGCATCGGCCGGTGCGGTTCTGAGATCGGGCAGCCCCGAGCGGGCAATCCATAGTCCGAGCATCGCGAGCAACACTGCCATCAGCATGTACGGCCCGTAGACACGCGCGGCGAAAGCATCGAGCAACGCTTCGCGGGCTTCAGGCGTCGGCGCGCTCGCCACTTCGGCATCGAAGCTATCGAGACCCTTCAGCACGAGCGCCGCGAAGACGAACGGCGCGATGACGCCTGCAAACTTGTGGCAGATACCCATGAGCGCGATGCGGCGTGCGGCGCTCTCATGCGGACCCAGGATGCACACATACGGATTCGCAGCGGTCTGCAGAAGCGACAGTCCAGCGCCAATGACGAACAGCCCTGTGAGCGTGCCGGAATACTGGCGCATCGTTGTGAATTCACCGAACACAACGGAGCCGATGGCCATCACGAACAGACCGATCGACATCCCCTGCTTCATACCCGTCCGGCGGAGAACGGCGGACGCGGGCAGCGCCAGGAAGAAGTATGAGAGGTAGAACGCCATCGGCACGAGGAAGGCGTTCACATCATCGAGATTGAATGCGAGTTTGACGAAGCTGATCAGAGGGCCGTTTAGCCACGCCACGAAGCCAAAAATGAAGAAGAGGATGGCGATTGTGGCGATGCCTCTCGCCTCATCATCCTTGGCCGTCTGAACCTTCGGTGAGCTCATCAGGCACTCGCATTCGCGTTGGTAAACGACAATTGCCGTCGAAAATTCCTGCAAAACCGGGGCCTAGCGTGTTGGCGAGACGCCGCGACGCAGGTAAAATCTGACTTCTATGCCCGCAGTCGCTTAGAATCTTTTGATTATTCTCTGCAGCCGTACTATCTCCAAGTGGCAAAAAGGGTGCTTGACGAAAGTATACTTTTTTGACCAACTATCACGTGTTACCCTACCGGGTATCCGATGCCGGGGCCTTGAACCCCGTTTGATTGGAGCCGAAAGTGATCGTCTGCTCGTGCGCCGTAATATCTGACCGCGATATCGATGTCGCCGTCTCCGAAATCATGAGCACGGGACCTGGCATCCTCCCGACTCCGGGCGTCGTGTTCCGGCACCTCAACAAAAAGATGAACTGCTGCACGTGTGCGCCTGTAACGGTTGCAGCAATTTATGCCGCCATGGACCGCTTGGCCGAGACGACCCGCGTTTGTCCCTTCGTTCTCGCCGAAGCCCGCGCCAAGCTCATCCGCATCGAAGAGCGGCGGCAGCAGCGCCAACAGCGCATCAATGCCGAAATTGCGCGGCGCGGCCGCCGCCCTCAGCGCGCAATCGCGTAAAATCTCGTCTTCAGAACAGTTTATGCATTTCCCTCCGCCAAGTTGGCGGAAGGCTCTGGTTTAGCCCGCCCTAATCCGCTAGTTGTCTACTTTAGAATGTTTCTGGACTTCGAGGCCAGAAGCATCAAGGCAGATTTTTGGAGCGGCGCATGAAGGGTAACGACGAAATTATCACCCGTTTGAACGAGGCACTTAAGCTCGAACTGGGTGCCGTCAACCAATATTGGCTACATTACAGGCTGCTGGACAACTGGGGCTTCAAAAAGCTCGCCAAGAAGGAACGGGAAGAGTCCATCGAAGAAATGCACCATGCGGATCGTCTGATCGACCGCATTATCTTCCTCGAAGGGCATCCGAACCTTCAGTACGTCGCCCCGCTGATGATCGGCGAGAACATCAAGGAAGTTCTCGAATGCGATCTCAAGGGTGAGCAGATCGCCCGGGAGTATTACAAAACCTCGCGCGAGATCTGCTTCAACCACGGCGATTACGTGACGAAGATGCTGTTCGATGACCTCCTCAAGGACGAGGAGAGCCACATCGATTTCCTCGAAACGCAGCTTGAGCTTTTGAACACCATCGGTGTCGCGCTTTACGGCCAGCTCAATGCGGCAAGCGCCGACAAGGCGGAAGGCGACGCCTCGTAACTTTTTCACGCGGGCGGCCGTCTCATCTGAGGCGGCCGCACGCGTTTTCCGTCTCCATGGTCGGCGGGGTAGCCACCACAACAACCGTCATGCCGACGTAGGTCGGCATCCAGACAAGCTTCAGAAGAACGACAGACGCGGTCCGTTCGAGGGCAAACAGCAATCGCGAACGCCTTGCTCGTTGCCTGGATCCCGGCCTTCGCCGGGATGACGACGTTGCGGGATTACCGCCGCCCGAACAGGCGCTCGATGTCGGATAGCTTCAGTGCGACGTAGGTCGGGCGGCCATGGTTGCATTGGCCAGAATAGGGCGTCGCTTCCATCTGGCGAAGCAGGGCGTTCATTTCCTCGACTGTTAGCCTGCGTCCCGAGCGGACGCTGCCGTGGCAGGCCATCCGCGACGCGACGCTGTCGAGCCGGTCCTTCAAGGCACGCGCGGTGCCGTCGCTCCGAAGCTCCGCCGCGAGATCCTTGACGAGGCCTTCGACGTCGGTTTCGCCGAGCAGCGCCGGGACCTCGCGAACCGCGACCGCGCCTCCGCCAAAGCTTTCGATCACAAGGCCAAGCTCCGCCAGCTCGTCGCTGCGGGCGACGAGACTATCGGCGTCGTCATCGTCGAGTTCGATGATGGCCGGGATCAGAAGCCCTTGGCGAGCGACGCCGCCACTCGCGAGCGATGCCTTGAGCTTCTCGTAGACGAGGCGTTCGTGCGCGGCGTGCTGATCGACGATGACCAGACCGTCGCGCGTCTGCGCCACGATATAATTCTCGTGGACCTGCGCTCGCACGGCGCCAAGCGGCTTGTCGACCGTTTCGCCTGCCGCGACCGGCTCCGCCAATGTCCGCGCGTCGGCGCTTGGGGCGTCGAGCACGGTAAAGGGCGCCTGCGCCCCTGCAGCGAAGCTTCCGTTGAAGGTTGGCGAGGCGCGCGGCGGCGCCCATTGGTAAGCCGCATCCGATGAAGGCGGCGGAGGCATTGCAGCATTCGGCAAAACTCCGGCGGCGAAGCTTTCGACCGTCAGCACGCCGCCTTGCGCGGATGCGCGATGTCCGGCCGTCGCCAGCGCATCCGACAGCGCCCGGACCATCAGGGCCCGCACGCGTCCGGCATCGCGAAAGCGGACCTCGGCCTTGGCGGGATGGACGTTCACATCGACATCGGACGGCGCGACGTCGAGAAATAGCGAGAGCAACGGCGAGCGGCCGCGGGGAATGAGATCGCCATAGGCCGCGCGGACGGCGCCGATCAGCAGCTTGTCCCTCACGGGGCGGCCATTGACGAAGAGGAACTGCTGCGTGCTGTCCTGCCGGTGAAGCGTCGGCAGACCGGCGAAGCCGAAGACGCGCATCGGCGCGGATGCACCGTTTCCCGCACCCGAGACTTCGAGCGCATCGTCCATGAATTCGCGCCCCATGATGGCGCCGATGCGTTCGAGCCAAGCCGCGGACGAGCGGTCGCCGCGCGCGAAGATCGCGGGCTTCTTTTCACCGGTCTGCAGCGTGAAGCCGATATCGGGATGCGCCATCGCGAGACGGCGGACGATGTCCGTCACGGCCATGGCCTCGGCGCGCTCGGATTTCAAAAATTTGAGGCGGGCGGGCGTCGCGGAAAAGAGATCGCGCACTTCAACGACAGTGCCGCGATTGACGGCGGCAGGGCCGACCGGCGCTTTCGCGCCTCGCGTGACGACGACGGCCGCGCCCTGGTTCGCATCCGCAGGGCGCGAGCGGATTTCGAGACGGGCGATCGAGCCGATGGACGGCAGAGCTTCGCCGCGAAAGCCGAGACAGCGAATGTCGAAGAGATCTTCCTCATCGAGCTTCGACGTGGCGTGTCGTTCGACGGCGAGAAGCAAATCCTCGGGCGTCATGCCGGAGCCGTCGTCCGTCACGCGGATGAGCGACAGGCCGCCGGCGGCGATGACGATCTCGATCTGCGTTGCGCCCGCGTCGATCGCGTTCTCGACGAGTTCCTTGATGACGCTTGCGGGGCGTTCGACGACCTCGCCGGCCGCAATGCGGTTGACCGTTTCTGGCGAAAGCTGCCGGATCGCCACCGCTAACGTCCCCCGATCGAAAGCTTCTTAAGCGCCTTTCGCGAGGCGCTCCTTGGTCAGGATTTTCGCAAGCTCGACCGCCGGTTGATCGAACGGATCGACGCCCAGCAGGCGGCCCGCGAGAATCGTTTCGATCATAAAGTGCATCACGATCGCGCCGATGGTTTTTTCATCGAGTTTTGCAATGTCGATTGTTCGCACCGGGCGGCCGGCGCGGGCCAGAGCCTCGGGAACGGCGTGCGATTGGGCCGCGACGATGTCGCCGACGGTGTGGCCGCCGAGCATATCGGCACCGGCTATGCGTGCGAGCTCGGAATCGATTCGCAGGCCGACACCCTCACTCGCGACGCGAACGACCGTCAGATAATGGTCGCGCGGACCGTCCATGAAGAGCTGGAGCTGGCTGTGCTGATCGAGGGGCCCGAGCGCGCCGAGCGGCGTCGTGCCCTCACCGCCCTTGCCCAGGCTTTCCGCCCAGAGTTGCACGAACCATGCGGCGAGGCGTCCGAGCCTGTCGTTGTACGGCATCATGACGAGCGTCTTGATGCCCTTCTCTTTCGAGAGCGCGACGGCGGTCGCGGCACCGACGGCGGGGGCGAAATCCTGCGGTTTGCCCGATGCGAGGAGTGCGTCGACCACGCTTTTGGCGCCTGCCCGGATGGCGCGCGGATCGAGGCCGCGGGCGATGGCTGGCAGCAGGCCGACGTTGGTCAGGCATGAGAAGCGGCCGCCGATGCCGGTGTGATGCTCCAGCAGCGGAATGGCGAACTTCGAGAATAGCGTTCTGAGGCCGTTCGCCTTGCCGGGCTTATCCGGCTCGGTGATGCCTAAGAAGAGTTTCGGAATTTCAGCTTCGAGACCGGCCGCCTTGACCGCCGTCAGCGCCGCGATGGCCTGTGCCAATGTCTCGGCGGTGCCGCCGGACTTCGACGTCACGATGAAGCGCGTCGATGCGAGGTCGAGGGATTTGAGAACGCTCTCGAGCGTGCCGCCGTCGAGGTTGGCGTAAAATCTGGTGCGCGGGCGATTGCGCTGACCCGGCAGGGCGACGCCTGCGATATTCCAACCGGCGAGCTGCGCGAACAATTCGCCGCCGAGGCTCGAGCCGCCGGTGCCGAAGAACACGATCGTCTTCGCGCCTTCGCTGAGCTTCGCGTATGCCGCTTCGGCGTCGGCGATGTCCTGCTCGTCTTCGGCGATCCGAAGAAGCGGGAGCTTCCCAGTGCGATATTCATCTTTCAGCGTTTCGACGTGAGGCGCGATGCGATCGACCCATGCCGAATGCTTGGAAGGCGCGAGGCCGTATTCGCCAATCGCGCCTTCGAGACATCCGTCAATGCTCTGTCGAAACGTACTTTCTTCGTGCCGGTGCCCGTCTTGCATCGCCGCTCAACGCTCCTTGTTCAAATCTGTTCCGGCCTAGCCGATTTCAGATGTGCGGCCAAGAGCGCAAGATGCTCTTGGCCGTTTCTGGAGCAGTGAACTTAGCCGCGGTCGGGACCTGCGAGCACCGGTTGCAGCGCCGCCGGGGACGCCTGCTTCAAGCCGGCCGGCTTGCCCACGATTGTGACAACCAGATCGTTCGGCTTCAGAAGCCGTGCGGCGACGCGCTTGGCATCCTCAACCGTGACAGCATTGATCAGCTTGTTGCGGTTCTCGACATAATCCGGTCCGAAGCCTTCCTGCATCAGCCCCAAGAGCTGAGAGGCGATCTTCGAGTTCGTGTCGAAGCGCAACGCGTAAGAGCCGGTGAGATAGGCCTTGGCCGCTTCGAGATCCTCTTTCGAGGGACCGTTCTCGGCCATCTTCTTCAGCTCGTTGCGGATGATGTCGAGGCTCTCGCCCATCGCCGCGTTCTTCGTCGCGACGCTGCCGACGAGGATCGAGGTTTGCTGATAGGGCTGAATATAGGTGTAGACGGAGTAGGCAAGGCCGCGCTTCTCGCGCACCTCTTCCATCAGCTTCGCCGAGAAGCCGCCGCCGCCCAGGATGTGGTTGACGACGAATGCCGTGATGAAGTCGGGGTCCTTGCGCGGCATCGCGCCGAGCCCGAACACGGCGACCGACTGCGGCACGCCCATCTCGACGATCTTCTGGCTTCCGCCCTTCGCCGGTTCCGTCTGCGCGACGGGGAAGAGATTGGCCTTCTCCGGCAACGCGCCGAACACATCGTCGATGAGCTTGCCGAGCTGCTCCGGCGTGATGTCACCGACGGCGACGACTTTCAGATTGTCACGCGCGAACGTACGCTTGTGATAATCGAGGAGATCTTCGCGCGTGATCTTCGAGACCGTGTCCACCGTGCCATTCGACGGGCGCGAATAGGCATGACCAGGGAAGGCCTGCGCGTACCATTCACGCATCGCGACCTTCTCGGGGTCCTTGTCGGCATAGATCAGGTTGGCGATGAGCTGCTGGCGAATGCGCTCGACGGCGTCAGTGTCGAAGCGCGGCTTCTGCACCGAAAGCTTCAGAAGATCGACGGCCTTGTCACGGTTCGCCGACAGCGTTTCAAACGATCCGTAGAGCGAATCCTTGCTGTCGTCGTAGCTCATGCGCATGGCGATATCTTCCATGCGCTCTTGATATTGCTCGGATTTGATGTCGCCAGCGCCCTCATCCATCATCGCGGTGAGGAAGTTGGAGAGTCCCTCCTTGCCCGGCGGGTCCTGGGTGTTGCCGCCATCGAAGGCGTAGCGCAACGAGATGAGCGGAACGCTGTGCTCTTCGACGAGCCAAGCTTCAATTCCGCCGGGTGATTTGATTTTCTGAATGTTCATTGCGGCTGCTTGGTGACTGACGGATGCAGTGAACAACACAGCCAGCACCGGAAGGGCCAAGGCAATGTTGGGACGGACTGCTTTGCGAGCAAGCACAGCAGCCGTTCGATAAAAACCTATCATCAATTTCACCTCAATTCGCCGGACGGTGATGGGGCGGGAAGATCTTGGGCCTGCGCTACGCCGGACTGATCAGGAATGAGATAGCCGGTAACCGAGTCCTTGAGATCGAGATACTTGGCGGCGACTTTCTTGACGTCGTCCGCCGTCACCTTCGAGATGTTCGCGGGCCAGGCCTCGACGTCGGCGACGGTGCGGCCGACCGCGAGGTTCCAGCCGTAGCGGCGCGCCAGCGTCGCCTGGTTATCGCTGTCGTAGACGTAGTCGGCGAGGTAGCTGTTCTTGGCGCGGGTCAGCTCGGCGTCGGTGACGCCGTTCTTGACGATGTTGGCCAGAACGTCGTCGGCCGCGGCCTCGACCTTCTCCAGCGGCACGCCGTCGGCGGCAACCGCGTAGAGCGAGATCGTTCCGCCATCGAGGCCGTAGCCCGAATAGTCGCCGCCAGCGCTCGATGCGAGTTTCGATTCAACGACAAGCTTCTTGTAGATGCGGCTGGTCGACCCCGAGCCTGCGATTTTCATCAGGATGTCGAGCGCTTCGGCTTCACCCGGCTTAGCCGTGACGTAGCTCGGCGTCTGATAATAGCGCTGGAACGAATAGTTGCCGGCCCGCGGATCTTTGAGCGTCAAGCGGCGTGCCACGAGCTGCGGCGGATCGGTCGGCCGCTGGCGCGTCGACGGCACCGTCGGGTTTGCGGGGATCTTGCCGTAGGTCTCGTCCGCAAGCTTGCGAACTTCGTCGGCCGTCACGTCGCCCGAGACGACCAGGATGGCGTTGTTCGGCGCGTAATAGTGCTTGTAGAAATCGAGCGCGTTCTGGCGCGAGAGCTTCGCCATCTCGTGGTACCAGCCGATGACCGGCTTGCCGTAAGGATGGTTCTGATAAAGCGCCGCGTTCATCTGCTCATCGAGGATCGACGACGGATTGTTCTCGATACGCGAGCGGCGTTCCTCGAGGATGACGTCGCGCTCGGTCAGCACTTCCTTTTCATCGAGGCGAAGATGGACCATGCGGTCGGCTTCCATCTCCATCATCTTGCCGAGACGGTCTTTCGAGACGCGCTGGAAGTAGGCCGTCGCGTCGTTGCCGGTGAAGGCGTTGTCCTGGCCACCGAGACGGCCAACGATCTTCGAGAATTCGCCGACGGGAATCTTGTCCGTCGACTTGAACATCAGATGCTCGAGGAAGTGGGCGATGCCCGAGGTTCCGCGCACTTCGTCCGCGGCGCCGACCCTGTACCACACCATGTGCGTGACGACAGGCGAGCGATGGTCGGGGATTACGACCACGTCCATGCCGTTCGCGAGCTTGAACTCGCTGGCGCGGGTCGTGCCGTCGGCGGCGTGGGCTTGTGGATTCACTGCGAGCATGAGCATTGCCAATAGGGTTAAGAGGCTAAATCGGGAGGACGTCGCAAGACGCATTATGGAGATCCTTCGATCCGTAAGCGTTAAAGCGCTGCCTGACGTTTTTCATCCTAAACCGAAAGCGAAAAGCGGGGATTACTTTGAGTCTAGAATGACGTTCGCCAGTGCGAAAAGTTTCGCCAATGAGCGGCGCTTGGCAGATGAATGTCAAATGACAAGGCGTTCATCTCGGGCCGGAAATATGCGGCCGAATCAGCATTTCTATGCGGCAGAAAAGAATTGATTATGAGGCGGCTGAACAGAACTTACTGGCTCTGAGAATCGTCGTCGCTGTCGTCGGAGTTGGTTGATCCGGTCGTCCACTTCTTGACGGAAGAGAGGATCGACGGCGCGCATGAGCCCAACGGGCCTTTCGCAGAATCGGCGGAGGAATCGCCACGGAACTTCGCTTCTTCGTAGTTCTTCTTGCAGTATTCGGCCTGCTGCCGTTCGAGATCCGCCTGCGACACCTTCAGCTTTTTGTCGGGGTCTTGGATTTCGGCGAGCGACGGCTGTTCTGCCTTGCCGCTACCCGGAGGCGGCAGGGCCTCGAGGCCCGGCGGCACGACGAGAGGCTGGCGCACAGCCATCTTGGGATCACCCTTCGGGCCACCGTCGCCGTTCAGGCCCATGGCGTCGAAAACCTTGCCGTTGAGCTGGACGCCGTCAATGCCGCCACAGCCCGCCACGAACAGCGAAAGCGCGATGGCAAGACCGATTTTGTGCACCGAATTCAATGACATGCTTATTTGCCCGTGTCTTCGATCGACACGCCCCCGAGCCCGGATAAGCCGACTTTGCGGCGCTAATGCGACTCGCCCCTGAATGACTCATACAACAGGCCAATAACGCCAGCAACGATAGCTACGTCAGCGACATTAAAGACATACCAGTGGAAACCGAAGGCGTGCAGCGAAATGAAATCGGCGACGCCGCCGATTCGCAGGCGGTCGATGGCGTTGCCGATGGCGCCGCCGATGATCAGGCCGAGGCTAACCGCCATCAGCCGGCTCCCCTTGCTCCAATTCAACCAGAACCAGAGGCCGGCGCTCGCCAGAACCGCGAACGCGACCAGCATGTATTGGCCCTCGGCGCTTTCCTGATTGAACAGCGAATAGCTGACGCCGATGTTCTTCACGAACACCAGATCGAGAAACGGCGTGACCTCGACGCGGCCCTTCGCCTCGATGCCATAGATCTCCAGCATCCAGAACTTGTGCGCCTGATCGACGGCGACCGTCGCGACGAGGACAATGAGCGCCAGCAGCGCCCATCTACTCCAGACGACGCTTCTCGATTCCGCCGCCTCGCTCATGCCGCCGCTCCGGAATCGATCTCGCGCATGGCTGCCGCATCGCGCGCGGACAGCTCGGGGTAATCGGGATCGGAGCCGACGTCCTTGGTGATGCGCCACGAGCGTGCGCACTTCCTGCCTTCCGCGCGTTTGACGACGACGCCGACACCGGGCTCGTTCGGAAGCGTGAACGCGCCTTCCGGGGGCTGCTGGGTCGAAATCGAAATGTCCGACGTGATCGAAACTTCCGCCATATCGACGCCGTCGAGCCCCGACATCAGATCGGGATCGGTGACGTAGACGTCAGGCGCCGCTTCGAGCGACGAGCCGATTTTCTTTTCGGCGCGGGCGATTTCGAGTGCGCCGGTGACGACGCTTCTGACTTCCTTCACGCGGTCCCACTTGGCGGCGAGATTGTCGTCGCGCCATTCGCGCGGAATTTTCGGGAACGGCAGCAGGTGGACGCTTTCGGCTTCGTCGGGCCGATAGAGAAGCCAGGCTTCTTCCGCCGTGAACGAAAGGATCGGCGCGAGCCACCGGATCAACGTGTCGCAAAGTTTGTCGATGACGGTCAGCGCCGCCTTTCGCTTCATGCTCGACGGCGCTTCGCAATAAAGCGCGTCCTTCCGAATGTCGAAATAGAACGCCGACAGCTCGGTGTTCATGAACTGCGACAGCAGGCCGACGATCTTGCGATAGTCGTAGTGCTCGTAAGCCTTGCGGATTTCATGATCGAGCTCGGCGAGACGATGCAGCATCAGCCGTTCAAGCTCGAACGGCTTCATGTCCTTCAGGCTAACGGCGTCCTCGGGTTTGAAATGCGCAAGCGCGCCGAGCATCCACCGCAGCGTGTTCCGCAACTTGCGGTAGGTTTCGGAGAACGTCTTCAGGATTTCGTTGCCAATGCGAAGGTCATCCGAATAATCGGATGCCGCCACCCAGAGCCGCAAAATGTCCGCGCCGGACTTTGCCATCACGTCCTGCGGCGCGACGACGTTGCCAAGCGACTTCGACATCTTCTGACCCTTCTCGTCGAGGACGAAGCCGTGAGTCACCACGATGTCGTAGGGCGCTTCTGCGCGCGTGCCGCAGCTTTCGAGCAGGGACGAGTGGAACCAGCCGCGATGCTGGTCCGAACCTTCGAGGTACATCACCCGGTCCTGACCGCCATCGCGTTTGCGCTTCAAGCCTTTGAAGCCCGGAAACGCCGTCGGATCTTCGAGCGTGAAGGCGTGCGTCGAGCCTGAGTCAAACCAGACGTCGAGCACGTCCTTGACCTGCTCCCACTTTTTCAGATCTTTCGCGGGAACGAAGCCTTTGAGGAAGCGCTCCTTGGCGCCCTCCTCGAACCAGACGTCGGCGCCCTTTTCGGCGAAGGCTTTTTCGATGCGCGCGATCAGTTCGTCCGACTTTTCAAAGCCCGGTCCGGGGATAACCTGATCGGTCTCCGTATTGCGGAAGACGGTGATCGGCACGCCCCAGGCGCGCTGCCGGGATACGACCCAGTCGGGCCGGTTCTCGATCATGCCGGTGATGCGGTTCTCTCCTGCCGCCGGCACCCACGCGACACGCTTGATTTCGTCGAGCGCAATCTGGCGAAGGCTTGGCGCGTTATGATTTCTTCTGATCGCGTCGGCCGGTTCGCCTTCGGAGCGCTGGTCATCGAGCGCGGAAAGGGACTTATCCATCGCGATAAACCACTGCGGCGTGTTGCGGAAGATGACCGGCTTCTTCGAACGCCACGAGTGCGGATACTGATGCTTCAGGCGGCCGCGCGCGATGATGTTGCCCGCTTCAGCCAGCGCCTTGATGACGGCGTCGTTGGCATCGCCCTTGTCGCCGTTGTCCTTCAGCACGCGCTTGCCTTCGAAGCCCGGCGCGGCCTTGGTCATCACACCGTCGGCGTCGACGGTGAACGGCACGGTCGTGTCGATATCGCGATCGCGCAGCGCCTTCTGGTTCTTGATCCAGATGATGTAGTCGTCGGCGCCGTGGCCGGGCGCGGTATGGACGAAGCCCGTGCCGGTATCGTCGGTCACGTGATCGCCATCGAGCAGCGGCACGTCGAACGTGTAGCCCAGATCGCGCAGCGGATGCTCGCAGACGAGATGATTGAGCTCGAAGGCGCTCACGGGCCAGCGGCGCTCATAGGCTTCGATCTTCGCCGCTTTCATCACATCGGCGGCGAGCTTGTCGGCCAGGATGTAGCGATCGCCTTTCTTCGCCCAATTGTTCTCCGGCGCTTCGGTCACCTCGTAGAGGCCGTACTGGATGCGCGACGAGAAGCTGATTGCGCGGTTGCCGGGGATCGTCCATGGCGTCGTGGTCCAGATGACGACGGATGCGCCGAGCAAATTCTCGGGCGTCGCCTCGGGATGGATCTCGGGGGGCGTTTCGGCGGCGGCGTACTCTTCGTTCTCGATGACCGGCTTCACCGGGAACTTCACCCAGATCATGTCGGACTGATAGTCCTGGTATTCGACCTCGGCCTCGGCCAGCGCGGTCTTCTCGACGACGCTCCACATGACCGGCTTCGAGCCGCGATAGAGCTGACCGGTCGCCGCGAACTTCATCAGCTCGCGGGCGATGATGCTCTCGGCGCGGTAGTCCATCGTCGAATAGGGACGCTCCCAGTCGCCGATGACGCCCAGGCGCTTGAACTCGTCGCGTTGGATGTTCAGCCAATGGGCGGCGAACTTGCGGCACTCGTCGCGGAAGGCATTGATGGCGGCCGGATCGGAGAAGTTCGGCTTCTCCTTGCCCTTGGCGCGGTATTGCTCCTCGATTTTCCATTCGATCGGCAGGCCGTGGCAATCCCAGCCCGGCACGTAGTTGGAATCGTGGCCGAGCATCTGCTGCGATTTGACGACGAGATCCTTCAGGATCTTGTTGAGCGCATGGCCGATGTGGATGTTGCCGTTGGCGTAGGGCGGGCCATCGTGCAGCGTGAACTTCACGCGGCCTTTCGACTGCGTGCGTAGCTTCTCGTAGAGGCCGATTTCGTCCCAGCGCTTCAGAAGCTTCGGCTCGAGTTCCGGCAAGCCGGCGCGCATCGGAAATTCCGTCTGCGGCAGATACAGCGTCTTGCCCCAGTCGCGGCCGCCCTCGGCCGGCGAAGCTTCAGTTGCAGCGCCAGCTTTTCCGGCAGCCTTTGAGTCTTTCGACATCGGTTAAACTTTCAAATCCAATGGAAATCTGCGCGGGTTCTAGCAAGGTGCGCCCGTCAAGTCATCCTGCGCGGCCCGGTCACGCCGGAACCGCTTTTTAGAACGTCATCCCGGCGAAGGCCGGGATCCATCCAGGCCGGTAAGTTGGACGGATCCCCGCCTACGTGGGGATGACGGGTCAGGGTTTAAGCCTTCGCCAGCACCGCCCGAACCTTGGCGATGTCTTCGTCCATCTGGGCGACAAGTTCGTCAACCGAGTGGAATTTGCGGTCGCCGCGTATGAAGTCGATGAATTCGACCTCCATCTCGCGGCCGTAGAGGTCGCCGGTAAAATTGAACAGGAAGACTTCGAGTACGGGCATTCCATCGTCGAAGGTCGGCCGGGTGCCGAGATAGGCAGCCGCGTCGTGCGGAATGCCGTCGAAATATGCCCGGACCGCGTAAATCCCGTGGCCGAGCGTCGTGCCTTTCGGCATCGGCAGGTTGGCGGTCGGATAGCCCATGCCGGTGCCGCGCTTGGCGCCGCCGACGACCCGGCCTGTGACCCGCCAATTTTCGCCGAGCACGTGGGCTGCGCCTTTGACGTCGCCCTGGGCGAGATAGAGCCTCACGGCGGAGGATGAGAACGGTTCGCCTGCTTCAGCAATCGGCGGCATGACGGTCACTCCAAAACCGAGTTCTTCCCCTGCGCGAACCATCAGCTCCGGATTGCCGCCGCGCTTATGGCCGAAATAGAAATCGTAGCCGATGACCACGTGAACGACGCCAAGCCCGGCGACGAGAACGCGCTCGATGAAGTGCTCGGCGGTGAGCGCGGCGAGCTCGGCGTTGAAGGGCTCGACGAATGCGACGTCGATCCCCAGCGTCTCGAGCAGCACGATCTTCCGCTTCAGCGGCGTCAAACGAAAGTGCGTTTCGTCCGGCTGGAAGAATTCGCGCGGATGCGGCTCGAAGATCATCACGGCCGAGGGCGCTTTTGCGTCGCGCGCGTGCCTCTTGGCTTCAGCGATCAGGGCGCGGTGGCCGCGATGCACGCCATCGAAATTTCCGATGGCGATGGCGGAGCCGCGAAATTCCGGCAGAACGTGCTTGTGACCATGGATGACGTGCATGCTTGATGCGGCCTCGCCCCGGTCCTCTCGAGTACTGCGGAATGGTATCTGCGCTTATCGCGGCCGTGCCGGCACCATCAATACCGCTTCGCCCGTGAGGACGGGCTTGCCGGCAACCGTGCAGATGCACTCGAACCGCGCCCGTTTTTTGTCGGGGATCAGTTCGACCAGTCTCACGAGAGTTTCAACGCGATCGTCGATCTTCACCGGGCCTTTGAAGAACAGCGACTGGGACACGTAAATGGCGCCGGGGCCGGGAAGCTTCATCCCGAAAATGGCCGAGATGTAACCGGCGGACAGGATGCCGTGCGCGATGCGCTCCTTGAATATCGTCTTGGCGGCGTACTCGGAATCGAGGTGAACGGGGTTGTAGTCACCCGAGAGAGCGGCATAGGCGACGATGTCCGCCTCTCCGACAATCCTCGACATCGAGGCTTCCTGCCCGACCTCTAAATCCTCGAAATATTTTGTCCGGCCGGCGGTTGCGAGCATTCAGGCATCCCTGCACGTTATGTGGGCCAATCGACGAACGGGCCCTTTTTTGGGTGACAGTAACCCGTCACAAACGCCTGCTGCAACCGCGGCGGCTCGCTTCTGGCTGCGGCCTTGTTGCAGGCACGGTGGCTTTGAGCCTTGCGTCAGGGCCTCGTGACGCGTTATAAAGGGCAATTCCCTTAATTTACCGTTTTAAGTGGCTTTCGCGACCCCCACCGCGAAAGACCGAAAGAGGACACCCATGAGCGACCGCCGCCCCCTTATGCCGAAAGCCACCGCCGTTTGGCTGGTGGAAAACACGGCGCTCTCATTCGATCAGATTGCCGAGTTCTGCGGTCTTCATCCGCTCGAGGTCAAGGGTATCGCCGACGGCGAGGTCGCGCAGGGCATCAAGGGCATGGATCCCGTCACGAACGGCCAGCTGACGCGTGAGGAGATCGCGCGCGCCGAGAAGGATGGGAAGTACAAGCTCCATCTGGCGGAAAGCAAGGTGCAGCTGCCTCCGCTGCCGCAGACGCGTAAGGGTCCGCGCTATACGCCGGTCTCGCGCCGTCACGACCGGCCGAACGCGGTTCTCTGGCTTCTTCGCAACCACCCGGAGCTCAAGGACAGCCAGATCATGCGCCTCGTCGGCACGACCAAGCCGACCATCGCCCAGATCCGTGACCGGACGCACTGGAACTCGGCTCAGCTGACGCCGCAGGACCCGGTGACGCTCGGCCTCTGCTCGCAGATCGACCTCGACGCGGAAGTGAAGAAGGCCGCTCGCCGTACCGACCGGGCGAAGGATGCGGGCGACGAGGAAAAGGCGGGCACGCTGCTGCCGACGTCGGAGACCACCGGCGCCGCACCGGCACGGGCGGAGATCCTGACGCCGAAGGGTCCGGAAGAGGCTGCGGAAGAGACGCCGGAGCAGGAGCAGGCCCGCGTTCTCGCAAAGCTCAAGGGTTTGACCTCGCCCACCAAGAACGAGGATCAGGAGGACGAGTAATTCGCGACGTTGCGACGGTCCGGTCTTTCTCCGCGGCTCATCGCGACGGCGTCCTCGATTTGAGCCGCATATTGCACGAGTGGCTTTCTCAGACCCGCGGCGAGGAGCGTCCGGCGAACGCTCCGGGTCGTGGAGGTGAAATATAGTTTTGTGCCACCCCGATTGAGCTTTTTGGCAAAAGCCTCGAGGGTGCGGGCGGCGGTGCTATCAACGATTGGCACGTCCGCAAAGTCGAGAATGAACGCCTTCGGATGGGCCCCGATCCGGTCGAGCACGGCACTGACAGAAGCCGTCGCGCCGAAGAAGAATGCGCCTGAAATCCGGTAGACCATGACGTCACCGGCGGCACCTGCAGGCTGACCTGAAGGTTGTTCCGATTCCGGCGTGTCCGCCACGTCGCCGGCGATGAGCGTGCGACCGGTCTCGACGTCGACCGCTTCTGCCATCCGATGCAGAAAGAGGAACGCCCCGAGCGCAACTCCGACTGAGATGGCCGTCGTCAGGTCGACGAAGATCGTCAGCAGGAATGTTGCCAGCAGAACGGCGGCATCGCCCCAGGACGATCTCAGAAGCGTTACAAATTCTTCCTTCTCGGCCATGTTCCAGGCGACCACGGCGAGAACACCGCCGAGGCTCGCAAGCGGGATGTATGCGGCGAGTGGCGCCGCAACCAGCATGAAGAGCAGGATGAACAGCGCATGCAGGACACCTGAGACAGGCCCATGCGCGCCGGCACGGACGTTGGTCGCCGTGCGGGCGATCGTGCCCGTCACGCACATACCGCCGAATGTGACAGCGGCAACGTTGGCGACGCCTTGGGCCACCAGCTCACAATTCGAACGATGCCTGCGTCCGGTCATGCCGTCGGCAACGACCGCAGAAAGCAAGCTCTCGATGGAACCAAGCAAAGCGATCGATATCGCGTCGGGCAAAGCGGCCTGCAGCTTGGCTAGATCGAAAGCCGGCACATGCGGCGCGGGCAGCATTCGCGGCACCTCGCCGAACCGCGAGCCTATCGTCGCCACGTCGAGACCCAAGGCCCAGGCGACGGTCGCCGTGGCACCGACTGCGATGAGCATTCCCGGCCAGTTCGGCCTGATGCGGCGAAGACCGACGATAATCGCTATCGAGAGCAGGGAGATCGCGATCGTTGCGGGTTTGAGCGTTCCGAGGTTCGAGGCGATCGCGCCAAGCTTCGGGAGAAGCTGCGCCGGCTCATGCGCCATGTCGAGACCGAGCAGGTCTTTGATCTGGCTTGCAAAGATAATGATGGCGATACCGGCAGTGAATCCGACCGTCACCGGGAACGGGATGTATTTGATGTAGGTCCCGAGCCGCAGGGACCCTGCAGCGATCATGATCAGGCCCGCCATCATCGTCGCGAGAACCAATCCGTCGTAGCCTCGTTGTTCGACGATTGTCGCGATTAGAACGATAAAGGCTCCCGCCGGGCCGCCGATCTGATATCGGCTGCCTCCGAGTGCCGAGATCAGGAAGCCGCCGACGATCGCGGTAAAGAGACCCTTTTCGGGCGATAGACCGGAGCCGATGGCAATTGCCATCGACAGCGGCAGCGCCACGATCGCGACCGTCAAGCCGGAGATCGTATCGGCGCGCAGATCACCTAAGCGATAGCCCTCGCGCAGAACCGTGACGAGCTTTGGCGTAAAGAGCTCAGCCAGACTCGGACGGGCCCGAGTGGCTTCGCGTCTTGCCGGCATATCCATTGTCCGTCCCCATCATGGAGCGGCGAGATCGTCGGTCAAATCGTCGGCGGTCGTCGTCGCAGTGGTGAAAGTGCTACGAGCGCGCGAACAGGCCTTTCTTTCTGCGCCCTGGCGCCAGGGCCGGTGCTGAAGTCCTGACCGGAAGACGTTCCTTGAAACGCACGCCGCGCCCTTGACCCATGCTCGGCATATTCTCGCCGATGAGTTCAATGCCGGCCGCGTCGAAGGCCGCAACGACCTTCGTCAGCGTATCGACGACGCCGCGAACATTGCCTTCGCTTGCCTCCATGCGCTGGATCGTCGGCAACGAAACACCAGCACGATCCGCCAGCGTCTGCTGGTCGATACCGAGGAGCGCACGCGCAGCCCGCATTTGCGCGGCAGTAATCAAGTGCTGTCCTCCTCGCGAAAAGTCATCGAAAAAATCTAAATTATGATGCTTTATACATCAACTTAAACTTTTGAAACATGACATGGATTGGACGCGCCGAAACTTGACCTGCCGGAGCCTCGGCGGTCATAAATCCGGCATTGTCGGACGTTTCCGGTTTCGCTAGCGTCAATCGCAATCAAAACGCTTTCGGCAAACGAGAGCTTGGAGCTAGGCAGGAACCCCGGGGCACTAACCGTGACGAATCCATTTGAGCAGCATCTCGATAAGAACGCGGCAAACTTTCAGCCGCTGACGCCCCTATCGTTTCTCTCCCGCTCTGCCGTCGCCGCGCCAAACCACACGGCCATCATTCATGGCAAGGCGCGCGTCTCCTACGCACAATTCTACACGCGCAGCCGGCAGCTCGCGTCGGCTCTCAGCAATCGCGGCATCGGCGTCGGCGACACGGTATCGGTCATGCTCGCCAATACGCCGCCGATGCTGGAAGCCCACTTCGCCGTGCCGATGACGGGCGCCGTACTTCACTCGATCAACACGCGGCTCGATCCGGCGGTCATCGCGTTCCAGCTCGATCACGCCGGTACGAAGCTTTTGATCACGGACCGCGAATTTTCGTCCGTCATCAAGGCCGCTCTCGCGCTCGCGACAGTGAAGCCGATCATCATCGACTATGACGATCCGGAATTTCCGCAGACGGGCGAACCGCTGTCGGCGGACGATTACGAAGCGTTCCTCACCAAGGGCGATCCGAATTTCGAATGGCGATGGCCGAAAGACGAGTGGGAGGCGATCTCGCTCAACTACACTTCGGGCACGACGGGCAACCCGAAGGGCGTCGTATACCATCACCGCGGCGCGGCGCTGATGTGTTATGCGAACGCCATATCCACCGGCATGACGCGGTTTCCGGTGTACCTCTGGACGCTGCCGATGTTCCACTGCAACGGCTGGTGCTTCCCGTGGACGGTGACGATGGTTCAAGGCACGCATGTGTGCCTGCGGTGGGTGCGCGCCAAGGCGATGTACGAGTCCATCGTCAACCATAAGGTCACGCACCTGTCCGGCGCTCCGATCGTCATGTCCACGCTTCTCAACGCGACGGACGAGGAGAAAAAGACCATCGATCATGTCGTCGCGTTCAACCACGCAGCGGCGCCGCCTCCCGCGTCGGTCATGGCCGCGATGACGGATGCCGGGTTTGAGCTGACGCACCTTTACGGGCTGACCGAAACCTATGGCCCGGCAACGATCAACGAGTGGGACTCATCGTGGAACGACCTGCCGCCGCTCGAACGTGGCGCGAAGCGGATCCGCCAGGGCATTCGCTATGTCGCGCTCGAAGGCCTCACCGTGATGGACGCCGAGACGATGAAGGAAGTTCCGGCCGACGGCGAGACGCTCGGCGAGGTCATGTTCCGCGGCAACATCGTGATGAAGGGCTATCTCAAGAATCCCAAGGCAACGGATGAAGCGTTCGCCGGCGGATGGTTCCATTCGGGCGACCTCGGCGTCATGCATCCCGACGGCTACATTCAGCTCAAGGATCGTTCGAAGGACATCATAATCTCGGGCGGCGAAAACATCTCGTCGATCGAAGTCGAGGAGGTGCTTTACAAGCATCCGTCTGTCGCGTTCTGCGCCGTCGTCGCGAAGCCCGACGAAAAATGGGGCGAGACACCGTGCGCCTTCGTCGAGCTACGCCCTGGAACCTCGGCGACGGAAGACGAGATCATCGAGTGGTGCCGCGCGGGCCTCGCGCGCTACAAGGTGCCCCGGCATATCGTCTTCGCGGAAGTGCCGAAAACATCGACCGGCAAGATCCAGAAGTTCAAGCTGCGCGAGCTGGCGAAGGAGGCGTGACGGGCGCGTGCGCTCGTCACCTACGGCAGCGGATGGGTGCCGGCCAGGATCGGAGCGTTGGCATCCGGCCATAGAAGCGGCGCCAGCAGTTTCTTTGCAATGATGCCAGCGCCGCGCACCGACAGGTGGTTATCATCATAATAGAGCACGGCGTCCTCGATGTACGCGCTGCACCACTCGTCCTTGCACAGCGCAGGGGCGAGCGGCACATAGGTCGCGTTCACGTCCGAGGCGATGCTCCGCAAGTTCGCGTCGACGTCGTGGAAACGATCGTCCTGCGAAAATTTGAAGTCTGCCGGGTCATGGCCCCGGCCGGTCCATCGGGCGATGGCCGCCGGCGCCTGCATGTGATTGGGAAGATGCGGGATCGGTCCCAACACGATCAGTCGGTGTCCGGCGCGGCTCAACGCCGTCAGTGAGTTGCGCAGCCCCTGCCAATATTGACCGGGCATTTCCGTTGACCAGGCGCTGGAATTGGCAGCGATGATGATGGTCGCCGGGTTGAGCGTGACGAGTTTCGCAAGCATAGCGGCATTATACCGTCCACACTCCTTCCGGGTCGGCAGTGAAAAATCCGCGGCCGGCGGACACGCAGATGCCGTGATCTGGCGAACGCTTTCGCTCCTCGTTTTTGCGAGCGACCCGAGCACGGCGCTGAACTCGACGCCATGGCTATCGCCATAGACAATGGTCTTCGGCGGAACGGCCTCGCCGAGAACGCAAGTATCTTCGTAATTGCCTTTCGCCGTTCCGTCGAAATGGCACTTCTCTCGAAGCGGGCTCGAGTCGTGTTCGGCATCGGCGAGATCGAGAACCTGCTGCGAAAAGCGGCCGGGCATGCCATGCCCCAAATGGAGGACAAGCGAGGCGGCCACCAGGGCTCCGAGGCTCAAGCCGCCGCTCCAAAGGATCGCCGGGCGCGAAAATCCTTCTGCACCACGCCGCCGGAATGGCTGCTCGATGAAGCGCCATGTGAGCGCCGCCAGGGCTATCGAGGTTCCCGCGACGGCGGTCTTTTGAAGTCCGGTCGGCGCCTCGACGTTCAATAGGTTCGCGAACACGATCAGCGGCCAATGCCATAGATAGAGGCTGTAGGAAATCAGCCCGAGAAAGACGAGCGGCCGGGCGGTCAGCAGCAGCCGCCCTGGCGTGTTTTCGCCTTGCCCTCCCCAAATGACGAGGGCCGCCCCCACGCATGGGAGGAGCGCTGCCAATCCGGGAAACGGTGTTTTCGATGTGTAGCTGAAGACGGCAATCGCGATGGCGAGCAGGCCCAGCGCAACGGCCGCATCGGACTCCAGGCGGGATGCCGGCTTCGGAACGAGGCCCATCGCGATGACGCTTCCGGCCAACAATTCCCAGGCGCGCGTTGGAAGCAGAAAGAATGTGCTTTGGGGATGCGCGTCGAGACGAACCACGCTCAAGAGCAATGAGGCCGCCAGCAGGAGCCAGATGATGACCCCGACCCGATCCCTCCGCCACTTGAAGGCGGCCATCAGAAGCAGCGGAAAGACGATATAGAACTGCTCTTCGACGCCAAGGCTCCAGGTGTGAAACAGCGGCTGCGTTCCGGCTGCGTGGTCGAAGTAGCCGGAATGGAGAAGGCACCAGAAATTGCTGACGGATAGCGCTGTCGCGATCAGGCTCGAGGCGAACTGTTTCAGTTCACCAGGCAGAAGAAACATGTACGCCAGAACGGCCGCGCAGGCGCAGACGAAGACGAGCGCGGGCACGATCCTGCGAATGCGCCGGTCGTAGAAGCTCACGACGCTGAAGGCGCCAGCTTTCAATTCGGCAGCGATCAAGCTGGTGATGAGAAAGCCGGACAGTACGAAGAAGACGTCGACCCCGACGAAGCCGCCAGGCGCGATGGGGAGGTCCAGGTGATAGGCGACGACGACCGCGACGGCGATGCCCCTCAGGCCGTCCAGGTCGCGGCGATAGAGGAGACCCTGATGAGACTTGCGATCAGACACGCACGCTCGCGACGCGCATGACACGAGTTGTCATGTGGAAATTCCCCCGTCCCCTCGAACCGACCAATCTTGCGGAGCTGAATTTCACTATGCCGCGACCCTCCGGGGATTTGAACCCGAAGATGTCATACATCTGTGGATAGATTAGTTTATTTTACAACAATCATTGGTTGTTATCTTCGCGACCCTCTTCGCTGAAGATTCCAACGGCAAACGGGAGCGACGGAGACCTACCCCGCCGCGCGAAACTTCATTTTGTCTTGGAATAGCGGCCGACCTTCGACGCGGCCTTGCCGCGGTTGGCCGAGGATGACGAAGAAATCCCACTCTCCCCGCGAGCGGGGAGAGGCCGGGGTGAGGGGCGGCAACAAATGCCGGCGTGCGGCCGCCCCTCACCCTAGCCCTCTCCCCATTGAAGAAATGGGGAGAGGGGATGCCCCATCCCCGTCATCCCGGCGGAGGCCGGGATCCATGCAACGGGCAACGCATTCGGCGCGCGTTGTTCACGCAGAGCGGACCGCACCTGTCGTTTTGTTGGACATTGTCTGGGTGCCGACCTTCGTCGGCATGACGTTGAGGAAATATAGGAGCACCCCTCTTCACCGTCATCGCGGCCGGAGCGGAGCGCCGAGCCGAAATCGCAAAAGGCGACTTCGCTATTTCACCCAGACCTTATGCTGGCAATCCAGCCATTTGGCGATGACTGAGCGGTCGTGAAATTGGATCGCGCCGCAGTTCTGGCAGACGATCATCAGGACATTGACCGGCGCGTTGCTCGACGAAGATTTGCGCTCGCAGGTCAGCATGTGAATGTCGACGTCGCAGTTCGAGCGAAACCGTCCGCACACGGGACAGCTTGTGATGTGCTTGCCGAACAGGAAGCGGTCCACCTCGGCTTTCGTCAGGTCGCGGGTGGGCGTGCTCGTTTCCGCTGGGCGAGTGGCTGTTGCAGTGTCGGTCATTGCAGTCGCCATTTGGTTAGTTCGTTTAGCCGGAATCGTATGATGAGAACGCTCTTCTTACAAGTCGAGTTCGAATGACGTTCGAATATTTGATGCCTTTTTTTCAACGATTGTTCTTGTGCGGCGCAGTATTGCGCGCTGCAATGGCTCGAAATTTCTCGCCTCTCCGTTCGTTGCTGAAGCTTCTTCCGTCGCGCACTCTGATCTGGAACAGCACGCGCGTGAATACGTTGACCGGTTAATCGCGGGGGCAGTCGCGATCAAACAAAATAGGTCAACAAAGGAGAGACTCCCTAATGCTGAAATACTCGATTGCAGCCCTGGCGCTCGTTGCGGGATCGACGTGCGCGCTCGCAGATCCAAACGGCGGCGCGGGGCCGTCCTCGCCGGGTGCTGGCGCCGGTGGCGGCGCGGCGATGGAACGCTCCGGCGGTTCCTCGGTGCGCGGCGACGCGATGGAAAAGGGCGCTGGACCATCCAGGGAATTCGGTGGTTCGATGAAGGAAGATCGCGGTTTGCGAGGCGCGGCGCATGGATCGGCGCGAGAAAATTCGGCTGCCGATGAAGGCGCGCGCGATCATTCGAAACATCAAGCCAGCGATAACGATCGTCAGCTCAAGAACAATGAAAGACAGGCTGGTGATCGCGAACGGCAAGGCCGGGATCGGCAAGCCAAAGATGAAGACCAGAACGCCAAGCATAAGTCATTTGACCGCGCCGACCGGAATGATCGCAACGACCGCAACGACAGGATGGGCGCTTCCGAGAAGTCGAGAAACGACAGATCTTCCACCGGCGCGAGCGAAGGCACGGAAGGCAAGGGCGCCCCAAAGGGCTCTCTCACCAGCGTCAGCCCCGAACAGAAAACGCGCGTCAGGGCGGCCTTCGCGGGCCATCGTGTAGCGCCCGCGCATAATATCGGCGTCGCCGTGAACGTCGGCGTCAGGATTCCGCGATCGGTTCACATCTATGCCGTACCCCTCGAGATCATCTCGATCGTTCCGAGCTATCGCGGGTACGAATATTTCATGATCGACGAGGACCACGTCGCGATCGTCGATCCGGATACGCTCGAGGTCGTCGACATCATCGTCGTCGCGTAGCGAACCGTGCGCCAACAAAGCAAAAAGCCGCCGGCCCGGTGCTGGCGGCTTTTTTTGATGAGAACTTCGCGTCGATTCCCGGGCCCAGACCGTTGGAGTTGACGGATGTTATAACATCCGAATATATGAGCGTCTTCAAACCCGGGAGATTGCCCATGGACTCCGACATCATCGCTCACTTGAAATCGACGGCCGCGACGCCGGACCGACGCTTGCCTGTTACCGTCCTTTCTGGATTTCTCGGCGCGGGGAAGACGACGCTTCTCAATCACGTGTTGAACAACCGCGATGGTCTCAAGGTCGCGGTGATTGTCAACGACATGAGCGAGGTCAACGTCGATGCCGATCTCGTCGCGATGGGCGGGGCCAATCTCTCGCGGACGGACGAGACGCTCGTAGAGATGTCGAACGGTTGCATCTGCTGCACGCTGCGCGACGACCTCTTAAAGGAAGTGCATCGGCTCGCGGGCGAGCGCCGGTTCGATTATCTGCTGATCGAATCGACCGGCATCGCGGAACCGCTTCCCGTTGCGACGACATTCGAGTTTCGCGATGAAGCGGGACGCAGCCTGTCGGACGTCGCGCGCCTCGACACCATGGTGACGGTGGTCGATGCCGCGCATCTCCTTAAAGATTATTCCTCGCGGGATTTTCTAAAAGATCGCGGCGAAATCGCAGGCGAGGATGACGAACGCCCGCTCGTGCAGCTGCTGGTCGAGCAGATCGAATTTGCCGACGTCATCATCCTCAACAAGGTCGATATTGCGAAGCCGGAAGACATCGCAGCGGCGCGGACGATCATTCGGTCGCTCAATGCCGATGCCCGCATCATCGAAACGAGCCACGCGCGCGTCGATCCGCGCGATATTCTCGATACCGGCCTCTTCAACTTCGAACAGGCGCATCGTCATCCGACTTGGCTCCGAGAGCTCAACAGCTTCGACCAGCACACGCCGGAAACCGACGAATACGGCATCGCGAGTTTCGTCTACCGCGCGCGGCGGCCATTCGAACCGGCGAAGCTGCACGCGTTCTTCAACACATCGTGGCAAGGCGTCGTGCGGGCAAAAGGATTTTTCTGGTTGGCCTCGCGTCCTCAATGGGTCGGGGAGCTCAGCCAGGCCGGGGCCCTCGTCCGCCACGAGGCGATTGGCTACTGGTGGGCCGCTGTGCCGAAAGAGAATTGGCCGAGCGACGAAAGCCTCGTCGCGCGCATCGACAAGGGCTGGCACAAGATTTGGGGCGATCGCAGGCAAGAGATCGTCTTCATCGGCACGCGCGACATGGACAAGGAGAAGATCAAGTCGGATCTCGACGCGTGCTTGCTTCCCATCTCCGAGAGCGGACCGATCGACACCTCAGCCTGGAGGCGGCTTGCCGATCCCTTCCCGGAATGGCGGCGGGACGCAGCATAACGGATCGGTGACACAGAAATGATCGAACTGAGCCGGGCGTTCTCTAACGTCCGGCCATACATGAGTATTTTAAATTGATTTGATCTCACGGGGCGGGGCAAAAACGCGCGAGGCGCCCTGCTCCCATCGTAACCCTCTGTGCACAATCCATCGTGCACGTTATGACGATAGTGTCTTTCGACCAACGTCCTTGCCTACGACAACCCCCTGCAATGGAGTGTGTCTCGATGGTTTCCAACCGGCTCATTGCCGCCCTGGCCGCCGCGGCGGTTATCTGTGTTCCGATGGCTCGTGCCTTTGCCGAGGCCGACGCGGAAAGTCTCGTCAATGCGCTCAATGCCGTTTTCGGCAAGCATCCCGGCGTACGCGCCGCGCACACGCACGGCATCTGCGTCAAAGGGAACTTCGTGCCGTCGGCCGACGCCGCGAGCCTCACCAAGGCCCCGCATTTCAATTCGAAGACGCCGGTCGGCGTTATCGGCCGCTTTTCGATGGGCGGCGGCGATCCCGATGCGCCAAATGCGCAGAAGGATAACGTGCGCGGCATTGCCATGCATTTCGACCTCGGTAAGGGGAACAACACGGACCTTCTGCTGATCTCGGCCCCTGTATTCGTCGCGAAAGATCCCGATCAATTCCTGAAGCTGCTGACGACCGTCGCGACGAAAGACAAGGACAAGATCGGAGCCTATTTCAAGGACAACCCGAACTCGACGCGGCAGGGCGAGTGGCTCAACGCGCGTCCGGTGCCGGCGAGCTACGGGACAGTCAACTATTGGGGCGTCCACGCTTTCACGTTCACGAACGCGGACGGCAAGAAGCAGATTTTCAAGTACAAGGCGCTGCCGGTTGGCGGCGAAGCCGGCATCTCGGACGATGAAGCGAAGAAGAAGGACGCCGACTTCTACCGGCCAGAACTCAAGGACCGCCTAGCCAAGGGGCCCGTGCAATTCACGTTGACGGCAATCCTCGGCGAGCCTGGCGATCCGCTCGACGATCCGACCGCGCTCTGGCCGGAAGACAAGCGCAAGTCGGTTACTCTCGGCACGATCTCGATCACCGATTTCGAGGATGCGAAGACGTGCGACGAGGCGATCTTCGATCCGACGAACGTCGTCGACGGCGTCGAAGGTCCGGCGAACGATAAGATCTTCCCGATGCGCTCACAGGCCTATGCGGTATCGTTTTCACGCCGAGAAGCGCCGCAGCAATAATAGCAAAAAGAAAGCCGTCATCCTCGGCGTGAAGCCGAGGATGACATTCCGTGCAGTTGCGTTGGCGCTCAGCGCTTCTGAATGCGCGCCAGGTAAGCTTCGAGCTGCTCCAACGTGCCGGACCAGCCTTGCGTCATGCTCGGGCGGCCCTTGTCGAAGATTCCGACCTCTTCGTCGCTGGCATTGTATGGCGACCAGTTTACGGTCAGCTTCGTGCGGCCATCGTCGAGTTCTTCGAGCGTAAAGACCGATAGCAATTCGAGCGGCCAATCGGGGCTCATAGGGTGGCGCGTGATGCCGCCCTGCGCATCCGAGAACGAATTGATGAAAACGACGCGGTCGGGAGCGGAGATTTCGCGATAGACGAAGCGTCCCCACATCGTCGAGCCATCGGGCGCCTGCATCCCGTAGTGAAACGTACCGCCCGGACGTAGATCCATCTTGGCGCTGATGACCTTGAAGCCCTTCGGGCCCCACCAATGTTTCATGTGCTCCGGATCGGTGAACACCTTGAACACGAGGTCGCGCGGGGCATCGAAAATGCGCGAAATGACGAACGGCTGCACCTTCTGATTTTCGGTACTTTTACTCACGGCGTTTCCTTCCTTGCCTGTTAAATGGAGATCGAGGCGGGCGAGCGTCTGGTGAGCCCCTTCGATGGCACCGAATTTCGCCATCTCGTCGCGCTGTTCGCGCGTCGCCGCGAGGAGGCGCAGTGTGACACGTGTCTTGCGTCCTTCACTTTCGAACGTGATCCAGACCTTGAACACCTGAAAGTCGGGCCTCTCTTCGCCGGCGTCGTGATCGTAGGCGAGAAGCTCCGGAGCCTTCACTTCGTTGTACCGAACCCGGTTCGGGTAATCCGTGCCGTCAGGCCCGTGCATCGTAAATAGCCATTGGCCGCCGGGGCGAACGTCCATCGTATACGTCGTCGTGGTGAAGCCGTTCGGCCCCCACCAGTTGCTGATGTGATGGGGATCTTTGAACGCCGCGAACACGAGTTCGCGCGGTGCATCGAAGACGCGCGTGGTGACAATTTCTCTCTCGGCTTCGCTCCCATCATTTCGATTTTTTGCGGCCACCCTTTTTCTCCTTCGCCTGCAACACACGTAGGTACTCATCGAGCCGATCGAAGCTCTGTTCCCAGAACTTGCGATAGTGCTCGACCCAGTCGTCGACTTCCTTCAGCGGCCCCGGCTCGAGGCGGCAGGGGCGCCACTGTGCTTCGCGTCCGCGCGCGATCAGTCCCGCGCGCTCCAGAACCTTGAGGTGCTTGGAAACGGCCGGAAGGCTCATGTCGAACGGTTCGGCGAGATCGGTGACGGACGTTTCGCCCAGCGCCAGCCGCGCCAGGATCGCGCGCCGCGTCGGGTCGGCAAGCGCCGCAAATGTTTCACTCAGCCGGTCGGCGGTTGGCATGTATTTAGCCATCTAGTTAAATAACTATTCGGTTAAATACAGGCGATCGGAGGGAAGGTCAAGTCGTCACCATGACGTCATCCTCGCGCAGGCGGGGATCTGTCCAAACATCAGATTGTGATGAACTTCCGGCTCGGATGGATCCCGGCCTTCGCCGGGATGACGGAGGTGAATGCGGCCCCTATATTTCCTCAACGTCATGCCGACGAAGGTCGGCACCCAGACAAGCTTCAACAAAACGACAGGTGCGGTCCGCTCCGCGGGGACAACGCGCGCCGAATGCGCTGCGCCTTGCCTGGATCCCGGCCTTCGCCGGGATGACGGAATTGGCGGGCTGTGCCGTGGTATGCACGCGATATTGTCATCCGGGAGAGCCACACGCGAGATCCGTATCTTTTCGCGGCGTTCTGGGTCCCGGCTGCGCAGCGCTTCGGCCGGGATGACAGGAGGTATGATGTCGGGAGGTTTGAAAATCGACTAAAATATAAAAGCCCCGCACGGAGCCGATGATGAGTGCTCCGGTGCCAGGGCTTGGAAGGGAAATTTATGCGCGCTGGTCTAGTGGCGCGTTTCCCGTCTCAACCGCTCCATCTCGTCCTTGAGCTTCAGTTTTTCTTGCTTCAATCTACGTATTTCGATGTCGTCAGATCCGGGACTCGCAGCAGCTTGATTTATTTTTTGTTCGAGAGCCCGATGCTTCTCCGCGAGTTCAGCCAGATGAGCCGTAATCGTCATCAGTTGCCTCCTATAGAGTTGCAGACGTTGAAATCGTGCCACACGTTTTCCGGGTTGTCCAACGCCTCCTGCGGCAAAGCCGCGATGTTTGATTTTTGTTACGAAGCCGAATTTTGCCTTTAGTGATTCGTAAAATAAATTCATAGGATTAGAAAGATCGTCCCGGATCGCGCTTTTGCCCTGTTGCCATCTCGTGGGCAATCACCCAAAAGGCTGGATCGACCGGGCAGCGGGCAGGGAATCGAAATGGAGCGGCGCGACGAACGCGAGCTCAGAGAAGAGCTAGTGACTTTGCGGGGCGAGCACCGTCAGCTCGACTGCGAAATCGCCGCTCTTGAAGGCAACCCCTCGGCCGACCAACTTCTCATCAAGCGGCTGAAAAAGAAGAAGCTTGTCCTGAAGGACCGGATTACGCAGATCGAGGACAAGCTGCTTCCCGACATTATCGCGTGAACGACGTTTCGCGCTTGGCTGCTTTGCAGTTCAGCGCGTTTAATGGTTCATGACCCCGACACCATCTCCCGTCGATACGTGGCTTTACCCGGTCGGATCCGGCATCTATTGCGAGCCCGGCGATTTCTATATCGATCCCGGCCGCGCCGTCGATCGCGCCGTGATAACGCATGGACACAGCGACCATGCGCGCTCTGGCCACCGCGCAGTGCTCGCGACGGCTGAAACCATCGAGATCATGAAGGTGCGCTACGGCGAGGACTGCGCGGGCGCATTCCAGCCCTTGGCCCTTGGCGAAACCATCAGCATCAACGGCGTTGGCGTGCGCCTGGTGCCCGCGGGACATATCCTCGGCTCGGCGCAGGTCGTCATCGAGTGGGCCGGGCGGCGCGCCGTCATTTCGGGTGACTACAAGCGCGCGGCCGACCCGACCTGCGCACCGTTCGAACTCGTGACGTGCGACGTGTTCGTGACGGAGGCGACATTCGCGCTCCCGGTTTTTCGCCACGAGAAGGCGGAACACGAAGCCGCGAAGCTGCTTTCTTCGCTCAAGGCCGAGCCGGACCGAACGCATCTCATCGGCGCCTACAATCTCGGCAAGTGCCAGCGCATGATCCGCGTCGTTCGCGATGCGGGCTACGACCAGCCGATCTATCTGCATGGCGCGGTGATTGCGTTGACGGAGCTCTATCAGAAGCTCGGCATCGATCTCGGTCAGCTGCAGCCGGTGGCGGACACGGATCCGAAATCCATGCGCGGCGGTATCGTCATGTGTCCGCCGTCGGCGCTCGGCGATCGCTGGTCGCGCCGCTTCGGCGATCCGGTCAATGCCTTCGCGAGCGGGTGGATGCGCGTGCGCGGCCGTGCCCGTCAGCTCGGCGTCGAGCTGCCGCTCGTCGTCTCGGACCACGTCGATTGGCCGGAACTCATTCAAACCGTCATCGAAACGGAGGCCGAAGAAATCTGGGTGACGCACGGTCGCGAAGACGCGCTCGTGCATTATCTCGGCTCGCTCGGCCGCAAGGCCCGTGCGCTCGCGCTTGTCGGATACGGCGAGGAGGCCGAATAGCGATGCGCGCGTTCGCCAGTCTTCTCGATTGTCTCGTCTACACGCAGAGCCGAAATCGGAAGATCGCGCTGCTCGGCCATTACTTCCGCACGGCGCCCGATCCCGATCGCGGCTGGGCGCTTGCTGCTTTGACCGACGGCGTGCCGATCCGGCTGCCGCTGAGACGCATGCTCACTGATCTCGTCACCCGCTTCATCGATCCGACGCTCTACCGGCTGTCGCGCGACTATGTCGGCGATACGGCGGAAACTGTCGCGCTGCTTTGGCCGGATGATCGCGCTGTGGTTCCTTCGTTGGGAAAGGAGATGGCGGAAAGCCGACTTGAGAAAAGCGACAACGATAGCGAAAAGCCGAAGCAGCTTGTTCTTGATCTTACCCCCACCCCTAACCCCTCCCCGCAAGGGGGAGGGGAATTGGCAGCGGAGAGTTCTTCTCCCTCTCCCCGCGTGCGGGGAGAGGGTCGGGGTGAGGGGCAGACCGAAGCGCCGTCTCATGTTGTCGCCCCTCACCCTAACCCTCTCCCCATGAAGGATGGGGAGAGGGAAAAGCGGGCTTCCCCAGACAGCGGGACGAACGGGTCGAGGGGAAAGTCCGACTCTCCCCTCCCCTTGACGGGGAGGGGTAGGGGGTGGGGTGAGATCGGACACAACTCCGGCGAGCTGCCAGAACTCTCGCTCGGCGCCGTTATCGATGCGATGACGAACGGCACAACGGCGGAACGGACCGAGCGTCTCGGGCACCTTCTCGATCAGCTCGATGCGTCGGGCCGATGGGCGATCCTGAAGCTGCTCGGCGGCGCACCGCGCGTCGGCGTTTCGGCACGTCTGGCGCGCACGGCACTCGCCGAGAGCTACGGCCGCGACGTTTCCGAGGTCGAAGAGATCTGGCATGCGCTCGCACCGCCCTATCTCGAACTTTTCCAATGGCTCGACGGCAAGGCGGAACGTCCGGACCCCGGCGCGAAACCGGTTTTCCGGCCCGTCATGTTGGCGCATCCGATCGAAGAGGAAGATTGGCCGCGCCTCGCGCCAGAAGACTTCGCGGCCGAATGGAAATGGGACGGCATTCGCGTGCAAGTCGCGGCGCGTGGCGGCGAGGTCCGCATGTTCTCGCGGCAGGGCGACGACATTTCGGGCGCGTTTCCGGAAATCCGCTCAGCGTTCCAGGGCCACGATTGCGTCGTCGACGGCGAGTTGCTCATCATGCGCGATGGTGCGATCGCGCCGTTCAACGACTTGCAGCAGCGTCTCAATCGCAAGTCGGTGACGGCAAAGATGATGACGGCCTACCCGCCGCATGTGCGTCTCTACGATCTTCTGTTCGATGGTCAGGAAGATCTTCGGGCGCTGTCGTTCGGCGAGCGCCGCCAACGGCTTGAAGCCTGGCACGCGAAGCATCATCCGCGGCTGACGGACGTTTCGCCCCTCGTCGACTTCAAGTCGTTCGACGAACTCGGCGCGCTTTGGTCATCGGCGCGGTCGGAGGGCATCGAAGGGTTGATGCTGAAGCGGCGCGCAAGCCCCTATCAGGCGGGGCGCGTCAAGGGCGAGTGGTTCAAGTGGAAACGCGCGGCGCTGACGCTCGACTGCGTGCTGATGTACGCCCAGCGCGGCTCCGGCAAGCGATCGTCGTACTATTCGGATTATACCTTCGGCGTCTGGCGCACGGACGAGAACGGCGATCGCCAGCTCGTGCCCGTCGGCAAGGCGTATTCGGGTTTCACCGACGAAGAGCTGTTGCTGATCGACAAGTGGATCAGAGGCCACACGACCGAGACGTTCGGTCCGGTGCGGGCCGTCGAGCCGGAACTCGTTTTCGAAGTGGCGTTTGATGCGGTTCAGGAATCGACGCGGCACAAGTCCGGCGTCGCGATGCGCTTTCCGCGCATTCATCGCATCCGCTGGGACAAGCCCGCTGCGGAGGCCGATAGTCTCGAGACGGTGCTGAAGCTCTCCGGGAGTGGTGCCACTGCCAATGCAGCGGCACCTTCCGATCTCGTTTAGGCGCAATCCCAATCTTACGGCGGGATCGCGGCGGACGTTTCCTTCTCCCGCCGGGAGAAGGTGGCCGGAGGCCGGATGAGGGGACTTGATGCCGACGGCGGCGCCCCGGCTGACGGAAAGTCCCTCACCTGCCCATCTCGCCGAAGGCGAGCCTCCGGCTCACCCTTCATAAGCGAGCCTCCGGCTCGACGGGCATCCTCTCCCGTCCCGGGAGAGGAAAGTGAAGCGGCGAGCCTGGTGCACGGACATTCTCTCCTGTCCCGGAGAGGAAAGTGCGCCGCTTCGTTCGTCTCGACCGCTTGGTCTTAGGCGGCGGCGGCCTTCACCGAGGCTGCCGTTTCGGCGATGTAGCTCATCGCGGCGGCGACGCCACCCTTCTGGTACGGAACGCCCGCAAGCTCGAAGCCCATCTCGACGCCGGTCAACGCGCCGAGGACCGTCAGCTCGTTGGTATCGCCCAGATGGGCGATGCGGAAGGCCTTGCCCGCGATCTTGTTCAGGCCGGTTCCGAGCGACATGTTGAAGTTGTCGAGAACGAGCTTGCGATAGTTATCGGCGTTGTGGCCTTCGGGCATGACGACCGTCGTCACCGCGGGAGAGTAGTACTTCGGATCGCGGCACTGGATCTCGAAGCCCCATGCCTCGACGGCGCGGCGCGTCGCTTCGGCCAAGCGGCGGTGACGCGCGAAGACGTTCTCGAGGCCTTCCTCGTTGATCATGTCGATCGCCTCGGCGAGCCCGTAGAGCAAGCCGGTCGCGGGGGTGTACGGGAAGTAACCCGTCGCATTAAACGACAGCATGTCGTCCCAGGCGAAGTAAGACTTCTTGAGCTGAGCCGTCTTCGTGGCTTCGATCGCCTTGGCGCTGATGGCCGTGAACGACAGGCCCGGTGGCAGCATCATGCCCTTCTGCGAACCGGAAACGGTCACGTCGATGCCCCACTCGTCGTGACGCAGATCGGCGGCGGCGAGCGACGAAATCGCGTCGACCATGAGCAGCGCCGGATGCTTTGTAGCATCGAGGGCCTTGCGCACCTCGTCGAGTCGCGTGAGGCAACCCGTCGACGTCTCGTTGTGGACGACGCAAACCGCCTTGATCTTATGAGACGTGTCGGCCTTCAGCCTCTTCTCGATGAGATTGGCGTCGGCGCCGATGCGCCAATCGGTCGGGATGACTTCCGTCTCGAGGCCGAGGCGGCGCGCCATGGCTTCCCAGAGAACGGCGAACTGGCCCGTCTCGCACATCAGGACCGTGTCTCCGGGCGACAGCGTGTTGCTGAGACCGGCTTCCCACGCTCCCGAACCGGACGACGGATAGATGATGACGTGGCCCTGCGTCTTGAACAGGCCCTTGATTCCTGAGAGGACGCGCCTGCCGAGCTGACCGAACTCAAGGCCACGATGATCGAGAATCTGACGCGACATGGCCGCCAAAATGCGCTCCGGCACGGGCGTCGGCCCTGGGATCTGCAAGAAGTGGCGGCCGGGGCGGCGGTTTTCTCTCGTCATTATTTATAGTCCTCAAGGATCTTCTTATTCGTCTCCGGGGTGTCCTAGTACCGAACCGCGCCGGATACAATTGTCTGAAAGCCCGATTTCGGCCGATCCGCGGCGCTTTTTGTCTCGGCTGGGTCCTCGAACAGAAAAAATGCTTCTTTCCTGTAAATGCCGCGATATTGACACGCGCGCTGGCTTGCCGCGCCCGCACAGCCGGCAACCGTTCGAAACAAGGGGACAAACCGTTGAGCAAGGTACATGTCGGCCGAGACAACCTCACGCGGCTCACCGCTTCGGAAGCGCGCGAGGCTCTGATCGCGGGTGACGTCACGTCGGCGGATCTTGTGGGTGCCTACATTTCCCGGATCGCCGAGCGCGACGCAGACGTTTGCGCCTGGACACATGTCGATGCCGATCGTGCGCTCGCGGCTGCGCGCGAGAGCGACGCCAAGCGGGCCCGTGGCGAAGCGATGCCAGCGCTCGCGGGCATTCCTGTCGGCGTCAAGGACGTCATCGACACGAAGGACTTTCCGACGGAACTCGGCTCGGAAGTTTTCGCCGGTCGGCAGCCGTTGCAAGATGCGTTCGTCGTGACGGCGCTCAAGGCCGCTGGCGCCATCATCCTCGGCAAAACGGTGACGACGGAGCTGGCGTTCTTCGGCCCTGGCAAAACGCGCAATCCGCACGATCCCGAGCGGACGCCCGGCGGCTCCTCGTCAGGGTCGGCTGCGGCGGTCGCAGACGATCAGGTTGCACTGGCGCTCGGCACGCAGACGGCGGGATCGGTCATCAGGCCCGCCTCCTATTGTGGCGTCATCGGTTTCAAACCGACGTTCGGCTACACGTCGCGCACCGGCGTTCTGGCTCAGTCGCCGCCGCTCGATACGATCGGCGGCTATGCTCGGTCGGTCGAGGACATCGCGCTCTTGTTCGACGGCATCAGCGACACCGACGCTGCCGATTCCGACATGACGGACGAAGCGAAGCCTTCACTTCTGGCGGCGCTCAAAGCATCCGAGTTGCACGCGCCGCGTCTGGCTTTCGTGAAAACACCGGCATGGCAGCACGGCGATGACGCCATGCGCGCGGCGTTCGAACAGTTCGCTTCGCGCTTCGGAATTGCTGAGGTGCCGTTGCCGCCGGAGTTCGACGAGATCCTGCGTCTCCAGCAGATCGTACAGTTTTCGGATATCGCGCGAAACTATGGTCCGATTGCCGACGCCAATCCGGATCGCGTGTCTGGGAAACTCAAGGAGATCATCGCGGAGGGGCGGACGTTTTCCGAGGCGAACTACAACGCCGCGCGGAAGAAGCAGACCGCGCTCTACGACGCGCTTCGTCCGATCCTCGCGACGTGCGATGCCATTCTGACGCCTGCTAGCCAGGGCGTCGCTCCCGTCGGACTCGGCAGCACGGGCAGTCCGATGTTCAACGGCCTTTGGACCTATCTCGAGATGCCGTGCATTTCGCTGCCGCTGTTGAACATCGGCGGCCTTCCGCTCGGCGTGCAACTCGTTGGCGCGCGTGGCGACGATGCACGGCTGCTCCGCGCCGCGGCGTGGATGATGAAAGAACGCGGTCCGAAGCCGTAACGGACGACGCGTTCAAGCGGCCAGCGGCTCGAAGACCAACGATTGATGCAAGAACACGCCCGCCGTAATGCCATCGGCGACCGCCCAGTTCGCGTTGTGCGGTACGCGCGCGATATCTCCCGCGGCGTAGACGCCCGGCACGGTGGTCTGCTTTCCGGCGTCCGTGCGTATGACGGGTCCGAGAGGCGTCTCGTCCACAGCGCAGCCGAGTTGCTCGGCGATCGTGCTGTTCAATCTTGACTGCGGCGCGAGGTAGAGGGCGTCGATCGGCGCGCGGCGTCCATCTTCAAGATGCAAGGACGACAATGCGGAATTCTTGCCTTCGAGAGCCATTATCCGCGCTGGCTCGATTGTCACGCCGCGCTGCGCGAGCTTCGCCAGGGTTTGCTCGTCAGGAGATTCGCCGCCGTTGAGGTACAAGGTCGTGGGTCCCCATTCGGCAATGAGAAGTGCCTGATGCGATGACATCGGCATGGTCTGGAGAACTCCGAGGCGGTGCCCCGCATATTCGAAGCCATGACAATAAGGGCAATGGAGCACGCTCTTGCCCCAACGCTCGGCCAGGCCGGGCAGCTCCGGTAGGCTGTCTGAAAGACCGAACGCGAGCACCAGCTTTGTTGCCGTCAGTATTGCGCCACTCTTGAGAGTCACCTCGAAACCGCCAGCAACGGCGCGGGCGCCGCTCGCTTCGTCGAAGAGCGTTCGCACAGTTGGATAGCGCTGCACCTGAGCACGAGCCGCAGCAACCATCGTGAGCGGGTTCGTTCCGTCCTGACCGAAGACGCCGTGCGCTGCTTCGGAGAAGCGATTGCGCGGCCTGCCAGCGTCGATGACGCAAACCGATCGGCGTCCTCGCGCTATTTGAATGGCTGCAGACAATCCGGCAAAACTACCGCCGATGATGATAGCGTCATGCTGCATGGATCGTCCCCAAATCGATTGCTTTGCCGCTCGCGAGCATGCGAGCATGAAAGTCGGCGCTGAGATCGGCCAGCGTCACCTTGGCGAACCGGTCAAGCAGAAGCGTTTCAGCATCACGGAAGGCGCCATCCAGCGCTGCATTCACGGCCTGCTCCACGATGCATCCGGGTGTTTCCGTTCGATTGCCCATCGCGAAAAGCTCCGGCGTCCCCACCGCGACGTAGATGTCGCGCATCGTGATCGCGGAAAGCTCGCGGGCGATGGTCCAGCCGCCGCCGTGGCCTTTTCCCGAGCGGACGAAGCCAGCCTCGCGCAGCCCCGCCATGATCCTGCGGACGACGACGGGGTTCGTCTGCATGGCCTTCGCCATTGCTTCGGATGTAACCGGCGCTTTTGCCTCCGCCATGTGGAGGAGGACATGAAGAATGCCCGACAGCTTGCTATCTCGCTTCATGTAACTTCATATGTTACGTGATGGCGCGGATGTCAACTCGAAAGCGATCCGAAGGCAGTGAATCTGCCTGACAGCGGACACAAAAAATGGCCGGGGCAAGCCCGGCCATTTGGAGGTCGTGACGAAACGAATTCAGGCCAGCTTGAACGGCATGTCCTTGCCGGCGAAGAAGGCGTCGATGTTGTCGAGCGCTTCGAAGCCCATCTGGTTGCGCGCTTCGATCGCCGCCGATCCCAGATGCGGGAACAGGAACGTGTTCGGCAGATCGTAATAGCCTTCGTTGATCTTCGGCTCGCCGGCGAAGACATCGAGGCCTGCGTAGGCCAAGCGTCCGGACTTCAGCGCCGCGATCATGTCCTCGTCCTTGACGAGGTCGCCGCGCGCCGTGTTCACGACGATAGCGCCTTGCGGCAGCTTCTCGATCACGTCCTTGTTGAAGAAGTAGCGCGTCTCCGGCGTCGAAGGCGCGTTGATCGAGAAGAACTGCGAGACCTTCAAGAGACTGTCGAGGCTGTCGTGATAGGTGGCGTTGTACTTCGCCTCGACCTCGGGCTTCGCGCGATAGATGTCGTAGTAATGGATTTCCATGTCGAAGCCGCGCGCACGCTGCGCGAGGGCCTGGCCGATCTTGCCGAAGCCGTAGATACCGAGCTTCTTATTGTCGAGGCGCTGGCCCACGAGCTGCAGCGGCTGCCAGCCGGGCCATGAGCGCGTGCGGATCATCTTCTCGCCCTCTCCGGCGCGACGGGCGGCACCGAGTAGAAGAAGCATGGCGATTTCCGCCGTCGCGACGGTAACGCCGTGCGGCGCGTTGCCGACCTTGATGCCGCGCTTCTTGCAAGCTTCGAGATCGATGTGATCGAAGCCGATCGAGAACGTCGAGATGCACTTGATGTTCTCGGGGATCTTCTCGATCACCGGCGCCGGGCACTTCTCGTTGAGGGTCAACAGAATGGCGTCCACCGACTTCGCCGTCTCGAGCATCTCGTCGACGGTGATCTTCGGGTTGTCGCCGTGCGCGATAACATCATAAGTCTCTCGGGCGCGGGCCATGGCAGCTTCAGGCAAAGGCCAGGTGATCAGGATCTTCTTTTTCGACATTGGTTGAGTGTTCTCCGGGAGATCGGACGTTGATCGCAGGCACCGCTTTTGCCCGACCGGGGCGGTCCTGACAAGCCCGGTGCGCCGCTGCACTGCACCGCAAACGGCCGAAGCGAAACGCTTTTTTCACCAAGGGGGCCCAGAATGGCGCTCCGCCAACCGTTGGCCCGCTTTCTCGTTCGAGACTCTCGTCATGCGTAAGATCCTGCTTGGTTTGGTCCTGCTTGCAGCTGCCAAGGTCTGGTATCAGGACCATGCGTATCGCACCGCCATGGGCGAGGCCGTAGTCGAGGCCTATCGCGAGCGCGCCATCGAGGTCTGCCGGCGGAACGCTCCGAAGCGCCCGGCCGGGGCGCGCGTCGATGCGACGGTCGCCTCGACAGTTTCCTCGACAGCTTCCTGGGGACCGGCCTCGTCGATCGAGGCCGTCATCGGCAATCCCGATATCAACGTCGCGATCTGGGATACGCAAAACCCGCTCTGGACCCAGCGCTTCCGCGATCCGCACCTCATCCTGACCGCCGGCAGCGCCCGCTGCGCCTATGACGTGCACGAGGGCGGCGCCAAGCTTTCGCTCCGCTAGCCGCCCGGACCCACTCCCCCCTCATCCCCGCATAGGCGGGCATGACGTTCTTGATAGGGATCGCGGGACCGTTGCTGATGCATGTATTGCGCAGAAAACGTTAACCAAAAACGCCCTGTTCATAATTGATCCTGACAATGGCCGAGTGAGTCGGCGTTCGCGGCTCGGGCACGAACGTATTCGGCGACCGGATTTCACCGGCGTTACAGGACGATGGATCAAGTAGCGGCACCTAAGGCAAAGCGAGGAACCCGGTTCGGGCTTTCGGGTGCCCGTTCGGCCGTCGTCAAGCGCGCCAGGGCGGTCGCCGGCGTGCCTCTCGCCGCCGCCCTCATCGCTGCGGCCATCGTCGCCGTCATTCCCGATCGATATGTCGCCTCGACCATGATCCAGACGGATCCGCTGCGGAAGGCTCCAACCCCAGCCGTCGAAGAAGAGGACCCGGCTCTGTCCGATACGCTCGCTTCGGAAGCCGAGCGGAAGGAGATCGACAAGCAAATGGAATTCCTGCGGTCGGCGTCGATCCTCGATGCCGTCATCACCGAGTTGCATCTTGCGGACGATCCCGAATTCAACAAGCGATCGATGCTCTCGCGGGTCATGGGGCTTTTCCGCAGCCCGGCGCCCGGCGAAGAACTTCGCGCGGCGATTTCGAATAGGCTCAGCATCAACCGCGTGCGCAGCACTTTTCTCGTCTACGTGCAATTCACGTCAACCGATGGCGCAAAGTCCGCGCGGATCGCCAATGCCATCGCGAACCAATTCCTCGCGCAGAGACCGTCGCCTATTGCGAAAGCCGCCGTGGCCGTGCGCAAGCCGGGTGAACTCAGCGCTTCGGAGCGGATGTTTTCATCGCTTGTCGAGAAGTACGGCTCGGCCGTGACCTTCGCGGGTCCGCGCATTGTCAACATCGCGGGTTCACCCGACCGCGCTGCAGGACCGAAGCGCATCCGCATCGTCGCGATTACGGGCGGATTGACGCTGCTGCTCACCATCATGCTTGCGCTATGGCTCGAACGCGAAGCGCTGCTGCGTACGCGGAAGGTCGAGAAGACGCTCGCCTGCCCGCACATGATCTCCATTCCGGCGATGGCGCCGCCGAGCGATCCGTTGGCCAGCGCTCGCGGCGCGCGGATGATCGTCGCCGAGCCCCAGGGCATTTATGCCGATGCGGTTCGGAAGGTCTGCAACGAACTCGGGCAGCGGAAAAGCGATGAGGCGGGGCATGAGACTGGACATGAGACCGGGCGCGTGATTTTGGTCGCGTCGGCGTTGCCTGACGAAGGCTCGGAAATATTCGCGTCGAACATCGCGCACTATTTCGCAGTCTCAGCTCTGCAAACGCTCCTCGTCGATTGCGATTTTCGCGGCAAGGGCCTGACGCGCGAGCTGACGCCGCAGATTTCCGGCGGTCTTCTCAATCAGATCGCGGCACGGGCCCCGATCGAAGATGCGATCCTCCGGGATGGCCTTACGGGGCTGCATTTCTTGCCCGCTTCCGGACCTGCGCCCATTCCGCTCGCGGTGCCGACCGCCATCCGCTCTCAAGAATTTTCGAGCGCAATCGCCGGCCTCAAATCGCGCTTCCCGATCATCGTGCTCTCGGCGCCGCCGTTGCTGCCGATCTCAGACGCACGCGTGCTCGCGGAACTTGCCGACGACATCGTGTTTCTCACCGCCTGGCACCGGACTCCGCAATCGCTCGCACGAAAGGCGCTGACGTTGCTCGAGGCCAATCAGAAGAAAGTCGTCGGCGCAGTACTGACGGATGTCGCCGAAGATCAGGCCACCGGCATCATGAGCTTCGCCGCGATCTTCGACGAGATCCGCCGAGCTGCCCGCATATCGACAATCGAGCGCGCTGCCTGACGATTGCATCGGCACCACAACCGTCCAAAATGGATTTGCGGCCGATTACAGCGCGCAAAACGACCTTCCGCAGCGGGTGACGAGATGCCAATTTTGGGAAGTTTTTCCCGAATGCTCGGGAAAAATTCTCGATGCGGCGCAATTGCAGAAATCCCGTACTCGGATTGTCGTTTGGCGGCACCTGAAAACTGTTCTAAATCAAATTCCCACGGGCTGAACTCAACCTTCTAATCTTACGAATTTCACACTGGCAACCGACGGCCAAAATCGCTACACGCGTTTCGCAAATCCGACATCCTTTCGATAAGAAAAGGTCATCGCGTGATCAGAACTTCCAAACGTTCCTGGCTGGCCTGTGCGCTCGCCTTGCCGATCGGTGCTTTCGCGACACAGGTTGTTGCTGATCCCGCTCAAACACCGGCTGCCCCGGCGTCCGGGACCCACGTAGAATTGAACAAGCTCGAGGCTTCGGAGAAGGGCTGCCGAGCCTATATGGTGGTCAATAATCCGGGCGAAACGACCTATCAGTCGTTCAAGATCGATCTCGTTCTGTTTCAGACAGACGGTGTTATCGGCAAGCGCTTTTCCATCGATCTGGCGCCGCTCAAGCCCAAGAAGAAATCCGTGAAGCTCTTCGAGATCGACGGAATTCAGTGCGATAAAATCGGCTCGCTCCTCATCAACGACGTAATGGAATGCAAGGCTGAAGGCGGTGCGGTTTCCGGCTGCCTCGATAACCTCAAGACGTCGACACTTACGAACGTTCAACTTTCAAAGTAATGCGGTGACCGCCTAATGACTGAAGAAATTGCCGGAAGAGACTTGTCGATCCTCGGCCTCTTCCAACATGCCGATATCGTCGTGAAGTGCATCATCATCGGGCTGTTGCTGGCCTCGGTCGTATGCTGGGCGTTAGCGTTCGAAAAGTTCATTCGCATATGGCTGGTCAATCGCGAGATCCGCACTCTCGAGAAAGGCAGCGCTTCGGCCACTCTTCCTGCAGGCCGCGCCAGCAGCCTCGTTGGTGCCGTGGGTGATGCCGCCCGTACAGAGTGGGCAGAAAACTCGGACAATGCGTCGTCAGGCGAGGTGCGCGACCGTCTCGAAGTCGCCATGCGTGCCGCCGTCAAACGCAAGTTGAAGAGCATCGAACAGGGGTTGCCGTTTCTCGCGACGCTCGGCTCGGCCGCGCCGTTCATCGGACTGTTCGGAACCGTCTGGGGCATCATGAATTCGTTCACGGCCATCGCTCAGCAGAAAGACACGAGCTTGGCCGTCGTTGCGCCCGGCATTGCCGAAGCCTTGTTCGCAACGGCCATCGGTCTTGCCGCCGCTATCCCAGCCGTCATTTTCTACAACCAGATCACGGTCGCGCTCGGCCGCGCGTCGGAACGCGTTACGCCCGTTATCGTCGCGTTGGCGCGAACGCTTTCCCGTCGCGGCGTTGAGGGTGTGAACTGATGGGAATGTCCGTTGGCGGTTCGTCGGGCGAAGACGGCGATAACTACAAGCCCCTCGCCGAAATCAACGTCACGCCGTTCGTTGACGTAATGCTCGTGCTGCTGATCATCTTCATGGTCGCGGCACCGTTGATGGTGCAGGGCGTGCCCCTTGATCTGCCGAAGACGTCCGCCTCGAAGCTCGGGGCGCAGAAAAAGCCGATGGTCGTTTCGCTGGCGCCGGACGGCAAACTCTACATCCGCGACGAGGAAGTGACGCGCGAGTCGCTCGTTTCCCGTCTCATGCAGATCAAGTCGAGCGAGGGTGACGGCATCGTCTATGTCCGCGCCGACAGGAAGATTGCTTACGGCGACGTGATGGAGCTGTTGGGACGGGTTGGAGAGTCGGGTTACGCCCGTGTCTCGCTACTCTCGCAACCGTCGCCATCGGGAGCGACTGTGAAGAACTGATGCCGAGAACCGCCGGAATGAACGCATTGCGAGCGATTGCTGTTCTGCTGTCCGTGCTCGTCCACGGGACGATCGGCTACGCCATGCTTCCGGAACTGCAGAATTCCAGTATGGAGGCTCTCGATCTCGGCAAGGGCATGGACGTCGTGCTTGTCCAACAGGGCATTGCGACCGAGGGCATTTCGAAGCTCGGCGACGCGATGGAGACCATCGAGACGAGCGAGATCGTTCCGATCCAGGAGCAGCGCGCCAAGCCACCCGAGGAGGTCAAGCCGGACGAGCTTCGCGACGTCATCACGTCGGATGCCAGCGAGGTTCAGACCGAAACAGTCAAGACGGACGAGCCGCCGCCTCCCGATAAGCCGCCGCCGGAGCCGCAGGTCGTCGAGACCAAGTCGCAGCCGGAACAGGTCGCCATCGTGACCGAGCAGAGTTCGGGCGAAGCGAAATCGGGCGGTGACGCCAAGGCGTTCGGCCAATATCTCGGCCAGATCAACGATCACGTGCAGCGCGCCAAGATCAATCCGCGGTCGGCCGTCGCCGGTACCGTGGTGATGAGATTTACGGTCGACGTCGATGGCAAGCTGCTGTCGAAGGAAGTCGCCACAAGCTCGGGCTCGAAGCTTTTGGACGACGCGGCGACGGCGGCACTCGACCGGGCAGCGCCATTTCCGCCCATCCCGCCGGAGGTCAGCATCAAGCCGCTGGCGTTTACCCAGCCGTTCAAATTCATAATGCGCTGAATTTTGCAGGATTTGATTAGAGCCGGTGGCGCAGGTGAGGCGTGCCCGGGAGCCACGTGCTGGTGCGCGCTTCCGACGCCCCACCTTGTAACAACCCGCAACCGCGAATTGTACCCGCCGGAAAATCCAAGCAATTTTGCTAAAACGCCGACGATTTGCTGCGGTGCGCCGTAGTTTTCACGGCTTTTGGATTAACCTTGAGTTAGGTACTCGCCCCTAGATTGAATCCGCTGCAGCCTGTGCGTTGGGTTCCGCGTTATGATTTTTGGATCAGTTGGAAACGCCAAATCCAACTCCTTGATGAATGAGTATGCCACGCTTTTGAGCGATGCCGTATTGCGTCACCGCGCCGTCATTGCAGAGCAATCGGCACGTATCGACGCTGAGCTCGCCGGTAAGGTGAAATCCGAGTTCATCGCCAACATGAGCCATGAGCTCAGGACGCCGCTGAACACGATCATCGGATTTTCCAAGCTCCTGACGCAGCATCACGTGCGGCGCCTGCCCGATAAGGAGATCGTCGAGTACGCGACGCTCATCCAGGATGCGGCGGGGCAGCTGCTCTCCGTCATCAACGATATTCTGGATATCTCTAAAATTCAGAGCGGAAAATATACGCTCGAGGCGCGCGAAGTTAATGTCGGCGAGATTCTCGCCGGCAGCATCAGCGCGTTCCGGATGATGGCTACCGAGGCGCATGTCGATTTGCGCTTCGCTATCGCGCCCGATCTGCAGCCGATCCGAGGCGACGCCGAAAAACTGCGCCAGATCTTCACGAACATCATTTCCAACGCGCTGAAGTTCACGCCGGCGGACGGCACCGTGGACGTCAGTGCGCGGCGGACCAACAACGGGGGCGTCATCATCGCCATCCGCGACAGCGGCGTCGGAATGACGGACGAAGAAATCAAAATCGCGATGACGCCCTTCGGACAGGTGGACGGCGGCCGTTCGCGCTGGCGCGAGGGCGCGGGCCTTGGATTGCCGATCGCGAAAGCGCTTGTCGAGCTTCATGGGGGTTCGGTCGAACTCCGTTCGAGCAAGGGCACCGGCACCGAGGTCATCATCAACCTTCCCGGCCGGAACAGCGTAAGCGCGGTCGATACCAGTTACGTTATTTCCAATGGCAGTGAATGAGCCCGAGATCCGGATGGGAATGTCAGGCAATCACAACCAGAACCAACTGAACGGCGGCTCCAATGCCTCCATCGGGCGCATCGTTTCGGTTACCGGATCGAAGGCGATCGTTCTGCTTGACGGCGCCGGCGAGCTGCGCGCGCGCTCGCCCGACGGGCGGCCCGAAATGGGCACGCTGCTCGCCATCGAGACAACGCGTACGACCGTCCTCGCCATCGTTTCGGCGCTGAGCGTTCCGGTTCCCTCGCAGCGCGAAGGCGACAGCGAAGTCTGGATCGCAGAACTCGGAATGGTCGGCGAATTGACCAGCGCGGGCGAAGGCAAGCCGCCGAAATTCAACCGCGGCGTCAGCGGCTATCCGGGGCTCGGCGACCGCGTGCGGCTGGCATTGCGCACGGAACTCGAGGCGACATTCTGCGGCGATAGCGAAGCCGTGGTCCGCGTCGGCTCCATCCGGCAGGACAGCTCGATCCCGGCAATGGTTCGGGTCGACGAACTGCTCGGCAAGCACTTCGCGATCCTCGGCACGACCGGCACCGGCAAGTCGTGCACGACGGCGCTGATCCTTCGATCGATCGTCGAAAAAAATCCGAACGCCCACATCGTTCTGCTCGATCCGCACAACGAGTATGCCACGGCGTTCAGCGAGTGGGCCGAGGTGATCTCGCCGCGGAACATGCAGCTGCCGTACTGGCTGCTGACGTTCGAGGAGATCCAGGAAGTTCTCGTCGGAGACGGCGACCGGAAGGCCGAGATCGAGATCCTGCAGGAAGTGATCCCGATCGCGAAGGCGCGCTACAACAGCAGCCGCTCGTCGGAACCGGCGAAGCTTCGCCGCGGCTTCAGCGACGCCAGCCGCTACACGGTCGACACGCCGGTTCCCTATCGCATTTCCGATCTGCTGCTGCTGATCGACGAACGGCTCGGCAAGCTCGAGAACAGAAAAGATCTCGCGCCCTACCGAATACTCAAGCACCGGATCGAGACGATCTCGCAGGACGGCCGTTACGCTTTCATGTTCGGCTCGCTGACCGTTTACGACGGCATGACGCAAGTTCTCGGACGCATTTTCCGGGTTCCGGTCAACAGCAAACCGATTACGATCCTCGAGCTGACCGGCATTCCGTCGGAAGTCGTCAACGTCGTCGTCTCGGTGCTGTGCCGCATGACGTTCGACTTCGCGCTGTGGAGCGAAGGACAAGTGCCGGTGACGCTGGTTTGCGAAGAGGCGCACCGATACGTTCCGGCGAATTCGACGCTCGGCTTCGAGCCGTGCAAGCGCGCCATCGCCAAGATCGCGAAGGAAGGCCGAAAATACGGCGCTTCGCTGTGCATCGTCACGCAGCGTCCCGCAGAAATCGATCCGACCATTCTTTCCCAGTGCAATACGGTCTTTGCGCTCCGCATGTCGAACGACCGCGACCAGGAGATCGTCGCGTCGGCGGTCGCCGATACGGGCGCCGGGCTCCTCGAATTCCTGCCATCGCTCGGCCAGCGCGAAGCCATCGCGTTCGGCGACGGCATGGCTTTGCCGGTTCGCATCAAATTCGACGAATTGCCGAAACGCGCGCTGCCGAAATCGTCATCGGCGAATTTCTCCGAGCGGTGGCAGACGTCGCTCGGCGACGAAGGCTTCCTCGATCAAATCGTCGAGCGTTGGCGCGCTTCGGGAATTCCGGCGACCGCCGACGGGCCGCAGCAACTCGCTATGATGGCCGATGCACTCGGCCTTCATGCGCACGCGCACCCGGCAGAGTCGGAGGTTCGTGAACAACCGCTACCACATGCTGGCACATCGTCCGTCTCGCCGCCGCGGTCCAGCGCGCCGTTGCCGCGTCGTGAGGCTCCGCCGCCTTTGCCTTCGAGCAACGTTCAAGCCTCGCAACAGGGCAGCAAGCCGGCAACATCGGCCGAAACACTCCGGTCGCTACGGGAACGGCTGACCCGTCCCATCGGCTGATTGAAGTAAGATTTGCAGAAGATTTCCATGCGAATTGGGCATTTCGGCCGTACACATTGCGTCAGAATGGCGTTTGGAGCGGAACGGCTTCTCCCTATTATCTTTCGCTCATGAGCGCGGCCGGACATCAGACTTTTAGATTTGGGGGGTATCATTCCTTATGAGCAATATTCACCCAGTCATTTTGTCAGGCGGATCGGGCACGCGGCTGTGGCCGCTTTCGCGGGCGATGTACCCGAAACAGTTCATTCGCTTCTTCAACGGCCAAAGCGCGTCGTTTCTCGGAACGGCTCTCGGCAGGCTGCCGCCGCACGCGGGCTTCGAGCGGCCCATCCTCCTTTGCAATAACGATCATCGCTTTCTCGTGCGCGAGGAACTGGAACGCGCGGGCCTCGAGCCGCGTGCGATCGTGCTTGAACCCATCGCGCGCAACACCGCGCCCGCGATCGCGGTGGCGGCTCTGATTGCCTTGCAGAATGATCCGAACGCCATCCTTGCGGTGATGCCGTCCGACCACGTCATCGAAGACGGGGCGGCGTTCGCGGAGAACATCCGCCGCGCTGCCGAAGTCGCGGCAAGCGGCAAGCTCGTCCTCTTCGGCATCAAGCCGACGGAGCCGCACACGGGTTACGGCTACATCAAGCGCGGCGCGGCGCTGCCCGGTTTTGATGGCCATGCATTCAGCGTCGAGAGCTTTGCGGAAAAGCCCAACCGAGCAACGGCGGAAAGCTATCTCGCAGACGGGTCTTATTTCTGGAACAGCGGAATTTTCGCGCTCAACGCCAAGACGTATCTTTCGGAGATCGAGCGCCTCGAGCCGAAAATTCTCGAGGCGGCGCGCGCGGCTCTCGCCGGGGCGACGGAAGACCTCGGCTTCCTGCGCCTCGATCGCAACGGCTTTGCGGCGGCTCCCAACATCTCGATCGACTATGCGGTGATGGAGAAGACGCGGGCGGCGGCGATCCTGCCGATGAACGTCGGCTGGAACGACGTAGGCTCGTGGTCGTCGCTGTGGGAAATCGCGCCTCGCGACGACAAGGGCAACTTCATCAAGGGCGAAGCAGTGCTTGAAGACACGTCGGGATGCTACGTGCATTCCGAGCGCGCGATGGTGTCGACGCTCGGCGTCAACGATCTCGTCATCGTCAATACGCCCGACGCGCTGCTGGTCGCCGACAAGGGCCGGGCGCAGGACGTTTCGAAGATCGTACAGCGGTTGAAGCAGTCGAACCGCAAGGAGCATGAGCAGCACCTCAGGAACTACCGGCCGTGGGGCTATTTCGAGACGCTCAACATCGGGCCGCGTTTCCAAGTGAAGCTTCTGCACGTGAAGCCCGGCGGCAAGCTTTCCATGCAAATGCATCATCACCGGTCGGAGCACTGGATCGTCGTGCAGGGAACGGCGCAGGTTTCGATCGGCGAGAAAGAGCAGCTCGTTCGCGAGAACGAAAGCGTCTATATTTTTGCGACGCAGTGGCACCGCCTGCAGAACCCGGGGAAGGTTCCCGTCGAAATCATCGAAGTGCAGATCGGTTCGTACCTCGGCGAGGACGACATCATGCGGACCGACGACATCTACAATCGCCAGCCCGAAGAGACGAAGTGAGCATCCGGCGCGGTCGACTCGCGTTCCGCGAGCCGGCCGCCAGCCCATTACTTCGGCGGGTCGGTCGGGCGGAAGGTGAAAATCCGCCCTGAATTCTGCTGTCCTGCGGTTTGCTCGCCGCCGTTTTGCGGTCCGGCCGCCGTGCTGCTCGCGCCGGAGGCCGCCTCAGCCGCAGCCGCTGCTGCGGCCGCACTCTCACCCTCACAGCGGTCACGGAAGTTCCGCCAGCTCGCCGGAATAAAACCGAGATAAAGGAGCGTCAGTGCCGTCAGCGTTTCGTAGGGATACGTGAACAGGAACGCGACGATACCGATGGCGACGACGAAGATCGGCAACACCCATTCGCGTCCGACGCGCTCGCCGACGAGCTTGCCGGAGTAGGTCGGGATCGACGACACCATCATGAAGGCGATGAATACCGTGTAGACGAGCACGATCTTCAGCCCCCACTGCGCCTTGATGTCGGCGAGGCCGAGCTGATCAAGATAAAGCGGCAGCAGAACCGCAATGGCGGCCGCAGGCGTCGGCATGCCCATGAAGTAGTTCGATTGCCACTTCGGCTTGTCGTCATCGAGTGCCGCATTGAAGCGCGCAAGGCGGAGCGCCGAAGCCAGCGCGAAGATCATGACGCAGATCCAGCCGGCGCTCTTCAAGTCGCCCAATCCCCAATTGAAAATCAGGAACGCGGGCGCGACGCCGAAGTTCACGAAGTCGGCGAGGCTATCGAGTTCGGCGCCGAAGCGCGAGGATGCTTTCAGCAGGCGCGCGATGCGGCCGTCGATGCCATCGAGACAGGCGGCAAAGACGATCGCCGCAAGCGCCAGATCGTAGCGGCCTTCGATGCCCATGCGGATCGATGTCAGGCCGGCGCAAAGGCCGAGGAGCGTGAAGAAATTCGGCACGAGCATCCGGACCGGAACGCGCCGGTGACGAAACAGAGACCGGCGTCTGCGGCGGCGCGTTTCGGTCTCGATGAATGGCTCATCCGTATCCATGGCAGGCTCCTTATGGCCTTCGCCCGTTTGCAACGGCGCGCCCGAGATCAGGCGCGGCGCGACTCGCGTTCCGGTTCGACGGACTGAAGATCTGCCAAAACCGTCTCGCCTGCAATCGCACGTTGCCCGACACTAACAAGTGCCGTTTTGCCGGGTGGCAGATAAACGTCCACGCGCGACCCGAAGCGGATCAGGCCGAACCGCTGGCCGACGCCAACGGCGTCGCCAACCTCGACGAAGGTCACGATACGCCGGGCGACAAGTCCCGCGATCTGCACCACGCCGACGTCGCCCTCGGCAGGGGTCTCGATGACGATAAGGCGGCGCTCGTTGTCTTCGCTGGCCTTGTCGAGGGCAGCGTTCACAAAGGTGCCGGGGACGTAAACCGATTTCAGGACGCGACCGGCAACGGGAGCGCGATTGATGTGAACGTCGAACACGGAGAGGAATGTCGAAATCCGGGTCCGTGGCTCCGGTCCCATGCCGAGCTCGACGGGGGGGACGACCTTCTCGATGCCGGAGATCTTGCCATCGGCGGCGGAGACGACCAGGCCCGGCCGTAACGGCGTGACGCGCTGCGGATCGCGGAAGAAGTAGATGATCCAGGCGGTGATGCCGGCGCAGAGCCAGCCGAGCGGCGGATAGAGGAAGAAGAACAGCAGCGTCACCGCCGCGCCAATGGCAACGAACTTGTGTCCATCGGGATGCACGGGCGATAGCTGGTCGAAGATCGTATCGAGAATGCCGTGACCGTTGGACACGAATTACCTCCTGAAGAGAATTTCTGACTGCGATAGCACGCGGATCATGACACGGGCACTGCGACGAAGCGGAGGTCGCCTTTGCCGTTCTCGACACGGAGCAGCACGGCCTTGCGACCGGCCTTCTTGACCTTCTCGATGCTCTTCGCGACGTCGTCGGGCTCGGAGACGCTGTCCTGCGCCGCTTCGACGATGACATCGCCCACTTTCAGGCCCTTGCTGGCGGCGGGGCTCTGCGGATCGACCGCTTCGACCACCACGCCTTTGATCTTGTCGTCGAGGTTGTATTTCTTGCGCAGATCATCGTTCAGCGGCGAAAGCTGCAGGCCGATGATGGCCGAACCCTTCGGATCGTCGTCTTTGCCGGTGTCGCTCTTCAGGTCGCTCGCATTGTCGTCGTCGTCTTCAAGACGTCCGACGGTCACTTGCGTGTTCTGCTTCTGACCCTTGCGTAAAAGCTCGATATCGACCGCCTGGCCGACGGCGGCCTGGGCGACCATCTTCGGCAGGCCGCGCATGCTCGTCACGTCCTTGCCGTCGAACTTCAAAATGACGTCGCCGGCGACAAGTCCGGCTTTCGATGCCGGACTGTCGGGCGTCACGGCGGCGACGAGCGCGCCAGTGTTTTCCGGCAATCCCAGCGTCTCGGCGATGTCGCCGGTGACCGTCTGGATTTTGACGCCGAGCCAGCCGCGCCGCACTTCGCCGTACTGCTTCAGCTGCGCGATGACTTTCGAGACGGTATCGGAGGGAACGGCGAAGCCGATGCCGATCGAGCCGCCGGTCGGAGAGATGATTGCGGTGTTCACGCCGATCACTTCGCCGTTCATGTTGAACAGCGGGCCGCCAGAGTTGCCTTTGTTGATCGCGGCATCGGTCTGCAGATAGTCGTCGTAGGGGCCGGAATTGATGTCGCGGCTTTTCGCCGAGATGATACCGACCGAAACGGAGCCGCCGAGGCCAAACGGATTGCCGATCGCCAGGACCCAATCGCCGACTTCGATGTCAGCAGAGGAGCCGAATTTCACATCGGCGAGCGGCTTCTTCGGCGAGACCTTCAACAGCGCGAGGTCGGCCTTGGTATCGCGGCCGAGGATCTTGTCGACGACGAGCTTGGAGCCGTCGTGAAAATTGATGTCGATCTCCTCGGCGCCTTCGATGACGTGGTTGTTGGTGACGATCAGGCCTTCCTTGCCGTCAATCACGAAGCCTGAGCCGAGCGAGGAGATCTTGCGATCGCCGTGGGGCACGCCGCCGCGCTTATTGAAGAAATCGTCGAAGAAATCTTCGAAGGGCGCTCCCTTCGGCACTTTCGGCAGGGGGACGCCAGCTGGGCCTTTGACGGTTTGCGATGTCGCGATGTTGACGACGGCGTCGGAGAGGCGCTTGGCGAGCGGCGCGACGGACTGCGGCCCATTGGCGAATTCGGCGAGAGCCGGCGTTGCTGCTCCGGCTATCAGCAACGCGACGAAGCCGATACCGACAAAAAGCGCCGAAGGTTTATTGATCATCGCGAGGGCTCCAGGATCTGATCGGGTCGCATGCCAATTCGGCCCCGTTCCAGGGGACCGGGTTCAGCCGGACAGGCGTTATTGGCGCAACATCCGAGCGTCAACATGGCGACGTTAGCACACCGGTGCGCCGCGGGGATAAGGTGGCCGTGCGGCTTATCCCCGTGCCAGCCAAACGACAAAAACGCCGAGCGCCACGGCGGCGACGGCGCAGACCTGAATCCGGGTGGTATTTAAACTTGCAATTTCTTCAACAGCCCGCCGCGCCTGGTGAGGCGCGGCGGCCCAAAGCAGGCCCTCGAGCACGAGGGCGATGCCAAGCCCGGCGAGAAGATCGTTCATCGCCCGGCGGACGGCGCGGACGCGGCTGGCGCCTTGCCGTTAGGGTCCTGAAAATACCGGAAGAACTGGCTGTCCGGGGATAGCAGCATGCGGGTGTCGTCGGGCTTGATGGCCGACGTGTAGGCCTGCATCGAGCGATAGAACCGGAAGAATTCAGGGTCCTTGCCGAAGGCATCCGCGAAGATCCGGCTACGCTCGGCTTCGCCGTCGCCGCGGATTTCGTCGGACTTCTGCGTCGCCGTCGCCTTGATGATCGTCACATCCTTATCGGCGTTGGCGCGGATGCGGTTGCTTTCCGCTTCGCCCTGGGCGCGCAGCTCGGTCGCTTCGCGAACACGGTCTGCCCGCATCCGGTCATAGACCTTAACGAGGTTTTCCTTCGGAAGGTCGGCGCGCTTGATGCGTACGTCGACGACTTCGAGGCCGTAGTCGCGGCCTTCCTTGTTCACCTGCGTCGCGATCTGCTTCATCAGGCTTTCGCGCTTGTCCTTGACCACTTCCTGCAGAGTTGCAGAGCCAAGAACACGGCGGATTTCGGATTCGATCAGCGGGCCGACAACCTCGCGGACGCGATCCTCGTAGCGGACGTTCTGATAGAACTTCAGCTGGTCGATGATGCGATAGCGGGCGTAAGCGTCGACGATGAGCCGCTGCTGATCCGACGCCGTCACTTCCTGCTCGGTCGTATCGAGATCGAGGATGCGCTTGTCGAACTTTTCGACGGTGTCGATGAACGGCACCTTCCACTTGAGACCCGGCGTCGTGATTGACTGCTGCGGATTACCGAAGCGGAGCACGAGCGCCTGCTCGTTCTGGTGGACGATGAATGCGGAAGCATAGAGCCCCAGCGCGGCGAGACCGAGAACGGTCAGGATAAATGCGAAGAACGCGCGCATATTATTTCGCTCCGTCGGTCTGTTGCTGGTCGCGCTGTCTCTGGAGCTGCTCCAGCGGCAGGAACGGCACAACGCCCTGGCCGGTGTTCTTCTGATCGAGAATGATCTTGTCGGCTCCGGACAGAACGCGCTCCTGCATTTCGAGATAGAGCCGTTCGCGTGTCACGTCGGGCGCCTTCTTGTATTCGTCGTAGACCTTGAGGAAGCGGGCAGCCTGACCCGTCGCCTCGGCGACCGTCTGATCGCGGTAGCCTTCGGCGGCTGCGATGATGCGGTCGGCATCGCCGCGGGCACGCGGCGTCACCTGATCCTGATAGGTTTGCGCCTGCTTGATCAGGGTTTCCTTCTCCTGGCCCGCCGCCGCAACCTCGCGGAACGAACCGATGACCTCCGCCGGCGGGTCGACTTCCTTGAGCTGGATCTGATCGATCTTGATGCCGGCGCGATAGTAATCGAGGGTCTTCTGCATCAGAGCGCGCACGTCTTCCTGCGTCTTTTGACGGCCGCCCGTCAGGAGCGGCTGAAGGCTCGACTGGCCGACGACCTCGCGCATGGCGCTTTCGGCGACTTCGCGAACGGTCGTCTCGGGCTGAGCGATGTTGAAGAGGTATTGCTCGACGCCCGTCTCGCCTGTCGTGGCATCCGATTCCGGGCTGATACGCCAGAAGACGACGAAGCGAGCGTCAACGACGCTGCCGTCGCCCGTCAGCATCAAACCGCTGTCCTGGCCGCCGATGACGCTGCGACCGGCGCCGACCTCGATCGTACGCTGTTGCGTGACCTTCGGCAGGCGAACTTCCTCGATCGGATAGGGCCAGCGGAAATGCAGGCCCGACGGCTCCCAACGGTCGAACTTGCCGAAGCGGAGGACGATGCCCTGCTCGTCCGGATTGACGCGGAAGAAGAAGCCGTAGAACGCGACGCCTGCCAGAAGCAGCATCGCGATGAAAAAGATGAAGGGTTTCGGGACGCCGCCGCCGAAGCCGTCGCCGCCATTGCCGTTGCCGCCGCCGCCGCGCATCACCTTGCGCACGCGATCCTGGCCACGCCGCAGAATCTCGTCGAGATCAGGGGGTTCCTTACCGCCGCCCCCGCCGCCACCGGATGGACCCCATGGCCCTTGGCCCCACGGACCACCGCCGCCCTTGCGGCCGCCATTCCCACCGGGGTTGCCGCCACCGCCTTGATTACTCCAGGGCATAAGTCAGGGCCTCATTTGCATTTGAGCTGAAAGGTGAAATCGTGACCCCCGCTTTGAAGATGCCGGCAACGTTTGGCTGTCGCCGGACGTTAGTCATGCCTGCAAAGGCTTGAGCCACGCCGTAAAAACAGATTTTGCGGGAGCTTATAGGGCAGTGCCCGATTGATCGCAAATTCCGCTTAAATTGGCTAATCCGCAATTTGGGGCTTTGTGGCGCCGCTTCAAGTGCTTCGAGGCCCGAAGCCTCATGCTTTTGCGATCCGGCGGTCGTAAACGTAAAGCGTCGACGCATGATCGTCGCGCGGGCCCTTCGGCAGCTCTTCCCGGCTCGCCTCGATCCATTCCGAGGCATCGAGGGCTGCGAAGTGGCGGTCGCCTTCAACGACCGCGTGCACGCGCGTCAGATAGATGCGATCTGCAACGGGAAGCGCGACGTCATAGACCCCGGCCCCGCCGATAACCATGATTTCCTCGGCGCCGCGGGTCCTCGCGAGAACGCGGGCGAGCGTCAGCGCGTCGCGCACCGTATCGCATGCCGAAACGCCGGGGACCTCGAATGACGGGTCCCGCGTGACGACGATGTTGTCGCGGCCATCGAGCGGCTTGCCGATCGACTGGAACGTTTTGCGGCCCATGATGATGGGCTTGTCCATGGTCAGACGGCGAAAGGTCTTCAGGTCTGACGAGAGCCGCCACGGCAAGCCGCCGTCGCGGCCGATGACGCCGTTCTCGGAGACGGCGACGATGAGGGAAACAGTGATTTCATTCATGGCGACCGCATAGCAACGACCGCGGCAAGAAGCAAACAGGCGGAATGAACGGCGGAAACGCAAATTCCGTTGAAACGATCCTTTCTGCAACTTGCTCTTTGTACAGAGTGCGCTCTACCGTTAGTCTCAAAGACGGGACAACGGGGAAACCGGGGCAATGCAACGGCGCTTGGTCTATGGGTTGGCGGCAGCCACCCAATTTTTTTTGACCGGTCTTATCGGGAGCGGATGCGCTGTCTACATGGCGGCCAACCAACCGAACGCCAAAGACCTCACGGTCCTCTCACCTGGCCAACCGCGGGCGAGACTGATCGCCGAATTGGGTCCGCCCGTAAGCACCCAGACAGACAAAGGTGTTCGCACCGATATCTTCAGTTTTACTCAGGGCTACAGCGGCGGGGCGAAGGCGGGCCGTGCGATTCTGCACGGCGCCGCGGACGTCTTCACGATGGGCTTATGGGAAGCGGTCGGCACTCCGACGGAAGGCTATTTCAACGGAACGCCAATGAGCGCCCAGGTGACCTACGACCAGAATGACATCGTCACCGCAATCGTGCCTCTCAAGGGCTCGGAGCAACTTCAGGCGGCCACGACTGAGGCCAAAACAGACACCAAACCTCAGGCTCGCGACATTCAAACGTCGAGCACGCACTGAACCGGGACTAAACCGCAACGGGCGCCTTGATGTGGGGCCAGGGGTCGTAGCCGGTCAGTTCGAAGTCTTCGTACTTGAAATCGAAAATCGACGAGACGGCGGGATTTATTTTCATCTGAGGCAGGGCTCGCGGCGTGCGCGAGAGCTGAAGATCAGCCTGCTCGAGGTGATTGAGATACAGGTGCGCGTCGCCGAAGGTGTGCACGAAGTCTCCCGGCTTCAGGCCCGTCACTTGCGCCATCATCATCGTCAGAAGCGCGTAGCTCGCGATGTTGAACGGCACGCCGAGGAACACGTCGGCCGAGCGCTGATAGAGCTGGCAGGAAAGCTTGCCGTCGGTGACGTAGAACTGGAAGAGACAGTGACAGGGCGCGAGCGCCATCTTCGAAAGATCGCCGGGATTCCACGCGGTCACGATGATGCGGCGCGAATCCGGATTGCGTTTCAGATCGGAGACGGCGGTCGCGATCTGGTCGATCATCGCGCCATCCGGGGTTTCCCAACTCCGCCACTGCTTGCCGTAGACGGGACCGAGGTTGCCTTCGGCGTCCGCCCATTCGTCCCAGATGCTGACGCCGTGCTCTTTCAGATACTGGGTGTTCGTCGCGCCTGACAGAAACCAGAGAAGCTCGACGATGATGGACTTCAGGTGCAGCTTCTTCGTCGTGACCAGCGGGAAACCTTCGGCAAGGTCAAAGCGCATCTGATGGCCGAAGACCGATAGCGTGCCGGTACCGGTGCGGTCCGTTTTCTTCGCGCCTTCGGTTCGCACGCGGCGCAGCAGGTCGAGGTATTGTCGCATCCCAAGAGCACTAATCGATTCTAGACCGCGGATCTAACCCGGTGGGCTCAGCCGAGCGAGCCGCCGCCCGAGAATGCCATCGCGAGAATGATCAGCGAGTTGTAGGCGCCATGACAGACGACCGGAGTCAATAGCGTTCCGGTGCGCTCGCGAAGCCAGGCCAGATAAAGTCCGATCAGCGTAATCGCGGCGACGCCGTAGGGCGAATAATTGGCGTGCAGGACTGCCCACGTAATGGCGGTGACGAACGCGGTGCCCGCAAACCCCAACGGCGACGGGCGCAGGGCTTTGAAGAGCAGGCCCCGGAACAGGCACTCTTCGGCAAGCGGGGCGCCGATCCCGGCCGCGATGAGGATGAGCCACCACGTCCGCGAGGTCATCATTTCGGCGAAGGGTTGCAGGTCGTGTTTCAGCGCCTCCGGATTGAAGACGAAAACGAAGGAGGCGAAGGCCATGGCGAGCGCCGCCAGGGCAACGATGGAGAGCAGAAGCGTCTTGATGCCGCCGGGAGGCATGCCGAAGTTCAAAAACGGCAGGCCCGAAACGCGGCGCCGAAGGGCGTTAAGCAAAAGTAGCGAGCCGACCGTCACTGCCTGAAATGCGAAGAGCGATGCGGCGACTCGGCCCGTCAGCAGGGCTTCGGGTTCGCCAGCCTTGAAGGCGCGCGCCTCGTTGATCTGGCTCCAGCTGTCGAAAACGCGCGCCGCAACATCGCCTGAGGCCTTCGCCGCTGCGACGATTACGACGGCGAGGCCGACCGCGACGGCGACCCCCTTCCAAATCTCAGACGGCGTCTGCACCGGAACCTTATCTTGCGACGAAACGCTCACTCTATAAGTTCTCTGGATAAGTCCTCTGGCGCGTTTCGCGCACCTCGATCAGATCACCGCGTCAAACTCGCCAAACTGAACGACAACGCCAGAATAAGGCGGTTCCTTCGGCCCCTCCCTGTCTAATCGTCGCCCGCCGGCAACAGATTTCCACGTCAGGACACGAGCATAGGCATCGAAACGCTTTTTTTCGCAAGGATTGCGCCTTATATTCAGGGTGCTGGCTCTGCCAGCTATGGCGATAAACGCGGTCGTAATAAGCCGATCGGACCCGGGGGCGGTACCCGGCGCCTCCACCATATGCCGCCTTTCCTCGCACATCGGGCGAACAAGGCGGCATCTGCTGGGGGCGAAATAGGATCGACGAAGGCGTAAAGGACTTAGCTTTTGCCCGGCATGATACCACCGTTATCGGGTCATACAGAATAGTTGCCAATGACAACTATGCTGAGGCCGCTCTCGCTGCGTAATGCAGCGCGACTAGCCTGAACTTGAAGCCCTTATCCCTAGCCGGATAAGGCGCGGTCCGGAGGGCACCGGGCAACAGAAGCCCTCCACTTCTTTTACTCCGTTCCTCGCGGGGTCCCATGGCACTTGGACTTGACGGGACGGCAAATCTGATTTCAGAGGTCAGGCGAGGAATTAGCTATTGAAGGCTGAGGCATGGCATCGGGGCCGTCCATAGATTACGCAAAGCTGCAACAGGAGGCGATGCGGGGCGTTGTGCGAGCGGTTCTGCAACAGGTCGTGAAGACCGGGTTGCCCAACGAGCACCATTTCTACATCTCGTTCCACACCCAGGCGCAGGGCGTCATCCTGTCGAAGCGGCTGAAGGAAAAATATCCGACCGAGATGACGATCGTTCTCCAGCACCGGTTCTGGGATCTGATCGTGTCCGATGACCGCTTCGAGGTGAAGCTGACGTTCGACGGCATCCCTGAAAGGCTCGTCATTCCCTTCGCCGCCATCAAGGTCTTCATCGATCCGAGCGTGCGCTACGGCCTGCAGTTCGACGAGGAAGCCAGCGATCGCGATGCGCCGCCGGTTCCGCGTGCACTGACTGCGGATGCCACCTACGAGCACACGGGCGACGCGACGGACGTTCCGCGCACGCAAACCAAAAAGCCGCGATCGTCGCGCAAGCCGCGTGGCGACAAGGATGCGCTCGCCGGCACGCCGCCGCTGGCCGCCGTGAAGTCCGAGCATTCGATACCGCCCAATCCGGAACCCGCAACGCGCGCCGGAGAAGACGTGCCGAAGGAGGGAGACGACGCCGAGGCCGCGAAGGAAGCGCCTCCCGAAGGCGGCGCCAAGATCCTAAGCCTCGATCAGTTCCGGAAGAAGTAGCGGGCCGCGCCCCTAAGACCGTCGCAAGAGCCGAGCGAGCTTAAGCCTGGCCCATATGATCGATATGGAGCGGTGGAGGCGCAAGCCCATCGAAGAGCCGTCAGCCGCTCAAGCGTTCGGCCCTCGACGCGATGAGCAATCGTGCCCGCAGAAACCCGGCGTCCATTTCAGACCAACCTTAATGGCCCATGGTCATCACAATGATCACCGTGCGGATGATGCAGATGCCCGTTCACCAGATAGCAGATATGGTCGCCGTGGGGCACGGCCTCGTGACCACAGCCGGGTCCATGCACGTGGTCTTTATCGTGTCCGCCGCATTGATGTTTCGGCGTGCAGCGGTCAGGGTTGGTCGCAGAGACCTCGATTACGTGCTCAACAACCTTTTTGCCTTCGACGTGCTGAAGGTGGCCGCCTTCTAAATAATCCACGTGATCCTTGTGCTGAACCGCGAGATGGCCACATCCCGGTCCGTGATGGTGAGGATGTGGAGAGTGGGAATGTTTGGAGCTGGTCGAAGTACTCATTCGCGCCTCCATTAACAGACCGACGGAATTATAGGTCTTTGAACTCAGTCTGCTAAATCCGTTGTGCGGACTTCAGTTCCTGGCCCAGAGCAAATGTAATTCCGCCCGCAAACCGTCCCACAAACTGCGCCGCCGAAACTTCTCCCCGCCGTGCGGCGAGACATGTGGGGCGAGGGCCGAACGCGTCGTCAGCATTCAGCCCAAGGAGCCTTGTCCGAAAGCACTGGTCAAACTGCCTTGTCTTGTAGTTCTATCCTCGCCCATCATATCCGGCCGAGACCGAGCCAAAGGTAGTATATGGACGCGCCTCCGTTCTCCGGACAATCCGTCAACGCTTACGCCGATGGTCCGCCTCGCCAGGTACCTGGTTTCGCGGACTTGCACCGAATGACGACGATGCTGCTCGCGGAGCGGACGCCTTCGAATGGCCGCGTGTTGGTCCTCGGCGCGGGTGGTGGGCTAGAGCTCAAGGCGTTTGCTGAAGCCCGTCCTGGCTGGTCGTTCGATGGCATAGACCCTTCGGCCGACATGTTGCGATTGGCCGAGCAAACAGTTCGCCCACATGCTGCCCGCGTCCGCCTTCATCAAGGCTACATCGACAGCGCGCCGACGGGCCCGTTCGATGCCGCCACGTCGCTGCTGACGTTCCACTTCATCCCTCGCGACGAGCGCCTCGCAACGCTCAAGCAGATTCATCGCCGCCTGAAGCCCGGTGCTCCCTTCGTCGTCGCTCACATCAGCTTTCCGCAGGGCGAACCGGAACGGTCTCTATGGATCGCTCGCCACGTCGCCTTCGGATCACCGGACGTAACGGACCCGGCTCGGCTCGAAAACTCCCGGCATGCCATTGCCACGAGGCTCTCGATACTGGCGCCGCAGGAAGAAGAAGCACTGCTAGCCGAAGCAGGCTTTTCAAACGTCAGCCTGTTCTATGCAGGCTTCAGCTTCAGAGGATGGCTGGCCTATGCCAACTGATTGCGTTGGCTCCCGCTGCTCCTGATCCCGGGCCGAACTCGCCTCCCGAAGATCGATCCCGGCGAAAAGCAAGCTTGTGGACAGGGTCTATTACCTGCGTGAGCGAGGTGATCTTCCACCTACGAGCATCGCCTCAAATGTGAATTGCTGCGTAAGTGAGATGGGGCTTAGGCTGACTTTCGGCGGGATCGGAGGAAAAGGTGCCCCCCGGTCGAGTGCGGCTACGGCGGCGTCATCGAGTATTTTAATGCCCGAGCTTGATATGACCTCTCGCGACAAGAGCTTGCCGTCGAGACCGATCGTAAAGCGCATGACGACAGTTCCGGACCGCCGCGACGGTGGGCTCACTTTCGCGCGCTCAACGTGCTTTTGGATCCGGCCAAGATAGATACCGATCGCTTTCGCATCGGCGCCTGTCTTCGCCGGGCCGGAACTTTCCTCAGTGAAGACCGCAGCTTGAGGCGGCCGCTGTTCCTTGACCTGCACGGCATCCGGCTTGGGAGGCGCCGGCAGTTCTTGCGTGTTGACCACGACTTCCTCGACACTGCTCGCATCCGAAGAAATGACGTCGCGCAACTCGTCCGGCTTTACCTCAGCCGATTGGGGCGGCGGTCGAAGAGGGAAAATTTTAGCCGGCTCGATCGTCTGCATCGCGTCGCCGAGATTCACAAGTCCCTCGGCCGCGATACCTTGCTCGACAAGTACAATGTCGACGCCTTGCCCGAGGTCGAGCGCATCTGCGACGGACTTCCGCGACGAAGCCAGCATGAAGTCACCGATCGCGGCGTGGATCAGCACAGACATCGATATTGCGATTAATCGCAGCCGGCTCATGCTGACGTAATTTGTTGCAAACTGTGCCCGTATCCGTGCCGATATTCGCACCTTGAGGCGCCTTTTAGGCCACCGCCTTGATCACGTATCGCGACGGTTGCCGTTGCATACCCCATTGCGATGCCCAGATCGGCCTAAAGTCGCTTATGCCGATTCTGGCCCTTAGCAGACGAATGGGCTACGTCCGTTTACCAGCGAACGGCCCGCATCCCCGACCGAGCACGAATGACTGCGTTCTCTGCAAAGACGATCGCAACTTTAAACTCGGTGTCGCCAAGCGTTCTGGGTCGAAAAAGGTTGGGCCCAACGCGATGAACTTCACCGCTGGCCTACAATCCTTTTCCGACCCAGTGGACGAAGCGTCCCTAAAACGGATCGAAGCCCTCTTCCGAAGTCGCGCTATTCTTCATTTACGCCAAGCAGCGGGTCACAACGGGGCGCACAACCAAGCGCCTAAGCAGGTCTTGGGTGTCGTCACCTTGCAAGCCATCTGCGAGGAGTGACACGTCGTCATGCCTGAGCCGTCATCGCATTTCGTGTGGACCGGGCCCTTGCCCACGCGGCCCTGCCCATAGATGACGTTTGCAAGACCGTGCGTCGAGAAGAGGTAGGCGATATCGTGGGTCACAGCTTCGCCGACCGCTCCGACCTTGACGCAATCAGCCTGAGCCGTTGCCGAAAGTGCACAGAAGGCCGCCGCGGCGGCTAAGCCTAGTTTCAAAGAACGCATTTGCCCCTCCAAAAAATGAGTCATCCCCGTCTGGAAACTAGTTGAGCGCGTGGCCTCGGACAACAGAATCGGGCTGCGGCAAGCCGGTTCTCCCGAAAGGAACTGGAAAGCGTGCCGCATTTGCCACCCAGCCGACGGCCCGGAGTGCCGGGCAAGACTTATGCGGAGTAAAACCTTATGCCCCCAGGGAGACAAGGTGGTTGGTTCCATCGCCATCGACGGCGAAAATCTAGGCGAGAATATCGCCCATCTGCGCTGGTTTATCGTCGACGATGCTGCTCGCGGAGGGGACGCCTTCCAATGGCCGCGTGTTGGTCCTCGGCGCGGGTGGTGGGCTAGAGCTCAAGGCGTTTGCTGAAGCCCGTCCGACTGCTCAGGACCCGAAGCGGAACACTCATACGGACAGCTAATTACGACTTTGAAGACCTCGGTCCACCAAAGAGCCCCCATTCAAGGCGATACATTTCTGCACATTCCTCCCGACCATTTGAAACGTGTACGGAAAGTTCGTTGACAGCATTCCGTCTGCTTCGTAGCGTTTGGTGCACAGTCAGTCGCCTAACCTACAAGTAAGTAGAATACGGGAGAGTGCTCATGCGCCTCGAAAAGACTGTCATCGCACGCCTAATCCTTATTGTTTCTCTGGCATTGGGTGCGAGCGCATTGACGCTCGGATCAGCTGGCGCCGATCCCGGCGGGCCTCCAGGCCCCCAGCCGGCATCGCCACCTCCATGATCTGAAGGACGTCCGCAAATCGGAGTGTCTACGTTGCCGCAGCGGTGGGTCTCGATGAGCACCGAGGTGAAAGCGATGGACGTGCAATGAGCAATCGAGAAGCAGGGTGCTCTCGGCTGCCAAAGGTCTCCATCGCTATTTGCGTCGCTTGCGCTGTGGCGCTCGTCGCACTTTTTTATCCTCCTCTGCGCGCCAAAATTTTGACGATCGAGCCTTGGACGGCGGACTGGCGCACAGTGCTCCTCTCCGATCGCACCGCCGCAGACTATCCAGAGATTCTTGTCGTCCTCATCAACAACAAAACACTCGAAGGCTATCCCTATACCTCGCCGACACCGCGCGATTTGATCGCTAAAGTTGTACGGGCAGTCGATGCCGCAAATCCGGCCGCTATCGGACTAGATTTCTATTTCGCCAAGGCGACCGATAAGGACACAGACCTGATAAGTGCGCTCCGTGATGCAAGGTCACCGGTTGTCATCGGCGCCATCGATCGTCGTTACCCACAATTCACGACGCCGGAGTTTGATTTCCAGAAGCGCTTTCTAATCGCGACGGGCCGGAGCGCAGGCTACAATGAACTGCTGCATGAGAAGGATGATGTCGTCCGCTACACCGCAGCGCCGGCCGATCCCGATTACCCCGAAAGCTTTGCCCTGCTTGTTGCGAAGGCTGTGAAGCCCATTGACCATCCGAACCCTACGCGCATCGCGTGGCTTCTGGGCCCGAATGCCAACCTTGATCCGTTCGGGACGGTACCCGCCGAAACACTCTTTCAGGACACTGGCATGGACGCGGCCACTATCGGTCGCGCGAAAGAGCAAGCAAAAGGTCTCAAAGGGAAAATCGTCCTCATCAGTGGCGAGTATCCATATCTTGACCGGCATCGCACGCCTTTGTCGCTCTGGACCGGCAGCAATATGCTCGGAGTCAAGATCCACGCGAACATCGTGGCACAGCTCATCGATGGACGCAGATATTTCGCGCTAAATTCAGTACAGCAGGAGATTCTGCTCGCGGCGTTGTCTCTCCTGGGATTTGCGCTCGGCTGGTACTTTTGGCGGCGTCGCGTGGATTTTCTAAGCCTCGGCGTAGCGACGGTCGGCCTAGTCGTTATCGACGCCATCATCTTCAAAAGCGCGCGGATCGTCCTGCCCTTCACGCTCGCGTTGTGGGGCTGGTTCATAAGCGCAACGCTAGGACATCACCTGCATGCGGTCTGGCATGCCGCGAAGCTTCGGCAAACGATTCCCGCCCGGTCGGCCGATGAAATGAAGCCCTTAACGGTGCCTACCCGAGATTTTTAAAAATTCAATGCGGCAGCGCCGGCTAGAAGAGAGGGCGTCCATACCTGCGATGTCTTAACATGCGCATCTCGGGCGTTATCGCTGAACCAAGGCAGGATTATCTTGTCCGCGCGTTCGAAGCCAAGTTCCGCCCTTTTGATCCGCCTCCGCCGCGCATGCATTCGCTAGAGCAATGAGTTCTCCAGCTCGTTGCTGCAAGTGAACCAGCTTGATGACCCGCTCCACCTCCATCAGGCGGCCGGGCTGATGCGGGAAGACCGTCCTCCCATTTCGATCAATATTCCAATGGCAGAGAATCTTGAGATCGCCGTCGCCAGCTGCGCCTTCCTTGATGACTTCGGCCACGATGTCGTCGACCGGCAGGACTTCAGAAAAGCCACCACCGTAGCCGACGAACAAATGAATTTGCGCGAGGTTTTGACGTTTGCGCAGCGCGTTCGACAGGATGACGTGACCCTGCATCGCCCGGAGCGCTTCCTTAAACTCGCTGCACATCATTCGCAGCAAAGATGTTCCGCGATCCTGATCCAGGGTGCTTCCTCGCCGATTCTCGCCATCGGCCACGCTACGCCACATGATCCTCTCGACATCGTATTCCATGTCGATTGCATGTGCGGTGAAATTGGAAATTTGAATGTAAGATGCCGACATATCCAAGCCCTTGAAATGAATCCTAAATGGCTTTCGATGCTCAGTTATCCGTTCAACCAAAGAAGGTCAGCTTTGGAGAGTTGACCATAGTCACGAGGGGCTCGGTGCCGGACTGGACGCGGTGCATTTTCCAAGCTCCGAGCAAGGGGCCGCTGTGTTTGCGTACGCCGCGCAAGGCGTCGTTGTTTTTTCGTGTGCTTGAGAGAAGCGCTCTCCGGTTGGACAGGACTTGGTTCGAAAAGGGCAGCTTCGAAAATATAGGGTCGATGAACGTCGCTATTTGCCAACGTTGCGGCAGGGGCCGGGCTTGCGGGCTCTTGGCTTGCAGGTTCCGGGCTTTCAGAAACGTCACGCCTGATCTGCGCGTCGTCGAGAAATCTGGCGCTGATGGCTTCCGCAGCCGTACGGCTTTCCGACGTGATGAAAGTTGCCTCACGCACTGCCGTCAGAAATGCCCCGAGGGTTCCCGGTGAAACGAAGGCCGGCAAGATATTTCCCGGCGCAGCAAGGGATTGTTGCGATCCCAATGGGTCGACGACAGATCGCGCGGTGCTGGTCTGAGTAACGCAAATGACCGCAAGCGCGGCCAATAGTAGAAGGGGAAGAATACGCATAGCGGGCTCCGGATACGCTCGCAAACGCGGTGTGCTTTTGAACACCGTCGCGCAATTCTCAGATATCCCGCAACGACACCCTTATAGGCAAACTGGGTCAAAAGAATGACGCGATGCGAGCATTACGGTTTTCCTTTTCACTTCGGCGGCGGCGCTTGATCCTCGGTCTTCTCATCCTTGCCAAAAAAATACTCGTATGCCGCGTAGGTCATGAGCGCCACGCCGACGACCGCCGCTCCGCGACCCGTTTTGGCGATGCCGGAGCTCGCGAGCGCACCAACAGCGCGGTCCGCTGCAGATATTTCGACGGCCTTCGGCAACAGACCGATGGTCTTCTCGCTGAGCAATCCCTTCACCTCACCCGAGGTGAGCAATCCCTCGGCTGCGCGTCTGCTCAGCTCGGCCGAGCGGCTGCCGCCAAGATAAAGTGTTACGCCCGCTTGTCCCGGACCTACGCTGGTGAGGTCGTCGATCAGGCGACAGGTGTGAAAATGCTCGTCTTTCGGACATGCCACGGTGACGGGAGCGGGCGCCGCGAGCGGCGGCGCGGGAACTGCGGGCTTTAATTGTTGCTGCCCCAAATCCGGCAAGGTGTGATCGGCGCCTCCCGGAAGCGGCTTCAAGACATCCGGTATCGCGAACAGGTGGCAGTTGGCGGGCGGTTGAAGCAACGCGCAAAGGGGTGTGGGTTTAGGCGGCGGCGACTGCTTCAACTTCGCCAGGAGGTCGGCGAGTTCTTGCTGGGTCATAACCGGCGGCGTGCGTTCCTGAGCGATGGCCGTCGAAAACAGCGCCGCGACGCCGATACCTGACGCGATGATTGCCAAACGATTCATCTGAGGCCTCAGGCGCGATCAACCGACAAAATTAGTCTGACGACATCCTATTACAGCATTGTGATGCTCAGCGCAGCGCCGGTTTTGGATATGGAGGACGCGAGGCACTGTTTTCGCCGCTCCAGGACCTTGAGCTTGCTCTGCCTACTCGCGCTCAACTTGCCGCCTGCTAGACAACGATTTCCTTTTTCAGGAGCCCTTCCAGCCAGTCGGTAAAGACCTGCAGCCGGCGCGAGAGATGCCGGCGATGCGGATAGATGAGAGCGATCGGCATGGGCGCGGCCCGATGGTCTCGCATCACCTCCACAAGCTCGCCTGAAGCGAGATATTGCTTCACGTCGTAGGCCGGGATTTGGATAAGGCCCAGACCCGCGAGACAGCAGGCGATGTAGCCTTCCGCGCTATTGACCGTCACGCGACGGGGGACCGGACAAGAACGAAGCTCACCATTCTCCGTCCACTCCCAATCATCGACGCGCCCGGTCGACGGCGATGCATAGCCCACTGCCCAGTGCTTCTGCAGACTGTCGGGCGAGCGGGGCCTGCCGTGGTCCTTGATGTAGGCTCGGCTCGCGACATTGATCAGACGCAGTTCTCCGATCGACCGCGCAATCAAGCCAGAGTCTTGGAGGGGCCCGACACGCAGCGCACAGTCGATATTGTCCTCGACAAGATGGACGGCGCGATCGGTCATGCCGATCTCGAGATCGATGTCACGATAGCGATCGAGAAACTCGGGCAGCGCCGGCGCAATGATGATCCGGCCAATGCGGCCCGGCACGTCGACCCGCAATTTTCCGGAAGGAAGCGCGGTGGACTTCAAGAAGAGTGTCTCGGCCTCCTCGACATCCGTGAGCAGGCGCGTGCAGCGCTCGTAGAACGCTATTCCGTCGTGGGTCGGAGAGACCTTCCGCGTCGTGCGGTTGAGCAACCGGGTGCCAAGCCGCATTTCGAGTTCCTGAACGGCTGCGGAAACCGACGACCTCGGCAGATCAAGCGTATTTGCGGCGCGGGTGAAGCTCGCGCAATCGACGACGCGCGTGAAGATGCGAAACCGGTCGATGCGGTCCAAAGGCGCCCCCTTCAATTGTTCGCCAATTCTGACATGTCATGCCAGAAAACATGGGTTTATATCGATTTTTTAGACGATATCTTCCGCAGTGGAAAGCGCGCCAACGTGGCTGCGTTTGAAGCCAGGAGGGGCCCCTTGACTGATCACGGCATTAAAGGAAAGACCGCACTTATCGCAGGCGGCGGGAAAAATCTCGGCGGGCTGATCGCGCGGGATCTCGCGGCGCAGGGCGCGAAGGCGATCGCGATCCACTACAACAGCGCCTCGAGCAAGGCCGAAGCCGAGGCGACCGTTTCCGCAATCAAGACTGCAGGCGCCGAATGCGTGGCGTTTCAGGCCGATCTCACATCGGCGGGCGCGGTCGAGAAACTTTTCGCAGACGTCGTGCGCGGCGTCGGCCAGCCAGATATTGCGATCAACACCGTGGGCAAGGTTCTGAAGAAGCCAATCGCGGAGATCAGCGAAGCGGAATACGATGAGATGAGCGCGGTGAATGCCAAGGCCGCATTCTTCTTCCTCAAAGAGGCAGGCAAGCACGTCGCAGACAACGGCAAGATCTGCACTCTGGTGACGTCTCTGCTCGGCGCATACACGCCGTTCTATTCTTCATATGCGGGCACGAAGGCTCCCGTGGAACACTTCACGCGGGCGGCATCAAAGGAATTCGGGTCACGCGGGATCTCGGTCACGGCCATTGGCCCAGGTCCGATGGACACGCCCTTCTTCTATCCGGCCGAAGGCGCCGAGGCCGTCGCATACCACAAGACCGCCGCCGCCCTTTCGGCCTTCACCCCAACCGGCCTGACCCACATCGAGGACATCGTTCCTTGGATCCGCTTCCTGGTCTCGGACGGCTGGTGGATGACCGGGCAGACGATCCTGGTCAACGGAGGCTACACGACGAAATAGTTCGCCTTGGCTCCGCCTGCAGTTTGTTTTCAAGTGCGGCAGCCGCGGATCGCGGCCGGGCGCTCAGCACGTGTGCACGCGTCGCACATTGCTGTAGATCCCGGCCTTTGCCCGAATGACTGGACGGGGAAACAACGCCGGAGAAAGCCGCGACGCATCGAGCGAGCTTGCTAAAACCATAAATCCCGAATGCACCGCCCATCGCGGGCCAGATCATCAAAACTCACGAGCCCATCGAAATGGTCGATGGGAATTGGGGCAACGGCATCCGGCTCCGTGAGGCGCAGATTGACCGCGATGCGGCGACGCCCGCCCTCGCTGACAGCAAGAGCGCGCCAATAGGCGACGCACCCGCATTCGGGACAAAAATGAAAGCTGGTCGCTTCGCCGCGAACGTAGGCCTTCGTCGGACCCGTTACGTGGATACCTTCGCCTTCATAATCGTATGCCCAGAGCACGCCGTAGCGTCTGCAGACCGTGCAATTGCAGGCGGTTGCCGATTCCGGCATGCCTGCGAATGTCCAGCGCACCGCGCCGCAATGACAGGATCCTTCGAGCATTTTTTCCCCTAACGCCGCTCGCCATTCGCGAAGTTTCTCGTCGGAACTTATCCCGCACGCGCAGATGCTCGCATACTCGCGCTCATCTTGCCACGCAGACAAAGGGCATGAGATACGACCTCAAAGCTGCCGAGGATGTCGAACGTCATCGCCACGTCGTCTGCTTCTTTCAAGTCCGGCGGGACCTCGACGAGCTTGCCGCCTTTAGATCTGGATCGGCGAGCCAGTCGGTCCGGCGGTCCAGGCAGGCGTCGTGCCTTTAGCGAGCGTTGCTCGAATGAGACGTGTCATATGAACTGGAAATTTTTAAACCTGCCCATCGTATTGAGCATCAATGCCGGTTACGTGGATACGGCGGGCTTTCTTTCGCTGCACGGACTCTTCACATCCCACGTGACGGGCAACTTTGTAACTCTCGCCGCCTCTCTTCTGCATGGCACTTCTGGCGCGGTCACCAAACTCATGGCGTTGCCAGTTTTTTGTCTTGCGATCTTCGCTGCCCGGCTTGCCCATTATCGTCTCGGACGGTTGCAGTCTTCTGCCCTGTCGATATTTCTTCTTATCGAAATCGCGGCCTTAACGATCGCCGCGTTTCTGGCGTTCCAGTTCGGCCCCTTCCCTGATGCAGATCTGCCGATGGCATTTGCGACCGGCATGTCGCTTGTGGTCGCAATGGCCCTGCAGAACGGATTGCACCGAATGCACCTTTCGTCGGCTCCGCCATCGACGATCATGACGGGCACGACGACCCAGCTCATGCTGGATTTGGCCGATGTCGTCCAGGGTCTGCCACCTGAGGCCCGTCAAAAGCTCAATCCGCGCCTCGCCAGCATGCTTCTGAGCGTCGTGGCCTTCGCGCTTGGTTGCGCATTAGCGGCGTTATTCTTCGCCCTATACGGCAACGGGTCGCTTGTGTTGCCGCCGGTGTTTACAATTGCGGCGCTGCTTCTGCATTTATCGGCTTCCAGTTGACTGCTATAGCCGTCGGAAAGCGTACCGCATACAAACTGTCCGAAAGCTCCAGACATAAACGGCAGCTTCTGGTCCAGAGCAGTCGTAATTCGGCATAGGCGTCTGATCCAAACAATGATTACTAAACCTGCCAATACCTCCTGATCTCACTTATTTCGTCGGCAAAACCCGGTCCATTGAGAACCTGCCGCGAAAGGCCCTTTTGCCTGAATGTTTGAAACCGCTGCTCGACCTCTGTCCCCGTCAAGTTCGATAGCAGCTTCTTACGCCGATGCAGGATGGCGCTCGCTTGCTCCAACGTTCCGAAGCAGAGCGCATACTCGATAGCTTCGGTAATATCGAGGCCAGGAATGCTCGTTAGGCCCCGGCAGTCCTTGTCGCCAACAATCAACGCTTCCAGCACGTTCTTTCGATCCAAGAAGAACTCAAAATAGGGTAGGACATACTCACGAATGAAGGCTTCGATATCGTCGACAATCCTGCCCCTTGTTTCGATGTAAGCTACATTCCAGCTGCACGAGACCGGGTAAGTTCGACCCACAGTTTCGGTCAAAATATTGTTTAGGCCGCCACAAGCTAAGCCAGACCATATTGCTGCGTTGAACGGCCCATGGCCATCAAAGATTCGCCTTTGACGGCGCCAATCTGCGAGAACTGATGAGTAAATTTCTACGCTAGGCGAAAAGCGTACGTTTATCCCGCGAATGTTCCATCGAGAGGTGTCAAACTTTAACACGAAGGTGAGATCACCCTGCGTCTTGCTTATCGACTTCTTGCTCTTGAAATACCTAAACCCTTCGCCTTTGAAACGAGCAGCGAAATCTAAGCACACTTCTTCGTAAACCTCTCGCGGCGCTCGCACATCACTGCTCGGCGGCGGCAAATGGGTAGGTGGAGGGAGTGATCGCGGATCGACTCCATAATATTCCATCAAATGACCGGGTCTGTGAGACATCAGATGCAGATATTGTGCGAGTCCAACAATGTGGGGGAGTATTAAGGGTTCAACCGTCCAAAGGCGACTCAAATTGGCCATTGGCCCTATTGGCCCATAGTGCCCCCACTAACCATTCCACCAATCTCGCTGCCGAAACTTATCCCCGCTCTCGCCCGCGCCCGCGCCCGCATACTTCTCCGCATCTTGCCACGCTGACAAAGGGCATGAGCTCGTGCCGCGAGACGTGTGTGGACAAGAGCATGCGGGGTCGCGCGGAGAAATCGGTATGCCGCGGGTTCGCTGCCTGCCGCGCTTGGGCCTCTCAGGAGGCGGCGCGGTGAAACGCCTTCTCGAAAGGAGATGCGGGGGCGGATGGCGGGTTCGACGGCTCAGGGATCGCCGTTCATCGGTGGTCCGCACTCATACGAGAGGCGACGGACGCAAGGGCCGGAGCCGAGGCGGAGAGTTGGCATGCACGGGGCGGCGCTGGTCCGCATCCCTAAACCATTTGCAAAGAGCGAGGCCACGCTGCCCCGTCCCTTTGAGTTTTTGTTTGCGATCGGCGACTCCCCTCCGGGGAGCCGGCCGCCGATCGCGTTTGTTGTTTCTCTGTTCGAGATCCGCGAGCCGGCCGCCGTGGACGCTTGCCGTCGCGCCGGGCGGATGCGCGCGGTTTCCCTCTCCCCGCAAGCGGGGAGAGGGTTAGGGTGAGGGGCGACCCATTCGCCGGCATTTGTTGCCGCCCCTCACCCCGGCCCTCTCCCCATTCGAGTGCAGGGAATGGGGAGAGGGAGAGATTTTCGTCATCCTCGAACGCGTGAGCGGAGCGAGGCGCGTTCGGGGATCCAGCGCCAGGAGCGCTGGAGGCTCGTTATTGCGTCTTCTGACCAAGTCTTCCGCTGGATCCCCGGCCTTCGACGCGGCGCGGCCGCGCTCGGCCGAGGATGACGGGTGGCGTATGAAAATGCTCGACAAAGCGCGCCCCATGCGCGACGAAGCACGAAAATTTTCGTCCGCGAACCATCAACGGGACTGAGCACACCATGACCAAGACGCGCACCGAGACCGACACCTTTGGCCCCATCGAAGTCGCGGCCGATCGCTATTGGGGCGCGCAGGCGGAGCGCAGCCTCGGCAATTTCAAAATCGGCTGGGAGAAGCAGCCCGCTCCGATCGTCCGCGCGCTCGGCGTCGTCAAGCGCGCCGCGGCCGAGACAAACATGGGGCTCGGCAGGCTCGACCGGAAAATCGGCGAGACGATCGTCATGGCGTCGCAGGAAGTCATCGACGGCAAGCTGGACGCGCACTTCCCGCTCGTCGTCTGGCAGACGGGCTCGGGCACGCAATCGAACATGAACGCCAACGAGGTCATCTCGAACCGCGCGATCGAGATGCTCGGCGGAGAGCAGGGCTCGAAAAAGCCCGTGCATCCCAACGATCACGTCAACATGAGCCAGTCGTCGAACGACACCTATCCGACGGCCATGCACATCGCGTGTGTCGAAGAGATCCATCACCGCCTGCTGCCCGCGCTTCATCATCTGCACAAGGGGCTCGCCGACAAGGCGCGCGCCTGGTCCAAGATCATCAAGATCGGGAGGACGCACACGCAGGACGCAACGCCGCTGACGCTCGGCCAGGAGTTCTCAGGTTATGCGCAGCAAGTTGAGAACGGCATCGCGCGCATCGAGCAAACGCTTCCGGCGCTGATGGAACTGGCCCAGGGCGGCACGGCTGTCGGCACGGGTCTCAACGCGCCCATCGGCTTCGCGGAGAAAGTTGCCGAGCGCATCGCGACCATCACAGGGCTTCCGTTCAAGAGCGCGCCCAACAAGTTCGAGGCCCTCGCCGCGCACGATGCGATGGTGTTCTCGCACGGCGCCATCAACACGGTCGCCGCGTCGCTCTTCAAGATCGCGAACGACATCCGGCTGCTGGGCTCGGGTCCGCGTTCGGGCCTCGGCGAGCTTTCGCTGCCGGAAAACGAGCCGGGCTCGTCGATCATGCCGGGCAAGGTTAACCCGACACAGTGCGAGGCGTTGACGCAGGTTTGCATTCAGATCTTCGGCAACAATGCCGCGATCTCGTTCGCCGGCAGCCAGGGACATTTCGAGCTCAATGTTTACAATCCCGTAATGGCCTACAACTTCCTGCAGTCCGTCCGCTTGATGAGCGATGCGTCGGTATCGTTCACCGACAATTGCGTCGCCGGCATCGAGCCGAGGGAAGACAACATCAAGGCGGGTCTCGAGCGTTCGCTGATGCTCGTCACGGCTTTGGCTCCGAAGATCGGTTACGACAATGCTGCCAAGATCGCCAAAACTGCGCACAAGAAGGGGACAACTCTGCGCGAGGAAGCCGTCGGCGGCGGCTATGTGACGGACAAGGAGTTCGATGAGATCGTCCGGCCGGAGAAGATGATCGGTCCCGAGTGACGCAAACGATTTTCGGCACTCTCTGCTATGTTCGATGCATTCGCGGAGAGACTTACATTGACGCCCTTATCGCGACCGAACGGCGCTTGCTGCAGCGAGTGCCGCGTCGCCGTTTGACGGATTTGCATTGCTGCAGATAAAATGGCCGAAACTCTGGATGTGATTTGCATCCTTTGCGGAGTGCATTTTATGACCGCCGAGATCATCAATCTCAACAAGGTCCGAAAAGCCCGCGAGCGCGCCGACCGCGAACGCGAGGCACAAGAGAACCGGATTAAGTTCGGGCAATCGAAGTCGGAACGCAGTCTGGCCGACGCGCAACATCGCAAGTCCCAGACGGAACTCGACAGGGCGCGGCGCGACGACAATCGCGGCTCCGACGACAGCGACGATATCGATCCCGGCACAGCCTCTTAAATGAGGCCTGAGAAGCGCTCGTTTTCGATCCAGGGGCATCGAACGTCGGTCTCGCTCGAGGAGGCGTTCTGGATCGCACTGAAGGAAGCTGCCGCGGAAGACGGCACGACCATCGCGAACTTGATCAGCTCCATCGACAAGGGGCGCGGCGAAGCGGGGCTTTCGAGCGCCGTGCGTGTCTGGCTACTCGATCGGCTGAAAGCGCGCGCGCAGGCGAGAGCGAGCGACTAACCGAAAGGAAACCCTCCGGGCACTTCGCAGCTTAGCGATACCGCAGCCTGTGACGCTCACGAAATTCGATATCCGGCGGACGGCTCGAGCCGGTGTCGCACCAGGGATTGCCGTAGTATCCGAAACGGCCGTTGATCGGCGTACAATCGCGTTCGGCGCGTTCGTACGGCGGCGGCGCACGCCAACCTTTCTCTTTGCTCTTTGCAGCGTGGCCGGCGGATGCCTGCGAAGTTGCAGCGACCGCGGCCATAGCAAAAGCGATGCCGATGACGACCAAAGGTGTTTTCACGACGGATGTCCTTTGTTCGGCCGCCGCGTTCCTGGCGCCACGCCTTTGAACTTAGGCATTCCGCAGGACAACCGCCAGTGAGGCGGGCGCTTGACGGCGCAAATGTCTCGGGCGCCTCGGCGCGTTGCCGGCAAAATTCGACCGCGTGCGGAGCATGGCCGCCGCGCCGATTGCGAGTTGCGCCGTCGAGAGCCGGAACGTCGTTCCGGCTCTTATCGGATCCTATGTCAGGGCAGGCGACCCCAGCTGAAGAGGCCATACAGCCAAGCCGCAACTGCGCCGAAGCCGGCTGAAATGCAGAGGATCGGGACGACCTGGCTGACGTCGAGGTTGCCTTCGAGCAGCGGCGACGGCCGATGCGCGAGATAAGGTATCACGATAAACGCACTGATGAGGCCCGGCCCGAAGAGGCCGAGGATGGCGCCACGAATGGTCATCATGCCCTGAGGTCTCCAACCGAGGATCAGACCGAACAGCGCGCCCCAGAGGCCGCCGGTCAATGCGGTGCCGACGATCCAAGGCAATTCGACTGTCGGCACGAGCAGGCTCGGCACAGGTGCAGTGCTCCAGGGCACGGCGTCCCAGCCAGTCCAATAGTGCACGAATATCCAACTGATCGCCTCCTGGGCGGTGGCTGCCGCAATCGCCCCGGCGATGAAGCCCAAAACGATACTCTTCAAGACATTCATGGTCGTCCCCTTCCCCGACTATCCCCTTTTGCGCAAAGCGCCCCTCACGCCCCTTGCTACATTGCCTTTGCCAACTACGCCATGGCCCGATACTCGATTTGCGGATTTCGGCCACAGGGCTGTTCGCGGGAAGCAACGGTTTTACTCAGGGCGATACAACACGCCTTATTTTGGCCGATCGCGTCAGGCTTTCAGTAGACGCCGCACAAACGATGCAACTTGTCCTTGGCGACAGGGCATCTCCGGTCTCATCGAGATCACGGTCGTGAGGCGCTCCGGGGGGCTGGCGCTCGCGGTCCCTTGCCCATTCCAATCACTTCGCCGCATGAGCTTCGCGCTCGTCCCAAGCCGCCTCCGCATGGAAGCGGGCCGACGTCGATTGGCCATTTCACATCATCAATCACGAGGACCTCCCATGCGTAAGGGATCAACTATTGCTGTGCTTTCTCTTGGACTTGCCACAACGACGGCGCCGAGCTTGGTCGACGCAAGATCGTACAATGGCGACGGATACCGCCTCAGGGACCGGGCGATGACCAGCCGCAACGTCAGATCGACCGGCGACAGCATCACGTGCCTGACATCGGAAGCACGTAACCTCCTCGCGCGAATCCGCAGCAAGTTCAACAACGTCCAGATCGTGTCGACCTGCCGTCCCGGCGCCAAGATCGCAGGCACGAACCATCCCTCGAAGCATGCATCGGGACAGGCGATCGACTTCCGCGTTCCGGGACGGAAAGCCGAAGTGGTGCAATGGCTGATCGCCAATCATAAGAACGGGGGCACCATGACTTACAACGACATGGACCATATCCATGTCGACGTCGGCGCTCGGTTCGTGGCTCTTAACCGTCCGAGCGGGCGTACCTGAGGGCTCGAGGCGGTCCGTGCAGTACGCCTTATTTTCAATCAGGCGTTGTCGACAGAATGGTGAAAGAGCATGCATTTCAGGGCTCTGAAGCATGTTCCGGTAGCCCTCCGGCCGCCTGCGACGATCTTGCCTTTCTTGAATTTGCAAGGCATATAGGTCGCCATCGAACACGCCTTGGCTTACTCTTCGACAGCGCTACCGCCTGCCCTAAGACGTCTCCATCGCGCGATTTGATTCACTCCGGTCATTCTGCCGGAGCGTGCATGTTTGCTTTGGAGGCAATTGATGTCGAACGGGACTGTGAAGTGGTTCAATGGCCAGAAGGGCTACGGTTTCATTCAGCCGGAAGAAGGTGGAAACGACGTTTTCGTTCACATCTCCGCAGTTGAGAGAGCCGGTCTTCAGTCGCTCCGCGAAGGCCAGAAGATCTACTTCGAAACCGAGCGTGGACGTAACGGCAAGATCGCTGCCGTAAACCTCCGTCCGCTCTAAGGTTTTCGAGGCCACTCCACTCATGCGGGGAGCAGCTCGGCTGCTCCCCGCTTTTCTTATCCGGTTATCAAACAAAGAAGTTCGGGAGATCGAATGGCGAAAGAAGAGATGCTCGAGTTCGAGGGCGTGGTGGACGAAGTTCTGCCAGACGCCCGCTGTCGCGTGAAACTCGACAATGGGCATGAAGTGATTGCCTACACATCGGGGCGCATGAAGAAGAACCGCATCCGCATTCTCGCAGGCGACCGCGTGACGGTCGAGATGACCCCTTATGACTTGACCAAGGGCCGCATCAACTTCCGTCACAAGGACGGTCGTCCGGGCGCTGGCGGCGGCGAACAGACGGGCGCTGCGCGCACGAGCGGCGGTCCTCCTCGTCGCGGTGGACGCTAATTGAACGACGGATTGCGCGCTGCCTTCAACCGCAGTGCTCTCCCGTGACGTAACGGGATTCAGTCGCCAGCGGAAAGTTCGGCGACGCGCTCCTTGTGATTGGCGCCGAGGCGCCTCGCGATCCAGAGCCACGCGACGACCATCGGGACGGCGATTGCGCCGGTTGCTCCTCCGGCAAATCCGAGGCTGCCGCCAGCAAGCGCATAAAGCCATCCGGACGTTGCGTCGCCACCGCGGAATACGACCGTGTCGATGAAATTCTGCACCTTGTATTTATCCGCGGGCGTGGCGAGCGTGTAGATCACCTTGATCGCCGGATTGGCAAGCGCGAACGATACGATCCGTTCGGCGACCATCACGGCGGCGACGATCCAAAGGGCCGCGTCGAACGTCAGCAAAAGCACGCCGATCGCGCCGGTCACGGGCAACGCGAGCAGTGCGGCCGTCACGCCGAAGCGGCGCAAAATCCGAGCGGTGCCGAACACTTCGATCAGGAAGGTGACGACGCTGACGGCGAGGTCGCGGCTGGAGAAGAACAGCACTCGGTCGGCGCTGTTTGCAATCGACGCCGCGACAAGCCGCGCCTGCTCCAAATAAAAGAACGTGCCGATGATGTTCGCGATGAAGATGAAAAGCGCTATGCGCGCGAACATCGGGTTCGTGAACACCTTCATTGCACCGTCGAGTATGCCGCCGCCGGCGGGTTCTGCGCTTCCCTTCGCTTCCGCCGGACGCAGACGGCGCAATTGCAAGCTCGCCAGCATCGAGGCGACCAGGAGCGCCGACGACACGAGCATCAAATCGACCGGCTGGAAGATCCGCACCAGGCCTTGCGTCACCAAGGGGCCGGCGAGTGCGCCAGCAGTGCCGCCGGCGGAGATGAAGCCGTAAAGCCGCGTCGCCTCTTCGTGCGACCAGAGCTCGGACATCAGGCTCCAGAAGAGCGACACGACGAAGAGATTGAAGACGCTTGCCCAGACGAAGAACGATCCCGCTGCCCAACGATCCTCGGGCGACGCTTTCAGCACCAGCCAGAAGATCACGAGGTTGGCGGCGAAGAAGACGTAGATCGAGGGAAGCACATAGCGGCGCGGGAAACGCGTGGCGACGAAACCGAAGAGCGGCACGAGAACGAGCATCACCACGAAGACGACGGTGAAAAGCTGGTGCAGAGAGTCTTTGCCAAGCGCTACGCCCATTTCATCGCGTACGGGCCGAATGATGTAATAGGCAGACAGCAATGCGAAGAACATCGCGAACGATGCAAGAAGCGCCCCGATCTCTCCGGGCGCAACGTCGACAAAGCGCCGGACCCACGAGCGGTGAAAAATTGTCGCTGATGACGGTGACGGGTCTGACGACATGCTGCTCCGAGTTCTCGCTGCACTCTGCCTTGTGGTCTTCCGGGAACTATCCGTGAAGGGCGCGCGTCAATCTGATTGATGCGACGCAGCAGAAATGCGCAAGCGGACATGCTGCCTGCAAGTGTACCTTTCCTGCATAAGCCTGCCTTATCATTAGGCAAGCAAAGCTTTTCTAGATTGTGACAATGTATATTCGTTCTATACTGACGCAGTGCAGCAACAACGTGTTGCCATGCGATCAAACGGACAGTAGGAAATCCTTTTTTAACACAAGGACTTGCGACCGATATGAACTATTACGCCTATGAAATGGCCCATGCGTTCATGTCCCCTGTCCGATTCGGTGTGCAGGCGCTCCGTCAAACGCTCGGATGGCCCCTCAACCCCATGAGCTACACGGCCGCCGGAAAGAACATGATCGCGGCATGCGAGGTGTTCGAGAACATCACGCGCCGGTACGGAAAGCCCGAATTCGGCATCAAGAGCGTGCAGCTCGCGGGACTTACAGTCCCCATCCGCGAAAACGTCGTTCTCTCCAAGCCCTTCTGCAATCTCCTCCATTTCGAACGCGACCAATCGGAAACGGGCAAGCGCTACGACCCGAAAGTCCTGATCGTCGCGCCGATGTCCGGCCACTACGCGACGCTGTTGCGCGGCACGGTCGAAGCCATGCTTCCCGAGCACGACGTCTACATCACAGACTGGGCGGATGCGCGTGACGTGCCGCTTGCGGCCGGTCATTTCGATTTCGACGACTTCGTCGATTACCTCATCGACTTCATGCGTTTCATCGGCACGAACACGCATGTCATGGCGGTATGCCAGCCTGCGGTTCCGGCGCTCGTCGCTGCCGCGGTAATGGCCGCGCGCGATGAACCGTGTCAACCGGCGTCGCTCGTGCTGATGGGCGGCCCCATCGACACGCGCCGCAACCCGACGAAGGTCAACGACCTCGCAGCGCAGAAATCGATTTCATGGTTCGAGTCGAACGTCATCTCGACCGTGCCGTTTCCGCATGCGGGATTCATGCGGCCGGTGTACCCGGGCTTCATGCAGCTCACGGGCTTCATGACGATGAACCTCGAGCGGCACATGAACGCTCACGTCGACCTCTTCAACAATCTTGTCAAAGGCGACTGCGATAGCGTCAACCAGCACCAGACCTTTTACGAGGAATATCTCTCGGTCATGGATTTGACCGCCGAGTTCTATCTGCAGACCGTCAAAACGGTGTTCCAGGACCATCTGCTGCCCGACAAAAAACTGATGCATCGTGGCGAGCTCGTCGATTGCTCGGCGATCCAAAAGACGGCGCTGATGACGATCGAAGGCGAGCGTGACGACATCTGCGGCCTCGGGCAAACGGAAGCTGCGCACGATCTCTGCCTCGGCGTTCCCGAAGATGAGAAAGTCCACTACGTGCAGCAGGGCGTCGGCCATTATGGCGTGTTCAACGGCACGCGCTGGCGCACGGAAATTCAGCCGCGCATTCGCGAATTCATGCGGACGATCAATTACAAGCGGCTGACCGGCAGCCAGACGACGCGCATGCCGAAGCCCTACCGCGTGCTGAAGGATGCGCCGGACGTCGCGCCCGATTGGCGTTCGCCCGCAACGAACGGCGCGCTCAACGGTGCGAATGGCAAGCATCCGCCTTCCGCCGCCGGCGAATGATTAGTGCGCCTCGTCCCAGTTGTTTGCGGCTTTCGCATCGACGTGGATCGGCACCGATAGTTTGACGGCGGGCTCTGCTGCCGTTTCCATCACGCGGCGCGCGACCTCGATCAGCTTCGGTGCGTCGGCTTCGGCCACCTCGAAAACGAGTTCGTCGTGCACCTGCAGCAGCATGCGGGCCGTATCCAATTTCGCCTTCTCGAGCGCATCCGGTATGCGGATCATCGCGCGCCGGATGATGTCGGCGGCAGAGCCTTGGATCGGCGCGTTGATCGCAGCGCGCTCGAGAAAACCACGCATCGACGGGTTCTTCGTGTTGATCTCGGGATAGTGGACCTTCCGTCCGAAGATCGTCTCGACGTGCCCGTGTTCGTGCGCGAACTTTTTCGTTGCGTCCATGTAATCGCGGATGCCAGGGAAGCGCTGGAAATAGGTCTTGATGTAGTCGCCTGCTTCCTCGCGACTGATGCTGAGCTGGTTCGCCAAGCCGAAGGGCGAGATGCCGTAGATGATGCCAAAGTTGATCGCCTTGGCGCGGCGGCGGACTTCACCCGGCATATCCTTGATCGGCACGCCGAACATTTCGGACGCCGTCATGGCGTGAATGTCGAGGCCTTCGGCGAAAGCCTTCTTCAGCTGCGGAATGTCGGCGACGTGGGCGAGAACGCGCAGCTCGATTTGCGAGTAGTCGGCCGAGATGAGCTTCATGCCCTTATCGGCGATGAAGGCGGTGCGAATTTCCCGGCCTTCCTTCGTGCGGATTGGGATGTTCTGCAGATTGGGATCGGATGAAGCGAGGCGGCCCGTCGTCGTCGAAGCGAGCGCGTAGCTCGTGTGGATGCGGCCGGTGGCGGGATCGATGAACTCCGGCAACGCGTCGGTATAGGTCGAGCGGAGCTTCGAGATCTGGCGCCATTCAAGCATCGTGTTGATGAGCCGGCGGGCGTCGCCGTCGAGTTCCTCATTGGCTGCAAGTTCGTCGAGCAGATTGGCGCGGGTTTCCCATTGGCCAGTCTTCGTCTTCTTGCCGCCGGGCAGCTTCAGCCGGTCGAACAGCAGCTCTCCGAGTTGCTTCGGCGAGCCGAGATTGAATTTGTGTCCGACGAGCCCGTTGATTTCTTCTTCGAGCCGAACGGCGCGCTGCGCGAACGCGCTCGACAGCCGCGCGAGGATATCGCGATCAACCTTGATGCCCGCGTGTTCCATCGCGACGATGACGGGAACGAGCGGCCGCTCGAGCGTCTCATAAACCGTCGTCACGCGCTCTGCGGCGAGGCGCGGTTTCAGAAACTTCCAGAGTCGGAGCGTCACGTCCGCATCTTCGGCGGCGTATTCTGTCGCCTTGTCGAGAGGCATGGCAGCGAACGTCTTTTCGGACTTCTTGGCGCCTGGAGCCTGGCCCATCGCCTGCGCGAACGTCATGCAGGCGTGACCGAGGTGGCGCTCCGCGAGCACGTCCATGCCGTGGGCGTTGCGGCCGCCATCGAGCGCGTAGGAAATCAGCATCGTGTCGTCGAACGGCGCCACGGCGATGCCGTAACGCTTCATCACCAGTGCATCGTACTTGATGTTCTGGCCGATCTTGAGAACTGACGCGTCCTCGAGCAGCGGACGCAGAAGATCCAAGGCTTCGTTGATTGCAAGCTGGGGCGGACGGTTGTCATCGCCGCCGAAAAGATCGTTGCTCGGTCCCGTGTGGCCGAGCGGGATGTAGCAAGCTTCTCCCGGCGCGACGCTCAGCGAAATGCCGACCAAGCCGGCGCGCGTCGCGTCGAGGTCGGTGGTTTCGGTATCGAAGGCAACGAAACCTGCTGCACGGGCCTTGACGATCCATTTCTCGAGTTCTGCGCGCGTCACGACCGTTTCATACTTGGTGCGGTCGATCGCCTTCCCGCGTGCGATTGCGCTTCCGGCGGCGACGGCTGCTGCCGGTGTCGCTTCCTCGAACGACGTTTCTTCAGCCAGCGCTTCGATCTGATCCGACGTCGCCTGCGGCTTGGGCTTGATGCTCGAGCCAACCGAAACCGCAAGCGGCGGCGGGGGCTCGGCGCCCAAACCTTCGGCGATGCGCTTGGTGAGCGTGCTGAATTCCATTTCGCGAAGGAAGCCAAGAAGCGAATCGGCCTTCGGGTCGCGAACGCCCAGGTCAGCGATTTCGATCTCGAGCGGCACGTCCTCTTTCAGAAGAACGAGCTGACGGGAAACGCGCGCCTGCTCGGCGAATTCGATGAGCTTCTCGCGCCGTTTGGGCTGCTTGATCTCGCCCGCCCGCGCCAGCAGGGAATCGAGATCGCCATACGTTGAAATAAGCTCTGCCGCCGTCTTGATGCCGATGCCCGGCACGCCCGGAACGTTATCGATCGAATCGCCCGCAAGCGCCTGAACCTCGATGACCTTTTCCGGCGGCACGCCGAACTTCTCGATGACCTCGTCGCGGCCGATGCGCTTGGCTTTCATGCCGTCGAACATCGTGACGCCGGGGCGGACGAGTTGCATGAGGTCTTTGTCGGATGACACGATGGTGACATCGCCGCCGGCTTCCACGGCAACCTTGGCGTAGGTGGCGATCAGATCGTCGGCTTCATAGCGGTCGAGTTCGATGCAGGCGACGTTGAAGGCCTTCACCGCGTCGCGAATGAGCGGGAACTGCGGAAGCAGCTCCTCGGGCGGCGGCGGACGATGCGCCTTATATTGGGGATAGATATCGTTGCGGAACGTTTCGCGCCCGGCGTCGAAGATGACGGCGATGTGCGTCGGCGCTTCGGATGCCTTCGACTCCCGCAGGAGTTTCCAGAGCATGGCGCAGAAGCCGTGCACGGCGCCCACAGGTAACCGGTCGGACGGGCGCGTCAAGGGCGGGAGCGCGTGGAACGCACGGAAGATATAGCCCGAGCCATCAATCAGGTAGACGTGGCTTCCCTTGATGACCGGGACTTTTTCCGCAGCGCCCTCGACTGGCGGTTGATCGACTTTTTTCTGCTGCATCTTTGCTCTTTTGGCCATGGCGCGAGGCCGACCGGATGACTTCGTGCGCGGCAATTAATAGGTCGCGAGATTGTCCCAGAAAACACGTTTCCCGGCGAAACCGCAGCCATTATCGCATGCTAGCGGATCAATCTGCCCATTGGGACCGGCGGTCCGTTGACAGCTGCCTCTGCCCCATGGCTGATGTCCGTCAGCACCTATGTAGGATGCAGGCCGGCATAGTTGCAAACCGTCGCTATGGGGAGACTATTTGTCATGCGCACGACCGTCAAATTTGCAGGCCTTCTCGCCGCTGCGGCGGCCATCGTTTCAACTTTCGGCGTTGTCGAGGCAAACGCGTTGCCTCGCTGCCGCGCCCCGGTCGAGGGCGTCGCGACCGCGACCGGTATTCTCGGAACGGGTTCGGAAAAGGCCCGAATCGAGGCCCGCGAAAACTGGAGACGGACGGTCCGCAGCCTCTATGGCCCCCGTTATTCCGACTTCTGGAACGCGCAAGGCAAGCAGTGGGATTGTAAGAAGGGCGCGATCCTGCTCGCGAAATGCGTGGTCGTCGCCAAACCCTGCCGTTACTGAGGGTTGTAGCACCTCGGAACGCGTCGCAGGCGTGTGGTGCGCCACGGGCGCCACACGTGCGCCGTCCACTTTATAGGTTACCGGGCCGCAGGTGACTGCATTTGCGGCCCATCGACGAATGGGCTATCAGTCTCGCCGAAGGCACCCGTAGCTCAGCTGGATAGAGTGTCGCCCTCCGAAGGCGAAGGTCGCAGGTTCGAATCCTGCCGGGTGCGCCATTTCAGTACAAAACCACTAACGCCGAATGCCGCCGATTTCCCGCTAGAAGCGGCAACAAGCGTGCGTAGCAGTTCCGATTTCGATCCCATGATGCGAACTTCGCTGTCCGCGACCTCTACGCGCTGCGCCAGGGCGCGTAGGTGATCCCGCCGATAGCCGCCTCCTTCCAGCCGCAGTCCATCGCGAGCCGCCCTGGAGATGGTTTCAACCATATCCAGCGTGATCGCCTGGTTGCCGGTGCTGTCGAGCGGCGCCTGGGTTCGTTCGGCATCGGCTTTGGCCTGGTTCCGAATCGCTTTGAGCCCGGCCATACGCTCTTTGAGGGCTGAATCGTCCAGATCGGCGAGCCCGGCTTCGATCGCATCGTAAACCCGAATCGCAACAGCTTTGCTGGGCCGCAAGCATTCAACAGGGAGGAAGTTATGAGACCTGCAATCTCCGAAGACACCATATTGGCGGCTGTGACACGCGACTTTGGTTATGTGTCCGCCGTGCACCGCGTTTCCCCAGGTGAGGAGTCGCTGGCTTTCGGCATTCGTGTCGGTGGCGAGGAGTTCATCGTCCGCGCAAACCGATCCCCGTCAGGATTCCATAAGGATGCATATTGCTATCAACAGTTCGGGTCAGCCGTTCTGCCGATTCCCGAAATAGTTTTGATAGGTGAGACAGAAGATCTGCCATATTGCATTTCAAGGCGTGCGGCAGGCGTAACACTGCAGGACCTGGCGCCAGCCGCGTTGCCGGGCGTGACCGCGGCGGTGGCCCAAGCCATGCAGGCGATCGCCGATGCGCCACTTCCCGAGACAACAGGCTTCGGTCCGTTCGATTCCCGTGGCGTCGGTGAACACACGCACTGGAGGGATTTCTTGGCGGCAGTCGCCGACCCACATCGGTATGACTGGAGCCGCGTCAATGCGCTGGTGAGCTCGCGCTGGTGCGCAGAGCATATGAGCAAGTTACAAGACCTGTTGTTACGATGCCCGGAAACACGAAGGCTGGTTCACGCGGATTTTGGGTCAAACAACGTCCTGACTGATGGCGTGACAATCACGGGTGTCATCGATTGGAGCGAGGCGATGTTCGGTGATCCTCTATATGACGTTGCTAGCATCTTCTTTTGGCGTCCATGGCTTGCCTGCATGGAAGCGCAAGCGTGCTTCCTTGAGGACCATTTCCCCGACCTCTCCCACGATACGCTGGTGCTGGGTTGCTACCAGCTGCGGATCGGCCTCGCGCAAGTCTATGAATGCGCCATCGCGGAAGAAATTCCTGACCTTTGCTGGGCCATGAAGCGCTGTGACGAGGTGGCAGCGAAACTGAACCAAAAAATCGCGTGAGACAGTCGCGCAGCTGCAGGGTCGGAGACGAGGCCCACCTCGCAGCGAACAATTCGAGCGTTTCGAAAAACCACAAGCAGCATGAGCCTTCAATAGCGGCAAGGATTCTTGAAAGACGATCAGGAAAGTCGTTTGCGCTGTGGCAACGGCCCGCCGCTGGCGAGATAGACCCCGAGCGAAACGGCGAGCACACCGACCCAATCTGTCGTCGATGGGATTTCATGCATGATTGGGATGGCTAGTAACGCCGCAAGCGCGGGCACAAGCGCTCCGAATGCCGCTCCCGCCGATCCGCCAAGGATTGTTATCGCCTTGCCATACAGAAATAGAGAAAGAACAGTTGCGGCAATACCCTGAAACGTGGCTTGGAAGAGAATGTCCGAAAGCGGAGCGGCGGGAACGCGAAAGCCGTTTACGACGAGATATACCGGCAAGAATAGGACGGCCGATCCGACCGACACGATTGCCGCTCCGTGCAATGGAGCCAATCCAGACTGTCTTAGAGTAACCGTATAGCAGGCCCACATAAACGCAGCCGAAAGAAACAGGAGAGGTCCGAGTATTCGGCCTTCGGATGACATCAGCGTTTGGATGCCAGCGACTACGATGATCCCAAAGCCGATTAGAATGTAGCCGGCCTTCCGTCTGGCCGAGAATGTCTCTTTGAGGAATACCGCCGACAAGAGTGCCACAAACAGCGGCATCACTCCGGGGATGAGGACGCCGCCATGAACGGCCGGCGCAAAACGAAGACCACTTGCTGCGACAAGTGAGTATGGTGCCCCCGCTCCGAACACAAGCACGACCAGCCGCCACCACCCAAGGCGTTCAAGCGCCAACCCTTTCTGGAAAAGCACGGGAAGCAGCAGAAGCCCGGCCGTTCCAAAGCGGAGCATCGTTAGATCGTAGACCGTAAGTGAGGTGGTCACCCCTAACCTGGTGATGGCCATCCAGCCGGCCCAAATGCTGACGGCAGCAAGGCCGCACAACGCGCCCGCTACATAGGGGGTTCTTCTTTTTCCCGGTTTGTTCGGTCACGTTGGCCATCGCGCATCCCTTGATCTGCTACGCGCGAAAATAGCCGCTCCTTGTTCATTAGGAACTTGTTCATTAGGAAAATGAATGAGCCGGCGCACATGGGCATCGACATAGCCCTCATAGTCGCCGCCGGGAACGCGGCCCTTGAATTTCGCCTGCTCCAGACGGCGGCGTTCTTCAATACTGGACAGGTCTGTTTGGCGCTAAAACGGCTCTACGTTCATGTAAGCCAATACGATGCGATGTGCGCTGAGCTTGCAAAGTTGGCACGCGAGACAGTTTATGATGACGGTCTCCAGCAAGGAACGGCTATCGGGTTCTAAGAAAATCGCGCCAGCTGGCGTAGATTCAAGCCATTGACTGCGCTGTTGAGTGGAGAGAGTGAACAACGATGTTCAATCAGACCCGCGGGGAGATTCCCCGCGAGTCTACCACTCCGTACCCGCTGCCTAATTCGCCAGCGCGACTTCAACAAGATTGTCGGAGAACGATGGGGCGTGACCCATGTCCGTAAATTCCGCCGAGCTGATACTGTTGACAGTCCCGTCGTTGAGCTGACGCCAGTATCCGAGCGTCGCAACAACAATGCCAGAATTGACATCGCCTGTTATTCGCGCGACGCCCTTGAAAGCACCTCGGCTATTCGACACTTGTACTCGATCGCCGTCTCTAATGCCGCGTGCTGATGCATCTGTTGCATTGATCATGACAAACTGCTCGCCCTGAGCCCGAAGTTTTCTATCCATATTGGCGTAGCAGGAGTTCAGGAACCCGTGGCTTTTTGGAGAAACGATGCTGAGTGGATATTTCTTCGCGAGTTCCGGATTGGTAGCTGGTGATTCACGGCCTGGAAGGTAGTCGGGCAAAGGATCGAGATCTTCACCCGGTTGGAAACCCTCGTACATCTGCCGGAACGGCCCAGCGACGAAATTCTTGGCCCCTTCAACCAAGAACTCGCATTTCCCGGACGGTGTCGGAAAGTTGCCCTCACGATGGCGCGCGCGATCGTCTTTGGTACCGACCTTAAGGCGCGCAAAGCCCTTCTCTTTGAGGTAGTCGAGGGTAATGCCCTCACAGGCAGGCGAATCCCAATCGACGTAATGCTGCAAGCATTCAGTGTCGGACCATTTGAAGTTCTCCTCCTGGAAACCCATGCGCGCGGCTAGTCGGCGGAAAATTTCATTATTCGGAAGGGCCTCGCCTGGCGAGACGGCACACTTGCTATTGTAAGTGAGATGTAGGTGGCCCCAAGACAGGATCATGTCTTCCATCTCCGCGCCCATCGCAGCAGGAAGAACGATGTCCGCATACGAGGCGGTGTCGGAGATGAAGTGTTCCGCCGAGACGAGGAATAGATCGTCCCGCATCAGGCCTTGCACGATTTTGTCGGTTTCGGGGGCCTGTGTGACCGGATTTGAATTCCAGCACATCATCGACATGATAGGAGGGTCGAGCTTTATCTCGCCAGTAAGCGCGCGCCCAATCTGCAGATTGTTCACGACGCGAGTACCCTCTGGAATGAGATCTGGACGACAGATGACGTCGAACTTGTAAGGGTGCTCCCAGACCGGAAACTGCGTAATGCCGCCGCCAACATGACGCCAAGCCCCTGTCAGGGCCGGGATGCAAGAAACCGCACGGATCGTTTGGCCGCCACCGTAATGTCGTTCAAGCGCGACACCCATTCGGATTGCAGCCGGCTGCGCGATGGCAAGTTCATACGCAAGCTTCCGGATGTCCGCTGCTGAAACGCCCGTGATCGCTTCGGCCCATTCTGGCGTGCGTGTCTTCGCACGCTCTTTGAGTTCCTCAAAACCCAATGTGTAATTGCTAACGTAGTCCTGATCTACGAGCCCCTGCTCGATGATCGAGTGAATGACTGCCATCGCAAGCGCGCCATCCGTGCCGGGCTTCGGACAAATATGCCAGTCCGCACCTTTTGCAGTTCTGGATGCGTAGGCATCGATCACGACGACTTTCGCACCTTTGGCCTGGGCCTCTTGAACAATGGCCCAGTGGTGCAGATTTGTGCTGACACTGTTACATGCCCAGATAACGATGTACTTGGAATGGATGTAGCTTTCCGGATCAAGGCCGGCAGTCGGCCCCAGCGTGAGTAGCCAGGCAGTACAAGAGCCCTCTCCACAAAAAGTGCGCTCGCAAACTGTCGCGCCTAACCGATTGAAGAACGCATCTCCGCCGTTCAATCCGTGGACAAGACCCTGATGACCGAGATAGCTGTACGGGATGATGGCCTGAGATCCGTACTTAGCAATGATATCCTTCCAACGCGTTGTAATCTCATCCAACGCTTCGTCCCAGGTGATCCTTTCGAACTGCTTGGCACCCTTCGGACCAACGCGGCGCATAGGGTAGAGGATTCGGTCAGGATGATAGTGGCGCTGCTCGTAATCTTTCAATTTTACGCATAGGCCACCGCGGGTAATTGGGTGGTCTGGATTTCCTCGGACCCGTAACAGCTTCCCCGACTGGTCGACCTCGAACACCATAGAGCAGGTGTCTGGGCAGTCGTGCGGGCACCCGCCATAAAATGTCTGATTGGTGACATGCTCGTTCATCGGCGCCTCCTGCAAACTCTTTGGTTCAAGGTCTGGACCCTGAACACTGACGGAATTCACGAAGGGGTGTAGATCCAAGAACCTCCGCGCACTTGAGGCCATTGCAAAATTGCTCGCCTTGGCACCATAGACGATCGTCGACTTGGCACTAAGAATGGGCGCGAAAGCACGCTAAATTTGGTGCCAAGGTTCGTATCGTGCAATTGTCAGGTGAGGGCCGTATGGAACTGCCTTTGCATCTCGAGCCCGATCTGGATCGGACTCTTCAGGTCCAGATATTTGAGCAGATCCGCCAAATGATACTGGACGGGCTTCTAAAGCCGGGCATGGCGCTCCCACCTAGCCGGCTCCTATCTGAGCGATTCTCGATATCTCGCAACACCGCGACCTTGGCCTACGACCGCCTCGCATCGGAGGGCTACGTTGAATCGCGCGGCACTGCCGGAACCTTCGTCAGCTCTACGCTTCCTGATGACATGCTGTCCGTTCCGAGCGACAGCGCGCGATCCAATGGTCCATTGCCGGGTAGTGCAGATCCATTGTTATGTTTTGCAGGATCTCCCGGGGGTGGAAACGATCGGCCCCGCTATGATTTCTGGGTGGGCCGCTCCGATCCACACAGTTTTCCGCTCAGGATTTGGCGGCGATTGATCAATCGGCGATTGATCGGGGGCTCATCGAGGTTTCTGACCGATTACTGCGACCCTGCTGGCCTACCCGAGCTTAGAGAAGCCATTGCCGCTCATCTTGGTCGAAGTCGCGGGATGGCCGTAACCCATGATCAAATCATTGTCACCACCGGCGGTCAGGACGCACTCAATCTCATCTGCGGGCTTGTCCAACCGGACATCTCCCAATTGTGCATCGAAAACCCGTGCTATCTCGGTGCATCGATGTTGTTCAAAAGCACGGGTAAGCCAATCGTTCCGATTCCTGTAGATTCGGAAGGCGTAAAGGTCGAACAACTCCCCACAAGTCCTCGCAACCTCCTGTACGTGACGCCTTCGCATCAATTTCCGACGGGAGTTACGATGCCGCTGGGCCGTCGCTTGGCGTTGCTTCGTTGGGCCGAGGAGACCGACAGCTACATCGTGGAGGACGACTACGATAGCGATTTTCGCTACGATGGGCCGCCCATCACTTCCCTGTCGGGACTCGGCCGTTGCAGACGTGTCTTCTACATGGGTACGTTTTCGAAATCTATCGGCGCGGGGCTCCGAATTGGCTACGCGGTGGTTCCGAGGCTCTATTGGGACGACGCCAGGCTTCTTAAGGCACAGATGAGCAACGGACACTCGTGGCTCGAGCAAGCCGTGCTTACAGACTTTCTCACAGAAGGTCATTTCGAGCGGCACCTTCGAAAACTGAGGCAGCTCTATAAGGCGAGACGCGATTGTCTTGAACGAGAGCTTCGATCCAGATTTCGCGATACCAACATCAGCGGCGCGGAATGTGGACTGCATTTCATTTGGCGTTTAGCGCCGCACTTTCCACCAGCACAAAAAATTCAACTCGCTGCGCGTGCGGCCGGTGTCGGCGTGTATGCACTGCGAAGCGGCGCCGCTTTCGATTTCCGTGATGATTCAAAAGACGACGTCTTGGTATTCGGCTTCTCATCACTTGACGAGGCGAGCATTCTCAATGCTGTCGGAATTTTAAAGACGACATTGCAAAATCTCGGCGCGTGAACGCCGTCACATGGCGCAGAATGTGAACTCATTGAACAACCGCTACTCGCTAGCGCACTCGGCACCAGGGACGTTTCAATCGTTGGATCTATGCGGTCGCTCATGGTGGGTCTAAGTGCAAGCATTGACGCACATGCGTGCGCGACTAGCGAGAACTGGAGTGGACAGATGGGCAACACGGCTGCTCAAGACTACGATGACATCACGAAAGCAATTCAACCGTATCTCGACGGTGCAAAGGCCGGCAAAGGCGATACGATGAAGCCTGCTTTCCATGCGAATGCGACCGTCTACGGCTACCTGGGCGACACGCTAGTGTCAGGGCCGATCAAGCTCATCTACGACTGGGCGGATTCCATCGGTCCTGCTCCAAAAGTGACGCCTCGCGTTGTGAAAGTCGACGTCGCTGGAACAGCTGCGAATGTGCGCATCGAGGTCGACAATTGGCAGCAGCATCGTTTTACCGATGTTTTCAACCTTCTGAAAATCGATGGCAAATGGGTGATCGTGAACAAGATCTTCCACACGCATCAGTGATCTCGAGAAGGTGGGGCGCATCCTTAAAGGTGCGCCCGTCTTTGCCTCGGAAAAATCTTCGAGCCTGCACTGCGATGGAACAATATCTGACCCAAGGAAAAAACTGCATGCCCCATATCGTGACGGACAATTGCAGCAGATGCCGCTTCACCGATTGTGTAACCCACTGCCCGGTCGCGTGCTTCCACGGCGATGCGGAGAGGCTATATATCGATCCCGATGTCTGCATCGACTGCAGCGCGTGCATCGACGCGTGCCCCGTTCGCGCGATTTATGATGTCTTAGACTTGCCAGAACCTTTGTCGGTCTGGGTCAGCATCAACGCACAACGCTCAGCAGATCTCCCGGTTATTAGGGACCGTCAGCAGCGTTTGCCAACCGCAGATGCACGTCGCGCCGAGCTTGGCTTTTAGTTCTTATCGGGAATATGTGCATGCACGACCGCGAGCGCCTGCAGATCGCCATCGTCGGTAGCGGCCCCAGTGGTTTCTACGCCGCCGAGGCGCTCCTAGGGTCTGCCCTTCAAATTCAGATCGACATGTTTGAGCGCCTCCCGACACCTTTCGGGCTGGTGCGAAGCGGCGTTGCTCCCGATCATCAAAAGCTCAAGCAGCCCATTCGCGTCTTTGAGGAAATCGCTCGCTCTCCCCACTTCAATTTCGTGGGGAACATCGCTGTCGGATCGCAGATCACCGTCAAGGAACTACAGAGCGCCTACCATGCAATCATCTTTGCATGCGGGGCTTCGAACGATCGACGCATGAACATTCCAGGCGAGGATCTCAAAGGAAGCCATACCGCCACGGAGTTTGTCGGATGGTACAACGGACACCCCGACTACCGCGACCGCACATTCGATCTCAGTCAGGAAGTCGCCGTCATCATTGGCCAGGGCAACGTGGCAGCCGATATTTGCCGTATCCTGATGCGACCTGTCGACGAGCTCAAAAGCAGCGACATAGCCGGCCATGCTCTTGAGGCGCTGGCAGAAAGCAAAGTGCGTGAAGTACACATTATCGGCCGCCGTGGTCCGGTCCAGGCAAAATTCACAACCAAGGAACTGCGGGAACTGGCGAGCCTCGCAGGCACTATATCCACCATAGAACCTGCCTACCTCGAGTTATCAGAGACCTGCAACGCGGAATTGGCCAACAAAAGAAGCACCGTCGCTCAAAAAAATCTCGAGGTGTTTCATTGCTTGACCGCAAACGTCCCGGACGGAAGCCGTCGCCGCATCCATTTCCGGTTTCAGGCAAGTCCTGTCGCACTGCTCGGAGAGGATCGTGTTGAGCGTATTCGTCTTGTCCACAACCGACTCAACGGAGAGCCTTTCAACCAGTGCGCCATCGCAACCGAGCGACGCGAAGATCTTTCCTGCGGACTTGTCTTTCGCAGCATCGGCTACAAAGGCGTTGCAATACCGGACTTGCCCTTCGACCCTATCCGCGGCGTCGTGCCGAACATGGCAGGCCGCGTCCATGCTGATGGCGTCGTACTCCCAGGTTTGTTTGTGACGGGTTGGCTCAAGCGCGGCCCAAGCGGCATCATTGGAAGCAACAGAGCAGATAGCTTGGAGACTGTCGATGTGATGCTGGAGGATCTATCAACGACTGTACCAGCTCGTGCGCCAGGACTAGAGGGCGTCCTTCCCATTATCAAGCGCCGCTCAGGGCGCATAGTCTCGCTCTCCGACTGGTTCGGTGTCGATGCAGCAGAGGTGCAACGAGGCAGAAAATTGGGAAAACCACGCGAGAAATTTACGCGGATCGGAGAAATGCTTTCGATCATGTCGCATCAAGATGAGCAAGGCCAACCTATTGGCTTATCGAGCACAGACACCATCGATTAATACCGCCCGGAACTAACAGGTGGTGGGCRTGAATCGCCATTGCATCGAGAGTCCGCTTTCACAAAGATATCGCCGCCTGCTCAAGACGCCGCCCGCAAGGCTGTTTCCAAGGCACGAACTGCCGCATCGATAGCACCAGTGCCATGAGGAATTCTCATGCGGGTAAGATCAAGTTCAATGGCGCCGAGCGTGCCCAACACCGTCGGTTCATTGACGTGACCCAAGTGACCGAGCCGGAAAACGCGCTGCTTTTGATTTCCAAATCCGATAGCAAGGGTAACAGCGAGTTCATTGTGCATCAGATGGCGAAAGCGCTCAGCTTCAAAAGCCTCCGGTAGCACGACCGCGGTGACGACGGGCGACGCGTCGCGCTCTTCACAAACCAAAGCTTCTATGTCAGTTGGCGACCGTCGATACGGACTTGCGCTTTCAACGTTGCTTCGGCTGACGTGTTTTCACCGCAGCATCGATGCGGACCCGCTTCACGGCGTCGGCGAGAAGATGCGTCCCTCTTTCGATCCACCTCAGGTCCAACGCCGAATAGCCCATCACGAGCCCGACTTGATCCGGACGACCGCCTGGCAACGCCGGATCGTAGAGCCTGGAGATCGAATGGACACCAACGCGTTCGCGGCGGGCGCTTTCCAACAACGCAGGCTCTAGCGACAGCGGTAGGTTCTTGAACCATACAACCATATGCAATCCTGCATCCGCGCCCTCGATTTCAATCTTGTCCCCGAACCGGTGGCGAAGCGCGTTCAGTAATGTCTGGCGTCGTTCGTGATTGAAGCGTCGGACGCGGCGTACGTGGCTCTCATACGCGCCGCTCTCGATGAGGGCGGCCAACGCTTCCTGCTCGGCAACAGGAGAGTGCCGGTCCGCAAGCTCCTTGGCGGTGGCGAACACGTCCTGCAATCCAGGTGGAACAACCAGGTAACCAATGCGCAGCGTCGGTGAGAGTGTCTTAGAGATCGTGCCGAGGTAAATAACGTTGTCGCTGTCCTCCAAACCATGCAGGGGCGCGACCGGATTTATGTCGTAGCGGTACTCGCTGTCGTAGTCGTCCTCGATCACATGAGCGTTGCGGCGCTTGGCCCATTGGAGCAATTGATGACGCCGTGAGATCGGCATCACACCACCAAGCGGAAACTGATGGGACGGCGTGACATAGGCGAGCCGGGCATCAACTTCGGCGAGAAGGTCCGTATTTAATCCAGCGTCGTCCACCGGAACAGAAACAGGCGAGGCGCCCGTGCCGGAGAAGATCTGACGCGCCATGGCGTAGCATGGGTTTTCGATCACGAACTTGTCCGTGGCGTCCAGGAGCAGCCTGGCACACAAGTCCAACCCCTGCTGCGAGCCGTTGACGATAATGATCTGGTCCACGTCGCATCTGATCGTCCGCGCGCGCCAGAGATAACCTTGCAACGCCATGCGCAGACGTCGCGATCCGCGAGGATCGTCATAGGATAGCCGTTCGGGACGCTGCTCCAGCGTCCTATTCATCAGGCGCTTCCAAAGCATGATCGGAAAATCGGAAGAGGCGAGGTCGCCATGGCGGAAATCGACGACGAGTTTGCCGGGCTCATTATCGGACCATGGCGGAATCGTTCGAACGTGCTCGCCATAGGCTGAGAGCCGAGTCCGAACGGAGCGTTTCGACGCCGACTTGTGCCGGGCTTCACTCACCACGGAATGTGCGACACGCGGCCGTGCCCCCTGGTGAACTTCGATAAATCCTTCCGCCAGCAGTTGCTCATAGGCGGCTGTCACGGTCGTGCGCGAGACGCCAAGTTCGTGGGCCAAGGCACGCGACGACGGCAATTGCCCCGCTGTCTCGAAAACCCCACGGAGGATTTGGCCTTTGATCTCCTCGTAGATCTGTAGTGCGCCCATGGCCTGCGAGCGCGCGGCACTGTGCTTGCTCAACTGGACCACCTCAATATTCGTCAACTGGACGTTCTATATAAGCCAGTTTGGCGGTATTCGCGACTGAATCCAAGCGAAACCGTCGGGCGCCGTTGCGCACGACGGTCTAGGGTATCGCGCCGGCCGTCATAGGATGCGGAAGTATTAGAATGATTATGGATCACGGCAATATTCGGTTGTCGGTCGCGGACACGGAGCGCTTCGGCCGCGATCCGCTCTCCAGCTTCCGCGCCAATCTCGCTTCAGTCGAGGAACGTATCGATAGGGCCTGCGCGCGCGCAGGGCGCGATTGCGGCTCGGTGCGATTGTTGCCCATCACCAAGATGGTGCCGGCTCAAATTCTGCGGTTTGCCTATGAGGCAGGTATCCGTTCGTTCGGTGAGAATAGAATTCAGGAAGCGGCCGAAAAGCACGACGCGCTCGCCGAGCTCGATATCGACTGGAGTATCGTCGGACATCTCCAGACCAACAAGGTGAAATACCTCGCGCGCTTCGCCAGGGAGTTCCATGCGCTCGACAGCCTGCGACTCGCCGATCTCCTCAACAGCAGGCTGGAGCAGGAGGGGCGCTTTCTCGATGTCTACGTCCAGGTCAACACCTCGGGCGAGGAAAGCAAGTTCGGTCTGCACCCGGATGCCCTGATACCGTTCGTTGACACGCTCGGACGGTTTCCGCGTCTAAAGCCGCGCGGTCTGATGACCTTGGCGCTGTTCAGTGCCGATATGGCAAAGGTGCGGCCCTGCTTCGCGTTGTTGCGCCGTTTGCGTGATGAAGCCGTCAAGCGCAATGCCGCGCTGAGCGAGCTATCGATGGGCATGTCGGGCGACTTCGAGGAAGCGATCGAGGAAGGCGCCAACGTCGTGCGCGTCGGTCAGGCAATTTTCGGCAAGCGCCCCACCCCTGACAGCCGCTATTGGCCTGGATTTGTGGGAGCCGCATGACGCGTGTGATCACAATCCAAAGCGCGGGAGAGGAATTGCAGAAGGCGGGTGCTGGTGCGACAGCCGAGATTTTCTCAGTCCTCAAGCGGACACAGGCCGAAGCCTCCCAGGAGATGAAAATCATCGGCTTCCCCTTCACCATCCCCTGATCGCAGGAACAATGTCATGTCGTTTCTGAGCGGTTTGTCCGCCTTTCCGATTACCCCGAGCAACCGCGATGGTCGCGTCGACATCACCGCGCTGCGCAGCTTGGTGGCTCGCCTTAGCGCAGCCCGCGTCGATTCCATTGGCCTGCTCGGCAGCACCGGCGCCTATATGTATCTAACGCGCGAGGAACGGCGCCGGGCGCTTGAGGCCGCCCTGGATGAGAGCGCCGGCCGCACACCTGTTATCACCGGCGTTGGTGCGCTGAGGACGGACGAAGCGGTAAAGCTCGCCCAGGATGCCAAAGCTATTGGTGCAAGCGCTGGACTGCTCGCGGCCGTATCCTATACGCCGCTTACAGATGACGAAGTGTTCGAACATTTCGCGGTTGTGGCGAATGAAAGCAGTCTGCCGATCGTCATCTACGACAATCCCGGCACCACGCATTTCCGCTTCACGCAAGCGCTGGTCGGTCGCCTTGCGAAGGTGCCCGGGATTATCGCCGTCAAGAACCCGGCCGGAGCGCGTGAGGAGACGCTGCACCATCTGGCCGACCTGCGCGCCATAGTGCCGACCGGCTTTTCGCTCGGCTCTAGCGGCGACTGGAACTCGACAGAGATGCTGATCGGCGGAGCCGACACTTGGTACAGCGTGTTGGGCGGACTGTTTCCGATCGTCTGCCTGAAGATCGTCAGGGCGATCCAGCAGGGAAACGTAGCGAAAGCGCGCCAACTCGACGCCGAGCTCGCGCCGATCTGGGAGCTGTTCAAGCAGTTCTCCAGCCTGCGCGTCGTCTATGCGCTTGCCGACTTGCTTCACATCGCCCGTACCGAGCCTCCCCGACCGATCCTCCCCCTGCCTGCTTCAGCCAGGACGCTGGTCGAGGAGACGCTCGCGCGACTGCCTGCTGACGTAACTCACTAGGCCGGAGCGAGGAGCGACGATGAAAACGTGCAACCGCCACTCTTCGCATCGGTCTCGCGCTGTCAAAAAACAAGGCGAAGCCACGTAATGGCAAGCGATCGTAGAGATAAGTTGCCGTCACTCGCGATGGTCCGCAGAATTGAGTCCTCGGCTGCTGACGTTTTTCAGGCTTGGACGCAGCCGGATCTCATCGCCCAGTGGCTAGCTCCCGGTT